>NZ_JBEOSJ010000001.1:1509-608471 GCF_040302905.1 Streptomyces sp. NPDC096193 | reverse complement strand
GCCTTCCTTCCCCGGCACGGACGCGGGCACCATCTCCCGCCGCACCGCATCAACTACTGCGCCAATCTGTGGGCCCTGCGCTCGGTCGGAGGCTGTCCCGCGACAGCTCCCGGCACACCGGTGGGGCCATTCGGCGGTAGCGGCTGCGACGTGCGACGATGTGCGGCATGTCGCAGCAGCCCCCCGTTCGGAGCACCGGCTCTCCACCTGCACGTCCCGATGCGTCCATGTCGCTGCTGACGAACGTGATGGAGCACAGTCTGGACGACGGGTACGCGGAGGCGTCGGCCCGCCGAGCCGCCGAGGGCGGCGGTCTGCCGCGGACGCTGCGTGCCAAGCTGGGACTGGCCGCCGGGCTCGTGCTCGCCGCCCTGGTCGTGACCGTGGGAGCCGCGAATGCGCGGATAGCGGCACCGGTGGTGGCCAAGGAGCGCGAGGAGCTCATCAACCGCATCGACGCGGAGACCTCGGACGCCGACGCACTGGAGCGCAGCGTCGACAAGCTCCGTGACGACGTCGGAGACCGTCAGCGCAAGGCCCTGAAGACCCAGGGCGGCAACCAGGGTGAACTGGTCGCCCTGCTCGCGGGAGCAACCGAGGTCGAGGGTCCGGGCGTCAAGCTCGTCGTCGACGATGCCAAGGGCACCGAGCAGGGTGGTGACGGGCCGCGGGAGGACAGTGGTTTCAACGACACCGGCCGGGTGCGGGACCGTGACATGCAGCGGGTCGTGAACGGGCTCTGGGAATCCGGCGCCGAAGCGGTGGCGATCAACGGGCAGCGGCTGACGGCCCTGTCCGCGATCCGGGCGGCGGGCGACGCCATACTGGTCGACAACAGGCCGCTGGTGCCGCCGTACACGGTGCTCGCGGTGGGGGACGGGAAGAAGCTGAGCACGGCGTTCCAGGACAGTGCGGACGGACAGTACCTGCACGCGCTCCAGGAGAACTTCGGGATCCGTTCCAGCATCTCCACCGAGAGCACGGTGCGTCTTCCGGCTGCTCCGAGCTTGATCGTACGAACAGCAGAGCCGAACACCGCCGACGCCGGGACGGGCAGCGGGCAGGACACGGCTGACACAGGGAAGGGCACATCGTGATCGCCGTACTGGGCCTCGTCGTGGGAGTCGTGGTCGGACTGTTGGTCCGGCCCGAAGTGCCGGCGGTGGTCGAGCCCTATCTGCCGATCGCCGTCGTCGCCGCTCTGGACGCCGTGTTCGGTGGTCTGCGGGCCATGCTGGACGGCATCTTCGTCGACAAGGTCTTCGTCGTCTCCTTCCTCTCGAACGTCGTGGTCGCCGCGCTGATCGTCTTCCTCGGTGACAAGCTGGGCGTCGGCGCGCAGCTTTCCACGGGTGTGGTCGTCGTGCTCGGTATCCGGATCTTCTCCAACGCTGCCGCGATCCGCCGGCATGTGTTCCGGGCGTGAGGCCGATGACCAGCGCAGAGAATCCGCAGGACGGGAACGCACCGGGCCGGAACGCGCAGGACGGGATTCCGCAGGACGGGAACCCGAAGGGCGAGGGCGGCATCAATGAGGGTGTGACAGAAGAGGGTCCGCGCAGCGAGCGGCCGCAGGCCGGGGCGCCGCGGGCCGAACTGCCGCCGGAGACAAGCCCCCAGGGGCAGGGCCGCGACGAACGGACGTGGTCGGCAGAGGAGCCGAACGCCGTACCCGCGGCCGCGTCGAGCCCGGCGGGCGGCGACGGGGCCGGTGAAGAGACCGGTAGGCAGCGGCTGTTGGCCGGGCTCTGGCCGCCGCGTATCACACGTGCTCAACTCACAGTCGCCGTCCTGCTGTTCGTCCTGGGGCTGGGCCTTGCCATCCAGGTGCGCTCCACCAGTGACAACAGTGCGCTGCGCGGAGCCCGTCAGGAGGACCTCGTCCGCATTCTCGACGAGCTCGACAACCGCACCCAGCGGCTGGAGGACGAGAAGCAGCGCCTGGAGGATCAGCGCGCCGAGCTGGAGAACAGTTCGGACCAGGCCGAAGAGGCGCGCAAGCAGACCCAGCAGAAGGAACAGCAGCTGGGCATCCTCGCCGGCACGGTCGCGGCGGAGGGTCCGGGCATCACGCTGACGATCCAGGACAAGTCCGGCACCGTGGAATCGGACATGCTGCTCGACGCGATCCAGGAGCTGCGCGCGGCCGGTGCGGAGGCGATCCAGGTCAACGACATCAGGGTCGTCGCGGATACGCACTTCACGGGCACGGGCGGTGACATCGAGGTCGACGGGAAACGCATTGCCGCTCCGTACGTCTTCAAGGTCATCGGGAAGCCGCAGGATCTCGAGCCGGCCCTGAACATTCCCGGCGGTGTGGTGCAGACCTTGGAGAAGGAGCAGGCCACCGCCACGGTGGTGCGCTCGCAGAAGATCGTCGTGGATGCCTTGCGACCCGCGAAGCGGCCTGACTACGCTCGGTCGTCGGACCAGTGAGGCGGGGGCGCATGGGGTCCGGCGGACCGGGGCAAGAGGTTGCGGGGGGTCGGCACATCGAAGGCGTGCGGTCTGGTGGAAACTGTCTGGTGGGTACGGACGTTGTGAGAATGTCCGGGTCGGCAGGTCTGATCATCGAGGGTTCGTCCTGCCCCACGGGCGGGTCTATTTCGGTCAAGGGGAATCGCCCGTGAAGTTGTTTGGGAAGTTGTTCGGCAAGAGCTCGCGCGAGGACGGCGGCAACGCCAGGCATCGCGCGCCGCGTCATGGCCAGGGTGAGGAGCAGGGCGGCGAGCGGCCGCTCTTCCGGGACGAGGTCTCCGGCCAGGGCGGTGACATTTCGGGCGGTCCGGGCGCGTCGTCTGTTGACCCTGCCGGTCCCGGCCGCATAGGTTTCGGGGAACCAACCTCAAGTACGGGTGGAGGGTTTGCCTCCGACCCGTATGCGACCAATCCCCACGCGGGGCAGCCGCGGCAGGAGGATCCGTCCATGTCGGCCTTGCCGGTTTGTACCAGGTGCGGTCACCGCAATGCCGAATCCAGTCGGTTCTGCTCCAACTGCGGCGCGCCGCTGCGCGGCGGTGCGCCCGCCGAGCGGCCGTCCGAGACGACGTCGACGATCTCCATCTCCGGCCTCGAAGCGTACGACTCCGAGGTGACGGGCCAGACACAGGTCCCGTCGCTGTCCCCGGAGGCCCAGGCGGCGGTCGACGCGCTGCCGCTCGGCTCCGCGCTGCTCGTGGTGCGCCGCGGACCGAACTCCGGAAGCCGCTTTCTGCTGGACGGTGAGCTGACCACTGCCGGCCGTCACCCGCAGAGCGACATCTTCCTCGACGACGTGACCGTGTCGCGGCGCCATGTGGAGTTCCGGCGGGGGCCCGACGGCAGCTTCACGGTGGGGGACGTCGGCAGTCTGAACGGCACCTACGTCAACCGGGAGCGGATCGACTCGGTCCTCCTGGCGAACGGTGACGAGGTCCAGATCGGCAAGTACCGACTGGTCTTCTACGCGAGCCAGAGGGGCCTGTAACCGTCCCCCGGGCACAGTCCGGGGTGACCCCAGGAAGGCACATGCGAACACCGAAGGGCGGTGCCGGTCACGGCACCGCCGCTGCGGCCGAGCGGCTGATGAGCATCGGTACGGTGCTCAGCGGGCTGCGCGACGAGTTCCCCGAAGTCACGATCTCCAAGATCCGGTTCCTCGAGGCGGAAGGGCTCGTCGAGCCGCGGCGCACCCCCTCCGGGTACCGCAAGTTCAGTCCGGAGGACGTCGAGCGTCTGGCGCAGGTGCTGCGGATGCAGCGGGATCACTATCTGCCGCTGAAGGTCATCCGTGAGCATCTCGACGCCGTGGCCCGTGGTGAGCAGGTCCAGCTGCCCGCGCAGAGCACTCCACGCGAGCTGATGGAGGGCGGCGGCCGGGAGGCCGACGCCGAGCGCCGTACCGCCGCCCGGGTGGGCCGTGCGGAGCTGCTGGCCGCCGCCGGGGTGAGCGAGGAGGAGCTGGCCGACTGGGAGTCGTACGGCCTGCTCGGCCGGCACGAGGACGGCGGCTACGACGCCGAGTCGGTGACGGTGGCCAGACTGGTGGCCGATCTGGGCAGATTCGGTCTGGAACCGCGTCATCTGCGGGCCATGAAGGCCGCCGCCGAGCGCGAGGCGGGGCTGGTGGAACAGGTGGTGGCACCCTTGCGGCGGCACCGCAATCCGCAGACCAGAGCCCATGCCGAGGCCACCGTGAAAGAGCTCGCGTCCCTGTCCGTGCGGCTGCATGCGGCGCTGGTGCAGACGGCTCTCGGGGTGCGGCTCCACTGATCATGAACGTGCCCGACTACCCAAACCTGCCGAGCACGTCCTAGGGTTGCTGTGTGAACGAGCTCGACGTTGTGGGTGTCCGGGTCGAAATGCCCTCCAACCAACCGATCGTGCTCCTGCGTGAAGTGGGAGGCGATCGGTACCTCCCCATCTGGATCGGTCCCGGGGAGGCGACCGCCATTGCCTTCGCACAGCAGGGCATGGCTCCTGCCAGGCCGCTGACCCATGACCTCTTCAAGGATGTGCTGGAGGCGGTGGGCCAGGAGCTCACCGAGGTCCGCATCACTGATCTGCGTGAAGGGGTCTTCTACGCGGAGCTGGTCTTCGCCAGCGGAGTGGAGGTGAGCGCGCGTCCGTCCGACGCCATAGCCCTCGCTCTGCGGACCGGTACGCCGATCTTCGGTAGCGACGGTGTGCTGGACGACGCGGGAATCGCGATCCCCGACGAGCAGGAGGACGAGGTGGAGAAGTTCCGCGAGTTCCTCGACCAGATCTCGCCGGAGGACTTCGGGACCAACAGCCAGTGACCGCCCACCGGGGCGGCAGCGGCACA
Organism: Streptomyces sp. NPDC096193; assembly: GCF_040302905.1. Classification (NCBI taxonomy): domain Bacteria; kingdom Bacillati; phylum Actinomycetota; class Actinomycetes; order Kitasatosporales; family Streptomycetaceae; genus Streptomyces; species Streptomyces sp. NPDC096193. Next base: position 603,667 of record NZ_JBEOSJ010000001.1, on the reverse strand, counting down.
TCCGAGCAGCTATTCCCCGAACCGGGGCACGGGAAACCACTCTCAGGGTGATTATCACTCGGCGTGCCGAGTGTGGCGATCGTTGACGCGCCCCTGGTGACTGCCTACCGTCGACATGGCAGGTCAAGGACGGAGGTCGGCGTGGACAGCAGCGGCGACGGTGCGGTGGGGGCCCCCGGACGAGGTCCGGGGGAGAGCGGGCCGTATCCGCTCCACGGGAGTGCGGTCGAACCATCCACGGAGACGGTCGGCTATCGCGGGCCCACCGCGTGTGCGGCAGCCGGCATCACCTATCGGCAGCTCGACTACTGGGCCCGTACCGGCCTGGTCGAGCCCAGTGTCCGTCCGGCGCACGGATCGGGAACCCAGCGCCTCTACAGCTTCCGTGACGTGGTCGTCCTCAAGATCGTGAAGCGTTTCCTGGACACCGGCGTGGCACTGCAGAACATCCGGACCGCCGTACAGCATCTGCGGGCGCGCGGCTTCGCCGACCTCGAGCGGATGACGCTGATGAGCGACGGCGCGACGGTCTACGAGTGTTCCTCGCCGGACGAGGTCGTCGATCTCCTCCAGGGTGGCCAGGGTATCTTCGGGATCGCCGTCGGAGTCGTCTGGCGGGACGTCGAGGCGGCCCTGTCGCAGTTGCACGGCGAGCGGATCGACACGGGCGAGACCCTGGTCGGGCACAACCCGGCCGACGAGCTGGCAAGGCGCCGACGCGACCGGGCGGTCTGAGCACCCGGAAGCGGCCCCGTTGTCAGTGACGTAGGGCAGCATCGGAGATGTGAGATCCGCGCCGACGATCCTGCATCTGGACATGGATGCCTTCTTCGCCGCCGCCGAGCAGGCGGCGAAGCCGAGTCTGCGCGGAAAGCCCGTGATCGTCGGCGGCCTCGGTCCGCGCGGAGTCGTCGCCACCTGCTCGTACGAGGCGAGACGCTTCGGTGTCCATTCGGCGATGCCGATGGCCCAGGCCCGGCGGCTCGCGCCGAACGCCGCGTATCTCGTGCCCCGCTTCTCGCTCTACCGCACGATCAGCGAGCAGGTCATGGAGCTGCTGGGCCGGCTGTCGCCGCTGGTGGAGCCGCTGAGCCTGGACGAGGCCTTTGTGGACCTGGAGGCGGGCGGCGCCGCGGACGACACCGCGTCCGCCAGGGCCACCGGTGAGCGGCTGCGTGCGGCCATCCGTGCCGTCACCGGACTGACCGGCTCGGTCGGCCTGGCCGGGTCCAAGATGCTTGCCAAGATCGCCTCGGAGCAGGCCAAGCCGGACGGCCTGGTGCTCATCGAGCCCGGCACCGAGCGTGAGCTGCTCGGACCGATGTCCGTGCGCACACTGCCGGGCGTGGGCCCGGCCACGGGAGAGCATCTGCGCAGGGCCGGTATGACCATCTGCGCTGATCTGGCCGAGGCGGGCGAGGACGAGCTGGTGCGGCTGCTCGGCAAGGCGCACGGGGCGTCCCTGTTCCGGATGGCGCTCGGGCACGACGACCGGCCCGTCGTGGCCGAGCGGGACACCAAGTCGGTGTCGGTGGAGGACACCTTCGACGTCGATCTGCACGACCGCGTCCGGATCCGGATAGAGGTGGAGAGGCTCGCCGACCGGTGCGTCAACCGGCTGAGGGCCTCGGGGCACTCGGGCCGCACCATCGTGCTGAAGGTCCGGCGGTTCGACTTCTCCACGCTCACCCGCTCCGAGACGCTGCGTGGGCCGACGGACGACCCTGCCGTGGTGCGCGAAGCGGCGGGGAGGCTGCTGGAGTCCGTCGACACCACGGGCGGGGTGCGGCTGCTCGGCGTGGGCGTGACGGGCCTCGCGGACTACACGCAGGAGGATCTCTTCGCGCAGGCCGCGGCCGCCGGGGAACAGAAGGCGGGAGAACCGGCCGACGGCGAGGCGGCGGATGCCGCTGTGCCGCACCGGGAGGAGAAGGCGCCCGAGCCGGAGCCGGAGGCGGCTCTCGCCGAGCGACGCTGGCCCGCGGGCCACGATGTCCGGCATGCCCAGCTGGGGCCGGGATGGGTGCAGGGCAGCGGCATCGGGCGGGTCACGGTCCGGTTCGAGGAGCCGACCTCACCGCCGGGGCGTGTCCGCACCTTCCGGGTGGACGACCCCGACCTGGAACTGTCCGACCCGCTGCCGCTGGTGACTCCCCCCGAGGGGGATCAGTCCTCCTGGCCGGCGACACGGCCGAAGGAGCGGTCGCCGGACGAGGGCGCGGAGGTGTCCGGCGGGGTCGAGAGGTCGAGCCCGTAGTGGTGGTAGAGCTGTAGCTCCTGCTCGGGGGAGAGATGGCGCCCCACTCCGAAATCGGGGGCGTCCTTGATCAACGCGCGTTCGTACGGCACCCGCAGTCCGTTGTCGACGAACTCGCTCGGCTCCAGCGGGACGAAGGCGTCCCTGCTGAAGAGCCCGGTGCGGACGGCCGCCCATTCGGGTACGCCGGTGGCATCGTCGAGATACACCTCGTCCACAGTCCCGATCTTGGCCCCGTTGCGGTCGAACGCCTTGCGGCCGATCAGGCTGCGCGGATCGATGTCGGTCTGCACGGTCCCTCCAAGAGGTCGCAACTGCTCCGTAAATGATACGAAAGTGCACATCGGGGGTGTCGGCCACTTGAGCGATCGACGAGAAGACGCGCTGGTACGCTGACTAACGGCTGCTGACCCCGTGCGGGAGAGTCCACCGGAGGAAACGGTGGCGCCGAAGGAGCAAATCCTCCCCGGAATCTCTCAGGCACCCTGTACCGCACGGACGAGGTCACTCTGGAAAGCAGGGCGGGCGTCGGACGGCATCCGCTCTCACCGACGGTGAAAGCCGGGTTCCCTCGTGGGGATCCGGTGAAGCTCTCAGGTTGAGATGACAGAGGGGGAGGCCGTCCGGGTACCCGCGCCGTGGTGCCCCTCGCAGGTCGTCAGACCAGGAGGCCTCCATCATGACCGCCAACCGCATTCCGCTCGCACAGCTGGAGCGAGGCACCCCCTTCGAGCAGCGCCATATCGGACCCGACGCCGAGGCGCAGGCCAAAATGCTGGCCCAGGTGGGATACGGCTCGCTCGACGAGCTGACCGCGGCCGCGGTTCCCGACGTCATCAAGAACGCCGAGGCGCTCGCGCTGCCCGACGCGCGCACCGAGCCCGAGGTACTCGCCGAGCTCCGGACGCTCGCCGATCGGAACACGGTCCTCGCACCGATGATCGGCCTCGGCTACTACGGCACGTTCACACCGCCGGTCATCCTGCGCAACGTCATGGAGAACCCGGCCTGGTACACCGCGTACACGCCGTACCAGCCCGAGATCTCCCAGGGCCGGCTCGAAGCCCTGCTCAACTTCCAGACCATGGTCGCCGAGCTGACGGGCCTGCCCACCTCGGGCGCCTCGCTGCTCGACGAGAGCACGGCCGCCGCCGAGGCCATGTCGCTCGCCCGCCGCGTCGGCAAGGTCAAGAACGGCGTGTTCCTCGTGGACGCCGACGTCCTGCCGCAGACCCTCGCGGTGATCGAGACCCGCGCGGAGCCGACCGGCGTCGAGGTCGTCACCGCCGACCTGCACGACGGCATTCCGGCCAAGATCGCCGAGCGGGGTGTCTTCGGCGTCCTGCTGCAGTACCCGGGCGCCTCGGGAGTCGTACGCGACATCAAGCCCGTGATCGAGCAGGCCCACGAGCTCGGCGCGATCGTCACCGTCTCCGCGGACCTGCTGGCGCTGACCCTGATCACCTCGCCCGGTGACCTCGGCGCCGACATCGCGGTCGGGACCACGCAGCGCTTCGGCGTCCCGATGGGCTTCGGCGGACCGCACGCCGGGTACATGGCCGTGCGCGAGAAGTTCGCCCGCAGCCTCCCGGGGCGTCTCGTCGGCGTCTCCGTGGACGCGGACGGCAACCGTGCCTACCGACTCGCGCTGCAGACCCGTGAGCAGCACATCCGCCGGGAGAAGGCCACCAGCAACATCTGTACCGCGCAGGTGCTGCTCGCCGTGATGGCGGGTATGTACGCCGTCTACCACGGGCCCGAGGGCCTGCGGACGATCGCCCGGCGCACCCACCGCTACGCGACGCTGCTCGCCGCGGGCCTGCGCGCCGGCGGTGTGGAGGTCGTCCACGGCGCGTACTTCGACACGCTCACCGTCCGCGTGCCGGGTAAGGCGGCCGACGTGCTGCACGCCGCCCGGGAGGGCGGGGTGAACCTGCACCTCGTCGACGCCGACCATGTCTCCCTGGCCTGCGACGAGACCACGAATCGTGCGCAGCTGACCGCCGTCTGGGGCGCCTTCGGCGTCGACGCCGACATCGAGGCGCTGGACGCGGCCGCCGCGGACACCCTGCCCGAGTCCCTGCTGCGCACCGACGAGTACCTCACGCACCCGGTCTTCCACCAGAACCGTTCCGAGACCGCGATGCTGCGCTACCTGCGCCGCCTCGCCGACCGTGACTACGCGCTGGACCGCGGCATGATCCCGCTCGGCTCCTGCACCATGAAGCTGAACGCGACCACCGAGATGGAGCCGGTGACCTGGCCGGAGTTCGGGCAGATGCACCCCTTCGCCCCCGTCGACCAGGCCGCCGGGTATCTGACGCTCATCCGCGAGCTGGAGGAACGTCTCGCCGAGGTCACCGGCTACCACAGCGTCTCCATCCAGCCCAACGCGGGCTCGCAGGGTGAGCTGGCCGGACTGCTCGCGGTCCGCGCCTATCACCGCGCCAACGGCGACGACCAGCGCACCGTCTGCCTCATCCCGTCGTCCGCCCACGGCACCAACGCCGCGAGCGCCGTCATGGCCGGCATGAAGGTCGTCGTGGTCAAGACCGCCGACGACGGCGAGATCGACGTCGAGGACCTGCGCGCCAAGATCGAGCAGTACCGCGACGAACTGTCGGTGCTGATGATCACCTACCCGTCCACGCACGGCGTCTTCGAGGAGCACGTCGCCGACATCTGCGCGCAGGTCCACGACGCCAGCGGCCAGGTGTACATCGACGGTGCCAACCTCAACGCGCTGGTGGGCCTCGCGAAGCCGGGCAGGTTCGGCGGCGACGTCTCGCACCTGAACCTGCACAAGACCTTCTGCATCCCGCACGGCGGCGGCGGTCCGGGTGTCGGCCCGGTCGGCGTGCGCGAGCACCTCGCCCCGTACCTGCCGAACCACCCGCTCCAGCCCACGGCGGGACCGGAGACGGGCGTGGGGCCGATCTCAGGCGCCCCGTGGGGTTCGGCGGGCATCCTGCCCATCTCCTGGGCGTACGTCCGTCTCATGGGCGGCGAGGGCCTCAAGCGGGCCACGCAGGTCGCCGTGCTCGCGGCCAACTACATCGCCAAGCGTCTGGAGCCGCACTACCCGGTGCTCTACACCGGCCCGGCCGGCCTGGTGGCGCACGAGTGCATCGTGGACCTGCGGCCGCTGTCGAAGGCGACCGGCGTCAGCGTCGACGACATCGCCAAGCGTCTGATCGACTACGGCTTCCACGCGCCGACCATGTCGTTCCCGGTGGCCGGCACGCTGATGATCGAGCCCACCGAGAGCGAGGACCTGGGCGAGATCGACCGCTTCTGCGAGACGATGATCGCCATCCGCGCGGAGATCGAGAAGGTCGCGACGGGCGAATGGCCCGCGGAGGACAACCCGCTGAGCAACGCCCCGCACACCGCGGCCGCGCTGGGTGGTGCGTGGGAGCACTCCTACAGCCGTGAGGAGGCCGTCTTCCCGGTCGGCGTGAGCGCCGCGGACAAGTACTGGCCGCCGGTGCGACGGATCGACGGCGCGTTCGGCGACCGTAACCTCGTCTGCTCCTGCCCGCCGCTGGAGGAGTACGACAACTGACGGGCGACGCCTATGCGTCGGGGCCGGTACGGAGGAACGTCTCCGGCCGGCCCCTTTCTCGTACGGACGGCGCTCAGGCGGCCGTCATGACCTGGCGGTGCGGCGCGATGATCTGCCCGTCGGGCAGCAGCTCACCGGTGTCCTCGAAGAGGAGCACGCCGTTGCACAGCAGGCTCCAGCCCTGCTCCGGGTGGTGCGCCACCAGGCGCGCCGCTTCCCTGTCGGCAGAGTCGGATGTCGGGCAGGCTGGTTGGTGCTGGCACATGGGTGGGTTCTTTCGCTGCGGTGTGAGTGTCCTGCGGCTGGATGAAGTGTTCATGGCCGCCCCCCGTATCTGTCGGTCCGATCCCAGTGTTGCCCTACGGGCGTCAATCCGCAGGGATTTCGCGGCAGCTCTTCCTACTGGTTAATGACGTATCACCCGGGCGGACGGTTCAGCTCAACTGAGCTGTCCTTTCGGGTGGTTCAGGGGGGCCGGTTCGGGCTAGTCCGGTCGGGGCGGCAGTGCGCCCCGCGACCGAACGGTCACGGGGCGCGAACAGCGGTTTCTCAGGCCGGCGAGCCGAGCAGCGGCGCGGGGGTGAGCCGCAGGGTCATCACCGGAAGCAGATCGGCGACCCGGTGCGGCCGGTGGGCCGCGATGCCGGGCGGGGCGGGGGCGAGGGGGACCAGGACATCGGTCGGGAGAGGCATGCCCGTCGAGGCGTCCGCGTCGGTGTCGCCGTGCAGCCACAGGGTGAGCATGTAGAGCTCGGGGATGGACAGGAGGCGGGGCTGGAAGGCGGCGTGCATGGAGTCGGCCTGCCGCAGCGCGCGTTCGGTGGAGATGAGATACGGACCTTCGAAGAAGTGCGAGAAGGTCCAGCCGTCGGCGGTGAGCGTCGTCTCCGCGGCGGCCACACTTCTCTCTCCGCTGCGGATGAGGAAACGCCAGCCCGTCAGGCGCGTGCACGGGCGGCCGGCGCTCGGCACGATCCGGTCCAGTACGTGGACGGGGAGCGGCGATTCGGGATTGACGGGTCCCTGGACGGACCTCAGTGCTGGTGTGCGGTCCTCACGGACGGCGGTAGGGGAACCGAGTGCCGCAAGGACGCTGCGGAGGGCAGGCGCGGGAGCAGGGGGGACATGCAGCGGCATGATGGGTCGCCTCTCACTTGGAGACACGGTGAAGCATGGGCAGGTGCGGACGGCACTGTCAGCGGGCGGGGTCAGAGGGGGGCCGGGACAGGCCGCCGGGCGCCAACTCTCTGCCTCGATTGCGGAGTTTATACGACACGTGTTCTCACAGTGTTTCTGCTAGTGCCCGTGCGTATTTCCCACAAGACAGGTTCAGGTCTTTCTCCTGCGCTGTTTCGGGGGGTTTTAGTCGGCGTACAACGCCACGGCCTGGTATTTCCTCTACGGGCCGGTAGGCCGAAACCCGTCGGCATTTTTCACCAGGCGACCGGTACGGGAAACTGCGTTCTGCGTCATGCCGAGTGAATGTGCCGCTCGGGCGCGCATCCCACAGTAGCCGTCACCGGGCGTTCCTGCCGCGTTATAGATCAGCCAGCCGGGGCATTATCGTCCGTGACGCGAGCGACCAGAGCTGCGTGGAGCCCACTCGAGGAGGGACCCTTCGATGGGGGAGAAGGTCGTGGCAGGCGGCATCGCGCTGTCCGATCGGCAACGCCACCGCCGGAAGTTGCAGCAGTGCCTGGCGGGACTGGGGCGACTGCTGGACGAGAAGAGGTTCGACCGGCCCAAGAACCTCATGGGGCTGGAGATCGAGCTGAATCTCGCAGGCGCCGACGGGCTGCCTCGGATGATAAATGCGGAGGTTCTGGAACGCATCGCGAGCCAGGATTTCCAGACCGAGCTGGGAATGTTCAATCTGGAAGTGAACATTGTGCCGCACCGGCTCGGCGGACAGGTTCTGGGTCAGCTGGGGGAGGAGTTGCGCACCGGGCTCGGATATGCGGACCGGAAAGCGAACGAGGTCGGCGCGGGCATCGTGATGATCGGCATCCTGCCGACCCTCGCGCAGGAAGACCTGGTGTCGGCGAACCTCTCCGACGTCGACCGCTACACGCTGCTGAACGACCAGATCGTCGCGGCCCGCGGTGAAGACTTCACGCTGGACATCGACGGTGTCGAGCACCTCACCTGCACCTCGGCGTCGATAGCCCCCGAAGCCGCCTGCACCTCGGTGCAGTTGCACCTCCAGGTGACGCCCAACCGTTTCGCCGACGTGTGGAACGCGGCGCAGGCGGTGGCCGGCGTACAGGTGGCCGTGGGGGCCAACTCGCCCTTCCTGTTCGGGAGGGAGCTGTGGTGCGAGTCGCGGCCCCCGCTGTTCCAGCAGGCCACCGACACCCGCCCGCCCGAACTCCAGGCCCAGGGCGTACGGCCGCGGACCTGGTTCGGCGAACGGTGGGTGGAGTCGGCGTACGAGCTCTTCGAGGAGAACCTGCGGTACTTCCCTCCGCTGCTTCCCATGTGCGACGAAGAGGATCCGCTGCGGGTGATCGAGGACGGCGGCATCCCCCAGCTCCATGAACTCGTGCTCCACAACGGCACCGTGTACCGCTGGAACCGGCCGGTGTACGGCGTCGCCGACGGCGTGCCCCATCTGCGGGTGGAGAACCGGGTTCTGCCGGCCGGGCCCACGGTCACCGACGTGATCGCCAACGCCGCGTTCTACTACGGACTCGTGCGCGCACTCGCCGAGGAACCGCGGCCGGTCTGGAGCAGGCTGCCGTTCTCGGCCGCCGCGGAGAACTTCGACGCCGGGTGCCGGTACGGCATCGAGGCGGAACTCCAGTGGCCGCGTCCGGGCCGCGCGGGCGGCATCACCACGGTGCCCGTCGCCAAGCTCGTGCGCGACGAACTGCTGCCGCTGGCCGCGGCCGGGCTCGACGCCTGGAACATCGAGCCGGCCGACCGTGACAGGTACCTCGGGGTGATCGAGGAGCGCTGCAAGCGGCGGATGAACGGCGCGTCCTGGCAGTCGGAGACGTATCACCGTGCGCTGGAGGCGGGCCTGGGGAGGGACGCGGCTCTCGCGGCCACCACACGTCGCTACTGCGAGCTGATGCGTGAGGGCGACCCGGTCCACACCTGGCCGGTCGGCTTCCCGGGGCCGCGGAACTGAGCGGGACGGTCCGGCGGCGCGAGACCAGCACACATAGGCCGGCGCGATCCGGCGGCGCGAGACCAGCACACATCGGCCGGCGCGGTCACCTGGGCCTTGCGCGCCGGGGTGCGCGGCGGGTGATCCGCCGGCCCCGGGTCCCGAACGGCAACGGCCGGACGGGACCTGCTTCCCTTCCCCGACCGGGCGTCGGGCAAGCTGTGACGTCTCCACCTGTGGTGTCGGTCCGGTGATGTCCGCCGGCGGCCCGAGGATGGGGGACCAGACGGGCTCGGTCTACGGGAGGCACGTGTGCAGGCGGATGCGGGACGCGTGGCTGATCCTCTCCCCGGGGAGGGCATGCCGCGGAAGATCTTGCGGTCCGAGATGCTCCTGGTGCTCGCGCTCTCGCTGGGCGCGAGCGGAGTGTCGGCGCTCATCAGCTTCGTCGGGTCGCTGACGAAACCGGGTGGGCTGAAGGACCAGGCGGCAACCCTGAACGGGTCGTACGCGCCCGGCAGGCCATGGCTCGACCTCTCCTGGCAGCTGTTCGGCATCGCCTCCGCCCTGGTACCGGTGCTGCTCGTGGGCCATCTGCTCCTGCGCGAGGGGGCCGGGATGCGTGCGATCGGCTTCGACCGGAGCCGGCCGTGGTCCGACCTCGGACGCGGCACGCTCGTCGCCGCGGGGATCGGCAGCGCCGGACTCGCCTTCTATCTGGCCGCGCGCGCGTCCGGGTTCAACCTCACCGTCGTGCCGGAATCGCTTCCCGACGTGTGGTGGAAGTACCCGGTCCTGATCCTGTCGGCGATCCAGAACTCCGTCGTGGAGGAAGTCATCGTCGTCGGGTATCTGCTCCGCAGGCTCGACCAGTTGGGCTGGACGCCGACGGCCGCGCTCGCGGCGAGCTCGGTCCTGCGCGGCTCGTACCACCTCTACCAGGGCGTCGGCGGCTTCGTCGGCAACATGGTGATGGGCGTGGTCTTCGTCCTGCTGTACCGGCGCTGGGGACGGGTCGGACCGCTCGTGGCCGCGCACGCACTGCTCGACATCGTGGCGTTCGTCGGATACGGGCTGCTCGCCGGGAAGGTGAGCTGGCTGCCCACGATGTGACGCGGGCAAGGGTGACCAGGGGCGTACGGCACACGCCGTACGCCCCTGTCCGTGTACGGCCTGCGGTCAGGGAGCGGTGAGCAGCTCGCCCTCGATGACGGTCACGGCGCTGCCGGTCAGCTCGGTGCGCTCGCCCCGCAGCGAGGTGCGCACCAGGCCGGAGCGGGCGGAGGCCTGGAGCCCGGTCAGATCCGTACTACCGAGGCGTGCCGACCAGAAGGGCGCGAGGGCCGTGTGGGCGCTGCCCGTCACGGGGTCCTCGTCGATGCCGACCCGGGGGAAGAAGCACCGCGAGACGAAGTCATAACCGGCGTCCGGGTCGTCGGCGGCGGCCGTGGCGATGACACCGCGATCGGAGACGCCGACGAGGGTCCGGTGGTCCGGGCGCAGGCCCCGCACGGTCTTCTCGTCGGCCACCTCGACGAGGAGATCGCCGATGTGCGGACCCGTGTCGTGCACCGAGAGCACCTCTGCTCCCAGCGCTTTTGCCAGAGCGGGCGGCGTCGCGACCGCCGTCAGGGGTGAGGTCGGGAAGTCGAGCGTGATCGTGCCGTCGTCCTCGGCGGTGGCCGTGAGGATGCCGCAGCGCGCGGCGAACCTGACCGTGCCCGTGCCGGCCCCCGTGGTGTGCAGGACGTGCGCCGTGGCGAGCGTGGCGTGGCCGCACATGTCGACCTCCGTGGCCGGGGTGAACCAGCGCAGTGCCCAGTCGGCGTCCCCGCCGGGCGGCAGTGGATGGGCGAAGGCGGTCTCCGAGAGGTGGACCTCGGTGGCCACCTGCTGGAGCCAGGTGTCGGCCGGGAAGCCGTCGGAGTCCAGCAGCAGGACTCCCGCGGGGTTGCCGGCGAAGGGGCGTTCGGTGAAGGCGTCGACGATTCGAATCCGCATGGGCCGACCGTAGGGGCGGCACGGAGCCGCGGGCCAAGGCCAATCCGGGATTGACCCGTCTCAGTGAAGGTGGGCTGTTTCTCAGCGAAGACGGGCGGGCACCCGTTAGCTTCACCGAAGTTGGGCCGATCGGTGTCTGATCTTGTGGGGGCGTCGTGGGGGCACCGGTTGGTGCGTTAGCTGCTGCTGAGCTTGAGGGCTTTGAGCTGGGCTTTTCTCTGAACGGTACGAGCGTCCGGTATTCGCTTGGAGCGAGCTGGGACACGCGGTTCGAGGACGTTGAGCCGGTTCGGGAGTTCAGCTGGCGCAAGGGCGGCTGGGGGTTCGCAGGGTGGTATCCGAACAGTTCTCGACCTGCGCATTCTGCGGAACCCCGATTCGCTCTGAGCAACGCACCTGGCCACTTCGTCGCTGGTGCTCAAGCCGATGCCGTCAGCGGGCATACCGGCGCCTCGACCCGACCACCTACCTCAGACCTCTGATCTGCGAACTATGCAGTACCTCCTTCGAGCGAGGGCCGTCCGGGAGAGCTCGTCGCTGGTGTTCAGACCGTTGCCGGCGACAGGCCCGCCCTCTGCTTGCGGCGCCGACGCTGCGCAATACGCTGAGACCGCAGCCAGTCAAGACGACGACACTGCACTGTCTCAGTTGCGAACACATGTTCCAGGGAACCGCCTCCCGCAGCTGCCCCTGGTGCTCAACGAAGTGTTGGAGTGCGGCGCTTGATCGGCGATCTCAGCAGCTCGCATGCGGGATCTGCGCGATATCGCTGAGCGACCGAAAGTCGCACGACACCCGCCGCTGGTGCTCAGGAGCCTGCCGTCAGAAGGCCGTCCGGTGGCGAAACTCAGCACCCGCGGAGCAGACACCGCCGATCATGCCTCGTCTCAGTAGACATGAGCAACGGGCGAGCATGCGCTATGCGTCATCTCCGTGTAGATGAGCGTTCCGGAGGCGTCTGAGGGCTTCGAGTTCGGTTCGAGGGAAGTGCTCACCCCATTTACCTCGGTAGCCGCTCTCATCGTAGGTCTGAACAACCTCGTCGAAGCAGCGGATCACGGCTCGGGCTAGCGTGTCGACGTGAAGTTGACTTGACCAGATCTCGGTGCCCTTGTGGTCGTGGTCGCTGCCACCGCGTAGTTCCAGGATGCGGATCCAGGCGTCGTCGCCCTGGCGGTAGAAGATCCACCGGAAGGCGGTGGGCTCGGCTTCGAACTGCGCGCGAGTGTCCGTTTCGCCTGAGACGATCCGGGCCACGGCGGTGAGCAACTCCTCTGGAGCGCTGGTGATGTAGGAGGCGGTGAGCTCGACTTTGGCCTGTTGATCTTCAACTGTGCAGTTGGCCCAGCCGTGTCCGTCGAGCGTCCAGGCCATGCGCATGCCAGCAGTCACGTCCGTTCCATATCGAGTGGCGTTGGCGGTATGCCTGGTGCGGCAAGGGCGAGAACACGGGATAGGGCGGCGGTCAGAGGGGCGGAGTGGTCAGGTAGGTGCTCGGAGATCCAGTCCGTTGCTGCCGCGAGGAACTCGGTCAGGTCGCGCTCGACGCTAGCGAGCAGATGGCGGAGCTCGATGACTGACAGCTCGATCACGGGACTGTCGTTCCGGTCGGAGTCAACGGTGAGATGGACGGTATCTCCGAGGCGCTCGGCCAGCGACGGCTCCGGATCGTGTCCGTACCCGATTACGCCGCTGCCGTCGACGACCTGGTACCAGTCGTGCCAATCCTCCAGTCCGTCACAGCAGCCGGGCGAGAAGACGATGCCCGTGGAGGTGTCCGTGACGCGCAGGCCGCCCGCTGCGTAAAGGCTGTCGAGGTTCAGCAGTCCGTGGAGGAAGCCGCTGAGAGGCTCAGCCGGCCGAGGTGGGAGGTCGTCATCGTCTGCGGGGTCCACGTCGTTGCAAGCGGCGATACGCATGAGCGCCGTCCCGATCTCGGCGGGTGAGAGCCCGCCGCTGAGCGGCAGGAAGCTGAACTGTTCGGTCTCGGCGACAGGCCAGAGGTCGAAGCCATCAGGGGTGTTCATCTCCAGGACAGGCTGCATCACGATCACCTGGCGAAGTGTTCCCCATCCGTCGCTGATCTCGCCTCCCGATTACGCCGAGCATCCTCGTCTGCGCCGGTCCTTAACCAGCTAGCGACTGTTCAGCGGCCAGGGGCGAGGCGTACTGGCAGATGCTGCCCAGGTCGACTGAGCCGGATAGATCGGCCCATCTTCGGTGAGACGGATAGGGCAGTGGCCTGTCCTCACTGAGACAAACCGCTGTCGGCCCACCTTCGCTGCGACGTACCCCAGCTTCGATGAGACAAGTCAGGGATCGGCGGCCCGTGGGATGTTGCCCGACGAGCTATTCCGATATATCGTTGACGCATCGCGACAGATCAACGATGGAAGGGGCGTAGACATGCGTTCACACGAACACGAACACGGTCACCGTCAGGGACACTGCGGACCCGGTCATCCGGGTCGGGGCGACTTCGAAGGACGCCGGGGAGCGTTCGGTCCGTTCGGGCCGCCGTTCGGCGGCGGACCCTTCGGCGGCGGGCGCGGTCGTGGTGGCGGCAGGGGAAGGGCGCGGCGCGGTGACGTGCGGGCCTCGATCCTGGCGCTGCTGAAGGACCGCCCGATGCACGGTTACGAGATGATCCAGGAGATCGGCGAGCGCAGTGGCGGGGCCTGGAAGCCCAGCCCCGGCTCGGTCTACCCGACGCTCCAGCTGCTCGAGGACGAAGGCCTGATCACCAGCCGGAGCGAGGGCGGCAAGAAGCTGTTCACGCTCACGGAAGCGGGTCGCGCCGAGGCCGAGTCGGGGCCGGACGCCCCGTGGGAAGAGGCCGGGCGCACCGTCGACTGGGACACGGTCAACGAGATCCGGCAGGCCGGCTGGGGGCTGATGGAAGCCTTCGGGCAGGTCTGGAAGACCGGCAGCACCGAGCAGCGGCACAAAGCCGTCGAGGTCATCAACGAAGCCCGCAAGAAGCTCTATCTGATCCTCGCCGACGAGCACTGACCCGTGGACGAGTACTGACCCGTGATGGACGGCAGGGCCCCGCGCATCCGCGCCGGGCCCTGTTCCTGTTCTCGGTGGGTGGCAGCCTCATGGAGGGGTGGCCGGCGGTGCCGGCGAGGTCAGGCGACCAGGCCGCCCAGCTTGCGCAGCGACTCGTTGAGGGCGGCCGTCGCCGAGTCCTTGAGCTTGCCGGCCATGAGCGAGACCGCCGCGCCCGTGAACTCGCCGTCGATCCGCACCAGCGTCGCGTCGCCCTCCGGGGTGAGCGAGTAGCGGTTGCCGACATTGACGCCCATCGGGCCCTTGCCCCTGATCCCGAACAGCCTGCCGGCCTCGAACTCGTCGATGGTCCAGGTCACTTCGGCGGGGAAGCCCATCAGCTTCATGTTCTCCTCGTAGGTGGCGCCCACTTCGAGAGTCGTCGGGCCGCCCTTGGGGAAGCTGGTGTGCGTGGCGTTCCACCGGCCGTAACCGGCGAAGTCCGTCAGCTCGGCCCAGACCTTCTCGGCCGGTGCCTCGATGCGAGCCTCGGCGCTGACTTCGGCCATACGACCACCCCTTCGTATCAGGTCACGGTGTCGCGGAACGTAGCCGTAGTGCCGCGAACATTCAATACTGACGAACAGTCAGGAATGCGCGGCGGGGGTGCTTCCGCGGGTGGGCAAGGCGGCGCGCGACAGCCGGGAAGAACTGTCTCGATCTCATCCGCAAGGAGGAGAAACCGTCCAGGTGTGCCCAACCTCCGTGGGATGCGCGAATGAGCCCCTCCGGGGACGCCCGGGCCCTCGAGGGCTGATGAGGTGGGAGATGTGCAGAGCCCTACCCCGCGGCTGCCGCAGCAGCCCGCCGCCACCCGCGCAGAGAACGACGCCCGACTGACCGTGGAACTCGCCTCGGTGCTCGCCGGTGCGCGCCGGCGAGCGCTGCGTGACGGAGACCGGCAGATCGACACCGCGCATCTGCTGCACTCCCTGCTCGAGACCGACGCCGACGTCCGTGCCGCGTTCGGGCCCGGCCCGCAGGTGGCCAGGGTGCTCGGCTACCTCGTGCAGCGCAGCATCGGGTACGGGCTGCGCTGGCAGGGCTCGGTGGAGAACTCGGCCGTGGTGCCCGTCGTCCGCGCCCCGGAGGTGGACACCTCCCAGTACTCGCCGTCGGCCGTCGTGGCGATACAGGGCGCGACGGAGCGGGCCGAGCAGCGCGGAGAGGCGCGCGCCGGAGGCGTCGATCTCCTGGCCGCTCTCGCCGCCGACGGTGAGTGCCGCGCCGTGGAAGTGCTCGCCAGGGCGGGGGTGGACGCGGCAGAGCTGGGCGGCCGGATCGAGGCCGGGGCGCCGGTCGGATCGGGGAGCCGTCTCGACATGTGCAACGGGGTCGACGGTCCTGACCCGCGCTGACATGATGTGCCGATGCAGGCGTCTTGGGGAAGGAACGCCGGCCTGGGACTCGCCCTGGGCTCGGCGTTCGCGTTCGGTGGATCGGGTGTCGCGGCCAAGCCGCTGATCGAGGCGGGCCTCGACCCGCTGCACGTGGTGTGGCTACGGGTGGCGGGCTCGGCGCTGATCATGCTGCCGGTGGCCTGGCGCCATCGCGATCTCGTACGCCGGCGGCCTGCCCTCCTCCTCGGCTTCGGCCTGCTCGCCGTCGCGGGCGTCCAGGCCTGCTATTTCGCCGCGATCTCGCGGATCCCCGTCGGTGTCGCGCTGCTCATCGAATATCTCGCGCCGGCGCTCGTGCTCGGCTGGGTCCGCTTCGTGCAGCGCCGGCCCGTCACCCGTGCCGCGGCCCTCGGGGTGGTCCTCGCCGTCGCCGGACTGGCGTGTGTCGTCGAGGTCTGGTCGGGACTGACCTTCGACGCACTCGGTCTGCTGCTGGCTCTGGGCGCCGCCTGCTGCCAAGTCGGCTACTTCGTCCTGTCCGACCACGGAGGCGACGGCGACAACGCCGCCGACCCGCTGGGGGTCATCGCGTACGGACTGCTGGTCGGCACCGCCGTCCTGACCGTCGTCGCCCGGCCGTGGTCGATGGACTTCTCGCTGCTCGGCGGCAGCGCGTCCATGGGCGGCACGGCGGTCCCCGCCGGGCTGCTGCTCGCCTGGGTGGTGCTCGTCGCCACCGTCCTCGCGTACGTCACCGGCGTCGTCTCGGTGCGCAAGCTGTCGCCGCAGGTCGCGGGCGTGGTGGCCTGCCTCGAGGCGGTCATCGCCACCGTGCTCGCCTGGGTCCTCCTGCGGGAGCACCTGTCGGCGCCGCAGATCGTGGGCGGTGCCGTGGTGCTGATCGGGGCGTTCATCGCCCAGTCCCAGGCGCCGAAGGCCCCGTCCGGGCCGGTGGCCTCCGGGTCCGTGGTCGTGCCCGCGCCGGAAGAGGGCGTCACGGAGGACGGACGGTTGTCGGTCGATAGGGCCGGAACGTAAGGTGGCGATCATGCACTTGACCGTCCTTCCGCCGCCTGCCGCATAACGCGGGCGGCCAGCCGTTGACGAAGACCGGGCTCGGGGTGTCCCCGAGCGGTTCGTCGCTGCCCGCGTGACGGAGCCGAGCGACCACCATCCCGTTCTTCACACGGAGAAGTCTCGTGCCGAATCTTTCCTCCACGCCGCAGGTCGGCGTGCCCGCGCAAGCCGCCGTTCCGGTGCGGATCCCGCTGCCCGTCGGGCGCAGCCTCCTCTACCTCGTCTTCGCCGGTGTCGCCTGGGGGACCGCAGGGGCGGCCGCCTCGCTGGTCTTCCGGCTCAGTGACCTCGGTCCCCTCTCGCTCTCCTTCTGGCGCTGCGCCGGGGGACTCGTCCTGCTGCTGGGTGCGCTCGCGCTGCGCGCCCGGCGGGGCTCGGCGGGCCATGCCGCCCGTGCCGCGCACGCCGCCGCCGAGCCGCGCAGGCGCCGGCTGCTGCGGATCCTCGGCACGGGAATCGGGCTCACCCTCTTCCAGAGCGCGTACTTCGCGGCCGTGCAGGCGACCGGCCTGGCCGTGGGCACGGTCGTCACCCTCGGCGCGGGACCTGTCCTCATCGCGGTGGGCGCACGGCTGACCATGGGCGAGCGCCTCGGCCGGGGCGGTGTCGTCGCCGTCACCGGCGCGCTCGCCGGACTGGCGGTC
This sequence comes from Streptomyces sp. NPDC096193, assembly GCF_040302905.1. Classification (NCBI taxonomy): domain Bacteria; kingdom Bacillati; phylum Actinomycetota; class Actinomycetes; order Kitasatosporales; family Streptomycetaceae; genus Streptomyces; species Streptomyces sp. NPDC096193. The sequence goes on along the minus strand of NZ_JBEOSJ010000001.1, from coordinate 586,620 downwards.
CTCGTCCTGGGCGGCGAAGGCGGCACGGTGCGACCGGTCGGCGTCGCACTCGCCCTGCTGTCGGCGGCCGGCTACGCGGCGATCACGCTGCTGACCCGGTGGCTGGGCCGGGACGGCGGCGGCGACTCGATGGCCACGACGGCGTGGGCGTTCGGCATCGGAGCGGTGGGCCTGCTGCCGATGGCCCTCGCCGAGGGACTGCTGCCGCACACCGACGAACTGGGGCACGTCGTGTGGCTGCTGGCGTACGTCGCCGCCGTACCGACCGCACTCGCGTACCCGCTCTACTTCGCGGGAGCCGCGGTCGTACGGGCCGCCACCGTGTCGGTGATCATGCTGCTGGAGCCGGTGAGCGCGGCGCTGATCGCGGTGACACTGCTCGACGAACGGCTCACGACGGCGACTGTGGTCGGCACGCTGCTCCTGCTCGCCGCGGTGGCGGGACTCGCCGTCGCGGAAACACGGACGGCGAGGACGGCGAGGCCGGCCGGCTGAGGCCGCGGGGGCCGCGCCGGGGCTCGAACCGGCCCGGCCCCCCGCCGCCAGGGCTGCGTGCCACGCTTGCCCGGGCCCCGGTGTCGCGCCTCAGCGGGAGGCGAGGTACTCCGGAAGCGCGACCGACGCGTCCAGGTCCGCCGCGGGGATCGCGGGCCCGTACGACGTCCGCAGCGGGAGGACTCCCGTCCAGTGCGGCAGATCCGCGTCCTCCGGCTCGTCGTTCGGGCCGCCGGTGCGCACCTTCGCGGAGACCTCCGTCAGGTCCAGTCGCAGGACCGCCGTCGCCGCCAGCTCCTTCGGGTTGGCGGGCCGGGAGTCCGCGGCTCGGCCCGGCACGACCTGGTCGACCAGGGCGTCGAGGGCTGCACGCTTTTCGGCCGGATCGGTCACCGGGTGGGCCGTCGCATGGATCACGACCGAGCGGTAGTTGATCGAGTGGTGGAACGCGGAGCGGGCGAGGACCAGCCCGTCGACGTGGGTGACCGTCAGACAGACCGGGAGGCCGGGGTCCGGCGCTCCCGCCATGCGCAGGGGGCGTGAGCCGGTCGAGCCGTGGACGTACACATGGTCGTCGACACGGGCGAAGAGCGTCGGCAGCACGACGGGCGCGCCGTCGCGGATGAAGCCGAGATGGCAGAGGTAGGCCTCGTCGAGTATGGAATGAACCAGCTCGCGGTCGTACGAGGCGCGTTCCCGCGCACGGGTGGGGACGGTGCGTTCCGTCGCTTCGTAGACGTCCGGCATTGCGATCTCCATTGCACTAGTGCATAATGTTGTTTGTGCTAGGAGAGTATCGGATCGAAGGTCGGCGCGCATCGGAGATCGCGGCCAGTGTCGAGCGCGCGGTCGGCGCGGGAGAGCTGGAGCCGGGCCAACTGCTGCCTCCCATGAGGGAGTTGGCGGCCCGACTGCAGGTGAACCCGAATACCGTCGCCGCCGCCTACCGGACCCTGCGCGAGCGGGGAGTCATCGAGACGGCGGGCCGCCGGGGGAGCCGGGTGCGCCCGCGCCCGGCGAGCACCCCGCGCGGATCCATCCGGGTCGACGCACCGCCCGGCGTGCGCGACGTCAGCAAAGGGAACCCGGATCCGTCCCTGCTGCCGGCCCTCGGCGAGGCTCTCGCCGCGGCCGCCGACCGCAACGAACGCGAGCCGGGCCTCTACGGACTGGAGCCCGTGGACGCCGAGTTCGGGCGGCTCGTCCGCGCCGGGCTGGACGCCGACGGGGTGCCGGACGGCCCGGTCACCGTCACCTCCGGCGCACTCGACGCCATCGAGCGGGTGCTCGCCGCCCATCTACGGCCCGGTGACGCCGTCGCCGTCGAGGACCCCGGCTGGGGAAGCCTGCTGGACCTGGTGACGGCGTTGGGGCTGAAGCCCGTACCCGTGGCCCTCGACGACGACGGACCGCTCGCCGCCGGGGTGGAGCGCGCGCTGGAGGCCGGCGCCCGGGGGCTCGTCGTCACTGACCGCGCCCAGAACCCGACCGGGGCCGCGCTCAGCGCCGCCCGCGCCGCCGAACTGCGGGCCGTCCTGGCCCGCTTCCCCCGGACCCTGCTCATCGAGGACGACCACGGCCACGCCATCGTCGATCTGCCGCTGCACCCCCTCGCCGGTGTCACCGACCACTGGGCGTTCGTGCGGTCCGTGGCCAAGGCGTACGGCCCGGATCTGCGGGTCGCGACGCTGACGGGCGACGCCGTCACCGTCGACCGCGTCTCGGGACGGCTGGGTCTGGGCCCCGGCTGGGTGAGCAGGCTGCTGCAGCGCGCGATGGTCCATCTGTGGACGGCGGAAGCGGTCGACGTACCGGCGGTGGCGCGGTCCTACGGGAAGCGGCGCGATGCCCTCGTGCGGGCGCTGGCGCGGCGCGGTGTCGAGGCGTACGGCCGCAGCGGCATGAACGTCTGGGTGCCGGTCGGCGACGAGACGGGCGCGGTGGCGCGGCTGCTGAACGCGGGGTGGGCGGTCGCCCCCGGCGCGAGGTTCCGGATGTCGTCTCCGCCCGCGGTACGGATCACCGTCTCGGACCTCGACCCGCACGAGATCGAGGCGGTGGCCGAGGTGCTGGCGGCGACGGTCGGACCGGCACCCGCGCGCAGTTACGGCTGAGGGGCGGGCGCCTTCGCGTCGGAGGGGGCGTCGGGCGGGCGTACGGCTGTGTCCTCAGCCGGCGCCGCGACCGGTGCGGCGGCCGTGGCCGGTTCGCCGGCGGGCCGCTCCGCCTCCGGACCGGGGACGATCACCGCCGCTGTCCCCGGCTTCGCCCGGCTCTGTGTGAGTGCAGCGCCCGCCAGCACGATCAGGGCGCCCACCGGGGTGTTCCAGCTCAGCTGCTCGCCGAGTACGAGCACGCCGGCCGCCGTGGCGATCACCGGAATGAAGTAGGTGACCATCTGGGCCGTCGTCGGGCCGACCTCATGGACCAGGCCGTACTGCACCAGCAGGGCGAACCCGGTGCCCAGGGCGCCGAGGGCGACGACGGCCAGCAGCGGGACGACCGGGAACGACGTCGGCATCGTGGTGAACAGCGGTGTGACCACCGCGAGTTGCGCCGTCGCAAGAAGCAACTGCGCACCCATCAGCGAGAGGTTGGAGTGGCTGCTGCCCGCCAAGGTGCGGCGCACATAGATCCAGCCGACCGGGTAGCTCAGTGACGCGAGCAGCGCCATCGCCGTACCGCCGACGTCGAGCCCCGAGAAGCCCTGCCACGCGCCGAGCACGGTCAGCACGCCGAGAAAGCCGATGCCGAGGCCGGCCACCCTGCGCCGGGTCGGACGGTCCTCGGAGAGGGCGACCACGGACAGGACCATGCCCCACAGCGGCGAGGTGGCGTTGCAGATGCCGGCCAGCGTCGAGGGGATCGTGAGCTCGGAGTAGGCGAAGAGGGAGAAGGGCAGCGCGTTGAGCAGGAAGGCGGCGACCGTCAGATGGCCCCAGGTCCGCAGCGAGCGCGGCATGCGCTCCCGCCGCACCGTCATCGCCACGGCGAGGACCGCGGTGCCGAAGAAGAGCCTGCCCAGGGTCACCTGGAAGGGTGCGTACGCCTCCGTGCCGACCTTGATCAGCAGAAAGCTGAAGCCCCAGACGGCGGAGAGTGCGGCGAAGCGGATACGCCAGTCGAGCCGGGGACGGCCGGGAGGAGCGGCCGGGGCGCGGCGAGGGTCCGAGGAGGCCCGGGAGAAAGCGGCGGCGGTCATGACAGCCAGCTTCGTCGGAACAATCTCGTAGGACAAGCGAGAATTCGTTGCCGCATTCGCTTAGCATTGCTTACATGTTGAATCTGGAGCGCCTGCGGACCCTGGACGCGCTGGCCCGCCACGGCTCGGTCAGTGGCGCGGCCGACGGACTGCACGTCACGACCTCCGCGGTCTCCCAGCAGATGGCCAAGCTGGAACGGGAGGTGGGGCAGCAACTGCTCGCGAAGAACGGGCGGGGCATCCGTCTCACCGACGCCGGCCGGCTGCTCGCCGACCATGCCGCGCGCATCCTCTCCCAGGTCGCGCTGGCCCAGTCCGACATCGAGGCGCGGCGCGGGCAGGTGGTCGGCGAGGTACGGATCGGCGCCTTCCCGACGGCGGCCCGCGGGCTGTTCCCCGCGGCGATCTCCACGCTGCACCGGCAGCATCCCGAACTGGGCGTCCAGTCACGCGAAATGGAGCCGGAGCAGGCCATTCGGCACGTCATCCGAGGGGACCTCGACCTGGCCGTGGTGCTGGACTGGAGCAACAAGCGCCTGCCCGTGCCCGGCGGTCTCGCCCAGGCTCATCTTCTCGACGACGCGCCCGACGTGGCGATGCCCGCGGACCACGTGCTCGCCGACCGCGGCGAGGTCGACCTCGCCGAGTTCGCCGAGGACGCGTGGGTGTCCTGGCCGGAAGGCGAGTTCTGCCACGAGTGGCTGGTCTTCACCCTGCGCTCGCACGGCATCGAACCGCGGATCTCGCATCTGGCGGGGGAGCACCACACCCAGCTCGCGCTGATCGCAGCGGGCCTCGGCGTGTGCGTCACTCCCCGGCTCGGCCGGGGTCCGGTGCCGGACGGTGTCGTGCTCGTACCCGTACGGCAGCGGATGCAGCGCCATGTGTACGCGGTCTGGCGCACGGACGCGGACCGCCGCCCCTCGATCAGGGCGGCGGTGGCGGCACTGCGGGAGGCGGCCGGCCCCGCGTCCGGTTCGGAGCGCTGACACCAGCCTCGAAAGGCCGGGACGGAACGGTGTCCCTGCCGGCATGCCGACGTGCCGCCATACCGACGTGCCGGCACGCCACCGCCTCAGAGCGCGGACATCTTTCTGAAGTCCCAGGACGCGACCGCGTCGGGCGTCAGCCGCAGCCAGGCGTGCCTGCCGTCGCGGGGCATCTCGTCGAGCCCGAAATTCTTCCGCGCGAACAGCGCTTCGGGAACGTCCAGTTCGGGGCAGGGCTCACCCGTCCGCGGGGACTCCCCGACGAACACTGCGCTGCCGGACAGTTCCACGCCCCGCAGCTCGCCATACTCCTCTCCGTCGTCGACCACGACGGCGAGCCGGGGGTCCCGGCGCAGATCGGCCCAACGCCGGCTGCGGGTCAGGGAGTACAGCCACAGCGATGTGCCGTCCCAGGCGAACCACAGCGCGCTGACGTGCGGACGACCGTCGGCCGAGACGGTGGCCACGCGGCAGGTGCGCTGCTCCGTCAGAAACGCGTCCAGTTCACCGGTGCTCATCATGATCCGGCGGCCCCGGCGCTGTTCGACGGTCATGGCGGCCCCTCCCTGTAGCTGACGATGTGTCAGAGAAGAATGGAGGCTCTTCCTTCTGCGCGCAATGGAGGCTACTGTCACGCGCCCGGTCCGGCCGTGACACCCGGTCGGTCGGACCGCGACCCGAGGGGGAGCCGTGCCGAGTGCCGACCAGCTCGCGGAACAGCTCGATCCGGTGACCACGGCGCTGCTGACCGTCGAATGTCAGCAGGGCGTGGTCGGCGACCACAGCGCCCTGCCCGAACTCGCCGCCCAGGCCCGGTCGTCCGGCGTACTCCATCAGGTCGCCCGGCTCGTCGCCGGAGCGCACGAGGCGGGCGTCCAGGTGCTGCACGCGGTGGCGGAGCGCCGTCCCGACGGCCGCGGCGCCAACCACAACGCCCGCCTCTTCCGGGCGGCCGGGCGGCTGCCCGTCCAGCAGCACTCCGGTACGTCGGCGGTGCGCATCGCCCCGCCGATCGAGGTCGCGGAGGAGGATCTCGTCGTCCGCCGGCTGCACGGTCTGTCGCCCATCGCCGGTACGGACGTGGACGCACTGCTGCGCAATCTCGGCTGCCGCACCGTCATCGTCGTCGGCGTCTCGGCGAACATCGCCGTGCCCAATGCCGTGTTCGACGCGGTGAATCTCGGCTACACGGCCGTCGTGGCCCGGGACGCCATCGCGGGGGTGCCCGCCGACTACACCCCCGCGATGATCCGCAACACGCTCGCGCTCGTCGCCACGATCGCCACCACCGACGAGGTGCTGGCCTGCTGGAAGCGCCCTCGCCGCACCGGACGGGACCGGACGGCGTCGGAGGCGGGCTGAGCCGGGTCGTGGCAGCCGGGGCAGCCCTCAGGAGAGCTTGATCGAGTTTCCGTCGACCGTGATGTCGGCCGGCGGCAACGGCGTCGTGGCCGGCCCCGCCTTGACGCTGCCGTCGGTCGCGTCGAACTTGCTCTGGTGGCACGGACAGATGATCACGCCGTCGGCGACATCCTTCACCGCGCACCCCTGATGGGTGCACTTGGAGGAGAACGCCTTGAACTCGCCCGCCCTCGGCTGGGTGATCACCACGTCCCCGACGACCTTGCCACCGCCCTCGGGGATGTCGGCGGTCGTCGCGATCACCTTGCCGCCGGCGCCACCCGTGCCGCCCGTGGTGCCGGTTCCCCCGTCGCCGGGCTGCTCGGACACGGAGTCCCCGCCGTCGTCCGAGCCCCCGCAGGCGGTCAGCGCTACGGCGAAACCGGCTCCGCCCGCGGCGGCGACGACCGTCCGACGTGCGATGGCGCGGGACGGGCCCTGTGCTCCGGTCATGACTGCTCCTTCTGTCTGTTCGGTCCCTGTCGGCCGGACATCAGCCGGTTCCTCGTGATGGTGTACGGCCCCCTGTTCGGCAGCGTTCAGATTCTCAAACTTTCAAGGACCTTTTCAGGAAGTCGGCCTCCCACAGCAGAAGGCTGCTCGCCTGGTCCTGTTGCGTGACCATGTGGGTCGCCCCGGACAACGGGAGCACATGGTGGGGTTTTCCCGCCGCGAGCAGGGCCGATGAGAAGCGCAGCATGTGGGCGAGAACCACGTTGTCGTCCGCCACTCCGTGCACCAGCAGCAGCGGTCGCCGCAGCTGATGGGCGAACGGGACGAGTGAGCTGCGCTCGTACGCCTCGGGGGTGACATCGGGATGCCCGAGGAAGCGCTCCTCCCAGTGCGTGTCGTACAGCCGCCGGTCGGCCGGCGCCGCGCCGGCGACGGCCGCGTGGAACACCTCGGGGTGGTGCAGCACCGCTCCGGCCGCCAGATATCCGCCGTAGGACCAGCCACGGATCGCGACCGCGTCCAGATCGAGGAAGGGATGCTGCTCCGCCACCGCGTGCAGGGCGTCGATCTGGTCGTCGAGCGCGGGCGTCAACCGGTCTCCCCGGACCGCCTTCTCCCACTCCCTGCCCCGGCCCGGCGTGCCCCGGCCGTCCGTCACGAGGACCGCGAAACCCTGCTCGGCGAACCACTGCGACACAGCGGTCCACCACCCTCTGGCCCGGACGACGATCTGCAGGCCGGGGCCCGCGTACGGGTTGAGCAGCACCGGCAGCCGGGCAGAGCCCGGCTCGTACCAGGAGGGGAGGTAGAGCTGGCTGCGCAGCTCACGCCTGCCGAGCGGGAGGAACACCGGCCGGGGTGTGACGAGCGGTTGCTCGGCCAGTACGGCGATCCGTCCGGCCGGCCGGCCGCCCTCGACGACGGTCACCGTGCGGCCCTCGTCCGTGAGGCTGTCCAGGACCACGGTGTCCCCTCCGACGGAGGCCGTGTGCACACCGGCGGCTTCGCTGAGGCGAACGAAACCGGACGCCGGGCCGTAGCACCAGACATGGACCTCGGTGGGGTCCTCGTTCGCGGTGAACCACACCCGCTCGCCCACCGTGCCGACCACCTCGCGGACGTGCAGTCCGGCCGGGGACGCCGCGTCGCCGATGCGCAGACCCCGCTTCCCGTCCGGGTGGCCGAAGGTGCGGACCGGTGTGCCCGGCGAGGTGCGGCAGGGATCTCCGGGCACCAGGTCGACCCACGCCGGATCGCGCCGTGTGTGCAGGACCTCGGTCGCGCCCGACTCCGGATCGACGGCCAGCAGATGGGCCGTGCGCTGGTCGCGGGTCTGGACCTCGACCAGCGGACCGAGCGCGTCCCACGAGACCGAGGTGACGTACTCGAAGGCGGTGTCGGTCCAGACCCCCGGCTCGTGGGACTCCTTGTCCGCGGCGGCCGGCAGCCGGACGGCTGTGCTCCGGCCGGTGCCGTCGAGACGCACGATGTGCAGGGACACCTCCGCGTTCGCCGTCCCCGCCGCCGGGTAGCGGACCGACCGCGGCTCCTCGGCCGGCTCGGACGGATCGCCGATGTACCAGCGCTGGACGCGGGAGTTGTCCACCCGGGCCACCAGGAGGGCGTCCGAGTGGGGTGACCACCAGTGGCCGCGGGACCGTCCGATCGACTCGGCCGCCACATGGTCCGCGAGGCCCCAGGTCACCTCCGGACCCTCCGGGGCGGCGAGCAGCCGGTCGTCCGACCCGTCGGTCCGCACGGCACGCAGTGCACCCCCGGTGACATACGCGATGACCGTGCCGTCCGGCGACGGGCGCGGGTCGACAGCCGGGCCGGCCGTGGCGATCCGGCGGGGGGCGCCTCGGTCCGTCCGCACCGTCCACAACTCGCCACCCAGCGCGAAGGCGACGAGCACCCCCTCGGCGTCGGTCGCGTAGGACACCACTCCCGAGGAGGTCACCCGGGCGCGTTCCCTGCGGACCTTCTCGGCCTCGGGTTCGTCGTCCCGCCCGCCGAGCGCTGCCGGATCGGCGAGCACGCGCTCCCGGCCCGCCTCATGGATCCACAGCCGGCTCACCGGGTCGTCGCCGGCCGTGCCGCGGACGAAGAGCACACGCCGGCCGTCGGGCGAGACGGTGAGGAGCCGGGGGACGCCGAGGGAGAAGCGGCGGGTACGGGCGAACTGGCGGGGGAAGCCGGGGGCTTGGATGTGATCACTCATGGGGCATCGTGCTCAGGCTCCGCACGGCCGTGGCAACCCAATAACCTCGCGATCCTGCCCGCGGCCCCGAAGTACTGTGGGGCCATGCTCCCCGAAGTCACAGCGACGCGCTATGTCACGCCTCTGCGTGAGGGCGGCTCGCTCCCCGGCATCGTCGAGGCCGACGATCTCGGCACGTACGTCATGAAGTTCACCGGCGCGGGGCAGGGCCGCAAGACCCTGGTCGCCGAGGTCATCTGCGGACAGCTGGGCCGCCGGCTCGGTCTGCGAGTGCCCGAGCTGGTCACCATGCAGCTCGACCCGGTCATCGGTCTCGGCGAGCCCGACCAGGAGGTGCAGGAGCTGCTGAAGGCGAGCGGCGGACTGAACCTCGGCATGGACTTCCTGCCGGGCTCGATCGGCTTCGACCCGCTGGCCTACGAGGTGGACCCGGCCGAGGCCGGCAAGGTCGTCTGGTTCGACGCGCTGATCAACAACGTCGACCGCTCGTGGCGCAACCCCAACATGCTGGTGTGGCACGGCGACCTGTGGCTCATCGATCATGGAGCCACCATGATCTGGCACCACAACTGGCCCGGCGCCGCCGCCTCCGCCGCCAAGCCGTACGACGCCTCCGACCACGCGCTCGCGCCGTTCCGGCCGGACATCGCCGCCGCCGCGGCCGAGCTGGCGCCGCTCGTGACGGAGAAGCTGCTGACCGAGGCCGCCGCGGACGTTCCCGACGAGTGGCTGATCGACGAGCCCGGCTTCGAGACCACCGACGCCCTGCGGCGCGCTTATGTCGAGCCCCTGCTCGCCCGCGCGGCGACCATCCACGAGCGGATCACGCTGACCGCGCCGTCCAAGCCCCGCCCCTCCCAGGCCCCCGGCTGGCTGACCGAGCATCTGACTCCCTGGCCGCACCCGACCAAGGCACAGAAGGCGGCGGGCGAATGAGCGAGCGCGAGGTCTTCGAGTACGCGGTATTGCGGGTCGTGCCCCGAGTGGAGCGCGGTGAGTTCTTCAACGCGGGCGTGGTGGTCTACTGCCGGGCCCGGTCCTTCGTCGCCGCCCGTACGCACCTCGACGAGGTGAAGCTCAAGGCGCTGGACCCGCATGCCGATGTGACGGGAGTGCGGGCGGCACTGCACGCCGTCGAGGGCGTCTGCCGCGGCGGTGACGACGCGGGTCAGGCATCCCGCGACGACGCCGGCCGCCGGTTCCGCTGGCTGATCGCACCGCGCTCGACCGTCGTCCAGCCCGGCCCGGTGCACACCGGCCTGACCGCCGATCCGCAGGCCGAGGCCGAACGGTTGCTGGAGCTGCTCGTACGGTGAGTGACCCGGCGCACGCGGTGGGCCGTTGACACCGCGTGCCATGGCTTCTAGCGTCTCGTCTGCTGAAGGTACTAAGCGGTCGCTCATCCGTCGGGACGTACCGGATGAGCCGCATCCAAGGGCGAGGAGAACCAGCATGTCCACCACCGAGCAGCGCGTCGCTGTCGTGACCGGCGGGGCGCGCGGCATTGGCGCAGCCACCGCGGTCCGCCTGGCGGCCGAGGGCCGCGCCGTAGCCGTACTCGACCTCGACGAGGCGGCCTGCAAGGACACGGTCGAGAAGATCACCGCGGCGGGCGGCACGGCGCTCGTCGTCGGGTGCGACGTCTCCGACAGCGCTCAGGTGGAGGCCGCCGTGGCGCGCGTCGCCGCCGAGCTCGGCGCGCCCACGATCCTCGTGAACAACGCGGGCGTGCTCCGCGACAACCTGCTCTTCAAGATGAGCGAGTCCGACTGGGACACCGTGATGAACGTGCACCTCAAGGGCGCGTTCCTGATGGCCAAGGCGTGCCAGAAGCACATGGTCGACGCCGGGTTCGGCCGCATCGTCTCGCTGTCGTCCAGCTCTGCGCTCGGCAACCGCGGCCAGGCCAACTACGCGGCGGTCAAGGCCGGTCTCCAGGGCTTCACCAAGACCCTCGCCAAGGAGCTCGGCAAGTTCGGCATCACCGCCAACGCCGTCGCACCCGGGTTCATCGTCACCGAGATGACGGCCCAGACGGCGGAGCGCGTCGGCATGGGCTTCGAGGAGTTCCAGGCCGCCGCCGCGACGCAGATCCCGGTCCAGCGCGTGGGGTACCCCGAGGACATCGCCAACGCCATCGCCTTCTTCACGGGCGACGACGCGGGCTTTGTCTCCGGCCAGGTGCTGTACGTCGCCGGCGGACCGCTCAACTAACCGGGAGACGACGAACATGACCGCAGAAGTACCTGACAGCGGAAAGGTCGCGCTGGTCACCGGCGCGAGCCGCGGCATCGGCTACGGAGTCGCCGAGGCGCTCGTCGCCCGCGGCGACCGGGTGTGCATCACCGGCCGTGGCGAGGACGCCCTCAAGGAGGCCGTGGAGAAGCTCGGCGCCGACCGGGTGATCGCCGTCCCGGGCAAGGCCCACGACGAGGCCCACCAGGCGGCCGCGGTGGAGCGCACCATGGAGGCGTTCGGCCGGGTCGACTTCCTGGTGAACAACGCCGGCACCAACCCGGTCTTCGGACCGATGGCCGAGCTCGACCTGAACGTCGCGCGTAAGGTCTACGAGACCAACGTGATCTCCGCCCTCGGCTTCGCGCAGCAGACGTGGAAGGCGTGGCAGAAGGAGAACGGCGGTGCGATCGTGAACATCGCGTCCGTCGCCGGCATCTCGCCCTCGCCCTTCATCGGCGCGTACGGGATGAGCAAGGCGGCCATGGTCAATCTGACCCTGCAGCTGGCCCACGAGTTCGCCCCCGGCGTGCGCGTGAACGCGATCGCGCCCGCCGTGGTCAAGACGAAGTTCGCCGAGGCGCTGTACGAGGGCCGGGAGGCCGAGGCGGCCGCGGCCTACCCGCTGGCGCGGCTCGGCGTGCCCGCGGACATCGGCGGCGCCGCCGCGTTCCTCACGTCGGACCAGTCGGACTGGATCACGGGCCAGACTCTGGTCGTCGACGGCGGTATCTTCCTCAATGCGGGCGTGCACTGAGCGAACTGAGCCGTTTTGTTCATGAATGAACCAAGTGCCCTGCCGGGTTTGGAGGTTGACCCGGCAGGGCGCTGCGGTATGGTCGGCCGACTCATGGCTGAACGAGGAGCGTGCACGTGTTCTACCGGACCTGTCTGCAGGCCGCTGCAGCCCTAGCGTCCATATCTCTGCTGGCGGGATGCGGTCTGTTCTCCGATGCGGAAGCGGACGGCAAGCAGAAGATTTCAGTCGGTACGACGAGTGAGCCCACGACGCTCGATCCTGCCGCTGCCTGGGACGGTTCATGGGAGATGTTCCGAAACGTCTTCCAGACGCTGGTCAGCTTCCCGACCGGCAGCACGACGCCGCAGCCCGATGCGGCGAAGAAGTGCCAGTTCATGGACCCGGCCAACAAGGTCTTCGAGTGCGAGCTGCGGTCCGGGCTGAAGTTCTCCAACGGTGACACGCTCGACGCGGCCGCCGTGAAGCACTCGATCGACCGGGTCCAGAAGATCGATGTGCAGGGTGGCCCCAACGGTCTGCTCGGTTCCCTCGACAAGGTCGAGACGTCCGGCGACCGTGTGGTGCGCTTCCACCTGAAGTCCCCGGACGCCACGTTCCCGTTCATCCTCGCCACGCCCGCCATGTCGATCGTCCCGCCCAAGGAGTACCCGGCGGACAAGCTCCGCGAGGACGGCGGGCTGACCGGTTCCGGTCCGTACGTCCTGGACTCGTACAACAAGGGCGACAAGGCCGAGCTGACCCGCAACGACACCTACGCCGGGTTCGCCAAGCGCAAGAACGACGCCGTCACCATCCGTTACTTCGGTGACTCCGACGTGATGGTCAAGGCACTCAAGAAGAAGGAGATCGACGCGATCTACCGCGGTCTGACCGCGCCCGAGGTCGTCGAACTCCAGCAGAAGCTCCCCGAGAACGATCACCTGCAGCTCGTCGAGACCGTCGGCGCCGACATCCGCTACCTGGTCTTCAACTCCAAGGACCCGATGGCGGGCAAGCTCCCCGTGCGGCGCGCGATCGCCCAGATCGTGGACCGCGGCGCGCTGGTGAACAAGGTCTACCAGGGCACCTCCGAGCCGCTGTACTCGATGGTTCCGAAGGGCATCGCGGGCCACACCACGGAGTACTTCGACCGCTTCGGCGACCCGAGCGTGGCCAAGGCCAAGGCCATCCTGGAGGCCGCCGGCATCGACAAGCCGGTGCCGCTGACCTTCTGGTACACCACCGACCGTTACGGCTCGGCGACGGCACTGGAGTTCCGCGAGCTCAAGAGGCAGCTGGACGCGTCCGGTCTGTTCGAGATCACGATCCAGGGCAAGTCGGAGAAGGAGTTCCAGCAGGGCTACAAGTCCGGCACCTACCCCGTCTTCGGCCGAGGCTGGTTCCCCGACTTCCCGGACCCGGACAACTTCATCGCGCCGTTCGTCGGCGAGAAGAACGTGCTGAGCACGCCGTACGAGAACAAGGAGATCACCGACACGCTGCTGCCCGCCTCCCGGCGGGAGAGCGACCGTGGCGCGGTCACGACCGAGTTCGAGCGGGCCCAGGAAATCCTCGTCGACGACGTGAGGCTGCTGCCGCTGTGGCAGGGCAAGCTGTACATCGCCGCCAGCGAGGAGATCGGCGGCGGCGAGCTCGCGCTCGACCCGCAGACGGTCATGCAGATGTGGGAGCTGTACCGCAAGGCCAGCTGGTAGGGCCCGTTGTCAGTGCCTCCGAGTAGGTTCGTGGTCGGTAAGTGATCGCATCCCGGAGGTTGTTGACGTGACCGACACCGACATGCTGCCCGAGTCCTGGCGCGGCGTCCTCGGCGACGAGCTGCAGAAGCCGTACTTCAAGGAGCTCGTCGACTTCGTCGAGGACGAACGCTCCAGGGGGCCGGTGTATCCGCCGCGCGAGGAGGTCTTCGCCGCGCTGGACGCCACGCCCTACGACCGGGTCAAGGTGCTGGTCCTCGGCCAGGATCCGTACCACGGCGAAGGGCAGGGTCACGGGCTCTGCTTCTCGGTGCGGCCGGGCGTCAGGACCCCGCCCTCCCTGCGGAACATCTACAAGGAGATGCACGCCGAGCTCGGCCTCCCGATCCCGGACAACGGCTATCTGATGCCGTGGGCCGAGCAGGGCGTGCTGCTGCTCAACGCGGTCCTGACCGTCCGTGCCGGCGAGGCCAACTCGCACAAGGGCAAGGGGTGGGAGAAGGTGACGGACGCGGTGATCAGCGCCGTGGCCGCGCGCCCGGACCCGGCCGTGTTCGTCCTGTGGGGGAACTACGCGCAGAAGAAGCTTCCGCTCATCGACGAGCAGCGTCATGTGGTGGTGAAGGGCGCCCACCCCTCACCGCTGTCGGCGAAGAGGTTCTTCGGATCCCGGCCGTTCACCCAGATCAACGAGGCCGTCGCGGCCCAGGGCCACGCCCCGATCGACTGGCGTATCCCCGACCTCGGCTGACCGTTCGCGCACCCGGCTGACAGGCACGGGCCACCTGCCCGAGCCTGTGCGCCATTGTCGGTGGCGCGGGCTAGCGTCGTGTAGTGGCGTCCGCGCCGAGCGGCCGGCGTCACGGTCGCATGTCGGGTGCACGGATGCGGGAGGCGGCAGTGGTGGAGCAGCAGGAGGCGTCGGAGGACGCCGTCATGACCCGGATCGGCCAGGCGATCATGCTGCTGCACGGCGGTGACCGCGAGGAGGCTCGCAATCGCTTCGGCGCGCTGTGGTCGGAGATCGGCGACGCGGGGGATCCCCTCCACCGCTGCACCCTCGCGCACTACATGGCCGACACCCAGGACGACCCGGTGGACGAGCTGGCATGGGACCTGCGGGCACTGGCGGCGGCGGAGGGCCTGAGCGAGCAGCGCACCGCCGCCCACCAGGCCGGGCTCGCCGTCCGGGCCTTCTACCCCTCGCTCCACCTCAACCTCGCCGCCGACTATGTGAAGCTGCGCCGGCCACAGGCGGCCCGGATCCATCTCGACCGGGCTCGCTCGGCGACGGACGCCCTCGGGGACGACGGTTACGGCCGAGGGGTCCGTGCGGCCATCGAGCGCCTGGAACTGCGGCTGCGCACCGACTGAGGCACGGGTCCCGTGCGGGCAGGATCCTCGGGCACTGACCGCGTGCGCCAGGTCTGAGCAGGCGCTGCCCACCGCGGCCGGGCAACGTGAGAGGGCTCTGGACCCGTGTCCGCAGAGCCCGGCCGGGGTCGGCGGCGGCCGACGGCTCGGGTCAGGATCTTCCGCCTGCCGGGCGGTGGCCCGCCTCAACGTTCGTACGCCTCCCGGCAGATGCGTGCCTGCGGGCTGTCCGGTCGCCAGCCCCCGTAGCCCTCGCTCAGCGCACAGACGTCGGGCCGCGACCCCGGCACACCGGGCGGCAGCGCCCGCGGCGTCGAAGGTGCCGCCCGCGTGCGCCGAGGCGGGACGGGAGAGGGGTCGTGGCCGCGCGGCAAGGCGGACTCGGACGGTGGCGCCCCAGGGGGCGGGGGAGTCGTTTCCCGTGCCGCCGGCGGGGCCAGGGCCTCGCGCGCGGGACCCGGACCGTTCCGGGGCTCCACCGCCTGCACATGGCGGCTGCCGGCCGGTTCGGGCGTGGGAGCGGGGCTCGGGTCGACGGACACACAGCCCGTCACGGACAGGCCCCACGCGGCCCAGGCGGCCACCCCTACCAGGACTTTCACGGCGGTCGATTCTCGCCGCGTCGATGATCGCTGCACACGATCAACTCTGCTGGTCGCCGGGCCGTTTCACCGCCGGACCGGTCCACAATGGCCCTCACGGGTGACAGTGGCCCGGCCCGCGGACCGGGGCCGGCGGGTCACTCGCCCGTGGCGCCGTCTATCCGCTCCCGTATGAGGTCGGCGTGACCGTTGTGGCGGGCGTACTCCTCGATCATGTGCGTCATGATCCACCGCAGGTTGAACGCCCCGCCGGAACGCGTGGTGCCGGCCGCGACATCGTCCAGCGAGCGGCCCGCGACCAGCTCGCGGGCACGCGCGATCTCCGTCTGCCATGCGGCGCGGGCCTCCGACCAGGTGTCCTGGTCGGTGACATGGAAGTCCCCGTCCCGGTCCTCCTCGCAGTAGAGCGTGGCCACGTCCTCGCCCGCGAAGACGTCGCGGAACCAGCCGCGCTCGACCTCCGCCATGTGCCGTACGAGTCCGAGCAGCGAGATCCCGGACGGCGGCACGGACCGCTCGCGCAGCTGCTCGTCGGTGAGCCCCGCGCACTTCAACTCCAGCGTCTCGCGGTGGAAATCCAGCCAACCCGTCAGCATGGCCTGTTCGCCCGCGGTGGTGGACGGTTCGGTGCGCTCAGTCCTCGTCATGGCGATCATCCTGGAGGACCGGCCCGCCGCCCGCCAGGGCATTTTCGCCGAGCATCCCCCGCAGCAGCTCCGTGAACCCCGCGCGCAGTTCCGCCCGGTCGGGGACGGCCGCGTGGTACGACCCCACGGCGCAGGCGAACATCAGCCCCTCGCACCAGGCCACCAGGGACAGCGCATGGCGTTCCGGTTCCGGTGAACCGGCCGCTGTCATCAGGGCGTTCAGCATGTTCCGGAAGCGGCTGCCTGCCGCGTCGTAGTACGCACGCAGCTCCGGCCTGCGGGTGGCCTCCAGGGCGAGTTCGTAGCGGGCGACGAGCAGTTCGCGGTGGCGCGTGAGGTAGCGCTGCAGAGCGAGGGCCAGCGCGTCCGCCAAGCCTTCGCCGCTGTCACCCGCGGGCAGCTCGCCCGGTGTCAGAACGGCCGCCTCCCGGTCGGCCAGACGTCGTACCGCGGCCTCCAGAAGGGCCTGCCGGGTGCGGGCGTGATTGGACGTCGAACCCTGGGGGAGTCCCGCGGCCTCGTCGACCGCCCGGTGGGTGAGGCCCCGCATGCCGCGCGCGGCGAGCAGTCCGAGCGCGGCGTCGGCGATCAGATCGGCGCGGGAGGTACCGGGAGTGGTGCGTTCTGCCATGGGGCCAACCTACCGTCGGAACTACAGCTGTAGTACGCTCGGCGTGTCACTACAGGTGTAGTACGCCTTCGAGAAGATCGAGGAGACGCCATGCCCCAGCCCCGAGCCGTCGTCATCGGCAGTGGAATCGGCGGCCTGACCGCCGCAGTGGCCCTGCACCGCAGTGGCTGGCAGGTCACCGTCCTGGAACAGGCCGCCTCCCTGGAACCGGTCGGCGCCGGCATCGGACTCGCCCCCAACGGTCAGCGTGCCCTCGACGTCATCGGCCTCGGCGACGACATCCGGGAGCTGTCCGCGTGGCAGGGCGACGGCGGTATGCGCACCCCGCGCGGCCGGTGGCTCGCCCGCACGAACAGCACGGCCGCCGCCGAGCGCTTCGGTGGGCCCCTGGTCCTTGTCCACCGCGCCACCCTGGTCGACCGCATCGCCGCCCTGCTGCCCGCGGGCGCCGTGCACACCGCGAGCCCGGCCCAACTCGCCGACCCCGGCGCCGTGCACGGACGCCCGGCCCGAGTCACCACCGCGGACGCGGAGTACGAGGCAGAACTCGTCGTCGGCGCCGACGGAATCCACTCGGCCGTCCGCACCGCGCTGTTCCCCGCCCACCAGGGCCCGGCCTACTCCGGATTCACCACCTGGCGCGTCGTGATCCCGGCTCTCGGCAGGCCCTTCGCACCGCACGAAACCTGGGGCGCCGGAGCCCTGTGGGGCACCCAGCCCCTCAAGGACGGCAGGATCTACGCGTACGGGGCGGCCGTCGCACCCGCCGGCGACCGCGCGGACGACGAGAAGGCCGAACTCCTGCGCCGGTTCGGGGACTGGCACGACCCCGTCCCGGCCGTCATCGCCGCCGCGGACCCCGGTCAGGTACTGCGCAACGACGTCCACCACCTCATCGACCCCCTGCCCGCCTTCCACAGCGGCCGGACCGTCCTCGTCGGCGACTCCGCCCATGCCATGGCGCCCACCCTCGGTCAGGGTGGCAACCAGGCGATCGAGGACGGCATCGTCCTCGCCCACCACGTCGCTCCCGGAGCCGACCTCGCCGCGGGCCTCGCCGCCTACAGCGCGGACCGGCTCCCCCGGACGACCGCCGTCGTCCGCAAGGCGGCCCGGGTCGCCCGGGCGATGTCGCTGACCAGTACGCCGGCTGTCGCCGCACGCAACACCCTGATGTCCGCCGTCTCCCGGCTCCGGCCGGGCGTGGTGCTGCGGACCTTCGACGGCATTGCCGACTGGGAGCCGCCCCGGCGCCCGTATGCTGACCAGGCACACGGGCGAGGACACAGCGTGAGGGAGGCCCCGTGAAGGTCGGCTGCATCGGACTCGGCGACATCGCGCAGAAGGCCTATCTGCCCGTGCTGGGCGCCCTGCCGGGCATCGAACTGCATCTGCAGACCCGCACGCCGGCCACCCTGACCAGGGTCGCCGAGACGCACCGCATCCCCGTCGCCCAGCGCCACACCGACCTCGGCCGGCTGCTGGACCAGGGCCTCGACGCCGCCTTCGTGCACGCGCCGACAGCGACGCACGCGGAGATCGTCGGCCGTCTCCTCGAAGCGGGTGTGCCGACCTACGTCGACAAGCCGCTCGCGTACGAACTCGCCGCCTCCGAGCGGCTCGTGGACCTCTCCGAGACGCGCGGCACCAGCCTGGCCGTCGGCTTCAACCGGCGGTTCGCGCCGGGGTACGCCCAGTGCCTGGAGCACCCGCGCGATGTGATCCTGATGCAGAAGAACCGCGTCGGTCTCCCCGAGGACCCCCGCACCCTCGTGCTCGACGACTTCATCCATGTCGTCGACACCCTGCGCTTCCTCGCCCCCGGCACGGTCGAGCACAGCGATGTGCGCGCCCGTATCGTCGACGGGCGGATGCACCACGTCGTCCTTCAGCTGTCCGGCGACGGATTCACCGCCATCGGCACCATGAACCGGATGAGCGGCTCCGCCGAGGAGATCCTCGAGGTGTCCGGCCAGGACACCAAGCGCGAGGTGCGCAACCTCGCCGAAGTCGTCGACCACAAGGGGCAGCCGAGCGTGCGACGGCGCGGCGACTGGGTGCCGGTGGCACGCCAGCGCGGTATCGAGCAGTCGGTGACGTCGTTCCTCGAAGCGGTGCGCGCCGGGAAGTTCCTCAGTGCCCAGGACGCCCTGAGGACTCACGAACTGTGCGAACAGGTGGTGCTTCGGGCTCTCGAGCAGGCCGCCTGACGGCCCGCGCGCCCTCAGCGGCCAGCCACAGGGCCAGCACGGCGAGCGCGCCGTACACCGCCCAGTCGCCGAACCGCACGTACGCCGTCGTCCCGCGCGCCAGCGGTATGTCGTAGACCGCCGCCGTGCTCTCGTCCGTACCGAGCGGCTGCCCCAGCCGGCCGCCCCGCGCGTCGTGGACCGCGCTGACACCGGTGAGCGTGGCGTGCACCATCGGCCGCCCGCTCTCCGCCGCTCGCAGCGCCGCCAGCGACGCATGCTGCTCCGGCGCCCAGCTGTTCTGGAAGGACGACGTCGCCGACTGGGCGATGAGCACCTGGGCACCGTCCCGGGTGAGCCTGCGGCTCATGTCGGGGAACGCCGACTCGAAGCAGACCAGCGGACCGAGGCGCAGCCGGCCGGCGCCCTCGCCCGGCAGCACCATCACCACGGGACGCGTGCCGCGCAGCCGGTCCTCGCCGGCCGCCTTGCCCACCGAGGTCGCCCAGCCGAGAAGATCACGCGCCGGGATGTACTCACCGAACGGCACCAGACGCATCTTGTCGTAGCGGTCACCGGTCGGGCCCTGCGGACCGACCAGGACCGAGCTCTTGAAGATCCCGCTCTGCCCCGAGGCGTCCAAGCGCCGGGCGTCGACGTTGACCAGCAGATCGGCACCGACCGCACGCGAGAGGACCGCGAGACGCGCCGCCAGATCGGGCCGTTCGCGCAGGTCCGATCCCACACTGCTCTCACCCCAGACGACCAGGTCGACGTCCTGGCCGGCCAGCTCGCGGGTCAGCTGCTCGCTGCGCTCGAAGCGCTTGTCCTCACCGCCGATGCCGTTGATCACGCCCGGCTGGACGACCGCGATCCGGGTCCGCCCCGTCGACTCCGGCTGCGGTGCCCACATCCACGCCGCCGTGGTGGCCAGCGCGCAGGCGACCGTGCCGCCCACCGCGGCGGTACGGGCCCTGGGCACCGCGATCAGAACGGTCACCGCGGTGTTCACCGCCAGCACGAGCAGGCTGACGAGCCACACACCGCCCACCGACGCCAGCCGCAGGGCGGGGGACACCTCCCACTGACTGGCGCCGAGCAGTCCCCACGGGCCGCCCAACCCCTCCCAGGAGCGGACCAGTTCGATCATCAGCCAGCCGGAGGGGACCACGGCGAGAGCCGCCGCGGCCCGCGCCGGTGACGGCATACCGCCGAGCAGGGAGCGGACCAGCCACCCCCAGGGCGCCCACAGCAGCCCCAGCAGTGCGGCCAGCACGACGATGAACACATGGAGGCTCGGCATGAGCCAGTGATGCACGGCCACCATGAAGCCCAGACCGCCGAGCCAGCCCTCCAGCGCCGCCCGGCGTCCGGTCGGCGCGGTGCGCACCAGCAGCATCCACGGCACGAGGGCCACGTAGGCGAACCACCAGAGCGACGGTTCGGGGAAGGCGAGCGCGGGCAGCGCGCCGGTCAGGACGGCGGCGACCGCGCGCCCGCGGGGGGTTCCGAGGAGTCGCCGGGCACGCTGCCACCCCGCGTCGTCTCCGGTCCGTCGTCGGGGCTCGCCGCCCTCCCGCCGGCTCCGGCCGACCGGAATCCGCATGCCGCGCCTCCTCGTCCTGCCTGGAAGGGACCGCCCCGACGGGCCGCGAGCCGTCCCTCTCCAGTGTGCGCGAGCGGGTCCCGCACCGACAGCGTGCCCCTATCTGCTGTCGGCAAGCGCTCCCGTTCCGCGCCGCCATTTCTCGGCGATCAGCACATGGTTCAGCCGCCAGCCCTGGTCCGTGCGGAGCACATGAAAGGTGTAGCGGCCGCCGCAGACGAAGTCGTCGCCCGACTCCATCCGCATGGGATTCACATAGTCGGCCTGGAGCTCGGCGCCGTCACCCGGATAGCCCCCCAGGTCCTGGATGTGCAGGCGCCGGTTGACGATCAGGTGCTGGCGTACGGGAAAGACGCGCATCGTCTCCGCCAGCCAGTCGGCGACCTCGGCGGCGGAGCCCTCGATCCCGCCGGAACCGCGGTAGTCGGCGCGCCCGTCCCCGGTGAACAGGGCCCGGTAGGCGCTCCAGTCGGCGTCGTCCACGGCCACCGCGTAACCGGTGACCAGTTCGTCGATGGCCAGGCGGTCCATCATTGTCGCGAGATCCACGCGCTGCGTCATCGGGTCAGTCTCGGGCAGCGGGGGCCCCAGGCCAAGAGCCGCGCACGCCCGTCACGCGCGTCCGCTCGGCAAACGGTCGGTCTCGGCCGTCCGGAGGGCCGGTCCTAGGGCCGGACGGCCTTGAGGACCACGAACTTCGGGTCGCTCGCCACGACCTCGCAGTTGCCGAAGAGCCGACGCAGCCGTACGTGGTAGCCGAGGTGCCGGTTGCCGATCACCCACAGCTCGCCGCCGGGCCGCAGGACCCGGCGGGCGTCACCGAACATCCGGCGGGCCGTCGTGTCCGTCGTCGCCCGGTGCGAATGGAACGGCGGATTGTTCAGGACGACATCGGCGGAGCCGTCCGGCAGCTCCGCGAGTCCGTCTCCTACGAGAAAGCCCGCCCTCGACGCGTCGGCGACGTTCTCACCGTAGGTGGCGCGTGCGGAGTCCACCGCCGAGAAGGACTCGTCGACGAAGGTCACGGAGGTCTCCGGGCCTGCGAGGGCGGCGGCGGTGCCGACGACGCCGTTGCCGCAGCCGAGATCCACCACATGGGCGGGCCCGCTGCGCTCCGGCAGATGGCGCAGGAAGAACCGGGTGCCGATGTCGAGACGGTCGGCGCAGAAGATGCCCGCGTGGTTGGTGACGGGCCGGCCCGCCAGCACGCCGATGCCGTCGGGCAGGGCGTAGCGCACCGGCCAGGGGCTGGGCCCGGGAGTCAGCGCCGGATCGGGCGTGCAGAAGATGAGCCGCGCCTTCCGCACCGCGAGCGAGGTCCGCGTCGGGCCGATGATCCGCTCGAACAGCCGCAGCGTCGAGGTGTGGATCTCGCTCACCATGCCGGTACCGACGACCAGGGTGCCCGCGTGCACGGCGGGCGCGAGCCGGTGCAGCTGGTCCTCCAGCAGTGCGAGGCTCTTCGGCACCCGCACGAGCAGGACGTCGATGCGCTCGGGCGGAGTGTCCCGGGCGGACAGCAGCCGCACGGAGGCGGAGTCGATGCCGTTGCGCGCCAGATTCGCGCGGGTGGCCTCCTGGCCGAGGTACGAGTCGGTGATCTGTACCGGCTGGTGCGCGGCGAGCGCGGCGGTGAGGGCACCCCACCGGTCGCCGACCACGACCACGGTGCCGGACAGATCCGCCGGATCCGCGTCGTCGGTCCCCGCGAGCCCGCGCAGCAGGTACTCGTCGGCGGCGTCCCATGCGCGGAGGGTGTCGCGGGGATCTTCGGGGAAGCGGGCGAGCCGGAGGTCGCCCCAGGACGTGGTCAGACGGTTCATCGTGCGGCCAGGCTAGCCGAGCGCCTGGACCTCATGATCCACGCGCCCGCAGCGCGGACGTCAGGCTGCTCGCCCCACGCCTTCGCGAGCAGCGGCCGCCCACTTCACCACGAGGGCCTCGTACTCCGGGCGCCGGTCGTCGGGCAGCTGCCCGTCGGCCCACAGCTCACGGATGCGGGCGTTCAGCTCGGTGGCGGACAGGGCGGTCTCGGGCTCGGGTCGAAGGGTGGACATGGCGAACAGGCTACGACGGGCCCGAGCGGCGCGTCTCCCCTTCAGCGTGTGGCGTCAGTCGCCCGACTCGCCCGCGTGGGGGCTCAAAGTGTCCGTTCCGACCAGGATGAACAGGGCAATTCCCAGAATCACCCGGTAGATGACGAAGGGCATGAAGCTCTTCGTGGTGATGAACTTCATGAACCATGCGATGACCGCGTAGCCCACGCCGAACGCGATGAACGTCGCGAAGACGGTGGGCCCCCACGACACATGACCCTGGCTCGCGTCCTTGAGCTCGTAGGCACCGGAGGCGAGCACGGCGGGGATGGCCAGCAGGAACGAGTAGCGGGCCGCGGCCTCACGGGTGTAACCCATCAGCAGACCACCGCTGATGGTGGCGCCGGACCGGGAGACACCGGGGACGAGGGCCATCGCCTGGCAGATGCCGAAGATCAGACCGTCCTTGACGCTCAGTTCGCGCAGGGTCTTGCGCTCCTTGATGGCGCGGTGCTTGCCGCCGGTCTCGTCGCGGGCGGCGAGCCGGTCGGCGATGCCGAGGACGATGCCCATCACGATCAGCGTGGTGGCGATGAGGCGCAGATCACGGAACGGGCCCTCGATCTGGTCCTTGAGCGTGATGCCCAGCACGCCGATCGGGATCGAGCCGACGATCACCAGCCAGCCCATCTGGGCGTCGTGGTCGCTGCGCATCGCCTTGTCGGTGAGCGAGCGGAACCATGCCGAGACGATCCGCGCGATGTCCTTGCGGAAGTAGATCAGGACGGCCGCCTCGGTGCCGATCTGAGTGATCGCGGTGAATGCCGCACCCGGGTCGTGCCATCCGGCGAACGCCGCGGTGAGCCGCAGATGCGCGCTGGAGGAGATGGGCAGGAATTCGGTCAGCCCCTGGACGAGCCCGAGGATGAATGATTCGAACCAAGACATGGAAAACTACGCCATCCAAGAAATGATCACGGTCAGGCGGCGCGTAGCGTTCTCGATCATGCGCCAGGTCTGAGGCAGCCTAGCGTCCCCCGAGAACGGGCTGCGCCCCGGGCCCTGGCAGTGCCCACGCGCGCTGCGCCGGAGTGGTCAACTGCTCGGCAGGCGATGCCGCTTGCGCCAGGCCACGGTGGCGGCGCCGAGGCCCGTGACCACGATGAAGCCCATCGCGATCAGGAACACCGGCGACGTCGGCGACCCGGCCCGGCTGCCCGCGATCACGTACGCGGCGGTGTTCGGGATCGAGCCCAGACCCGTGGCCAGCAGGAACGGGACGTAGCCCATGCGGGAGACGGCCGCACAGTAGTTGGCCGCGGCGAAGGGCACGCCGGGGAAGAGCCTGATCGCCAGCATCGAGCGGAAGCCGTGCGTGCTGAGCTGGGTGTCCGCGGCCTTCAGCCAGCGGCCCTTCAGCAGCGGCCGCAGCGCGTCCTGCCCCAGGAGACGGCCGAGGGTGAAGGAGATGCCCGCGCCGATCACCGTGCCGGCGATCGCCGAGACGAGACCGGCCTGGGAACCGAACAGCGCGCCCGCCGCCAGGTTGAGCAACGGCCGCGGCACGAACGCGGCGGTGCACGCGCCGTACGCCACACCGAACAGCATCACCGCGGCGGCGCCGCCGAGTTGGGCCGGGAAGCCGCCGGAGAGCAGTCTCTGTGGCTCGTACAGCAGGACCAGTGTCGCCGCGGTCGCCAGCATGAGGAACAGCAGCGACAGCCGTGACCAGGGGGACAACAACACCCGGGTGCAGCGGACGGCGAGCGGGGAAGCGGGCCTGGGGACGGGCTCGAACATCCGGAGACAGTAACCGACATAGGGATGTGATCGCCGTAATCTGTGACGCATGACCCCTGCGGTACCACGCAGCGAGCTCGCCGACACGGTCATGGAACGACTGACCGCGCTGTACCCCACCGGGGCCGATCCGGTCCGGGCGGCGGGCGCCGCCGCGTACATGAAGGGGGTCGCCCCCTTCCTCGGGATCTACACCGCCGAGCGGCGCGCCCTGTCCCGCGCCGTGCTCGCAGGGCTGCCCGCGCCGGACGAGGCCGACTGCACGGCGATCGCGCTGCGCTGCTGGGCGCTGCCCGAGCGGGAGTACGCCTACTTCGCCGCCGACTATCTGCGCCGTCACGTCCGCCGCTGCTCCTCCGGCCTTCTGCCCGTCGTCCACCGGCTCGTCGTCACCGTCTCCTGGTGGGACACCGTCGACGCGCTCGCCGCACACGTCGTCGGACCGCTCGTCGCGGCCGACTCCGCGCTCCGGACCGACATGGACGCCTGGATCGACGACGACGACATGTGGGTCGCCCGCACGGCGCTGCTCCACCAACTGCGCTTCAAGGACTCCACCGACACCGGTCGTCTCTTCGGCTACTGCTTGCGCCGCGCCGAGCACCCCGACTTCTTCATCCGCAAGGCGATCGGATGGTGCCTGCGGGAGTACGCCAAGACCGACCCCGACGCCGTACGGGACTTCGTCGAATCCGCGCGGGACCGGCTCTCGCCGCTGTCCGTACGGGAAGCGCTGAAGAACCTGTGACCTGCTGATGTCCGGGTAGCGGAGTATCCGGGCCCGCTGAACTCCCGTACACGGAAAACCATTCGACGCGGCGCGGGCCGTGGGCGAACATCGTCCTCATGTTCCGGTACGCCTTCCTCGCAGCGCCGTCCGCAGTCGCGGACGCGCCGAAGGCTGCCGCATTCCTCACGGCGGACGCAGCCGCTGCCGCGCCGTTCGGCGGCGCCCGAAGCTGACCCTTCCCGGAACGTCCGGCGGACCCCGCAGGGGGAGGGTCGGCAAGGCCCAGGGGTCCTCATCACGCTTCGCACTCCGAGGAAGTCCGAGGAAACAGCCATGCCCAAGACGGCATACGTACGCACCAAGCCGCACCTCAACATCGGCACGATGGGCCACGTCGACCACGGCAAGACCACGCTGACCGCCGCCATCACGAAAGTGCTCGCCGAGCGCTCCGGGAGCAGCACCTCCTACGTGTCCTTCGACCGCATCGACCGGGCGCCGGAGGAGGCGCAGCGGGGCATCACCATCAACATCGCGCACGTCGAGTACGAGACGGACACCCGGCACTACGCGCACGTGGACATGCCCGGGCACGCCGACTACGTCAAGAACATGGTCACGGGCGCCGCCCAGCTCGACGGGGCGATCCTGGTCGTCTCCGCGCTCGACGGGGTCATGCCGCAGACGGCGGAGCACGTCCTGCTCGCCCGTCAAGTCGGTGTCGACCACATCGTCGTCGCGCTGAACAAGGCCGACGCGGGTGACGACGAGCTGACCGACCTGGTCGAGCTGGAGGTCCGCGAGCTGCTCACCGCGCACGGTTACGGCGGCGACGCCGCTCCGGTCGTCCGGGTCTCCGGGCTCAGGGCGTTGGAGGGCGACCCACGCTGGACCGCCGCCGTGGAGGCGCTGCTCGACGCCGTCGACACCTATGTGCCGATGCCCGTCAGGTACACCGACGCGCCGTTCCTGCTGCCGGTGGAGAACGTCCTGACCATCACCGGGCGCGGGACGGTCGTCACCGGCGCCGTGGAGCGGGGCACTGTGCGCGTCGGCGACCGCGTCCAGGTGCTCGGCGCGGACACCGAGACGGTCGTCACCGGTCTGGAGACCTTCGGCAAGCCGATGGAGTCCGCCGAGGCCGGTGACAACGTCGCGCTGCTGCTGCGCGGACTGCCGCGCGACGCGGTGCGCCGCGGCCATGTGGTGGCCGCGCCCGGCAGCGTCACGCCGAGCCGGCACTTCACCGCCCAGGTCTATGTGCTCTCGGCCAAGGAGGGCGGCCGCAGGACAGCGGTCTCCACCGGCTACCGGCCGCAGTTCTACATCCGCACCGCGGACGTCGTCGGGGACGTCGACCTCGGCGAGCGGGCCGTCGCGCAGCCCGGCGGCACGGTCACGATGACCGTCGAGCTGGGACGTGACATCCCGTTGGAGGCCGGGCTCGGTTTCGCCATCCGCGAGGGCGGCCGCACGGTCGGCGCCGGCACGGTGACCGAGGTCGCCGGCGGGTGAAGGACGCCGCCGGCCGGTGAAGCGCGTGGCCGGTCCTCGTACGCACCGTACGAGGACCGGCCACCTGCGCCTGAGGACTTGTCCCGTCATCCCCCGTGGATCGGCGCGCGGCGTCGATGCGGTGCATCGCAAGGCGGTGTGCCGTCCTCGTACGGGGTGTACTCGGCGATTCGACAACGCGCCGAGGGGCCGTAGCTGTCGTCGCGCGCCGCAGGGGGTGACGGCCCTGCCCTTACGCTGCTGCCACACACCTCGGCGGAAGGCGGCGGCGATGGGCGACACGGCCCTGGTTCTCGGCGGCGGCGGTCTCACCGGTATCGGCTGGGAGATCGGCATCCTGCACGGACTCGCACGGGCGGGGGTGGACGTGACCGGCGCCGACACGGTGATCGGCACCTCGGCGGGCTCGGTCGTGGGCGCACAGCTCGTCTCCGGGCTGCTGGAGCTCCCGGAGCTGTACGAGCGCCAACTCGCCTCCCCCGAAGGGGAGATCACCGCGAGCATGGGGCCCGCGATGCTGGCCCGTTACGCCTGGACCGTGCTGCGTGCGCGGGACAGCACGTCGTACGGCATCCGCATGGGAAAGATGGCGCTCAAGTCGGGGACGGACGGCGGGGCAGGGCGCCGCGAGGTCATCGCCCGGCGGCTGCTGTCGCACGAGTGGCCCGAGCAGCGGCGGCTCGTGGTGACGGCCGTCGACGCCGCCACGGGGGAGTTCCACCCCTTCGACCGGGACAGCGGGGTCGGGCTCGTGGACGCGGTGGCGGCGAGCTGTGCGGTGCCGGGGGTCTGGCCGCCCACGGAGATCGACGGCCGGCTGTACATCGACGGGGGAGTGCGGTCGTCCTCCAACGCGGATCTGGCCTCCGGGTACGGCAGGGTCGTCGTGGTGGCCCCGATGGCGATCGGCGGCGGACCGGTACCGGCCGCCCGGGTACAGGCCGCGCAACTGCGGGCCGAAGGCGCCCGCGTCGCCCTCATCACCCCGGACCGGGAGGCGCGGAAGGCGTTCGGCCGCAATGTCCTGGACCCGGCCCGGCGGGCGCCCGCGGCACGGGCGGGACTCGCCCAGGCGGCGGCACACGCGGACGAGGTCGCGGCGGTCTGGTCCGGCTGACGGGGCGGTGCAGGGCGGGCGTGTGCTCGGCACGGGCGGTTGCTTGGGGCGCGGGATACCACGGGCGGTCGCTTGCGGCGGACGCGTCGGCGCACAGGGGGTGCCTGCGCCGGGTGTGCTCGGGACGGCGGTGTCTGGCGCGTGTCGTGGTGCCGGCGCACGGTGGTTGCCTGCGCCGGGTGTGTTCGGGACGGCGGTGTCCGGCGCGTGTCGTGGTCCCGGCGGTGCTTGGCGGGGTTCGTGGTCCCCGCGCACTGCGGTTGCCTGCGCCGGGTGTGCTCGGGAGAGGGGCGCCTGGCGCGGGTCGTGGTCCCGGGGCATGGGGGTTGTCTACGCCGGGTGTGTTCGGGACGCCGCGGGTGTGGCGCGTGTCGTGGTCCCGGCGGTGCATGGCGCGGGACGTGGTGCCGGCGCACTGCGGTTGCTTACGCCGGGTGCGTTCGGGACAGCGGTTGCAGGCCGCGGCACCGGCGCGCACAACGGTCGCTTCCCCGCCGGTCGTGGTCCCGGGGCGCTCGGGCGGTTGCGGGTCGGGCGCTCCCCGGTCGTCCCCGCGCCTGCCGACGCGAGCGGCCCGGGCACAATGAGACCGTGAACGAGCAGATACCGGTCGTCCGCGAGGTCGACCGGGGCACCGCCAGACTGATGCCCGACATCGACCGCGAGCGGGCCTGGCTGCTCACCGTCGACGACGCCCCCCAGTCGTACGTCGACCTGGACGAGCCCACGCATCTGGAGTTCGAGTACACCAGGCGGCTCGCCCACGTCATCGACACCTGCGCGGACGAGGGCGCGCCAGTCGATCTGCTGCACCTCGGCGGTGGAGCCCTCACCCTGCCGCGCTACGCCGCGGTGACCCGGCCCGGCTCACGGCAGGACGTCGTGGAGTTCGACCGCGGTCTGCTCGACCTGGTCGCGGAGCAACTGCCACTGCCCGCCGGCTCGGGCATCACGCTGCACGCGGCGGACGCCCGCGTCTGGATCGACGCGGCGCCGGAGGACTCGGCCGATCTGCTGATCGCCGATGTCTTCGGCGGATCACGGGTGCCGGCGCAGGTGACCTCGGTCGAGTACGCGCGAGCGGCCGAACGCGTTCTGAGGCCGGGCGGGATCTACGCGGCGAACCTCGCCGACAGCGCTCCGTTCACCTTCCTCGGCTCGCAGTTGGCCACCTTCGCCGCGGTGTTCGCCGAACTCGCCCTGATCGCCGAACCGGCCGTGCTGCGCGGACGCCGCTTCGGCAACGTCCTGCTGCTCGCGTCCCACACCCCGCTCGACACGGCCGCCCTCGCCCGCCGCACCTCCGCGGACCCGTTCCCCGCACGCGTCGAGCACGGCGCGCCACTGCGGCGGCTCATCGGGTCCGCGACGCCGGTCGCAGACGCCGATTCCCAGACGTCACCCGAGCCGCCCGGCGGTGCCTTCAGCATCGGCTGAGGCCACGGGGAGGGGGCCGGGTCCGGCCGCCGCGACCTTCCCGGACCGGCGGGTCAGCCGCCGGACGTCCGGCACGAACAGCACCGCCGCGGTCACGAGGACCACGAGCGCCGAGCACCCCCACAGCGACGCGCTCCGCCCGAACACGCTCTCCGCGGGCCCGGCGAGCGCCGTCGCCAGCGGCAGCATGGCCACCGAGCCGAACCAGTCGTAGGCGCAGACCCGCGAGAGCATCTCCTCCGGGATCTCCTGGTGCAGCGCCGTCATCCACGCGACGCCGAACACCTCGATCGCCACCCCGCTCACCAGCATCACGGCGGCCAGTCCCGGGACCGGCAGCGGCACGGCGAGCGCGGCGGACGGCAGGGCGAGGGGGAAGACGCACAGCGTGCCGGCGAGCAGCAGCCGCCGCGGCTTCCAGCGCATCATCAGCAGCGCACCGAGGAGGGTGCCCACGCCGAAGGCGGCGAGGGCCATTCCCCAGGGTCCCGCGCCGCCCAACTCGTCCTCGGCCACCAGCGGTCCGAACACCGACTCGGCGGCGCCCACGACCGCGACGACGACCGTGAACTGCGCGACGATGCCCCACAGCCACGGCCTGCTGCTGACCTCTTTCCACCCGTCGCGCAGATCGGCGAACAGCCCGCCGCCGGGCGCGCGCGGCGCGATGTGACCGACGTGGAGGAAGGCGCGCAACCCGCCGGCGACCGCGAACGCCACCGCGTCCACCGCCAGCACCCAGCCGGGCCCCATGGCCGCGATCAGCGCGCCGCCGAGCGCCGCGCCGCCGATCGCGGCACCGTGCATGGCCATCCGGAACACGGCGAAGGCCCGGCTCGCCTGTTCACCGCTGACGCTCGACATCAGCATGCCCTCGGCGGCGGGGTTGAAGAACGCCTGCCCGGTTCCGCAGAGCGCGGTCAGGAGCATCATCTGCCACAGCTGAGCGTCGCCGGCCAGCACCAGGACCGCGAAGACGGCCTGGGAGACGCAGTTGAGGGCGTTGGCGGCGACCATCACCCGGTGCCGCGGCACGCGGTCGGCGACCGCGCCGCCGATCAGCAGGAACAGAACGAGCGGGAGCGTACGGGCAGCCGCCACGAGACCCACATCGCCCGCGTCGCCACCGGACTCCAGCACGGCGAACGCCGCCGCGATCAGCGCACCGTGGCTTCCCAGATTGGTGACGATCGCGGCGGCGGTCAGCAGCGTGTAGTTGCGCCCGGCCCATTCGGGGCGGCGCGGGCGGCGGGGCGGGGCTGCGGGAGAGGTCACCCACGGACTATCCCCGCAGGCCGCCCTGCTTGCCAAACCGGTTACGGCGTGGGCGTCGCCGCCAGCCGCACCGTGCTCAGGATCTGCCGGATGGTCGTGTCCGGGACCTCGTCCGGCACACCCTTGTTGGCGTACAGGACCCAGGACTTGAACTCACCCGCGGGGTCCTTGAAGGAGAAGGCGATCGACTTGCCGTCGGTCTCGCACTTGTTCTCCTTCTTCACCCCGAGGGCGGTCGCCGTCGACACGCTGCCGACCAGGCCCGACTTGGTCGTGTACGGGACGGCCTTGCTCACCTTCACCGTGCCCTTGGGCTCGGTCTGCGCGTAACCGGCCCAGACCCAGTTGCCGGCCTCGTTGTACGCGGCGGTCGCGGCGTCCTTGGCCCCCTTGCCGCCCTTGGTGCCCGTGGTGCTCAGGCCCCAGTCCTCCAGCTTGCCGTCCTTGTCGGTGTCGAACTCGCACCACTTGGACTTGTAGTAAGCCGGGGCCGACATCGCGACGACGGGCGAACCGTCGCCCTTCTTCTCGTCCTCGAAGCCGGTGCTGACGCCCGAACCGGCGACCTCCCACCCTGCCGGGACGTCGAACCGCGTTCCGTGCTTGGGGTTGGAGACGACCTTCCAGCCGGCGATCGTCGGCTTGCCGCCGTCACCGCCGCGCGGGTTCTCCGTCGGGGACGCCGCGGGGTCGCCGCTCGGCTGCTGCGCCGTCGGCGTCTTCGAGGCCGTGGCCTTGCTGTCGTCGGACGTGCTCGTGTCGTCGTCCTGGAGTACGACGACACCCGTGATCACCGCGGCCGCGACGACCGCCGTGGCCGCGACGATCGCGACGATGGTGGTCTTCTTCTTGTCGTCCGGCGGCGTGGGGCCACCGGGCGGCTGCGTCGCCACCGTGTACTGCGGCACGGTCGGCTGCTGGTACGGGTTGGGCTGCTGGTACCCCGGCTGCTGGTACGGATTCGGCTGTTGGTACCCCGGCTGCTGGTACGGGTTCTGGTCCTGCGGGTTCTCGCCCCCGGGCGGCTGCTGTCCTGGCCACATGGCGAGTAACCATAGAGGTGCCGTGCCGCAGCGGCTACGTCCGCCCCTGCGCGGGGATGGCCAAGTTGCCCTACTCGTGGGTAACATCGCGCCATGAGCGCTGATCAGATGACAGTCGGCGAGATGCTCGCCGCCACGGTCCCCATGGCCCGCACGCTGAACCTGGAGTTCCTGGAGACCACCGCCGAGCGTGCCGTGCTGCGCATGCCGGACCAGCCCGACTTCCACAACCACGTGGGCGGGCCGCATGCCGGAGCGATGTTCACGCTCGCCGAGTCCGCGAGCGGTGCCATCGTCATCGCCGCCTTCGGCGACCAGATGAACCGCGCCGTACCGCTCGCCGTCAAGGCGGAGATCGGCTACAAGAAGCTCGCGATGGGCGTGGTCACCGCGACCGCCACCCTCGGCCGGCCCATCGCCGACGTCGTCGCCGAACTCGACGCGGGCGAGCGCCCGGAGTTCCCGGTGAACGTCGCCATCGAGCGCGCCGACGGCGCGGTCACCGGCGAAATGACCATCGTCTGGACCCTGCGGCCCAACGCCTGACGAGGCGGCCGGAACCCGCTTCCGAAGCAGGTAGGCTGCCCGGCGTGCGCCACGGGGGCGCACGCCGGGCAGCGGTACTGCGCATACGGGAGGAACCGGCGTTGCACGTCCAGGAGTGGCTCGAGACCGTCCCCCCGCTCAGCATCTACCTCCTGGTGGGGGTGGTGATCGGGCTCGAGAGTCTCGGTATCCCGCTGCCGGGTGAGATCGTCCTCGTCAGCTCGGCGCTGCTCGCCTCCCAGCACGGTGACATCGACCCGTACATCCTGGGCGCGTGCGCGACCGCCGGCGCGATCATCGGCGACTCGATCGGGTACGCGATCGGCCGCAAGGGCGGCAGGCCCCTGCTGGCCCGGCTCGGCGGGAAGTTCCCGAAACACTGCGGTCCCGCCCAGATCGCCATGGCGGAGCGGTCGTTCGAGAAGTGGGGCATGTGGGCCGTCTTCTTCGGACGTTTCGTCGCTCTGCTGCGGATCTTCGCCGGGCCCCTCGCGGGCGTGCTGCGCATGCCGTACTGGAAGTTCCTGATCGCCAACGTCTTCGGCGGCATCCTCTGGGCGGGCGGCACGACCGCCGTCATCTACTCGGTCGGCGTCGTGGCCGAGGCATGGCTGAAGCGGTTCTCGTGGCTGGGCCTCGTCCTTGCGGTGCTGATCGGTGTGACCTCCATGCTCGTGCTCAAGAACCGTGCGAAGAAGGCGGCGGCCGAGGCGGAGACGCGGACGGTTCCCGAGCCGGTTCCCGCCGCCGACTGACCCGCGGCCCGGTCGTCGCGCAGCCGTACGGACCGTTCGGTGCGCCCGTCCATGAAACGAGGAGACAGCGATGGCGTCAGAGGCGCTGATCATGGGTGTGGGCGGCCGGGAGCCGAGCGTCGCACCGGAGGCTTTCACCGCTCCGACCTCGGTCGTCATCGGTGAGGTCACCCTCGCGCCGGGCGCCGGCGTCTGGTACCAGACGGTGCTCAGGGCGGACTGCGGGCCGATCGTCATCGGCGCCGACTCCAACATCCAGGACAACTGCACGGTCCACTCGGACCCCGGCTTCCCCGTGACGGTGGGGGAGCGCGTCTCGGTCGGCCACAACGCCGTCCTGCACGGCTGCACCGTCGAGGACGACGTACTGGTGGGCATGGGGGCGACGGTCCTCAACGGTGCCCACATCGGCACCGGGTCCCTGGTGGCCGCGCACGCGCTGGTGCCGCAGGGGATGCGGGTCCCGCCCGGCTCGCTCGTCGCCGGGGTCCCCGCCAAGGTGCGGCGCGAGCTGACGGACGAGGAGCGCGAGGGCATCAAGCTCAACGCCGCCGTCTACCTGGATCTCGCCGAGGCCCATCGTGAGGCGGCGCGCAAGAGCTGACGGCCGGCTGTCGCGAGCCGCCCCGCACCCGCCCTCACTCGCCGTGTGATTCTCCGACCGCACCCGTCGCGAGCCGCCACGGAAGTCCTGACCTCTCCCGTCGCCCGGCTCGCGTCCTTGGTCCGCGCGGTCCTCGCAGCCCCTTGTGGTCAGTGGCAGTCCGGCTCCACCGTCAGCCCGATCACCGCACGGAAATCCAGGGGAGGCGACGGTTCGTCCTCCCTCCGTGGGTGCGGGGTCACACGCCGTGGCCCGCCCTGACGGGGTGGCATGACGATCTCTGCCGCGACCACGCTGCCCATCGGCAGCCGTCGCGTGACGGTCCTGGTGGCGAAAGCGTCGACGAGCCGCAGACCCTGGCCGCAGTCCGCGTGAGCGTCCAGCGGTTCCTGGCGTCGTGCATGACGATGCTTCCACCGGCCGCCGTCCCTGACCTCCGTCGTCAGTGTGTTGCCGCGGACCTTGATGGCCAGGGCGACCCAGGTGCTGCCACTGTGCAGCACCACGTTGCTGACGAGCTCGGTGACGATCACCGACAGCGCTTCGTGGAATTCGTCGTGCAGCCGCCATCGCCGGGCCACTGCGCGTGCGAAATGGCGCAGGGTGCGGGCGGCTTCCGGCGTCGCCGACATCGCACACTGGGCCAGACCCGAGGTTCCGCCGTACGGTCCGTGCCCGGACGACGAAAACTGGGAGGACTCCTCTGATGCGATCACGTCGGCTCCTTCTGCCCAGGTCGACGCCTGGGCCCGTGGGACTACGCTCACTGTCTCGGCAAGCCCGGCGCAATTGGGGAGACTGAAGTACGGATACCTAAAGAAATGAAATGCCCAGAAATGTCGAGGAGAGTGAGCCGGTGAGCACGCTCAGTGACGAAGTCTGGGAGCGATGGCTGCAGCAGACGGTCGCTCACCCCGGCCGGCAGTCGGCGCTCCTGCTGCTGGAAGGGCGTGCCGGTACCGGCAAGAGCCGACTGGTCGACCGGCTGCTGGACAGCGCCGAGGCCGGACCGCGACCACGGGTCGTGCTGACGTTCACCTCCTCCGGCGTCGCGCTGACGCACCACCCGGCCCGGGCCAACCGCACGGAACCGGGCGCCGCCGTACGCGAGCGCCCCGATCCCATCGCCCTGTCCCCCCGGATCCACCGCGATACCGCCGCGCTCGCCGGGGACCTGGAGCCCCTGCTGGAGTCCGGCGGTCCGGTCCTGCTGATCGCCGACGACGTGCACCGGGCGGACTCCGCGGGCAGGGATGTGCTG
Organism: Streptomyces sp. NPDC096193; assembly: GCF_040302905.1. Lineage (NCBI taxonomy): Bacteria > Bacillati > Actinomycetota > Actinomycetes > Kitasatosporales > Streptomycetaceae > Streptomyces > Streptomyces sp. NPDC096193. Next base: position 552,002 of record NZ_JBEOSJ010000001.1, on the reverse strand, counting down.
CGCGGACTGCTGGAACAGCCCCCGCCCGGGCTCGCCGCCGTTCTGACCTACCGCCCCGAGGAACTCACCGAACCCGGACTCGTCCTCGGCCGCGCGGTCGCCTACCCGGCCCGGCTCACCGTCCTGCGCCTCCGCCTCGACCCCCTGGACGCCGACGAGGTCCGCCGGCTGGTCGAGGACCGGCTCGGTCCCGAATGCAGTCCGCCCGAGCTCGTCGCCCGGATCCACGAGCGGTCCGCCGGAGTGCCTCAGGTCGTCGTCGATCTCGTGCGCCAGCTGGAGGACGCCTACGGGCCCCGGGAGCGCTACACGGCCAAGGACCTCGATGCCACCGGCCCACCCGTACGCCTGGCCGAACTGGCCGTCGGGCGGCTGGCCGCACTGCCCGAGGAGCACCGGGCCGTGGCCCGGGCCGCCGCCGTCCTCGACGAGCCCAGCAGCGCGGCGGACCTGTACGCGGTGGCCGCGCTGCCCGGCGCGGCCGGCCGTGAGGCGCTCGTCGCCTCGCTCCGCGGGGCGGTGCTGCTGGAGAACGACCGCGATCTGTACGGCTTCCCCTCGCCCCTCGCCGGCACCGCCGTCTACGGCGAGATGCCCGGCCCCCTGCGCCAGGACATGCACCGCAGGGCCGCCGACGTCCTCGCCCACCGTCATCCCGTCCCGTGGGTCCGGCTCGCGGCGCACCGGCACCGCGGCGGCCAGATACGCGGCTGGCTCAAGGCCGTCGAGCACGCGGCCGAACAGTGCGCCGAGGCAGGCGCCCACCAGACGGCGATCGACCTGCTGGAGCAGGCTCTGTCGCACCCGGCGGTGCCGAGGGAGACCCGGGCCCGACTCGCCCGCCTCCTCGCCCACAGCGCGGTGCTCGGACTGCACACCGACCAGACCGTCCAGGTGCTGCGGCAGATCCTCGACGAGCAGTCGCTGCCCCCGGCGGTCCGCGGACAGATCCGGCTCGACCTCGGCCTGGTGCTCTACAACCAGGCCGGCCGCGGACTCCAGGGCTGGGTGGAACTGGAGCAGGCGGTCGACGAACTGGCCGAGCGGCCGGCACTCGCCGCCCGCGCGATGTCGGCGCTCGCCATGCCGGTCATGTCGTCCGTACCGCTGGAACGCAATCTGTACTGGCTCGAGAAGGTGCAGAAGATGGCGGCCGGCAGCCACGACGACGAGGCCCGCACCGCGGTCGACGCCAATTGCGTCGCCGTCCTCCTGGAGATCGGCGACGCCACGGCCTGGGACGTCCTCGCACGGCTGCGTAGCCAGACCGATCAGACCGAGCAGACGGACCGGCTGCCGCACGTCGCCCGCGGGCTGGTGAACGCCGCGGACGCCGCCCTGTGGCTCGGCCATCTCTCCCGTGTGGGCGAGCTGCTCGAAGAGGGGGTCGACGTCGCCGTCCGCGGCCGGGCCACCTACGTCGAACAGGACGGCCGCGGCACCGGCCTGCTGCTGGACTGGCTCACCGGCACCTGGGACGGTCTCACCGTCCGCGCCAGGGCCTTCGTGGCGGAGACCGGTGTCATGCCCGGGCCCGCCGCGGACGCGCGGGTCGTCCTCGGCATGCTGGCCCTCGCACAGGGCGAATGGCAGCAGATGGCGGCCTGGCTCTCCGGGGACGGACATCCGCTGCCCGTGGGCTCTCCGCTGCCGCATGTGGCTGCGGCGGCCGGCGCGCTCGTCCGTACCGCACTCGCCCGCGGTGATCTGGACACCGCCGCGTCCGAGGCGGCCGACGCCTGGGACCGGCTCCGGGACAAGGGCGTCTGGGCGTGGGCGGCCGAACTCGCGCCCTGGGCGGTGGAGGCGACCGCCCGCGCCGGCCGCCGGCAGACGGCCGAGACGATGACCGCGGAGTTCGAGGCGGGCCTGAAGGACACGGCCCTGCCGTCGCCGCTGGCGGCGCTGTCCTGGTGCCGCGGCATCCTGCTGGAGACCGCCGGCCGGCCCGCGGAGGCTGCGCCGCACTTCCAGGACGCCTCGGAGAGGTACGCCGAGATGCCCCGGCCGTACGCGGCCATCCTCACCGCCGAAGCGGCGGCCTCCTGTGTGCTCGGGGCGGGGGCCGAGGGCGGGGACGGCGACCCGGACGCGCTCGCGACGGCCGTCGAGTCCCTGGCGTCCTGCGTGGAACGGCTCACCGACATGGGCGCCGGGTGGGACGCCGCACGGGTACGGGCCACGCTCCGCTCCCACCACCCCGCGGCGGAGCAGCGACCGCGCGGGCGACCCAGCTACGGCGACCAGCTCTCGCCGCGCGAGCAGGAGGTCGTGGACCTGGCGTCGGCCGGCCTCACCAACCGCGAGATCGCGGCCACGCTGCACCTGTCGCCGCGCACGGTGGAACAGCACGTGTCCCGGGCGCGCCGGAAGCTGGAGTCGCAGACGCGCCGGCAGCTGAGCCGCAACCGCGGCACCCGGGGTTCATGAATTATTTGCGTATCCGTAGATCGGGTTCACGGATAGGCGCGTCTCGGCATGTGGTCATAACTTCCCCTCACCGAAAGCGGAATGCACCGTTATCGAGTCTGCCCTCGTGGCGGCCGGTGACCCGAGTGCCCGCGGTCGGTGCTGTGCCCGGGTGGCCGGACGGCCTGGCGAGTGTGCGCCACATCCCCCACCACGGTGGCCCGCGCTCGCCGAGGCAGGGGGGACCGGCCCCGGGCACGGTTGTCGCCCCGGCCATCGTGCTGTGTCGCCACGGGCGCACGATCGGGCTGCGCGCCGGAGAAGGACACCGAGGCACCGGATTCGGCCAGGACCGGTCTGGTTCAACTGACGGATGATCAATAACCTTGTGTGAGTTGCCCGTTACTGCTCAAGGAGCGCCATGGCCACCGCACAACAGGTACCGGACATCCTGTCGCCGGAGTTTGCCGCGAACCCCTATCCGGCCTACCGCGCCATGCGTGAACACGCGCCGTTGATCTGGCACGAGGCCACCAACAGCTATCTCATCTCGCGCTACCGGGACGTGGAGCGGGCCTTCAAGGACAAGGACTCGCTCTACACCACCGACAATTACGCATGGCAGATCGAGCCGGTGCACGGCAAGACGATCCTCCAGCTCAGCGGGCGCGAACACGCCGTCCGCAGGGCCCTGGTGGCGCCGGCGTTCCGGGGCAGGGATCTCCAGGAGAAGTTCCTTCCGGTGATAGAGAGCAACGCCCGTGAACTGATCGACGGCATCCGGCACAAGGGCGAGGCCGACCTCGTCGACTCCTTCGCCACCCGTTTCCCCGTGAACGTCATCGCCGACATGCTGGGCCTCGACAAGGCGGACCACGCCCGGTTCCACGGCTGGTACACCGCCGTCATCGCCTTCCTCGGCAACCTCGCGGGCGATCCCGGCGTCACGGCCGCGGGGGAGCGCACCCGCGTCGAGTTCGCCGAATACATGATCCCGATCATCCAGGAGCGCCGCGAGCACCTCGGCGACGACCTGCTGTCCGCGCTCTGCGCGGCCGAGGTCGACGGCGTACGGATGAGCGACGAGGACATCAAGGCCTTCTGCAGCCTGCTGCTCGCCGCCGGTGGTGAGACCACCGACAAGGCGATCGCCGGCATCTTCGCCAATCTGCTGGTCAATCCCGAACAGCTCGCCGCCGTACGGGAGGACCGCAGCCTGATCGACCGGGCCTTCGCCGAGACCCTCCGCTACACCCCGCCGGTCCACATGATCATGCGCCAGACGGCCACCGAGGTCACGGTCAGCGGCGGCACGATCCCCGCGGGGGCGACGGTCACCTGTCTGATCGGCGCGGCGAACCGGGACGCGGAGCGCTACAAGGACCCGGACCGTTTCGACATCTTCCGCGACGACCTCACCTCGACCACGGCATTCTCCGCGGCGGCCGACCATCTGGCGTTCGCCCTCGGCCGGCACTTCTGCGTCGGCGCGCTGCTCGCCAAGGCCGAGGTCGAGACCGGCGTCAACCAACTGCTCGACGCCATGCCGGACATGCGGCTCGCGGACGGCTTCGTCCCGTCCGAGCAGGGCGTGTTCACGCGCGGGCCGCAGTCGCTCCCCGTCCGCTTCACACCGGTCGCCGGCTGATCACAGCGGGGCCGGCGGTGCGCCGGGGCCGCCATCTCGCGGCGGGCCCCGGCGCCGACGCTCACTGGACGACCGGACTGAACTGCACCGGCAGGGACGTCAGTCCCCGCATCCAGATGGACGGCCGCCAGGTCAACCGGTCCGGCTCCACGGCCAGCACCACGTCCGGCAGCCGCTCCAGCAGCGTCTCGATCGCGGTACGCGCGATCACATCGGCCAGCAGGGGCGCCGGATAGGGGCAGCGGTGCTCGCCGTTGCTGAAGGACAGATGCGAGGAGTTCTCGGCGCCGATGTGGCCCTCGGGCCAGATCTGCGGATCGGTGTTGGCCGCCGCGAGCCCGAGCACCACACAGTCGCCCGCCCGGATCTGCCGGCCGCCGAGCTGTGTGTCGCGCACCGCCCAGCGGCCGATGAAGTTCTGGGTGGGTGTGTCCAGCCAGAGCACCTCGTTGAGCGCCTGGCCGACGCTGAGACGGCCGCCGGAGACGTTCAGGGCGAACCGGTCGTCGGTCAGCAGCAGACGCAGCGTGTTGCAGATCCAGTTCGCCGTCGGCTGCTGCGCGGCGGCGATGATCGAGATCAGGTCCTGGACGATCTCCTCGTCCGTCAGCCCCGCCGGATGCCGAAGCATCCGCGAGGTGACATCCGGACCCGGTGTGCCGCGCTTGTCCTTGACCAGGCGCTGGATGCGTTCCTGCACGCGTACGTACGCGGCCACCGGGTCGTCGCCCTCGGCCGCGTCCAGCGAGATCCGCAGATCGCGCACGAGGTCGTCGGTGTCGGAGCCCCGCGCCGGCATCCCGCACATCTGAACCGCGGCCCGCATCGGCACCGCGTGGGCGTACGCGGACATCAGCTCCGCCTGTCCGCTGCCCGCGAAGCCGTCGATCAGCTGGTCGGCGATCCGCGTGCTCCAGTGGGCCAGTTCGAACTGGTCGACAGCCTCGAGCGCCTCGGTGATGACGCCCGCCCGCCGCTGGTGCTCGGCGCCCTCGGCGAACAGGACCGACGGCTGGTAGCCGACGAACGGCATCAGCGGCCAGTCGGCGGGGATGTTCTCCCACTGGTTCCAGCGCCGCGAGTCCCGGGCGAACAACTCGTCGTGGCCGGTCACGTACGACACTTCGGCGTAACCGAGCACCAGCCAGGCGGGGATGTCCCCGTCGAGCAGGATGGGAGCCACCGCGCCCTGCTCACGGCGCATCGAGCGGTACAGCTCGGAAGGGCTCTGCTGGTACTCCAGGCCGCTGAGGCGGATCGCCCCCGGGTGAGCGGGGCATCCCGGCGGCGGGGACGGCGCGGGTTCGGGTGCGGCGGGGTCGGTCATGGTGTCATCTCCCGTGCCATGGCCAGTTCATGAAGGTGGTCGACAAGGCTGATCAGGACGTGCTTGCCGGACGAGCGGACCCGGGCGTCGCAGTCGATCAGCGGCACATGCGGGGCGAGCGACAGCGCCTGGCGTATCTCGTCCAGCGAGAAGGCGGCCATGTCGTCGTCGAAGCGGTTGACCGCCACCACGAACGGCGTCCGGTGGTGTTCGAGCCGGTCGATCGCGTACCAGGAGTCGCTCATGCGCCGGGTGTCGACCAGCACCACGGCGCCCAGGGTGCCGGTGAAGAGCCGGTCCCACAGGAACCAGAAGCGCTCCTGCCCCGGTGCGCCGAACAAGTAGAGGACCATACGGTCGTTGAGGCTGATCCGGCCGAAGTCGAAGGCGACGGTGGTGGTCGTCTTGGTGGCGAGACCGGCGGTCTCGTCGACGCCGACACCCGCCTGCGTCATCACTTCCTCGGTGTTCAGCGGCCGGATCTCGCTGACCGACTTCACCAGCGTGGTCTTGCCGACCCCGAAACCACCCACGATCACGATCTTCAACCCGGTCTCGGCCGAGTCGACGAGCGGGGTGCGGGCGGGCAGTTCAGAGGTTACGGAGTCCATGGAGCACCTCCTTCAAGAGGGCCGAGTCGGGCAGATCGACGAGCGAGCGGGCGGCCCGCGGATGGCGGGCCGTGATACGCCCCGTCGCCAGCAGGTCGCCCAGCAGGATCCGTACGACTGTCACCGGCAGCCTCAGCTCCGCGGACAGCTCGACGACCGCGGTCGGATGACGGCACAGGTCGAGGATCCGCACATGCTCCGACTGCATCCCGAGCGTGGGCTCGCACTCGCTGACGATCAGCGTCACCAGGTCGAACGCGTCGTCGTCGGCGCGGCTGCGGCCCCCCGTGACCGTGTAGAGCCGGTCCGGATCACCCGTGTCGACGGGTTTGCGGGTCATGAGAGCGGACTCTCCGGGGCCGGCATCCGCGGTTCCGCCCGCAGATGCTCGCCGATCTGCTCCACCAGATCGGTCATCTGGTGGCCGACCACGCCGGGATCGGCGCCGTCCTCCGCGACGACCGCCAGATGGGCGCCGTCACCGGCCTCCACGATGAAGAGCAGACCGCCGTGGAACTCGGTCATCGAGTGCCGTACGCCGCCGCTGCCGTTGCCGAACTCGACCGACGCCCCCTGGGCCAGCGCCTGGATGCCCGAGCAGATCGCGGCCAACTGGTCGGCCTGGTCGAGCGTCAGATGCCGGGTCCAGCACAGCTTGAGCCCGTCGCGGGAGAGCACCAGGGCGTGCCGGGTGCCCGGGGTGCGTTCGAGAAGGCTTTCCAGTAGCCAGGTCAGGCTGTTGTCAGTGGTCTGCATCGTCTGCGTGGGGCGGATGCGTTCCGGTGATCCGGTCATCCGCCCGTGCCTCCTGTCTCACGTCGTGTAACGGGGGTGGCGCCATGACCCGGGCGCCCGCGGGGCGGATCGCGTCACTCCTCGGTGAGCCCTGCGGGCCGGTCCTCCTGTGCCTTGCGGGCGCGGTGGAAGGCGCCGAACTGCGCGCCGGCGTCACGGCCGGGGTCGCGCGCGGTGCCGGTCTCGCGGTCGGGCGCCTGGTGCCCCTTGCCGGGGCCGGCCGGCTCGCGGCCGCGGTCGGCGGCGGCCATGGTGCGCCCCGGCGGCCGTACGGGCAGACCGTTCGGTGTCGCCACCCGCGGACCCGACTGGGCCGGGAAGGGGGTGCCCGCCGCCGCCACGGAACCGGGCGCGGCCGCGCCCGAGCCGGAGGTGGTGGGTGCGTCGGGCGTCCGCTCCACCGTGTCGGGGGTGGCGCGGTGGAGCGTCGTCTCCGGTGCCGCGCTGCGCTGCTGGGCCAGCAACTGGGGCGGGAACAGCACCACGACGCCGGTGCCGCCACGGGAGGAGGGCCGGAAGTTGACGCTCATCCGGTACTTGGCGGCCAGCCGGCCCACCACGGCGAGCCCGAGCCGGGTGCCCTGGAGGGCGGCGAGGTCGGTGACCCGGCCCGACACGGCCTCCTCGGCTCGCCGCATGGCGGCGTCGGCCATCTTCAGACCGCTGTCCTCGATCGTGACGACCAGGCCGGCGGTGCGCTCCTCGACGTAGACGTGGACCTCGTCGATGGGCGGCGAGAAGTTCGCCGCGTTGTCCATCAGCTCGGCCAGCAGATGCATGACGCCCTCGGCGGCGAAGCCGGCGACCGCCGCGGTGCTGGAGGAGTGCAGTCGCACCCGCTGATAGGCCGCGATCCGGCCCACCGCGCCGCGCAGGATGCTCTCCATCCCAATCGGCTTGTTCCACGAACGACTCGAACGGCCGCCCATCAAAAGCGCGAGGCGGTCGGTCAGCAGACCGAGCTGCGAGGTGTTGTGGTCGAGCTTGAGCAGATCACCGAACACCTCTTCGCCGTGACGATCCTGCATCTCCCGCAGGTCGGCGAGCATGCTCACGGCCTTGGCCTGCACCCGGCTCAGCGCCTTGGCACTGGCGCCCTGGGCGGCCGCCGCACGCCGCTCACTCACGGCGAACTCCCGGACCACCGCGTCCAGGATCACCCGCAGCCGCGCGTCGGTGGGCTGCTGGAGCTCGCCGAGGACGGTGTCGGCCGAGGCTCCCCGGCGCAGATGCTCGAAGGCGGCGGGCAGCGTCACCGCCGTCAGCCGGTCCAGATCGTCGGCAGCCTGTGCCAACTGGCGTACTGCGGAAGCGCTGTTGGCGGCCGAGGTCTCCGCCCGGCGCTCACCGGCCCCGAGCTCGGTGGCGAACACCTGGAGCACGCGGCGCAGTTGCGGATCGGTCGGTGGCGGGGTGGCGGCGAGGGTGTCCTCGGAGTTCTCCCCGTCGCGCAAGCGCTTCACCACCGAGGGGAGTGTGACGTTCACCAGATGCGCGGACTCGGCGGCGGTCTGGGCCGACTGGGCCTGCACCGCACGCAGTTCACCGGCGGCGGCCGACGCCGTGGCGCGCAGCCGGCGCGAGCTCAGCGCCGTCACGACGACGGTGGCCGCCACCCACAGCCAGGCGACACCGACGGTCGCCGCGACCCAGTCCCGGGCCGCGTCGGGTGCCGCGGCGATCACCGCGCCGGCGGCCGCGCCGGCCACCACCACGGTGGCCAGCGGTACGACGAGGGGCAAGGGCCGTGGGGTTCGTATCCTGTGCGGTTTCCGAGCGACTGGCACTGACATTCCGCGATCCCTCGCTGCTTGAGTCCGGGGAAGAACAGACGAGGCCGACTGGCGCGCATCGGCCGACCACATGCCGTACAGGCACCGTAAGTTGACGGTGATCTTCCGTACGCATGTGGCGCTCATGCTAGTCACGCGCCGATGCCCGGGAGCCCCGAGAAGCCGGACTGCCCACGGAACGGAGGACTTAGTCCCGAAGTCACTGTCACGCCCCGGCGGACGTGGTAGACAGCGTTTTCCTCCCGGCAGGCCGTGTGGCACCGGAAACGCTGCCGATGACCTGGTGGCCGTTGTTGCCTCTGCGTCGAATGAGGTGTGGGGGACCACAACATCGTCCGTCCGAGCGGTGCTTTCCGGCCATCCCGGCGTGGCGCGTACGGGCACAACGGCCCCCGGGGCGTCCCGCCACCGGGCTTCCGTGGGGCGAACATCACAGCGCCGTGCTCCGACCGGCCGCGAGCGGGCCGACTACCGTGTGCGGGTGCCGAAGAACAGAAACACGTTCTCATCGCCCGCCGCCTGGTGGCGTGGCGTTCTCGCCCGTGCCCTTCACCGGGGCTGGCGCTGGGCACAGGACGCCGGTGCCGTCACCGCCGACCACCCCGGCCGCCTGCGTTTCCGCGGCATCGGCCACGGCACCCGACTCGCCTTCCCGCAGGGCACGGTGTTCGGCGAGGCGTGGATCGAACTCGGGGACCACTGCATCATCGGCGAGCAGGTCACCCTGACCGCGGGGATGATGCCGGACCTCGATCTCGGCACCGAGCCGATCCTGACCCTGGGCGACGGCGTGGTGCTCGGTCGCGGCAGCCATGTCATCGCCGACACACGGGTGTCCATCGGCTCCGACACGTACTGCGGTCCGTACGTCTACATCACCTCGACCAACCACAGTTACGACGATCCGCACGAGCCGGTCGGGAAGCAGTGGCCGAGGACCGAGCCGGTGACGATCGGACCCGGTTGCTGGCTGGGCACCGGCGCGGTGGTGCTGCCGGGAGCACGGCTCGGCCGCAATGTCGTGGTCGCCGCCGGGGCCGTGGTCCGGGGTGAGGTCCCCGACCACTCCGTGGTCGCCGGGGCACCGGCCCGGGTGGTCAGGAGCTGGGACCCGGTCCTGGGCTGGCAGCCGCCGCTGCGTACGCCCGCGCCGGTGCCGATCCCGGACGGTGTCACACCCGAGCAGCTGCTGGCGCTGGCGGAGCTGGACGAGAGCTGAGGGCGGCGAGGCCGAAGCCGTACGAGGGCAGAGTTCAGCCGGAGGACGGCAGGCTGGGAAGCAGCTGAGGTCAGCCCGAGGCCGGCCGGTCCGGGATGGCCGGGAGGCGAGCTGAGGTCAGCCGGAGGCCCGACAGGTCTGGGCTGGCTGGGGAGCCGAGCCGAGCTCAGCCCGAGGCCAGCAGGACCGTCCCCACCAGCGCGAGCCCGGCCCCCGCCGCCTGGATCATGCGCAGCCGTTCTCTGAGCAGGAGCAGTGCGGCCAGCACCGTGACCACCGGGTAGAGGTTCGCGAGCACGGCCGCCACGGTCACCGGGCCCGTCTGGGCGGCGATGGAGTACGTGCCGTTGGCGGCGACATCGGCGAGACCGACGAAGGCGAGGGCCGGTAGCGAGGACAGGACGACCTTCATCCCGCCGTCCTCCGGCAGGGCCCGCCCGCCGCGCTTCACCGACACGTACAGCGCCGCGCCGCCCACGGTCACATTGGTGACGCGCTGCACGAACAGGGCCAGGTACAGGCCGGTGAGGGTGGTCGACGCCTCGGCGATCAGGGCCATGACCGCGCCGAACCCGAAGGCCGCCGTCAGGGTCAGCAGGATCGCCTGCCGCTGCACGGCGGCGCCCCGCAGCTCCGGACCGCCGGCCAGCACGATGCCGACCACCGCCACGCCGATGCCGGCGAACTGGAGCAGGCCGGGCCGCTCGCCCAGCACGAGGCCGACGCCCACGGGCACGGCCACACCCAGTGAGCCCAGGGGTGAGACCACACCCATGGGGCCGAGGGCGAGCGCCTTGTAGAAGGAGAGCATCGCGACCGGCCCCACGACCCCCGCCCCCACCGCGTACCAGAGCTGGTGGCCCGCCTGGTGCCACGCGCCCGTGGCGACGACGATCACGCCGAGGACCACGACCGCGATGGACTGCGAGACCACCACGACGGTGAGCGCGGGAGCCCGCCGGGTCAGCAGTCCGCCGCCGAAGTCCGCGAGACCCCACAGCACGCTGGTGGCCAGGGCGAACAGTGCGGTCATGGGGGCCTCGCAGTACAGTGCGGTGAACGTTGGGGTGCACCACACGGTAGTGCAGGATATTGAACTCTGTCATTCAAAATAATGGACGGAATGTGACGGATCTCGACCAACTCACGCAATCGCTCGCCCGCAACCTCAAGCGCTGGCGCGGCGAGCGCGGGCTCACGCTCGACGCTCTCGCCGCTCGCGCGGGGGTCAGCCGCGGCATGATCATCCAGATCGAGCAGGCGCGCACCAACCCGAGCGTGGGGACCACGGTGAAGCTGGCCGACGCCCTCGGCGTCAGCATCACCACGCTCCTCGACTACGAACAGGGGCCGCAGGTCCGCGTCGTCCCGCCGGACCAGGCCGTACGGATGTGGTCGACCTCCACGGGCAGCTTCACCACGCTTCTCGTCGGCACCGAGAAGCGAGGACCCCTGGAGTTGTGGGCCTGGGAGCTGATGCCCGGCGACCGCAGTGAGTCCGACGCACACCCGGACGGGACCATCGAACTCCTCCACGTCACCGCGGGCGACCTCACCCTGCTGGTCGACGGCACCGCGCACACGGTGCCCGCCGGCTCCTCCGCCACCTTCGAGGCGAACGTCCCCCACGGATACCGCAACGACGGGACCGAGAAGGTCGTGATGACCATGGCCGTCTCCATCCCGCCCGTCCGCTGAGACGGCCGTCCGCCCCACCGCGGACCGCTGCTATTTTTCCGCCCATGCGCGCCCCCATCGGACACTTCCCCGACGCCCGTCCCGCACGGGACTGCCTCGACATCCTGGCCGCCCCGGTCGCCGACGCCGTCCGCGGCTGGCAGGGCGATGTCCCGGCGGACCAGCTGATCTATGTGGACACGAACCCGCAGATCGCGGACACGGCGGTCTTCGCGGAGCACTACGGCCAGGAGCTGCTCGAAGAGTCGGCGAACTGCGTGGTCGTCGCGGGCAAACGAGGTGGCGGGTCGACCCTGGCGGCGTGCCTGGTCCTGTCCAGCACACGGGTGGACGTGAACGGGGTGGTCCGCAGGCAACTGGGCGCGCGCAAGGCGTCGTTCGCGTCGATGGACACCGCGACGGGCGAGACGGGCATGGAGTACGGCGGCATCACCCCGATCGGACTCCCGGCGAGCTGGCCGCTACTCGTGGACGCGGCGGTCGTCGACATCCCGTGGGTGCTGATCGGCAGCGGACGCAGGCGGGGGAAGCTGATCGTGCCGGGGAAGGCGTTCGCGGGACTGGCGGGGGCGACCGTCCTGGCCGGATTGGGGATCTGAACCCCGAACTCCCGCACCCCGGCATCGTCAACGCGCCCCGCCCGCCCCGTCGTTCACCCCAGCCGCGGAATCTCGATCGCCGGGCAGCGGTCCATCACCATGTCCAGGCCCGCCGCGCGCGTGCGGTCGTACGCCTCTGCGTCGATGACGCCCAGCTGGAACCAGACCGCCTTCGCGCCGGCCGCGACCGCCTCGTCCGCCACCGCGCCCGCGAGGTCCGAGTTGACGAAGACGTCGACCACGTCGACCTCGAAGGGGATGTCGGCGAGTGAGGCGTAGCCCTGCTCGCCGTGGACCGTCTCCGCCTTGGGGTGGACCGGCACGACGCGCTTGCCGAAGCGCTGGAGGACGTCGGCGACGCCGTACGCCGCCCGGGACGTGTTGTTGGACAGGCCCACCACGGCCCACGTGTCACCCGTCGAGGTCAGAACCCTGCGGATCGTCTCTGTGTCTGCGTCCATGACACCGACAACCGGGGAGCCCGGCGGAGCATTCCCTTCCGGGCGCCACATAGGGTGACCGGATGCAGGAGCAGTACCGGACGGTCGCCCGTGAGGGTGTGCACGAGACAGAGATCAATCGATCGCGCTTCATCTGCGCGCTCGCACCCGCGGCGACCGAGGAGGAGGCACAGGCCTTCGTCGCCCGGGTCCGCAGGGAGCACTCGACCGCCTCGCACAACTGCTTCGCCTATGTCATCGGGGCCGACGCCGCCGTCCAGAAAGCGAGTGACGACGGCGAGCCCGGCGGTACGGCCGGTGTCCCCATGCTCCAGATGCTGATGCGGCGTGATGTCCGTTATGCCGTCGCGGTCGTCACGCGGTACTACGGCGGTGTGAAGCTCGGTGCGGGCGGGCTGATCCGGGCGTACGGGGGAGTGGTCGGCGAAGCTCTCGACGCGCTCGGGACGCTCACCCGGCAGCGCTTCCGGCTCGCCACCGTCACCGTCGACCACCAGCGTGCGGGCAGGCTCGAGAACGATCTGCGGGCCACCGGACGCGATGTGCGCGAGGTGCGCTACGCGGAGGCCGTCACCTTCGAGATCGGTCTGCCCGACGCCGACGTCGATGCCTTCCGCCGCTGGCTCGCGGACGCCACCGCGGGAACCGCGGGGCTGGAGTTGGGCGGTGAGGCGTATGGGGACGCCTGATTCCGCACGTGATGTCCGACCGCACCGTTACTCTCGGGGATCATGAGACTCCTGCATACGTCGGACTGGCACCTGGGGCGCTCGCTCCACCGGGTGAGCATGCTCGACGCCCAGGCCGCGTTCCTCGACCACCTGGTGGCGACGGTTCGCGAACGCGACGTGGACGCGGTGCTGGTGGCGGGAGACGTGTACGACCGGGCGGTGCCGCCGCTCACCGCCGTCGAGCTGTTCGACGACGCGCTGCACCGGCTGGCGGCCGTCGGCGTGCCGACGGTCATGATCTCCGGGAACCACGACTCCGCGCGCCGCCTCGGGGTGGGAGCCGGACTCATCGAGCGGGCCGGGATACATCTGCGTACCGACCCGGCGGGCTGCGACACCCCCGTGGTCCTCGCCGACGACCACGGCGAGGTTGCCTGCTACGGCCTGCCGTATCTGGAACCGGCCCTGGTGAAGGACGAGTTCAAGACCGACAAGACACACCACGAAGCCGTCATCGGTGCGGCGATGAACCGGGTCAGTGCGGACCTCGCGACCCGTCCCGCAGGTACGCGCTCGCTCGTGCTGGCGCACGCGTTCGTCGCCGGCGGCCAGGAGAGCGACAGCGAACGGGACATCACCGTCGGCGGCGTGGCAGCGGTTCCGGCCGGCGTGTTCGACGGCGTCGACTATGTCGCGCTCGGGCATCTGCACGGCGCCCAGACCATCACCGAGCGCGTGCGCTACTCCGGTTCGCCGCTCGCCTACTCCTTCTCCGAGGCGGCCCACCGCAAGACCATGTGGCTCATCGACCTCGGGGCCGCCGGTGAGATCGAAGCCGAGCGCGTCGACTGCCCTGTCCCGCGGCCCCTCGCGCGGCTGCGCGGACGCCTCGACGACCTGCTCGACGACCCGGCGCTCGCCGCACACGAGCAGTCGTTCGTCGAAGCCACGCTCACCGACCCCGTGCGCCCGGCCGACCCGATGGCGCGCCTCACCGAGCGCTTCCCGCACGCGCTGAGCCTCGTCTTCGAACCCGAGCGCGCCGAGCAGGACGCCGTCGACTCGTACGCCCAGCGGCTGAAAGGACGCAGCGACCAGCAGATCGCGGAGGACTTCGTGGCCCATGTCCGGGGCAGCGGACCCGACGAACGCGAGCGCACGGTGCTGCGCGGGGCGTTCGACGACGTCCGGGTGGACGACACCGTGCGCGAGGTGGCCGGGTGAGGCTGCACCGGCTGACCGTCACGGCCTTCGGCCCCTTCGGAGCCGACCAGGAGGTCGACTTCGACACCCTGTCCGCCGCCGGGATCTTCCTGCTCCACGGGCCGACCGGCGCCGGCAAGACCTCCGTGCTCGATGCCGTCTGCTTCGCGCTGTACGGCGCGGTGCCCGGGGCCCGGCAGAGCCCCGGAGCCTCGCTGCGCAGCGACCACGCCGTGGCCGGCACCTTCACCGAGGTGCTGCTCGAACTGACCGTCGGCGGTAGGCGGTTGGAGATCCGCCGCCGCCCGGCCCAGCTCCGTCGGAAGAAGAACGGCAAGGGGTTCACCACCGAGCGCGCACAGAGCTGGCTGCGCGAGTACGACGCACAGAGCGGCGAGTGGCGGGCGCTGAGCCGCTCCCACCAGGAGATCGGCGAGGAGCTCACACAGCTCGTCGGCATGAGCCGCGACCAGTTCTGCCAGGTGGTGCTGCTGCCGCAGGGCGACTTCGCCCGCTTCCTGCGCGCCGACGCCGAGGCTCGCGGCAAGCTGCTGGGTCGGCTCTTCGACACCCGCCGCTTCGCCGCCGTCGAGGACCGGCTCGCCGAACAGCGGCGCGCCGCGGAACAGCAGGTGAAGGCCGGGGACGAGCGACTTCTCGCGATCGCCCACAAGATGGAGCAGGAGGCCGGCGCCGCGGCCGGCGACTGGCCGCTGCCGCAGCGGCAGCCGGGAGACCCGGGCCTGGCCGGCGCCGTGCTGGACTGGGCGGCGGTCGCGCGCGCGGGGGCCAGGGAACGCCTGGACATCGCCGACTGCGCGCTGTCCGCCGCGGAGAGCAGGCAGGCCACCGCGCGCCACACGCTGGACGCCGAGCGTGAACTGCACCGGCTGCAGCAGCGGTACGACGACGCAAGGCGCCGCCAGGAGGCCCTGGAGGCACGCCGACCGGAGCGCGAAGCACTGCACGCCCGCATGGAACGGGGTCGCAAGGCCGAACGCGTGGCACCGGCGCTGCGGCTGCGGGCCGACGCCGAGCGCGAGCACGCCGGCGCCAGCGAGGCATGCGACCTCGCACTGGCGGAGCTTCCGCCGGAGCTGCACGAGGCCGGCGCCGAGCACCTGTCCGAGCTGGAAAGGAAACTGCGCCAGGATCTCGGCGTCCTCGACGCCGCTCGCAGGGCCGAGCGGCGCAGCGAGGAGATCCGACGCCAGCGCGCGGACCTCGACCGCCAGGCCCGGGCCGACGACGACATCCTCCAGGACGCGGCGGCGTGGCTGGCCGGCTGGGAGTCGCTGCGCCGAGGCCATCAGGAGCACATCGCGGCCGCCCAGGAGGCCGCCACGGCCGCCGAGCACCTGGCGGGCCGGCTCGACCCCGCCCGCCGCAGACTGAAGGCCGCTCTGGAACGCGACCGGCTCGCCGCCCGTGCCGAAGGCGCGGCGGAGCGGCTGCGAACGGCACACGAGCGTGCCAACAGCGCCCGCGAGCGCTGGCTCGACCTCAAGGAACGCCGGCTGCGGGGCATCGCCGCCGAACTGGCCGCGGGACTGCTGCCCGGCGAGCCCTGCGCCGTCTGCGGATCGCCGGACCACCCCGACCCGGCCCGCGCGGGCGAGGGGCACGTGGACCACTCGGCGGAGGAATCCGCGTACGAGGGCTACGCCCGGGCGGACGCGGTGAAGACGGACGCGGAACGCGAACTGGCGGTGGTGCGTGAGTCGCTGGCCGCGGCGCGGGAAGCGGCCCGGGAGGGGGCGTGTGAGGATGCGGACACGACGTCCGCCCGGGATGCGGACACGGCGCCCTCCGTTGCGGCAACGGCCGGCGCTACGGACGCCGTCGATCCCGACGTGTCCGAACTGCGCACCCTGGTCGAGCGGTTGGAGCGCGACCACGAGCAGGCCCGCCGCCTCGCCTCCGGGATGCACGCCGCGCGGGAGGCGCTCGACCACGCCGAGCGGGAACACCAGGAGCGTCTTGCGGCACAGCAGGAGGCCGGCCGGCGTGCCGCGGCACGGACCTCGGGCCGGGAAGCACTGGACCGTGAACAGGCTTCACTGGCGGGGGAGTTGGAGCGTGCACGAGGCGGCGAGGAGAGTGTCGCCGCACATGCGGACCTGCTGGAGCGGCGGGTACGCCTGCTCACCGCCGCCGCCGAAGCCGTCCGTGCCGTCGATCTCACGGCCCAGCGGCTGAAGGACGCCGACGACCGGCTGGCCGACGCCGCCTTCCGTGCCGGGTTCGACACACCGCGGGTCGCCGCCGAGGCGATGCTGAGCGACGCGGAGCATCGCGACCTCCAGCACCGTATCGACGCCTGGCAGACGGAGGCCGCCGCCGTCGCCGACCGGCTCGCCGAGCCGGAGACCCACGATGCCGCCGGACGTCCGCCCGCCGACCCCGAGTCCGCCCGTGCCGCGCACGACACGGCCGAACGCGCCCTGCGCGACGCCACATCCGTGCTCGCCGCCGCCCGCGGCCGGGCCGCCGAACTCGGACGGCTCTCGCGCCAGGCCGCCACCGAGGTGCTCCGGCTGGGCCCACTGCGTGAGGAGTACGACCGGGTGGCCCGGCTCGCCGGACTCACCGCGGGCACCTCCGCGGACAACGAGCGCAAGATGCGCCTGGAGTCGTACGTCCTCGCCGCCCGGCTCGAACAGGTCGCGGCGGCCGCCACCGCGCGGCTCCAGCGCATGTCGGCGGGCCGCTACACCCTGGTGCACTCCGACGCCCGCGCCGGAGGCAAGCGTTCGGGACTCGGACTGCATGTCGTCGACGCGTGGACGGGCAGCGAACGCGACACGGCGACGCTCTCCGGCGGGGAGACGTTCTTCGCCTCGCTCGCCCTCGCCCTCGGCCTCGCCGACGTGGTCACCGACGAGGCGGGCGGCGTACAGCTCGACACCCTCTTCATTGACGAGGGGTTCGGCAGCCTGGACGAGCAGACCCTCGACGAGGTCATCGACGTGCTCGATTCGCTGCGCGAGCGGGACCGCAGCGTCGGCATCGTCAGCCACGTCCCGGATCTGCGCCGCCGCATCCCCACCCAGCTCGAAGTGGTCAAGGAGCGGAACGGATCCGTGGTGCGGCTGCGGACGGCCCCGCTCAGCGGCTGATCGACCGGCGCGGCAGCGGGGACGAGTAGACGATGCTCGTGGTGACCGAGCCCAGCGCGCCGATCTTGCCGGAGACGGATTCGAGATGGCTCATGGACCGGGCGGCGACCTTCAGCACGAAGCAGTCGTCGCCGGTCACATGGTGCGCTTCGAGGATCTCGGGCGTCGACTCCAGCAGGTCATGGAAGGGCTTGTAGTTGCCGTTCGGATACCGCAGGCGCACAAAAGCGAGGATCGGCAGCCCGAGCCGCTCCTGGTCGATGACCGCGGTGTAGCCGGCGATGACGCCTGCCTCCTCCAGCCGCCGCACGCGCTCGGTCACGGCGCTCGCGGACATCGAGACCGTGCGCGCGAGTTCGGCGAAGCCGGCCCTGCCCTCGCTCTGCAGAACCTCAAGAATGCGCCAGTCCGTGGCGTCCGGTGAATACGCCGTCACCCCCGAGAGATAACAGGGGAATCCCCGGCCGATCAAGAGCAGCGCCGGGAGATCTCCCTTCAAGCGCGCGCCGGCCGTTCGTAGATTCTTGGTCATGACAACGACGCAGCCCACCGCGCACTCCACCCCTACGGGCCCCGCTCTCTCGAACCCCGTTCTCCGGGTCCCGCCGGCGTCACCCGCCGCTGCCGCCGCCTACTTCGGTGCCTCTCTCGCTTTCCACGCCGATGTCTCCGACGTGGCCTCGGCGCTCGCGGCCGGCGACGCGGGATTCGTCGTCCTCGACTCGCGGTCCACCGAGTCCTGGGACCAGGGGCACGTCCCCGGAGCGGTCCACCTGCCGAACGCGCTGATCGCCGAACAGGCCGGACACCTGCTCGACCCGGCGATGCCGGTGGTCACCTACTGCTGGGGTCCCGGCTGCAACGGCGGAGCCCGTGCCGCGCTCGCCCTGGCCGAACTCGGCTATCAGGTCAAGGAGATGCTCGGCGGCTTCGAGTACTGGGTGCGCGAGGGATTCGCGTACGAGACGTGGGAGGGCGCCGCGCAGCGCGAGGCCGACCCGCTGACCGCACCGGTCGGCGCGGACGACTGCGGCTGCTGAACCGGCGGCGGGGGGACGAGGGACGCGGAGGACCGTCGGCCGTGGTCGCGCGCAGGTCGTACGTGGGTGTGACACGGGCGGTGCGATCGACCAGGATGACCTGCCATGCCCCGGATCCCGAACCCCGATGCCGCGTCGCTGCGGCGTGATCCACTGCCGCTGCGCGGCCGTACCGCTCTCGTCACCGGCGCCAGCCGGCGCGGCGGCATCGGTTACGCGGTCGCCCGCCGGCTCGCCGCGTACGGCGCGAGCGTCTATCTCCACCACCATGTCCCGCACGACGCGGCCCAGCCGTGGGGTGCGGACCCCGACGGGCCCCGTGCCGTGGCCGACGGGGTGCGTGAGGCACTCGGCGACCCGGCCGCGGTCGTCCGCCACGGCCCCGGTGATCTGTCGGACCCGGCCGCCCCGGCCGAACTCGTCGCCACCGCCGCCGAAGCGCTCGGCGGCCGGATCGACATCCTCGTCGCCAATCACGCCCTCAGCGGGGGTGACGGCCCGCTCGACGTGATCGACGCCGGCATGCTCGACGCGCACTGGGCGGTCGACGCGCGCTCGGTGATCCTGCTGGTCCAGGCGTACGCCCGCCTGCGGTCCGCGCTGCCGGAGCGCAGGCCGGGCGGCCGGGTGGTGATGATGACGTCGGGCCAGGACATCGCCGGCGGGATGCCGCAGGAGATCGCGTACTCCCTGGCCAAGGGCGCGCTCGCGTCGGCGACCCGGTCGCTCGCCACGTCCCTCGGTGATCTCCTGGTGACCGTGAACACCGTCAACCCGGGGCCGGTGGACACGGACTACCTGGACGGCGAGGTGTACGAGGAGATCGCGGGGATGTTCCCGGCGGGGCGCTGGGGCATGCCGGACGACCCGGCGCGGCTGATCGCATGGCTGGCGACGGACGAGGCGGAGTGGATCACCGGCGAGGTGATCAACTCGGAGGGCGGGTTCCGCCGTTGAGGCTGGTGGTCGCGTCCCCGGGGCGGGACGCGAGCCACCAGGGGAGGTGGGTGGCACCCGAGAGGCGCGGGCGGCTGCGCTTCCGGCGCGGGGGCGGCGACGCAGTTCGCTCACCCGCCCCCGCGGTATGAGCGGCCATGGGCTTCGGGGCAGGCCGACGCTGCCCGCCTCCGGCCCCGGGCCGTCCCGCTGTCACGGGGCCTCAGCGGGCGAGGTCCCCCCGCAGGCCGAGCGGCCTGGTCTCTGAGGGGCCAGCCGACCGGCCCGCTGTCACCGGACGACACGCCCGCCGTGCCGGGCCGTCCCACACCGTGCGGACCTGCCGCGGCGCCCGCTCACCGATCTCCGCCCGCCCCCGGCGAACCGCCGAACCCGGCGCAGCCGGTGAACCCGCCGAGCCCGGTGACCCGGTGGACCCGCCGAGTTCCGCCCGCCCCGGGCGAACCCGGCGAACCCGGCGAAGCCGGTGACCTGGTGAACCCGCCGAGTTCCGCCCGCCGAACCCGCGAGCCCGGTGAACCCGCCGAGCCCGGTGACCTGGTGAACCCGCCGAACTCCGCCCGCCCCGGGCGAAGCCGCGAAACCGGCAAGTCGGTTAACCCGCCGAGCCCGGGGAAGCCGGTTAACCCGCCGGGCCCGCCGAACAGGGCGAACCCGCCGAACCCGGCGGGCCCGGTGACCTGGTGAACCCCGCCGAGTTCCCCCTGCCCCCGGTGAACCCGCCGAACCCGCCGAAGCCGGTGAACCCGCCGGGCCCGGTCACCTGGTGAACCCGCCGAGCCCGGCGGGCCCGCCTGCGCCGACAGGCCCGCCGCGGCCCACCATGCCGCCGCCTACCAGGCCCGCCCGCGGGCCCCACCCGTCACAACTTCGACAGCTCGTCCACCAGGTCGTCGAGCCCCAGCGATCCCTGCGACAGCGCCGCCATGTGCCAGGCCTTCGCGTCGAACGACGCGCCGTGGTTCCGGCGCGCGTTCTCGCGGCCCAGCAGCCAGGCCCGTTCACCGAGCTTGTAGCCGATCGCCTGAGCGGGCATCGAGAGGTACCGCGTCAACTCGCTCTCCACGAAGTCCGCCGGCCGACCGCTGTGGTTGCCGAAGAACTCCTGCGCCAGTTCCGGCGTCCAGCACTCGCCCGGGTGGAACGGCGAGTCGGCCGGGATCTCGAGCTCCAGGTGCATACCGATGTCCACGATCACCCGGCACGCGCGCATCATCTGGGCGTCCAGATAGCCGAGCCGGCGCTCCGGGTCGGGCAGGAAGCCCAGTTCGTCCATCAGCCGTTCCGCGTACAGGGCCCAGCCCTCGGCGTTCGCGCTGACCATGCCGACCGTGGCCTGGTAGCGGGAGAGCTGGTCGGCGACGTGCACCCACTGCGCGATCTGCAGATGATGGCCGGGGACACCCTCGTGGTACCAGGTGGACACCAGGTCGTACACCGGGAAGCGCGTGGCGCCCATCGTCGGCAACCAGGTCTGGCCGATCCGGGAGAAGTCCTCCGAAGGACCCGTGTAGTAGGGCGCCGCCGCTCCGCCCGGGGGTGCGATCCGGGACTCCACCCTGCGTACCCGCTCGGCCAGTTCGAAGTGGGTGCCGTCCAGTGCCTCGATCGCTTCGTCCATGAGGTTCTGGAGCCATACCCGGACCTCTTCGACTCCCTCGATGTGCTCGCCGTGCACGTCGAGGTGGGCCAGCGCCTCCCAAGGGCCCGCGCCGGGCAGGATCTTGGCGGCTTCCTTCTTCATCTCGGCCAGCAGACGGTGGTATTCGGACCAGCCGTACGCGTACGCCTCGTCCAGGTCGAGATCCGTGCCGTTGAAGTAGCGGGACCAGCGGGCGTAGCGCTCGCGGCCCACGGTGTCCGGGGCGTCCGCGACAGCCGGGGCGTAGACGTCGCGCATCCAGTCCCGCAGCTCACCGAGGGCGGCGGTCGCCGTGCGGGCGGCGGAGTCGAGTTCGGCGCGCAGTGCGTCCGGGCCGTCCGCGACGATGTCCTCGAACCAGCTGCGATCCGTGCCCAGCCACTCCGTCAGTTGCCCGATATGGGTCGTGGTGGCCCGCGGGCCACCGAACAGCTTGCGTTCCAGGCCCAGTTCGAGCGATTCGCGGTAACCGCCGAGGGCCCGCGGGACGGCCCGCAGTCGCTGGGCCACCGCCGTCCAGTCCTCGTCGGTCTGCGTCGGCGTCACCGTGAAAACCTCGCGCACCGCGTGCACCGGGGAACGCATGTTGCTGACGGTTCGCAGCCCTTCCTCCGCATCGTGCACGGCCAGTTCGGCCGTCAGGCGCTCTCGCAGCAGCCGTCCGCAACGCCGTTCCGCGTCCGCGGCGGCACCCGGCAGCTTCTCGGCCTCGCCGAGCCGGGCGAGGGTCTCGCGGGCGAGTTCGGCGAATCGCTCCTGACCTGCGGGTGAGTAGTCCGGGAGCAGTCCGGCGCTCTCCTTGACTCCCAGATAACTTCCGACGGTCGGATCGAGTTCGATGAGCGCGTCGACGTAGGCGTCGGCGACCTGGCGGGGCAGCGGATGGCTGAGGGTGACAGACATGCGCACATCCTCATACGAGTGAGGCCTCCGCGTCACCATCGTCCCGGCTCAGCGGCATGTCATCGGCCGGATCGCTCACTGTCCGGCCGGAGGCAGCAGGGGCCCGCAGTCCCACTGCTGGAATATCAACCGGGTCTCCACACGGGCGACTTCCCGCTGAGATGTGAACTCGTCGATGACCAGGCGCTGGAGGTCGGCCGTGTCGGTGACCGCCACATGCACCAGGTAGTCGTCCGGCCCGGTGAGATGGAACAGGGACAGCGATTCCGGCAGAGCGCGGATGCGCTCCACGAACGGCCCGATCAGCTCGCGCCGGTGCGGTCGCACCTGCACCGACAGCAGGGCCTGGAGACCGCGGCCCAGCCGGGCCGGGTCGAGGGCCAGGCGATGACCGAGGATCACGCCGGAGCGGCGCAGCCGCGTCACCCGGTCCAGGCAGGTGGACGGCGCGACTCCGACCTCCGCCGCCAGATCGCGGTACGTGGTCCGGGCGTCGTTCTGCAGAAGGCGGAGGATCTGCAGGTCGACCGGGTCCAGAGCGACAGATTCGGTCATTCACCGAACGTAGCACGGCCATCCGCCACTACCTTCCGGTAGGTGTTCAGTCTGCGGTCATGGACAACGCAGCCTTCGCCGCCCCCGTACCCCGGGCGCTGGCCACCGAAGCAGTGCACGCCGGACGCGAGGACCTCGCGGAGCTGGGAGTGCACGCACCGCCGCTCGACCTGTCGACCACGTATCCCTCCTTCGACGCCGCGGCCGAGGCCGAGCGGATCGACGCCTTCGCCCTCACCGGCGCCCGGCCCGAGGGGCCGCCCGTCTACGGCCGGCTCGACAACCCGACCACGGCCCGCTTCGAGACGGCTCTCGCCCGGCTCGAGGGCGCGGAGGCCGCGGTGGCCTTCGCCAGCGGGATGGCGGCGCTCACCGCCGTACTGCTGGTGCGGGCGAGCATGGGCCTGCGCCATGTGGTCGCCGTCCGTCCGCTGTACGGATGCAGCGACCATCTGTTGGAGACGGGTCTGCTGGGCACCGAGGTGACCTGGACGGATCCGGCGGGGATCGCCGACGCCATACGCCCCGACACCGGTCTGGTCATGGTCGAGACGCCGGCCAACCCGACGCTCGCGGAGGTCGACATCGAGGCGCTACGCCATGCCTGCGGGTCGGTGCCGCTGCTCGTCGACAACACCTTCGCCACCCCCGTGCTCCAGCGTCCGATACGGCACGGCGCGCGGATCGTGCTGCACAGCGCCACCAAGTACCTGGGCGGCCACGGCGATGTGATGGGCGGGGTCGTGGCCTGCGACGAGGAGTTCGCCGGACGCCTGCGGCAGGTGCGCTTCGCGACCGGCGGTGTGCTACATCCGATGGCGGGATACCTGCTGCTGCGGGGCCTGTCGACCTTGCCGGTACGGGTCAGGGCGGCCTCCGCCTCGGCCGCCGACCTGGCGTGCCGGCTGGCCGCCGATCCGCGTATCGCGCGTGTGCACTACCCGCGGATCGGCGGGGCCATGGTCTCGTTCGAGGTCTACGGCGACCCGCACCGGGTGATCGCCGGGGTGCGGCTGATCACTCCCGCCGTCAGTCTCGGCAGCGTCGACAGCCTGATCCAGCACCCGGCGTCCATCAGTCACCGCATCGTCGCGGAGGGCGACCGGCGCTCGGCCGGTGTCAGTGACCGGCTGCTGCGGCTGTCCGTCGGGCTCGAGGACGTCGAGGACCTCTGGCGGGATCTCGCCGAGGCGCTCAGCGCTCAGCCTGTTCGAACCAGGACCGGTGCTGCTTGGCAGACCCGTCCAGTCGGGCTGTGATCACCACCGTGCCCTCCTCGATCTGGTAGTCGAGGGGCAGGCCCAGGCCGCGCATCGCCGCCACCATGGCGGTGTTGGACGACTGGGTCACGGCGTACACGCTGCTGCAGTGGGCCTCCCGGGCGAGGGCGACGAGCCGGCCGAGCAGCTCCGAGCCGATGCCGCGGCGCTGCCAGTCGTCCTCCACCAGCAGAGCGATCTCGGTCTCGTCCCCGTCCCACAGGAGATGGCCGAGGGCGACGAGCCGGCCGGAGGCCGTCTGGACGGCGAGCGTGCGCCCGAAGCGCGGGCTGAGCAGATGGTTCAGATAACGGTCGGCGTCGCCGACCGGGCCGTGGTAGCGATGGCCGAGCGTGCGCTGCGAGCACCGCTCGTGCATCGCCTTCGCGGCTTCGACGTCGCTCTGGTCGGCGCGGCGCACGGTGATCTCGTTGCCCTCGGGGAGGGTGAGGACGTCCTCGCTGCGGGGGACACGGGGGCCGAGCCGGGCGTCCAGCTCCACCAGGGCGCGCGCCCGCGCGAACTCGGTGGGCGTGAAGGGAAGGTAGGGCCGCTCGACGGTGATCGCGCCTCCGTTCGGGTCGCGCAGCCGCATCACCGTGTCCTCCAGTGCGCCTTCCACCGGCGGGAGATCGCCGGTGGGCATGCCGGTGAGGGAGACGGCGGGCAGCGAGTGAATGGTGCAGCGCCCGAGCAACTGGCGCAGTGCCATGGGGAGTTCGGCCGCGTCCAGGGCGGTACGGGTGGCGAGGCCGAGCACCCGCGTCGGGGTGTCGACGAGGTCGTGGGCGTCCGCCCGCTCGATCCAGGTGCCGCTGCCGCCGCCCGCCGAGACGGCGTGGGTCAACTGCCGGGCCTGGAGCGGCCCGGGGGCCCTGAGCAGGAACTCGTCGACGGTGCCCGCGGCGAGCGGGTGCGTCTGGAGAGTGAGGATGTCCACGCGCAGGGAGGCGAGTGCGGTGCACAGCGCGGCGAGACTGCCGGGCGCGTCCTCGACGGTGGTGCGCATGCGCCACAGCGTCGTCTCGTGCGGTGTGCCGTCGTCGGCGTGCTCGGCGCCGGCCGCGCCCTTACCGCCGGCCGCGCCCTTACCGCCGGCCGCGCCCGTACCGCCGGCGGTATCGCTCGTGCCGGCCGGAGGAGCATGGCTGTGGCGTCGTGCCCACCATGTGTGGAACGTGGCCGTGGCCACGAGGGCGGCGGCGGAGGCGACGAGCAGGAACGGACCGTCGGGGCTGTGGCCGACCAGATTCGCGATGCCGTCGGCGACCGCCACCGCCGTGAACAGGGCGGCCAGTTCGACGAGATCCCGGCGCCAGTGGTGGGGGCGGCGGGCACTCTTCGCAGAAGTCACATCAGTCATGACCCCACTGTGAACGTTCTGTGTTGCGTGATCGCGAACGTATTGTGACTGATGGGTTAAGCGCGGATCTGAACCGCTATAGGGCATTTTTAGCCGATTTTGGCGGGGAGTGATCGGTCGCCTGATGTATCGGGACCATCGGCCGGGACACCCCACTTGGCGAGCTGCGACGACCTCCACGCGCCGGTGTCGTCAGCCCTCGCGAGTATCCCCCGGGGAGAACTCCACACGTCCGTGCGTGTGACGGTTTCGCGTCGCCGCGGCGCGGGAGACGGTGCCCACAGCAGAGCCCGGCCGCCCGCACCCTCTCGCCGGGGCGGACGGCCGGGTTCTGCTCCCGGTGGATGTGGGACCTTCTACTGCCCGACGCGGCCCGGCTGAAGCACCTTGC
Organism: Streptomyces sp. NPDC096193; assembly: GCF_040302905.1. Taxonomy (NCBI): domain Bacteria; kingdom Bacillati; phylum Actinomycetota; class Actinomycetes; order Kitasatosporales; family Streptomycetaceae; genus Streptomyces; species Streptomyces sp. NPDC096193. Next base: position 526,339 of record NZ_JBEOSJ010000001.1, on the reverse strand, counting down.
TGAACAGGACCGTTCCGCCTTCGGCCCGCAGTCGTACGGTCAACTCACCGCTGCCGCCGTCGATGTCGACCTCGCCGAAGTACTGCGAGGACTCCATCGGCGAGACGTTCGCCCGCTCGGGCGCACGGACGAAGACCCGCTCGGGTCCGAACGTGGCGTCGAGGGCGTTAGCCGGGAAACCGCCCGCCGCCAGCGGGCCCGAGACGAACTCCCAGAACGGGGCGAAGTCCTTGAAGGCGGCCCGCTCCGGCGCGTAGTGCTGGGCGGAGGTGTAGTGCACATCGGCGGTGAGCCACAGAGTGCCGGTGATCCGGCGGTGCTTGATGTGGCGCAGCAGCTCCGCGATCTGCAGCTCACGTCCGAGGGGCGCGCCGGGGTCGCCCTGAGCCACCGCCTCGATGTTCGCCGCGCCGTCGGGCACCACCAGACCGAGCGGCATGTCCGAGGCGATGACCTTCCACACCGCACGCGACCGCGACAACTCCCGCTTCAGCCAGGCGAGCTGCTCGGCGCCGAGGATGCCCTGCGTGTCGTCGGCCTGCCGGCCCGGCGAGTTGGCGTTCCGGTACGAGCGCATGTCGAGGACGAACACGTCGAGCAGCGGCCCGTAGCGCACCACCCGGTGCATCCGCCCCTCGCGCCCGCCCAACGGCAGGGTCGAGACGGGGAAGTACTCGCTGAACGCACGGGACGCACGCGCGGCCAGGACGTCCACGTTCTTCTCGGTGTAGCGGACGTCGTCGAGGATCTGGCCCGGGTACCAGTTGTTGCGCACCTCGTGGTCGTCCCACTGGACGACGGTCGGCACCTGTGCGTTGAAGCGGCGGACGTTCTCGTCGAGGAGGTTGTAGCGGAAGTTGCCGCGGTACTCCGCGAGCGTCTCGGCGACCTTCGCCTTCTCCTCGGTCATCAGGTTGCGCCACACACGGCCGTCCGGCAGCGTCACGCTCGGGACGAGCGGGCCGTCCGCGTACACGGTGTCACCGCTGCACAGGAAGAAGTCCGGGTCGCGCCGGCGCATCTCCTCGTAGGCGCGGTAGCCGCCGATGTCCGGATTGATGCCCCAGCCCTGCCCCGCGATGTCGCCCGACCACAGAAAGCGCACGTCCTGACGGCGCCGGGCGGGTGCGGTACGGAACGTTCCGTACACCGGCTCCCCGGTACGGCGGGGGTCGTCCGGGTCCGCGAGCGTGACCCGGTAGTGGATCTGCTCGCCCGCGGGCAGCCCGCGCAGCGACGCCGTACCGGTGAAGTCCGTGCCGGGCCCGAGCAGCGGTCCGTGCCACCGGTGCGTGCGCCGGAAGGAGTCCGTCGCCGATGTCTCGACGATCATGCGGGCGGGCCGGTCCGACCGTGCCCACACCAGTCCCGACGACGTGGTGACATCACCGGTCTGCACACCCCAGGCGGCACGAGGACGGCCGGAGCGGGCCAGCGCGGGTGCCGCGCCCACCGCCGGAAGAGCGAGGGCCGCCGATGCGGCGACCGTGCCCCGCAGAACGGTACGACGGTCGGGGGACGTTCTCCGCGGGCTGTGCGACATCGCTGGGCCTCCAGAACGGTTGGGGGAGGGGTGTGCCGAGCCATGCCTAGCGTCCGGCTGCGGCGTGAACGCGAACCGGAGGTGAACAACCGGTCTTCCGCGCACCGGGCTTCTGCCCTCGGACCGTCGTGCACCGGGCTTCCGCGCACCGGTTTCGGCGTCCCGGTCTTCCGCGCCCGGGGCCTCCGCGCCGCCGGCCCGCCGGCTCCAGGCGCGCGCCTTGCGGCGTACGGAAGTTGGGGTGACGGCGGGGATCGTGCGCCGGTGGACGGACGAACCCCGTGGCCCCGCGTCCGGCCGCCGGACGCGTCACGTCGCAGGACCACCCTCCTGCGTCTCGCGCGCCAGCAGCCCGATCCCGCGCGCGATGTCGGACGGCGCCAGATGCGCGTACCCGAGCACGAGCCGGACCGCCGTGTCCGCGTACCGCGCCGTCCCGTGTTCGGCGAGCGGCCGCAGGGCGACGCCCGCCCGCCGCGCCGCCTCCAGGAACCGCGGCTCGGGACCGAACCGCCCCGGCAGCCGGGCGATGGCATGGAGCCCCGCGGCGATACCGCTCACCTCCGTGCCCGGGAAGTGCTCGTCGAGCGCGCTGACCAGCGCGTCGCGCCGCTCGCGGTAGGCCCGCTGGCAGCGGCGCAGTTGCCGGTCGTAACCGCCGGCGTCGATGAAGTCGGCGAGCAGCGCCTGGTCGAGGGAGGGGTGGCCCAGGTCCATCGTGCGCTTGCGTTCGATCACCTCGTCGGCGAGACGTTCGGGCACCAGCAGCCAGCCGAGGCGCAGCCCCGGGGCAAGCGATTTGCTCACCGAGCCGCTGTAGGCGACGCGTTCGGGGTCCAGGCCCTGGAGCGCGCCCACCGGCGCGCGGTCGTAGCGGAAGTCGCCGTCGTAGTCGTCCTCGACGACCAGGCCGTCCACCTCCCGTGCCCAGTCGAGGAGTTCTGTACGGCGCCGGGCGGAATACGCGATCCCGGACGGGAACTGATGCGCCGGTGTGGTCACCACGGCCCGCACGCCGGACCGGTGGAGCGGTTCCATGGCCAGTCCGTCCTCGTCCAGCGGGAGCGGTGTCTCGCCGAGGCCGGCCGCGGCCAACAGCGGGCCGTGCTGCGGGCTCCCCGGGTCCTCGACGCCGATCGTCCGCAGCCCGTGCCCGTGCAGCACGAACCCGAGCAGGGTCATCGCCTGGGCGACGCCCGAGCACACCACCAGCCGTTCGGGATCGGCGACGACACCGCGGCGCCGGACGAGCAGTGACGCGAGAGCGGTACGCAGCTCGGGCAGGCCCCGCGGATCGGGATAGCCCAGCGCCCGATGGGGCAGCCGCGCCAGTACGGACTTGTGCGTGGCGGCCCATGCGGCACGCGGGAAGAGCGAGAGGTCGGGGGTGCCGGGACGGAAGTCCACCCGGGCGCCGGACGCCCGCGGTGCGAGGTCCCGCGCGGTCCGGGCGCCCGCCCGGGCCGCATCCCCCACCCAAGTGCCCGCGCCCCGGTCGCTGCGCAGATAGCCCTCGGCGGTCAGCTGTTCGTAGGCCTCGGTGACCAGACCGCGTGACACCCCGAGGTCGGCGGCGAGCTCCCGGCTGGAGGGCAGCCGCGTACCGGCCTGCAGCCGGCCCGATCGGACCGATTCGCGCAGGGCCGACTGGAGCGCCCGGCCGCGCCGGCGAGCCGGTGCCCCGGCGGCCGGCAGCAGCAGTTCCCAGGCGGTCGTCCACGACGGCCCGTCCGGCGGATTGGTCCCCGATGACGTCATGGAAGTGGACCTTAAAGGGGACCGCCGGCGTCCATAGCGTCGAACCCATGAACCGAATGAACACCCACACGCTGCACGGCGTGGGGCTCGTCTCCTTCGCCTACTGCCTGGTCGGCGCCTCCTTCACCGCCAACAGCGTCCTCGGCGACTACCCGTACGCCGGCGGCCAGGCCGTGCGCTACGCCCTGGCCTGCCTGCTTCTGCTGCCCCTGCTCGGCGGGCGGGCCGCACTCGCCCCGCTGAAACTCCTCAGCGCGTCCCAGTGGGGCCGCATCACCCTGCTCGCCGGAGTCGGCATGGTCGGGTTCAATCTGGCGATCCTGGCGGCGGAACGCACCTCCGAGCCGGCCGTCCCCGGCGTGTTCGTCGGCTGCGCGCCCGTCATCGTCGCCGTGCTCGCACCGCTCGCGGACGGGCGGCGGCCCACCCGCCCGGTCCTGTTCGGAGCGCTGCTCGTGGCGGCGGGGGCCTTCACGGTCCAGGGCTGGGGCCGCGCCGACGCCGCGGGCATCGGCTGGTCGGTGGCCGCGCTGGCGGGCGAGGTCGGCTTCGCCGTGCTGGCGGCGCCCGTACTCCGGCCGCTCGGACCCAAGCTGCTCACGGCGACCGTCTGCGCAGTCGCGGCCGTCGAGTCCACGATCGTCGGGCTCGTCGTCGACGGCGCCGGATTCGTGCGGACCCCCGATCAGGGCGAGGCGCTGGCGCTGTTGTGGCAGGCGGCCGTGGTGACCGTGATCGGCTTTGTGACCTGGTACATGGGACTGCAGCGGATCGGCACCGAACGGGCGACGCTCTTCACCGGGCTCATCCCCGTCGCCGCCGCCCTCACCGCGCCCCTCGTCGGCACCGGCACGTTCGGTCCCGCCCAGGCGGCGGGCGGAGTGCTGGTGGGAGCGGGCGCGGCGCTCGGCTCGGGCGTCTTCGGGGGCTGGTCAGCGGCTGCCGTCGAGCAGGACGCGGGCGACGAGAGCGGGGTCGTCGTTCATCGGCACGTGGCCACACCCGGGCAGCCGGACGAGCCGGGCGCCCGGGATGGCCTGCTTGGCGCGGACACCCTGACGGCGGAACAAGAGCCGGTCGCGGGTGCCCCAGGCGATGGTGACGGGCACATCGGGGATGTCGTCGGTGAACAGGACGTCGCGTCCGGCCATGAGGGTCTGGTGGAAGCCGGTGGCCCCCCGCAGCGCGAGGGTCTCCGCGACGACTGCCTCGGGTGAACGCCTGCCCGGCTTGGCGTAGATGGTGCTGGTGAGTGCCGCGCGTCCGGCGGCGCTGCGGGCCAGCCACTCGATCATCGGCAGGGACAACGACTGGGCGCCGAGCCGCATGGCCCGCAGCGTCCCGAAGGCGAAGAGCCGTTCCCCTTCCGTCCAGAAACCGGCGGGGGACAGAGCCGTGACCGAACGGACGAGCTTCTCGCGGCCCAACTCAAGGGCCAGCAGCCCGCCGAGGGAGTTGCCGGCGACATGCGGTCGCTCGATCTCCAGCGCCTCGCAGAGCGCGGCGAGTGCACCTCCGACGGCCGCCAGGTCGTACCGCACCCCGTCGGGCAGCGCCGGCGAGACGCCGAAGCCGGGCAGGTCGACCGCGACCACCTCGCGCTCGGCCGCGAGAATCCCGATCACCGGGTCCCAGGCCTGGCGGTGATGCCCTATGCCGTGGAGCAGCAGCAGCGGTTCACCCGAGCCCGTTCTCTCGTAGGAGACGCACAGTTCCCGGCTGCCCCGGGGTGACTCGACGGAGAACGAGATCTTCGCGACCATGCCCTGCTGCTCCTTGGTCTCGCCACGGCACCGATGTGTCGGACGGCGTGCGCCCGGGGGAACGGGCGGCCCGGCCGCTTGTCCGTAAGAATTACCGTTCAGTAGCTTCCAGTTCAAGAGGAACCGCCGGGACGCCGTGGATGTGCGGCGCGGCGCGCCCCCCCGCCTGGACACCGGATGCGCCGTCGGGTGGGATGGAAGCGTGGCGACCGACACTGCGACCGACGTCTTCGAAGAGCACCGGCCCGTGCTGACGGGCGTGGCCTACCGCATGCTCGGCCGGGCGGCCGACGCCGAGGACGTGGTGCAGGACGCGTGGCTGCGGTGGACCGCGCAGGAGCGAAGCGATGTGGCGGAGCCGCGCGGCTACCTCGTACGGATCACCACCCGGCTCGCGATCGACCGGCTGCGGCAGATCAGGGCGCGGGGCGAGGCGTACATCGGTCCGTGGCTGCCCGAGCCGATCGCCACGGACTTCGGCAGCACGGTCCCGGACACGGCCGAGCAGGCGGTTCTCGCCGAATCCGTCTCCCTCGCCGTGCTCGTGGTGCTGGAATCGCTCTCGCCGCTGGAGCGGGCGGTGTTCGTGCTCCGTGAGGCCTTCGGCTTTCCCTATGGCGAGATCGCGACCACGCTGGAGCGCTCCGAGGCGGCCGTGCGACAGCTCGCGGGCCGTGCGCGGCGGCATGTGGAGGAGCGCAAACCCCGGTACGACGTGGACCCCGGCGAACGGCGCGATCTCACCCAGCGCTTCCTCAGCGCCGCAGCCGGCGGCGATCTGGACGCCCTGCTGGACCTCCTCGCCCCCGACGTCCGCATGATCAGCGACAGCGGCGGCAAGGCCAAGGCCCCGGTGCGGATCCTGGAGAGCGCGGACAAGGTCGGACGGTTCCTGTTCGCGGTCGCGAAGCAGCCGATCCCGGAAGCGGATTTCACGTTCCCCGAGATCAACGGCGCACCGGGGCTCGTGGTGTTCAGCGCCGGAAAGCCGGACACCGTCTTCCAGTTGGAGATCCGGGGCGGCCGCATCCAGTGCATCTACCTGGTGCGCAACCCCGACAAACTCGGCGCGCTCCCCACCCTCTGACCTGCGAGCGGCGCCCGCTCCGACCCCCTGTCCGAAAAGGACAGGGGGTCTTTGCCGCGCGCGTTCCACTGGGATACGAACGCCCTGTGAACGCGCTGCGAATCCACTCGACCTCGCAGCGTGACGAGCGCAGGATTGGTCTTGACCAAGGTGGTGGGCCGTCCTATGGTCGCAGAGTTAGTGCAGGAACCTTTAATAAACAAGGGCGCGGAAAAGCCGCCGCTGACACGGCGATTGCGGAGGATCAGGGTGGGGACCACGCAGCTCGAATCAGTGCCGGAGCCGAAGTACTGGCACCTCAAGACCGTGATCGGTGAATCGCTCGACTCGGACTTCGCGGTGGGCGAGATCCTGCCCAACGAACGAGATCTGGCGGCCCGCTTCGGAGTTGCCCGCGCGACACTGCGCCAGGCACTCGAACAGCTCGAACTCGAAGGGCGCCTCCAGCGGCGCCGCGGCGTGGGCACGACCGTCGCCCCTCCGCGCGTCGGCGTGGACGTCTCCACCACCGAGCACGCGTGGCCCGGGTCCGCACAGGACTCCTGGCAGTCCGTCGACTGCACCCAGGCGGTGCCGCCGGCCGCGGTCGCACGGTTCCTGGACACCGGCGCCGACGAGGAGACGTACGTCGTGCGCAGGCTGCGCGTCAGCCACGGGCAGCCGGTCGCGGCCGAGCTGCTCTACGTGCCGGCCGCATCCGTCGCCGAGCTCTCGGCCATCGACGCCCCCTCCGGACCGGCCCGTGCGCGTGCCGTCCTGCGGGAACTCCAGCGCCGTGAACTCGACGGCCAGGACCGCGCGGTGGAGCTCGGCTCCGCCCGCGCCGACGACGCCAAGGAGCTCGACCGGCTGCCGGGCGCGCCCGTGCTGATGGTGACCACCCGCTACTTCTCCGCGGGCAGGACGGCCGCGCTGTCCGTCGCGACCTACCGGGCCGACACCTGCCGGCTCACCTTCGGCGCCTCGGGAGATGTCGAGATCAGACACCACGACGAGGAACGCCGCGCCTCCTAGCGCGCTCCCTCGGGGCACTACCGGGAGCACCGCGTCTCCCGGAGCCCGACCCGGTACGCGCACCCCCGTCCCCGCACGGCCCGTCGCACGAGCTGAGGCTCAGCGGCGGGCCGTCACCGTGCCCTCCACGGCGAAGAGTTCCTCCTCGACGTGGTCGAGCGCCAGCCGCAGCGCGCCTGTCGCCACCGCCGCCTCACCCAGCAGGGACAGAGCGACCCGCGGCGGCCGCAGGCAGTACCGCGACAACTCGTCGCGCAGCGGGTCGAGTACACCGTCCAGCCCGGCCGCCCAGCCGCCGATCACCACCAGTTCGGGATCCAGCGCCAGCACCAGGGCCGCCACGTCGTGGACCAGGCGCTGGATGAAACGCTCGACGGCCTCCTTTGCCCGCGTGTCGCCACCCTTGGCCAGGGCGAAGACATCGGCCACCGCCTGCTCGTCCAGCGGATGCAGCGGCTCGTCCGTCGTCGACAGCAGCCGCTCCGGGGTCACGTCCCGCCCGAGCAGATGCAGCGCGCCGATCTCGCCCGCCGCGCCGCCGAAGCCCCGGTGCAGCCGCCCGCCGATCAGCGACCCGGCACCCGGACTGAGCCCCGCCAGGACGAAGACGAGGTCGTCGGAGTCCCGCCCCGAGCCCTTCCAGTGCTCGGCCACCGCAGCCGCGTTGGCGTCGTTCTCCACGAGCACCGGGCAGCGGAACGAGCGCTGGAGCCGCTGGCCGAGCGCGAGTCCCGTCCAGCCCGGCAGCGCGGTCCCGAGCCGTACGGTCCCGTCGGCCTCCACGATTCCCGGTGAGCCAACCCCCACGGCACGCAGGCTGTTACGGGCGATCCCGGCCCGGCGCAGGACGTCGGCGACCACGAGCCGCACCCGCTCCAGCCGGTCGTCCGCGCAGGCGGTCTCCGACACCTCCCGGGACCCGGCCCCGATGATGCGGCCGTCCAGACCGGACAGCAGAGCCGCGACGCGGTGCGGCCCGATCTCCACGCCCAGCAGATGGCCGGCCTCGGCGCGGAAGCGGAATCGCCTCGCCGGCCGCCCCTGGCGGCGAGCCGCACCCTCCTCGGGTTCGGACTCGACGACCAGACCGGCCTCGATGAGACCCTCGACCACGCCTTCGACGGTCGGCCGGGAGAGCCCGGTGATCCGCGTCAGGTCCGTGAGCGTGGGGGAGCCGGCGCCTCGTAGCGCATGCAGTACCACCGCGGAGTTGATCCGCCGCAGCAGCGACGGGTCCCCGCCGGTCAGCCGCCCCACTGTGTGTCCTCCCAGCTCGAGCGCGTGTTCTGCCGGATCGTACTCGCTGGCCGTACGACGTGCACGGTCGGTGCAAGGGGTGCAACGGTGGGTCGCCGCGCGCCCGTCCGCCTTCCTCGTCTGACGGACAGCCATATGTCGGTGCAGGCAGCTTTACTGGGGGCATGACCACGGCACGGCACCTCGAGACGATCGACCTGCTGCGCGCCCGGCAGTTCGCCGCGGAGCCCGGACCGTCGGACGTCGGTTCCGAAGGCCCGGACTTTCACATAGCGGTGCTCAACGGACATCCCGACCCGGGCGATCCGTACGCCTCCGCGGGACCCGACGCCGACCTCCGCGCGGAAGCGGAACAGCGCCGGGCCGAGCACGGCGCCCTCCTGGACGCGCTGGACCACCGCTGGGGCGACGCCTCGCTCTTCGACCTGACCGGCACACAGCTGCGCGCCGTCCGGGCCGCGCCGGGTGAGGAGGACATACCCGAGCCGTGGCTGCGACTGAGCTCCACCGTCCCCCGGCTCCACCTCTGGCGCGTGGACGGCCGGTGGATAGGCGTCGGCCTCTCCGAGTTCCAGCTCCTGGCCGTCGTCACCGCGAACGACCCGCCCTGAACGGCGTCCGGGAGGACACCGGCTCAGGAGGACTCCGCCGCCGCGCGCAGCCGGGCGTACTCCTCCGCCATCGTCTCCGCCGTCCAATGGGCGTTCAGGCCGCTCGGGTTGGGCAGCGCCCAGATCCGCGTCCCGCCGATCGTGCGCTCCTGCGGACCGATCCTGGCCTTGCGATCGCCGAAAGCCGTGCGGTAGGCCGTGACCCCGACCACCGCCAGCCATCTCGGGCGCAGCCGCTCCACCTTCTCGGCCAGCAACCGCCCGCCCTCGCGGAACTCCTCGTCGCTCAGCTCGTCGGCCCGAGCGGTCGCCCGCGCCACCACATTCGTGATGCCGAGCCCGTAGGTGAGCAGCTCCCGCTGTTCGGAAGGCCTCAACTGGCGTGGTGTGAAGCCCGACCGATGCAGTACGGGCCAGAACCGGTTGCCGGGGCGGGCGAAATGATGACCCGTCGCCGCCGACATCAGGCCCGGGTTGATCCCGCAGAACAGCACATGCAGACCGCCCGCCACCACGTCGTCGATGACGCGGTCGCGGGCGGCCTCCAGCTCGTCGGGTGTCAGAGGATCGACCCCGGCGTGTAGCCCGCTGCCTCGGGGCGCTCCTTGACGACATCCTCGATCCGGGCGACCACGGCGGCGACCTGGTCGGCGGCGGCACCCGTGAACGACAGCTTGTCCGCCATCAGGACGTCCAACTGGGCACGGTCCAGCGGGATGCGCTCGTCGGCGGCCAGCGTGTCGAGCAACTCGTTGCGCTCGGCGCCCTGCTCGCGCATCGCGAGCGCGGCGGCCACGGCGTTCTCCTTGATGGCCTCGTGCGCCACCTCGCGGCCGACTCCTGCCCGTACCGCGCCCATCAGCACCTTCGTGGTGGCGAGGAAGGGGAGATAGCGGTCGAGCTCCCGGGCGACGACGGCCGGGAAGGCGCCGAACTCGTCCAGCACCGTCAGGAACGTCTCCAGCAGGCCGTCGAACGCGAAGAACGCGTCCGGCAGAGCCACCCGGCGCACCACCGAGCACGAAACGTCGCCCTCGTTCCACTGGTCGCCCGCCAGTTCGCCCGTCATCGAGGCGTAACCCCGCAGGATCACCATGAGGCCGTTCACGCGCTCGCAGGAGCGGGTGTTCATCTTGTGGGGCATCGCGGAGGAGCCGACCTGACCCGGCTTGAAGCCCTCGGTGACCAGTTCGTGCCCGGCCATCAGCCGGATCGTCTTGGCGACGGACGACGGCGCGGCCGCCAGCTGGACCAGCGCGGAGACGACGTCGTAGTCGAGGGATCGGGGGTAGACCTGGCCGACCGAGGTGAAGGCGTGGGCGAAGCCCAGATGCCCGGCGATGCGCTCCTCCAGGTCCGCGAGCTTCGCCGCGTCCCCGCCCAGCAGGTCGAGCATGTCCTGTGCGGTGCCGACCGGACCCTTGATCCCGCGCAGCGGGTAGCGGGCGAGCAGGTCCTCCAGCCGTCCGTACGCCACCAGCAACTCGTCTGCGGCGGTCGCGAACCGCTTCCCCAGCGTCGTGGCCTGGGCGGCGACATTGTGCGAGCGTCCGGCCATCACGAGCTCGGCGTACTCGGCGGAGAGCTTGCCGAGACGGGCCAGGACGGCGACGGTACGGTCGCGCATCAGCTCCAGGGACAGGCGGATCTGGAGCTGCTCGACGTTCTCGGTCAGATCGCGGGACGTCATGCCCTTGTGCACGTGCTCATGACCGGCGAGCGCGTTGAACTCCTCGATCCGGGCCTTCACATCGTGGCGCGTGATCTTCTCGCGCTCGGCGATGGAGGCCAGGTCGACCTGGTCGACGACCCGCTCGTAGTCGGTGAGGGCGCTGTCCGGCACCTCGATCCCGAGGTCCTTCTGCGCGCGCAGCACGGCCAGCCAGAGCTGCCGCTCCAGCTTCACCTTCTGCTCGGGGGACCACAGGACGGCGAGCTCCGCGGAGGCGTAGCGGCCGGCCAGGACGTTGGGGATACGGGGCTTTGCAGTCACGTGTACGGATTCTACTGGCGGTTTGTGCAGGTCGGCGTCCCGCCCCGGTTTGTGGCTTGCTACGAGGGATTGTCCGTGCGCGGGAGCTCGAACGGCAGCAGCTCCGGGCGCTTGGGCGGCAGACCGTCGCCCGAGGAGCGACCGGTGAGCCGGCGTCCGATCCACGGCCCGAGATACCGGCGGGCGAACTGCACGTCGGCGACCCGGCGGGCGGTCCACCGCGCCTGCACGGCGGGCGGCAGCGGCGAGCGCCAGTCGTCCTCGGCATCGAGGCCGAGGGTCTGCCAGACGGCCTCCGTCACCCGCCGGTGCCCCTCGGCCGTCAGGTGCAGCCGGTCCACGTCCCACAGTCGCTGGTCGCCCAGGGCTCCCGAGCCGTAGAGATCCACCACGAGAGCGCCGTGCCGGGCGCCCAGCTCGTCGATGAAGTCGAAGAGCTCCTCCATGCGGGGACGGAAGCGTTCCATCACCGGGCCGTTGCGGCCGGGGCTGCGCATCAGCACCAGCTGACCGCAGGACGGCGTCAGCTTCTCCACGGCCTCCTCCAGCAGACCGCGGACGCGGCCCATGTCGCACTTGGGGCGCAGGGTGTCGTTCAGCCCGCCCACCAGCGTGACCAGATCGGGGCGCATGGCGGCGGCGACATCGACCTGCTCGTCGACGATCTGCTGGATGAGCTTTCCGCGGACCGCCAGGTTCGCGTAGCGGAATCCCTCGGTCCGGACGGCCAGCCGGCCGGCGAGCAGATCCGCCCAGCCCCGGTAGGTCCCGTCGGGCATCAGGTCGGACATGCCTTCGGTGAAGGAGTCGCCGAGCGCGACAAAGCTGGTGTAGTTGGCATGCATCTCCATGGCGGAAGGATCCTACCGCGCGGTAAGGTCCGTCGGTTCCGTACCGGGAGGGAGCCCTGTGAGCGACGCGCTGCTGAACGCGCTGACCGAAGCGCTGGCCGATCTGGTGACCTCGGTCGCCACCTGTGACGACGATGTGCTCGACCCCGACACGGCGGTGAAGTGGCTGGAGAACACCGGCTACCTCCTGGGCCGGCTCTCACCTGCCGACCGCGGCGCGCTGTCGGTCCTGCTCCGGCAGACCGCCGCCCGCCGGCCGGACGGAGGGCTGCGCGACGACGTGCTGCGCATCTGCGAGGACTTCGGTATCGACGACGATCAGCACGAGCTCTACTGCGACGCGGTGGAGGACCTGGGGCGGCGCTTCGTACAGACCGTACGGGACGTGGACCCGGCGACGCCGGTGCCGACCTGCCCGGGCTGGACCTTCGCCGACCTCGTACGGCACCACGGCACCACCCACCGCTGGATAGAACATCTGGTGCGCACCCGCGCCGCCGAACGCGTCCGGTCGAAGGACGTGCCGCTGGAGCTCCCGCCCGACCCGGGCGCGTACCCCCAGTGGCTGGCCGGCAGCGCCGAGGCCTCGGTCCGTACGATGCGCGGCGTCGACCCGGACACCCCGATGTGGTCGTACGGCGCCGACCAGCGGGTGCGGTTCTTCCCCCGCCGGCTGCTCTTCGAGGCCGTCGTCCACCTCGCGGACGCCGAACTCGCACTGGGCCAGGAGCCGCGGATCGCTCCGGGCACGGCGGCCGACGGAATCGAGGAGTTCCTGGAGAACCTGCCGTGCTGCCCGTGGCTCGCGGAACCCGTCGGCGTACTGCCCGAGGGTTCGCTGCGGCTGGTGGCCACGGACACGGGGGCGGGCTGGACCGTCTCGTTCGGCGCAAGCGGGTACCGCTGGACGGCCTCAGGCTCGGTGCTCGGCCGCGGCCCGGCGGTCCCGGTCCGCGCCGAAGCGCCGGCGGCTTCGGTCCGCGCCGAGGTGACCGCGGCTTCGGCCGGCGTCCAGGGACCGGCGGGTGATCTGCTGCTTCTCCTGTACGGCCGGTACCGGCCCGACGACCCGCGCTTCGAGGTGTCCGGCGACCGCGCCACGCTCGACGCGTGGCTCCGGGCGACGGCGTTCTAGGGCCCAGGGCGGGGTCAGGCGGAAGAGGGCGGCGCTCGTTTCGCGCTCTGCTCGGAGAGGCGGCGGCCGGCCCCCGGGCGGTGCGGGACCGGCCACCGTCAGTGGCTCGATCCGGTCCCGCACCGACCGCCGGACGACGAGCCCTAGTCCCGCCGGCCCACCAGCTCCCGCAGCACGTCCTCCATCGTCACCAGGCCCACCGGCGAGTCGTCCTCGTCCAGCACCGCCGCCAGGTGCGTACGGCTGCGGCGCATCGCGGTCAGTACGTCGTCCAGCGGTGTCGCCGCACGGACCCGCGCGATCGGCCGCAGCGCCGTGACCGGGAAGGGCTCGTCGCGCGGAGCCGCGTCCAGGGCGTCCTTCACATGGAGATAGCCGAGGATGCGGCGCCGGGCGTCGACCACCGGGAAACGTGAGTACCCGGACTCGGCCGCCAGCCGCTCCAGCTGTTCCGGCGTCGTCCCGGCCTGCGCGTACACCACCTGTTCGACCGGCCTCACCACGTCCCGTACGGGGCGGCGGCCCAGCTCCAGAGCATCGCGCAGACGCTCCGCCGAGCGGTCGTCCAGCAGGCCCGCCTCGCCGGCGTCCCGCACCATCCGGGCGAGCTCGTCGTCCGAGTAGGTCGCGGCCACCTCGTTCTTGGCCTCGACTCTCAGCAGCTTCAGCAGAGCATTGGCGCAGGCGTTGATCGAGAAGATCACCGGTCGCAGTGCCCGCGCGAGCGCCACCAGCGGCGGGCCGAGGAGCAGAGCGCTCCGGGTCGGCTCGGCCAGGGCGATGTTCTTCGGCACCATCTCGCCGAGGAGCATGTGCAGATACGTCGCCACGGCCAGGGCGATCACGAAGGAGATCGGGTGCACCGCGCCGTGCGGCACGCCCACCGCGTCGAACACCGGCTCCAGCAGATGGGCGATCGCGGGCTCGGCGACGATGCCGAGCACCAGGGTGCACAGCGTGATGCCGAGCTGTGCCGCCGCCAGTAGTGCCGACACATGCTCCAGGCCCCACATGACGCTGCGGGCCCGCCGGTCGCCGGCCTCCGCGAGGGGCTCGATCTGGCTGCGGCGCACCGAGATCAGCGCGAATTCGGCGCCGACGAAGAAGGCGTTGACCACCAGGGTCAGCAGACCGATGAGAAGTTGGATCGCGGTCATCGTCCGGCCTCCACGGGCTCGTCTGCCGAGTGGAGCGGAGCGTGCATCAGCACCCTCGCGGCGCGCCGCCCGGAGGCGTCCACGACATCGAGGCGCCAGCCTGCGAGGTCGATGCGGTCACCTTCGACGGGGATGCGTCCCAGCTCGGTGGCGATCAGACCCGCGAGCGTTTCGTACGGGCCTTCCGGCACCCGCAGGCCGATGCGCTCCAGCTGGTCCGTGCGGGCGGCGCCGTCGGCCGACCACAGCGTGCGGCCGTCGGCGTCCTGGCCGGCGGGTGCGAGGTCCGGCGTCTCGTGCGGATCGTGTTCGTCGCGCACCTCGCCGACGACCTCTTCGACGATGTCCTCCATCGTCACGACGCCGGCCGTGCCGCCGTACTCGTCGATGACGACGGCCATCGTGGACTTGCCGGCCAACCGGTCGAGGAGCCGGTCGACCGTGAGGGTCTCCGGCACCAGCAGCGGCTCACGCAGCAGCTCGGTGACGCCGCGGCGCGGCCTTTCGTCGGCCGGAACCGCCAGGACGTCCTTGATGTGGGCGATGCCGACGACGGTGTCGAGGCTGCCGCGGTAGACGGGGAAGCGGGACAGACCGGTCGCGCGGGTCGCGTTGGCGACGTCCTCGGCGGTGGCCTGCACCTCCAGCGCGGTGACCTGTACGCGCGGGGTCATCACGTTCTCCGCGGTGAGCTCGGCCAGCTTCAGGGTCCGGACGAACAGCTCGGCGGTGTCCGCTTCCAGCGCGCCCTCCTTCGCGGAGTGCCGCGCCAGGGCGACCAGTTCCTGGGGGCTGCGGGCCGAGGCCAGCTCCTCGGTCGGCTCCATGCCGAGCCGGCGCAGGATGCGGTTGGCCGTGTTGTTGAGATGGCTGATCAGCGGCTTGAAGGCGGCGGTGAAGACCCGCTGCGCGGGGGCGACCACCTTGGCCACGGCCAGTGGGGAGGAGATGGCCCAGTTCTTCGGGACCAGTTCGCCGACGACCATCAGCACGACGGTGGACAGCGCCGTGCCGAGGACGAGGGCCACCGAGGAGGCCATGGAGGGCGAGAGGCCGGCCGCTTCGACCGGACCGCGGATCAGCTTGGCGACCGAGGGCTCGGCCAGCATGCCGACGATCAGATTCGTGACCGTGATGCCGAGCTGGGCGCCCGAGAGCTGGAAGGTGAGGCCGCGTACGGCCTTGAGGGCGCTCGCCGCGCCTCGTTCACCTCGCTCCACGGCTTTCTCGAGATCGGCGCGCTCGACCGTGGTGAGCGAGAACTCCGCCGCGACGAAGGCACCGCAGGCCAGTGAGAGCAGCACGGCCACGAGGAGCAGGAGCACTTCCGTCATCGGGTCACCTCCGTCCCATGATCGGACAGCGGGAGGAGGAATGCGCGATGTCTGCTACTGGGAGGCTCGCCCATGGACGGACGCTCACACCTTTCGTACGGAGAGTGATGGTTCACCCATGGTAAAGGACCGGCAAAGTCATTCGGAACGAGAGGGACTCGCGAACGGTTTCACCCAGCGCCGCCAGTGGTCCTCCCTCCGGTACCCGGCGGCCGCCCATGCTCCGTGTGCCTGTTCGTTGGCTTCCAAAACCATGGCGTCACCACGGCGTCCGCCGACAGCGGCGAACCGGCGCTCGGCCGCCTCCAGCAGGACTCGCGAGACACCGCGTCTGCGGTGGGAGGGGAGGACCGCGAGCCGGTAGAGGGAACACCGCCATCCGTCGTAACCCGCGATCACGGAACCGACGAGCAGGCCGTCGGACTCGGCGAGGATCAGAGCCTCGGGGTCGCGGGAGACCAGCCGGGTGACGCCGTCCACGTCGTCCGTGACGCTGGTCCCTTCGGCCGCCTCCTCCCAGAAGGCCAGAACTCTCGCCGCCTCGTCCGGGCGGGCAGTACGTATGCGCAGATCGATCACGGGCCGAGCCAAGCACGCGGGGGAGCGGGCATGCCACCCGCTTTCAGGGTTCGAGACACCGTGCCGAACACCCTCTCCCTAGCTGCCCGGCCCGGCGGCCGACAGCGCACGCTCCGGGCGCGACGCGGCGACTGCCGCGCCGGTCAGCCCCTGCGCAGTTCGTCCATCACCGGGGCGAACGTCTCCAGGTACGGATCGAGGACGGTGAAGTAGCTGAAGCCGTAGCGCTCACGCTGCCCCCGCAGCCGGCCGGCGATCGCCTGTACGGTGCCGACGGCGAGCAGCGGCAGGTCCAGTACCTGCTCGACGCTCAGATGCGGGACCCGGGGGAGCAGTTCCTTCACCGCCGCCTCGCGGTCGTCGGTGACCGCGACGAACTGGAGCAGCAGATTCAGCTCCTGCTCGTCGGACCGTTCCCCGGCCACCCTGCGGTACGCCGCGATCCGTCCGTCGACCTCCCCGGCGGTGAGCACCTGGAGCCCGTCCCTGCTCTCCCGGGCGCCGGTGAACCCGACGATGTCGGCGTGCTCCGCGGCGAGGCGCAGCACCTTGTCCCCGTTCCCGCCGATCAGCAGCGGAGGACGGGGCCGCTGCGCCGCCTTCGGCAGGTGCCCGTCGTCGTGGAGCAGCCGCTCCAACTCCTCGACCGTGTGCCGCAGATGCGCGACCCGGCCGCCGGGGGTGCGGAACTCCAGCCCGGCGCGGTCGTGCTCCTCCTTCACATAGCCCGCACCGATGCCGATCTCCAGCCGACCGCCGGTGAGCGCGTCGGTCGTGGCGATCTCGCGGGCGAGCAACGCCGGGTTCCAGAAGGCGGCGTTGAGCACGAAGGTGCCGAGCCTGGGGCGCTCCGTCACCTCGGCGGCGGCCACCAGCGCGGGAAACGGAGCCATCATGCCGAGGTGGTCCGGCACCTGGATCACGTCGTAGCCGAGCTCCTCGGCCCGCCGGCACTTCCGGCGCCACTCGGGACCGTCGGCGGGCGTCAGCATGTTCACCGCGAAACGGAACGGCCTGGGCATGGACTCTCCTTCACATCGGCGGTCGGATGGGCAGTACCGGCGGGGGTCCGGCGGCTGGGCCCCAGGGCTCCCGGCGCTGCCTTCCCGGCGGCCGGCAGTGGGGCTCCTGAGCTGCCTTCCCGGCGGCCGGCGGTCGGGGCCCGGCGCGCGTCCTTCCCGGTGGCGTGGGCGTCCGGCCGTCCCGGCCCGCGCTTCTCCTACTCGTGGGCGATCGCCGCCAGCACGTTCATCCGCGACGCGCGCAGCGCCGGCAGCACCGCCGCCGCGAGGCCGACGACCACCGAGCCGACCACCACCGTGATCACCGTGCCCCACGGCACGGCGAACGCGGTCAGGCCCTCCAGCGCCAGCACCTGCTGGACGGCCACTCCCCACACCATGCCCAGCGCCAGTCCCAGCAGTGCCCCGAAGACCGCGATCACCACGGACTCCAGCCGGATCATGCGCCGCAGCTGCACCCTGGAGAGGCCGATCGCCCGCAGCAGGCCGATCTCCCGCGTCCGTTCCACCACCGACAGGGCAAGGGTGTTGACCACCCCGAGCACCGCGATGACGATCGCCAGCCCGAGCAGCGCGTAGACGAGGTAGAGCATCACGGCGATCTGCTGGCGGATCAGTTCCTTGTAGTCGGCCTGATCGCGCACCTGCACCTGGGGATACGGGTCGAGCGCGGCTTCGAGACCGGCCCGCAGGTCGTCCGTGGCGCCGCTGTCCGCCGCGTTGACGAAGACCGCGGCGTCCTGGCCGCCCGGCAGATACTTCTCGACGGTCGCCAGACCCATGAACAGAGCGCCCTCCATGCCCGGCCCGCCCGTCTGGTCCATGTCGGTGAGCGCCCCGACGGTCAGCCGGGCCTTTCGCCCGCCCGGGAACTCGGCCGCCAGCACCGACCCGATGCGCACCCGGTGTTCGTCGGCGTACGCGACGTCCATGGCGATGCTGTCGGCGGCCAGCGCCGTCGCGGTGGTTCCCCTCGCGTACGTGATGTTGGCGGCCTCGTCCAGCTTCGGGTCGTACCCCGAGGCCGTCGACTCCACCCGCTTGCCGTCCGGCAGCGTCAGCGCGAGGGGCGCGAAGCGCTGACGTACGACCGTCCCCGCACCCTCGACGGCCCGCACCTTCTCGGTGATCTCCTGAGGGAAGGGCATGAAGGTGCTGTTCTGGACGACGAAGTCGGCGCCGAGCGTCTTGTCGATCTGGTCGTCGAACGACTTCGTCATCGAGGCGCTCGCGATCGACAGTCCGCCGACCAGGGCCAGCCCCACCATCAGGGCGGCGGCCGTCGCGCCCGTACGCCGTGGATTGCGCAGGGCGTTGCGCTGGCTCATCCTGCCCACCGAGCCGAAGACCTTGGGGAACGCCCCGCCCAGCACCCGGATCACAGGCCGGACGAGGAGCGGGCCCGCCACGATCGTGGCGATCAGCGTGAGCACCACACCGAGTCCGAGCAGCAGGGAGGCGCTCGCCGTCCGGTCGCTCGTCGCGCAGCCCGCGAGCGCGGCCGCACCCGCGGCGGCCATGAGGGACCCGGCGACGGCGCGGACCTTCAACGGCCGCCCCACACCCTGGACTTCGGCGTCAACGAGCGCCGCCATGGGGGAGACCCGGGCGGCCCGCCGGGCGGGCAGATACGCGGCCAGGAAGGTGACGCCCAGCCCCACGGCGTACGCCGAGACGGGAGTCGCCGGTCCCACGACCATCTCGGCCGCGCTGAGGTTCATGCCGAACGCGCTCATCAGCCCGATGAGTCCGGCCGCCAGGCCGACACCTGCCCCGAGGCCGAGCGTCGAGCCGACCAGCCCCAGGAGCACCGCCTCGGTCAGCACCGAACGGCGGACCTGGCGGCGGTCGGCCCCGAGCGCGCGGAGCAGTCCCAGTTCGCGGGTGCGCTGGGCGATCAGCATCGAGAAGGTGTTGACGATCAGGAAGATGCCCACCAGGACGGCGATGCCCGCGAAGCCCAGCATCACCCACTTGATCACGTCCAGGAATCCGCCGAGCTGCGCCGCGTCGGACTTCGCCTGCTCGTCCGCGGTCTTGAGGTCGTAGGCGTCACCGAGTTCGGCGGCGACCCGTTGCTTGAGCGTGTCGTCGCTGACGCCGTCGGCGGCGTCGACCGAGATGGAAGTCGCTGCGCCGGACCTGCCCAGCACCTTGGTCTGGGCGGTCGGCGTGTCCAGGAAGACCAGCGCGGCACCGGGGTTGGTGGTCCGGAACGTGGCGATGCCTACGAGCTCCACCCGGAAGGAACCGGGCTGGGCGAGGAGGGTGAGGGTGTCGCCGATGCCCAGCTTCGCGTTGTCGGCGGTGTCCCGGTCGAGCAGTGCCTCGCCGGGGCCGCGGGGCGCGCGGCCGCTGGTGAGCTTCACCGGACTGCGGTCGGTGACGTACCAGTTGGTGGCGATGGTGGGCGCGCCGCTGGTGGGCCCGACGGGCTCGTTGCGGTCGTCGACGACCGTGATGTTCTCGACGGCCGTGTCGACGTGGGTGCCGGCGACTCCGTCGAGGGCGCGCACCCGGTCCGCGAGCGAGGCCGGCACGGTTCGTACGGCGCCGGTCGGCAGACTCTCGCCGACACCTTCCTTCGGCGCGATCGTGACATCCGCGGACGTGGAGGCGAAGAGGCGGTCGAAAGTGCGGGAGACGGTGTCCGAGAAGATCAGTGATCCGCTGACGAAGGCGACGGACAGCAGGATCGCGAGCATCGACAGCAGCAGCCGGCCCTTGTGTGCGAAGAAGCTCCGCAGTGTCGCTCTGAGCACGGCGCGCCCTCAGTCCTTGGCCAGGGGGTCGGCCCCCGCGCCCGGTGGTTGCGTCCGGCCGCCGGAGAACAGGCGCATCCGCTCCAGCACGGCCTCGGCGGTCGGCTCCTGCATGGCGTCCACGATCCGCCCGTCCGCGAGGTAGAGCACCAGATCGGAGTGGCCCGCGGCACCCGGATCGTGCGTGACCATCACGACCGTCTGGTCCAGGTCGTCCACCGCCTCGCGCAGGAATCCGAGGACCTCGGCGCCGGCGCGGGAGTCGAGATTGCCGGTCGGTTCGTCGGCGAAGATCAGCTCCGGGCGCGACGCCAGGGCCCGTGCACAGGCCACCCGCTGCTGCTGTCCGCCCGACAACTGCGCGGGCCGGTGACGAAGCCGGTCGCGCAGCCCGAGGGTGTCGATGACCCGCTCCACCCACTCCTGGTCGGGCTTGCGCCCGGCGATGTCCATGGGGAGGGTGATGTTCTCGGCGGCGGTGAGCGTGGGCAGCAGATTGAACGCCTGGAACATGAAACCGACGCGGTCCCGTCGAAGCCTGGTCAGCTCCCGGTCGTTGAGCCCCGTGATCTCGGTGTCCCCGAGCCACACCTGACCCGCCGAGACGGTGTCGAGACCCGCGAGGCAGTGCATCAACGTGGACTTGCCCGAACCGGACGGGCCCATCACCGCCGTGAACCGCCCGCGGGCGATGTCGACGTCGACGGCGTCCAGTGCGCGGACGCTCGTCTCCCCGCTCCCGTACGCCTTGGTCAGCGCCCGGGCCCGCGCCGCGAGCGGAACGCCCGCGGCCCGGCCGTGGGTGGGTGCAGTGGCAGGTGTGGACATGGCCGCCTCCTGGGTCGTGCCGCTCCGACTCGCTCCGGTGCCCTACAACGTGCTGAGACCTCAGGCTTCCTGAGACTAGACAAGGGCCGGAGGTGCACGGTATCCGTCGCAGGGCCCGGTTCTCGGGGTTGATGTAAGGGGCAAGCGAGTGGTGTACGAGTCGGTGTTCGCCCAGGGAACCGGCGGGACGGACCGGACGTGTCGCCGCGGAGAACCGAGAAGGCCGCCATGAACCGGCGTGCGCCGTCACGGTGAGGGGCGTTGGTGACGCGGAGGTGCGCCGGTGCCCGCCATCAGCTCTCGGCGACGGGACGGTACGCCCTGCCGAGGACACACGGAGAGGTCGGCATCTGCAGGCCCTGCTCCGGCACCCGCAGCCGCCGGTGCTCGCCCAGCTCGAACCCGGCAGTCTCGATGGCCGCGAGCGTGTCCCGCGAGGTGTGACAGCCGCCGAACAGCATCGGCCACACCGTACGGTCCACGAGCCGCTGGGCCCGTGCCATGCCCGCGGTCTCGGCGCGGCCGTGCTCGAAGAACCGCAGCTCGCCCCCGGGGCGCAGCACGCGCCGGACCTCCGCCAGCGCCCGCGGCAGATCCCGCACGGAGCACAGGACCAGCGAGACGACGGCCGCGTCGAAGGCCTCGCTCTTGACCGGCAGCGCCTCGGCCGCGCCCGGAACCACATCGACCGGGACGTCGGCGCGGCGCGCGGCCTCGACCGCGAGCGCCCGCAGGCTGCGCTCGGGTTCCAGGGCGACGACCTCGGAGACGGCGGAGGGATAGTGCGGGAAGTTCAGACCGTTGCCCGCGCCGACCTCGATCACCCGGCCGGAGAGCCCGGTCAGCAGCTCCCTGCGGTGCTGCGCGATGCCCTTCTCCGCGGCCACACTGAACCTGGCGTAGAAGCGGGCGAACAGGGGATGGTGGACGGCGTCCCGGGGCACTGTGCTGCTCCGCAAGCGCATGACGGCCTCCTAGGCGCGTGTCCGGGACGGGCGGACCTTCACCGTCATTCTCCCCCCGGCGCGACGAAGCAGAACTCGTTGCCCTCCGGATCCGTCAGCACCTGGAACCGGCCGTGGTCGTCGGTGGTGAGCGCACCCAGCCGTACGGCACCGAGAGCCACCGCCCGATCCGCCGCCTCGTCCACATCGCCGGCGTCGAGATCGAGATGGATACGGTTCTTCGCGGCCTTGCCCTCGGGCACGCGCTGGAACGCGATCCGCACCGCGTCCGGCGGATCGATGTACGACCACTCGGCGCTGCGGTCGACGGGCTCACCGCCGAGGAGGGCGGCCCAGAAGCGGACCAGCAGGGCCGGATCGTGGCAGTCGAAGACGATCTCGTCGATACGCGCGCGCATCCGGTCAGCGTACGACCGAGCCGAACGCCTCCGCATCCCACGACCCGCCGAGCACCGGAGCGAGCCAACCTCCGGCGCGGGCCCGGAAGTCCGCGGGCGCGAGGGCACCGGACCCCTCCGGTACGGCCCCGAGCAGCGGTGCTCCGGCGGCCTCGGGGAGGTCCGTCAGATTGCACCGCTCGGCCAGCCCCGGCTCCGCGGGCCAGCTGCCGACGACCACGCCGAGCTGCGCGAGCCCTCGCGCGCGGAGGGCCTCGCCGGTCAGCGTGGTGGCGTTGAGAGTGCCGAGTCCCGCGGTGGTGACGACCAGGACGGGAGCGGACAGCAGCCGGGCGGCGTCGGCGAGCGTCCCGCCGTCGTCGTCGAACCGGACGAGCAGTCCACCCGCGCCCTCGACGAGAACGAGGTCGTACTCGGCGGCCAGCTTCTCCACGGCGTCGGCCACCTCCTGCGGCCGGACCGGCGGGGCCCCGGCCCGCCGGGCGGCGGTGGCGGGGGCCAGCGGCTCGGGGTACCGGGCCAGTTCCACCCCGAAGACGTCTCCCGCGAGCCGCGACACCTCGGCCAGGTCCCCGGGCTCGTCGCGTCCGACGCCGGTCTGGGCGGGCTTGACCACGGCCACCGTCCGCCCCTGCGCGAGCGCGAGGGCGGCGACGGCGCCGGTGACGACGGTCTTCCCGATCTCCGTCCCGGTTCCCGAGACGACGACGACTGCCATGGTGCCCCTACCGCCTATCTGTTCACCGGCGCCGTAGCGCCTCTCGTTCCTGTGCGCGATGTCGCCCGCGCCCGGGTCGCGCTTGCGTCCGCGCGCGTGCCCGCCTTCCGGACGGTGCGTCAGCCCACGTGCCCGGCCACCGTGCGTCCCGGCCGCGGCCTGCTCCGGCCCCGGACAGCGCGTCGGCCCGCGGCCTCGGTCACCCCGCGGCCGCGGCCGCGCACACCGCCTCGCACACCCGGGCCAGATCCTCGTCCCCGGTCACATACGGCGGCATCGTGTAGATCAGGTCCCGGAACGGCCGGAGCCACACCCCGGCGCGCACCGCGGCCTCCGTCGCCGCGGCCATGTCCACGTCGTGGTCCAGCTGGACGACGCCGATCGCTCCCCGCACCCGGACGTCCTTGATCCCGGGCAGGTTCCGCGCCTCCGCGAGGCCGTCCCGCAGGCCCGTCTCCAGGCGCTTGATCTCCTGGGGCCAGTCCTGCGCCAGCAGCAGGTCGATCGAGGCGTTCGCCACCGACGCAGCCAGCGGGTTGGCCATGAACGTCGGGCCGTGGGCCAGTACCGGCACCTCGCCGCGTGAGATCCCGTCCGCCACCCGCGAGGTGCACAGCGTCGCCGCCATCGTCAGATAGCCGCCGGTCAGCGCCTTGCCCAGGCACATCACGTCCGGCGACACCCCGCCCTGCTCCGCGGCGAACAGCGTGCCCGTGCGCCCGAAGCCCGTGGCGATCTCGTCGAAGATCAGCAGCACTCCCTGGGCGTCGCACGCCTCCCGCAGCACCCGCAGATAGGCGGGGGAGTGGAAACGCATGCCGCCCGCGCCCTGCACCACGGGCTCCACGATCACGGCCGCGAGCTCGTCGGCGTGCCGCGCGACCGCCTCCCGGAGATGATCCGCGTACACCTCGTCGAACTCGGCCGGTGGCGCGTCCGCGAAGACCTGCCGCGGCAGCATCCCCGACCACAACTCGTGCATCCCGCCCTCGGGATCGCACACCGCCATGGGCTGCCAGGTGTCGCCGTGGTACCCGCCGCGCCAGGTGAGCAGCCGGCGCTTCTCCGGGCGGCCCGTGGAACGCCAGTACTGCAGGCACATCTTGACGGCGACCTCGACCGAGACCGACCCGGAGTCGCACAGGAACACATGCCGGAGCGGTTCGGGCGTGATCTCCACGAGCCGCGTGGCCAGCCGGACGGCGGGCTCGTGGGTGAGCCCGCCGAACATCACATGGCTCATGCGGCCCAGCTGATCGCGCGCCGCGTCGTTGAGGACGGGGTGGTTGTAGCCGTGGACGGCCGACCACCACGACGACATCCCGTCGATCAACTCACGCCGCCCGTGGGCGGGTTCGGCGAGCCGCAGCCGTACCCCGGAGGCGGAGTCCACGACCAGCGGGTCGCTGCGGCCCGGCATCGGACCGTACGGATGCCAGACATGGGCCCGGTCCAGGGCGACCAGGTCGTCGTGGGGCAGTCGTTCAGGCATGGGGCGCCTCAGGCGTTGGGAGCAAGGTCGGTGCCGGCGCCGCGGCGGCGCACGGAGACCAGATCCGTACGGGCGGCGTTGGCCTCCGCGCGGACCTCGGCGGGTGCTTCGGCCGGCGCGTCGGCCGACTCGCCGCCGCACACGGAACCGCAGCCGCCGCCCTGCCGGTGCTTCGGCAGCGTCGTCGTCTCCGTGCCCTCCACCTCGAAACCCGCGTCCGTGATCATGTCGAGGTCCGCCTTACCCGCCTGGCCCTCGCTGGTCAGATAGTCACCGAGGAAGATCGAGTTCACCAGGTTCAGGGCGAGCGGCTGCATCGACCGCAGATGGACCTCGCGGCCGCCCGCGAGCCTCACCTCGACGTCCGGGCAGACGAACCGCACCATCGCGAGAATCCGCAGACAGCGCTGCGGGGTGAGGTTCCACTCCTTGGCCAGCGGCGTGCCCTCGAAGGGGATCAGGAAGTTCACCGGCACGGAGTCCGGGTCGAGCTCACGCAGCGAGAAGACCACGTCGACGAGGTCGGTGTCGCTCTCGCCCATGCCCGCGATCAGACCGGAACAGGCCGACAGACCCGCGGCCTGCGCCTGGTGCACGGTGTCCACGCGGTCAGCGTAGGTGTGGGTGGTCGTGATGTCCCCGTACGTCCCCTCGGACGTGTTGAGGTTGTGGTTGTACGCGTCGGCGCCGGCGTCCCGCAGCCGCTCGGCCTGTCCCTCGGAGAGCAGTCCGAGGCACGCGCAGACCTCCACGTCCTCGTTCTGCTCCTTGATGGCCTCGATGGTCTTCGAGACACGGTCCACGTCCCGGTCCGTCGGGCCGCGGCCGCTCGCGACCAGGCACACGCGCTTCGCGCCGCCCGCGACACCCGCGGCCGCCGCCTCGGACGCCTCGTCGGGCTTCAGCCAGGTGTACTTGAGAATCTCAGCCTTGGACCCCAGCCGCTGGGAGCAGTAGGAGCAGTCCTCGGGACACAGCCCCGATTTGAGGTTCACCAGATAGTTGAGCTTCACCCGGCGCCCGAACCACTGACGGCGCACCTTGCCGGCCGCGGCCACCACTTCGAGCAGGTCGTCGTCGGAGGTCGCCAGTACGGCGAGCGCCTCTTCACGGGTCGGCAGCTCGCGCCGCAGCCCCTTCTCCACCAGCGTGTTCAGCAGGTCCATGCGCCAGATCCTGACGTACGGCACACGTCCCGGCCAAGGCGGAACCCGACAACAGAGCCCGAATGAGGTGTGTGTATGGCCACATCGGTTCCGCGAGCCCGCCCGGTTAGGGTCTGTGCGCTGCCTACAAAAAGGACCGGACCACCATGACCCAGGATCCTTTCGACTGGATCGACGACGAATCGCGCCGCCGTGCGCGCGCCGGTCTCGTACGCACGCTCCGGCCGCGCGACGCCGACTCCGGGCTGCTGGATCTCGCGGGCAACGACTACCTGGGTCTGACGCGCCGGCCGGAGATCACGGCCGCGGCGGCCGAGGCGGCGCGGCGCTGGGGCGCGGGCGCGACCGGCTCCCGGCTCGTCACCGGCAGCACCGCGCTGCACGCCGAACTGGAACGGGAACTGGCGGCGTTCTGCGGATTCGAGGCCGCCCTCGTCCTGTCCTCCGGCTATGCGGCCAATCTCGCCGCGGTCACCGCGCTGAGCGATCGCGGGTCGCTGATCGTCTCCGACGCCGGCAACCACGCCTCGATCGTGGACGGCTGCCGGCTCTCCCGCGCGGAGACCGCGATCTCCCCGCACGCCGATGCCGAGGCCGTTCGCAAGACGCTCGACGCGCATCCCGGCCGGCGTGCCCTCGTCGTCACCGACTCCGTCTTCTCGGTCGACGGTGACGCCGCACCACTGCCCGCTCTCGCACAGGCGTGCCGGGACCACGGCGCCGCGCTGCTCGTGGACGACGCGCACGGTCTGGGCGTCCTCGGCGAGGGCGGCCGGGGGGCCACGGCGGCCGCCGGCCTCGCGGGCGACGAGGGGGTCGTCGCGATGCTGACCCTCTCCAAGTCGCTGGGCAGCCAGGGCGGCGCCGTCCTCGGCCCCGCGCGGGTCATCGACCACCTCGTCAACACCGCCCGGACGTTCATCTTCGACACCGGACTCGCACCGGCCGCCGCCGGCGCCGCCCTGGCCGCCCTGCGGCTGCTGGGCCGCGAGCCGGAACTCGCCGGGCGGGCGCGCGCGGTCGCGGGAACCCTGCACCAGCGGCTGACGGCCGAGGGCCTGACCGCCGTACGCCCTGACGCGGCCGTGGTGTCGGTACGGGCGCCCTCACCGGAGGCGGCGCTGCAGTGGGCCGCGGACTGCCGGGCGGCCGGTCTGGGCGTCGGCTGCTTCCGCCCGCCGTCGGTCCCGGACGGCATCTCGCGGCTGCGGCTGACGGCCCGCGCGGACCTCACGGAGAAGCAGATCGCCCGTGCTGTCGCCACGATCGTGGAGACGGCTCCGGCCGGCTGACACCACCGAACGTCGCCCGTCCCGGGTCCGGCGTGACCGGCGCACTCCCGTTCGCCCCCGTCGCGGCCCGCGGACGCCGTTCGAGAGCCTGGCCGTGCCCGTGACCTGGGACGGGAGGGCGCGGCCCTATCCGGTCTCGCGTAGCAGAGTTCACCGCTTCGAGCGACAGATATCTACATATCTTGGTGGATCGCCACCTCTGGCCGGGCGATGAGTGGCACTCTGGCGCGAAGCGCAATCCGCGGCCGCCCGCGCATCATCCGCCACGAGTTGGAGCCCGGCCGCGGTGGGAAAGGGACAGCGTCGCCATGGCCGACCTTCAGGAAGCCTCCGTCACCCTGCCGAGCGATCCCGCCTCGGTTTCGGCGGCCCGGAAATTCGTCACGGACATCCTCTCCGAGTGGGGTCTCCCGGCGGACGAGGACGCAGGCGACACGGTCCGGCTGATCGTCTCCGAACTGACCACGAACGCGGTCCAGCACACCTTCGGCCAGTCACCGACCTTCACGGTCGATGTGCGGCTGGAGCGGGACGAGGAACTGCTCATCGGGGTCACGGACAGCCACCCGCGCTGGCCGCAGCGACTGCCCGCCGCCGTACGGCAGGACAACGGCAGGGGCATGATCATCATCCGCAGTCTCACGGCGGAGTGCGGTGGCCGGCTCTCGGTGACCCCCACGGCGGAGGGCGGCAAGACGGTCTGGATCGCGCTGCCGTGGACGGCGCCGGTCCCCGGCTGAACGGTGAACCGTCCGGTGGATCTGCGGAGACGGGCGCTTCGGCGGGTTCATCCCGTGGCGCGACCGAACGCCCCGCGCAGCAGGGCCCGCAGGGAAACGGCCGCCGGACTCGACTCGTCCCCGCGGTGGGCCACCGAGATTGTCCGCCGGAATGCCGCCGGCTCCAACTGCCGTACCCCCAGCGGCGTGATGGACATGGCGGCCACCATCTCCGGTACGACCGCCACCCCGAGCCCCGAGCTGACCAGAGCGCACACCAGGGCATAGCCCGGTGTCTCGCACACCACGGCGGGCGTGGCACCGGCCCGGGCCAGCGCTCCCTCGACACCTTTGCGCGGAGGGTGCGCGGGGGCGCTGCTGATCAGCGGCTGGCCCGCCAGCTCCTCGACCGGCAACCGGCCCGAACCGCCCGCCAGCGCATGGCCCGGCGACGTCACCAGAACCAACTCCTCGACCAGCAGCGGTTCGAGAACCGCTCCCGCCGGCACCGCGGCCGGCTCGTTGGGCTCGTAGGTGTGCGTCAGGGCGAGGTCCACGTCGCCCGCCGCGACCGCGAGGACACCCTGCGGCGGTTCGTACTCCGCGACCGTGAGGTCGACATCCGGGTGAGCACGGCGGAACGCGCTCAGCACCGGAGGCAGCAGATGGATGCCGACGGTGGTGAAGGTGCCGACCCGCAGCCGTCCGCCGGACAGTCCCGACAGCCGGGCCAGCTCGTGACGCGCCTGGTCCATCTCGTCCAGCACTCGCCGGGCGCGGGTCGCGAGCACCTCGCCCGCGGCGGTGAGGCGGGTACCGCGATGGTGCCGGACCAGGAGGGCCGCGCCCGCCTCGCACTCCAGTTTGGCCAGCTGCTGGGAGAGCGCGGGCGGGGTGTAGCCGAGGCGCACGGCGGCCTGGGTGATCGAACCGGCCTCGGCGACCGCCACCAGCGCCGCGAGCCGTGTCGGGTCGTACATGGCACCCCTAAAGCGTTTCTTTGGTCAGACCCAGGAAATTCCCCATACACACTAAGGTCTGCGCAGGTCCAGGATGGCTGCCATGGACGCTCAACTGGTTGCCTTCACCGGGATAGCCGCGGGCATGGTCGCCATGCCGGGCGCGGACTTCACCGTCGTCGTACGCAACGCGCTGGCCTCGCGGCGCGCCGGCGTGGCCTCGGCCGTCGGGGTGGCAGGAGGTCTGCTGGTGCACACCGCGCTGGCGGTGGCCGGGCTCGCGGCGGTTCTCGTCGCCGTGCCGGTTCTCTTCCGCACGCTCCAGATCGCCGGCGGAGCGTATGTGCTCTACCTGGGAGTGCGGGCGGTGCGCTCGGCGCTGCGGCCCCGGCCCGTCGTGGCGGACGAGGGCGGGGCGACGGCCGGCGGGACCCGTCGCGCTCTGCGGCAGGGATTCCTGACCAATGTGCTGAACCCGAAAGCCCCGGTGCTCTTCCTCAGCCTGCTGCCGCAGTTCGTGCCGGCGGGCGCCCCAGTACTGCCGCGCACGCTGCTGCTGGCGACGATCGTCGTCGCGCTCGCCCTGGCCTGGTTCCCTCTGGTGGCGCTGCTGGTGGACCGGCTCGGCCCATGGCTGCGCAGGCCGCGGGCCACCCGTACCGTGGAGGGCGTCACCGGCGGCGCGCTCACGGCGCTGGGCGCGACACTGCTCGTCCAGCCGCTGACGCACTGAGGCCCGGCGTCATGGGCACGCGTCCTCATCGGCATGCGTCCTTATCGGCACCGGGCGTCACGGCACGGGGCATCACGGCACCGGGCGTTGCCCGGGCACACCGGCGGGCCGGGACACCGGGCACACCGGCGGGCCGGGACAACCGCCCGCCGGTACACCCTTGATGGCGCGCCGTCAGCCGACGCGCCCGTACCAGACGCTCTTGGTCCAGATCTTCTCCAGCTTCACCCAGGAACCGGTCTTGGGGGAGTGCCAGATCTTCCCGCTGCCGGCGTAGATACCCACGTGATAGACGCTGCTGCCGGAATGGAAGAAGACGAGGTCTCCCACCTGCCGTGAAGAGGCCCTGATATGGCGCGTCTTGTTGTATTGCTGCTGGGCCGTACGGGGGAGCTTCTTGCCCGCCCTTTTGTACGAGTACAGCGTCAGGCCGGAGCAGTCGAAGCGGGAGGGGCCCATGGCGCCGTACTTGTACGGCGCGCCCTTCTTCGACGCGGCCACCTTCAACGCCTTGCCGGCGTGGGTGGTTGCTGCGTACGCCTCCGACGAGGCACCCGGCACGAGCATGGAGCCGCCGACGGCGGCCAGGGTCAGGGCCGATACGGCACCCGCCCGTGTCATCAAGAACGGGACATGCTTCTGCGCACTCATGCGCAACCCTTCGTCAGCCGCCTGTGAAGGATGACCTGTCGGGTTCGGGCGGACGAAGGTGCCCGGCTGCATAGTGCGGCTTCACCCCGAGGGACGGCCGGACTTTCCGGCTGCCCCGTGTTGCTCGGGTCCTCCACTCCTGCCGAAGCACTTCTGTCGACCAGACGTCCGGATCGGCGGCAGGACTCGGCGTCCGCCCGGACCGCCCCGCCGAGGTGACGGGGGCTTGTCGTCCCAGGGATCTTGACCCATGGAGTGCCGGA
This sequence comes from Streptomyces sp. NPDC096193, assembly GCF_040302905.1. Classification (NCBI taxonomy): domain Bacteria; kingdom Bacillati; phylum Actinomycetota; class Actinomycetes; order Kitasatosporales; family Streptomycetaceae; genus Streptomyces; species Streptomyces sp. NPDC096193. The sequence continues at coordinate 496,289 of NZ_JBEOSJ010000001.1, read as the reverse complement.
TTTCCGAGCTGAAACGGCGATATGTGAGTTTCGCCACCACTCACCTGTTCGGGTGGACAGAGGTGTTCCGCGGCTCGCCGAGCGACAACCGAGGACGCCCGTACCAGCACCGGAATGTGTCATTCCGCCAGATCGGTAGTCATGGTGCGCAAGTTGACCGTAGGCATATAGGGTGCAACGACTCCACCGAATGGGGTACAAAATCTCATACACATTTGGCGGTTGACGCCATCCGAGGCGCCGTCAGTTCTCCGTCGAGGGCGGCAAGGTCACTCGTCGCGTCCTCCGGTCGCCGTCGAGAACCCGCAGCGCCTGGCCGAGAGTCGCCGGGTGCACCTCGCTCTCGCCGCGCAGGTGCATGAGCGTCAGGGCGTCCCGCAGGGCGCTCGCCCGGCCGATGAGCGCCTGGGCCGCACGCAGTGCGCCGTACGTGTGGGTTGCGCGGGCCGGATTGATCCGGCCCAGCAGGTCGACGCCTTCGAGATAGCTGTCGATCAGTTCGCCCTCGGCGCGTGTCAGCGCGGGCAGCGGTGGCAGTTCGGGCAGCAGCATCGCGCGCACTCACCGTGAACCGGGCGCGGAGAGCGACGTCTTGCGGTTCCGGATGACGTGATCCAGCAGCCCGTACTCCTTGGCCGCCTCGGCGTCGAAGACCTTGACGCGCTCCAGGTCGGCCGCGATCCGCTCGGCCGCCTGGCCGGTGTGCGTCACGAGCATCGCGGCCAGTTGGGCCCGCAGCCGCAGCAACTCCTGTGCCGCGATGTCCAGATCGGACGGCTGGCCCCGCAACGGCTCCTCGATCGCGGGCTGTTGCACGACGATCCGCGCACCCGGCAGTGCCATCCGTTTCCCCGGCGCGCCGGCGGCGAGCAGCAGGGCGGCCGTCGACGCGGCCTGGCCCAGGCAGGTCGTCTCCACGTCGCAGGTGACGACCTGCATCGTGTCGTAGATCGCGGCCATGGCGCTGAGCGAGCCGCCGGGGGAGTTGATGTACAGCGAGATGTCCCGGTCCGGGGCCGCGTACTCGAGGTGCAGGAGCTGGGCGATCACATCGTTGGCCGCGGTGTCGTCCACCTCGGTTCCGAGGAAGACGATCCGCTCCTCCAGGAGCTTGGCGTACGGGTCGAGCGTGCGGGTCCCCGAACTCGTGCGCTCGGTGAACTGCGGCAGGACATGACGGGCGACCGGACGGTGCATGGCGAGCCTCTTCTCCATGAGTGCGTCTCCTCCGTGCGCGCCTGGCACGGTCTGTGCAAAATGTACAGGACGTACAGGCGGTTATGATGGGGAGCATGGCCTACGAGATTCCGGTGACGCAAGCCCGCGCAGAGCTCGCCGATCTGATCAACCGCGTCGTCTACGGGGGCGAACGAGTCGTCGTCACCCGGCACGGAAAGCCTCTTGTGGCGCTCGTCTCGGCCGCTGACCTGGAACGACTGGAGCAGGCTCAGGACGGTGCGGAGGAGCAGGTGGTCAGTTCGGTCTCGTCCGTCGGCTCCCTCTCGTCCGCTTCCGGCGAACGGGGGCGCTTCGGACTCACGGCGGAGCACCGTCGCCCCGACACGCACGGCTGACGCGCTCCGGCGTGCCCGGGCGTGCGGCGGGGTCGGGGCCTTGAGTGGCCCGCGGGTCTGCTGCAGCCGGATGTGTCCGGGCGTTCGTCGGTGTCTGAGCTGGACTGGATCGCAGTCGGGTTGGAGCTCGGCGCCCCTGGGCATGCGGCGGACGCCCTTCCGCCACCGCGGGCGTCTCCGGGCCCTCTCGCGGCTGTGCACGGCCGTCGCGCCCGGTCGACCCGGCTCGGCACTGTGCGGCGCCCGCGTGGCACAAGCCGGGCGCCGCCCGCCCGGCAGTCGCTCGTGGCCCAGGCCCAACGCTCGCGCTGCACAAGCCCGCCCGGGCAGTCGCTCGCGCGGCCCAGGCCCAGCGCCAGCCCACGCGGCGAAACGCCGGTACCAGCCCGCGTGGCACAAACCCGGCACCGCGCCCACCCGGCACTCGCCCTCACGGCCCGAAGCCCGCCCAGCACCAGCCGCGCGGCCCAGGGCCAGGCCCAGCACTCGCCCTCGCTGGCCCAGGCTCAGCACTCGCCCGCACAGCGCCGGCCCGCGTAGCAAAAAGCCGCGCGTCCCCCTCCGCTACGGCGGGGACGCGCGGCCGGTCGTAGAGTTCAGCCGACCGGGGCCGGTGCGGGGCGCTGTGACTTCTCAGACACGGCGGCCGGCCGCGCGCTCCGTCCGCCCGCCAGCACCGCGGCCAGTCCGAGCGCCGCCCACAGGGAGAGCGTGAGGACCGCTTCGCCCGCTCCGCCGCCGTCGAAGTACGACACCGACCGCAGCAGTTGGGTACCCGCCCCGGGCGGCAGCCACTGGCCGATCATTCCGGCCGGGTCGGGCAACAGCTCCGGCGCGCTCGCCGCTCCCGAGAACGGGTTTCCGATCAGGAGCATCAGCAGACCGCCGACGGCGATGCCACGGGCGCCGAACAGCGCGGCGAAGCCCGCGACGGCACCCGCGATGGCAAGGACTGTCAGTCCCAGCACCCCCGCCTCGGCCCACCAGTTGCCGGTGAGTACGCCGAGCCAGCTGTGGGCGAGGGCGGTGGCCGTGAGGCCGACGAGTGCCGCCGCGCCGGTCAGCGCGAGTGCCGCTCGGCTTCCGCGCAGTCCAAGCAGCGTCACCATCGCTCCGGCCGCCACCCCGGCCAGGGCCAACGGCAGGATGCTCGACGCCAGCGCGCTGCCGCGCGGATCGCCCGCGGGCGCGGCCACCACGTCGGTCACCCTCACCGGCTCGCCGGCCGGCGCCTGCGCGGTGACGGCGTCCTTCAGCAGTCCGGCGACCACCGGACTCCCCGCGGAGGCGGTCAGCAGCCGCGGCCCTTGCGGTGTGACGACGACCGCTCCGTATACAACGCGATCCTGGATCGCGGCGCGGGCGGCGTCGCCGTCGTCGTAGCGGTGCACCTCGAACGCGCCCGGCCGCTGTTCCAGGCGCTGCTCGACCTGGGCGACCGCGGCCGCCGGGCCGGCTACGCCGACGGGCAGGTCCCGGGGCGCGGTACGGGCGGCGGGCCAGGCGAAGGCCCACAGAGCGAGCGCGACCAGTACGGGGACGAGGGTCATCACCGCGATGGCGCGATGAGCGGGCGTAGGAGCGGACATCGTCGCCTCGATTCACAGAGAAGGATCGTTCGTTTTACGGATGGCCTCACTGTCCCGCCGCATGTCGACCTTGTCAAGAAGGAATGTTCGTTTTAGATTGCGTGGCATGGCCCGCGTATCCCAGGAACATCTCGACGCACGCCGCCGCCAGATCCTCGACGGTGCCGCGCGCTGCTTCGCCCGCAACGGCTTCCACGCCACGTCGATGCAGGACATCCTGCGTGAGGCGGATCTTTCCGCAGGCGCGGTGTACCGGTATTTCCGCGGCAAGGACGAGATCATCGTGGCCATCGCGCACGAGGTCTTCGCCGGGATCCGGGGTGCCTTCGAGGAAGCCTCCCGCACCACGCCGCCGCCGATGCCCGATGTGCTGCTCGGCCGCGTCCTGCGCAAGATGCTGCGGGAGCAGGTGCCGGGGGAGGACCGGCAGGCCTTCGCCCGGCTCGTCGTCCAGGCGTGGACGGAGACGCTGCGCAACGAGACCCTCGCCACCACTCTCGGCGAGGGGTACGCCGGCATGCGCCTGGCCTGGGCGAAGCTCGTGGACGCCTACCGGGACAACGGCCTGATGGCCGCCGACGTACCCGCCGACCATGTGGCACGCACACTCATCGCCACCGCCCAGGGATTCATCGCCCAGCAGGCGCTCTTCGGCGATGTGGACGTCGAGGTCCTCGAGGACGGGCTCCGCGGGCTGATGTCGATGAGCCGATCGGACGCCAGTTAACGCGGTGGAAAAACAGGCGCCCTAACGTTCACCTTCCGGCAGCGGGACGGCACCGTGCAGATCGACGGAGCGTTGGCGGCGATGAGGTGTCGCTGTGCCCGAACGGGCCCGGCACGGACGACAGTGAGGTGGACGCGTGCAACTCTCCCCGCACGAGCAGGAACGACTGCTGATCCATGTGGCGGCCGACGTGGCGGAGAAGCGCCGCGCCCGCGGGGTGCGGCTCAACCACCCCGAAGCCGTCGCCCTGATCACCTCGCACATCCTCGAAGGCGCGCGGGACGGACGCACCGTCGCCGAACTGATGGCGTCGGGCCGTCAGGTCCTCGGCCGCGCCGACGTCATGGAGGGCATCCCGGAGATGATCCATGACGTCCAGGTCGAGGCGACCTTCCCGGACGGCACCAAGCTCGTCACCGTCCACGACCCGATCGTCTGAGGGGAGACGCCGATGATTCCCGGTGAGGTCCTGTTCGCCGACGACCCCGTCCCCCTCAACGTGGGCCGCGAGGTCACACACCTCACGGTGGTCAACGCCGCCGACCGGCCCGTCCAGGTCGGCTCCCACTACCACTTCGCCGAATCCAATCCCGGCCTGCGTTTCGACCGTGCCGCGGCCCGCGGCAAACGGCTGCACATCGCGGCGGGCACCGCCGTGCGATTCGAGCCCGGCATCCCGGTGGACGTGGAACTGGTGCCCTTCACCGGACTCCGCGTCATCGTGGGGCTGCGCGGCGAGACGGGAGGCGCGCTCGATGCCTGAACTGCACCGTGCCCTCTACGCGGACCTCTTCGGACCCACCACCGGTGACCGTGTCCGGCTCGCCGACACGGATCTGCTCGTCGAGATCGAGGAGGACCGCTCCGGCGGCCCCGGGCTCGCCGGCGACGAGGCCGTGTTCGGCGGCGGCAAGGTGATCCGAGAGTCGATGGGCCAGTCCCGTACGACACGCGCCGACGGCGCACCCGACACCGTTGTCACCGGCGCTGTGATCATCGACCACTGGGGCATCGTCAAGGCCGACATCGGCATCCGGGACGGCCGGATCACCGGTATCGGCAAGGCCGGCAACCCCGACACCATGGACGGCGTCCACCCCGGCATCGTGATCGGGCCCGAGACCGAAGTCATCGCGGGCAACGGGAAGATCATCACCGCCGGGGCGATCGACGCGCACGTCCACTTCATCTCCCCGACGCTCGTCGACCAGGCCCTCGCGACGGGGGTCACCACGCTCGTCGGCGGTGGCACCGGACCCGCCGAAGGCACGAAGGCGACCACCATCACGCCAGGCCCCTGGCACCTCGCCCGGATGTTCGAGGCGCTGGACGGTCTGCCCGTCAACATCGGCCTGCTCGGCAAGGGCAACACCATGTCCGGTGAGGCCATGCGCTCCCAACTGCGCGGCGGCGCACTGGGGTTCAAGATCCACGAGGACTGGGGGGCCACACCCGCGGTCATCGACGCCTGTCTGCGGGTCTGCGAGGAGAGTGGCGCACAGCTCGCCATCCACACCGACACCCTGAACGAGGCCGGGTTCGTCGGTGACACGCTCGCCGCCATCGCGGGCCGGACCATCCACGCCTACCACACCGAAGGAGCCGGCGGCGGGCACGCACCGGACATCATCACCGTGGTCGGTGAGCCCTACGTCCTGCCCAGTTCCACCAACCCCACCCGGCCGCACACCGTCAACACCATCGAGGAACACCTCGACATGCTGATGGTCTGCCACCACCTCAACCCGGCCGTGCCCGAGGACCTCGCCTTCGCGGAGTCGCGGATCAGGCCCTCGACGATCGCGGCCGAGGACATCCTGCACGACCTCGGCGCCGTCTCGATCATCTCCTCCGACTCCCAGGCCATGGGCCGGATCGGGGAGGTCGTCCTGCGGACCTGGCAGACCGCGCACGTGATGAAGAAGCGCCGGGGCTCGCTGCCCGGGGACGGCCACGCCGACAACCGCCGAGTTCGTCGCTATGTCGCCAAATACACGATCAACCCGGCCGTCGCCCAGGGCCTGGACCGCGAGATCGGGTCGGTGGAGACCGGGAAACTCGCCGACCTGGTGCTGTGGGACCCGGCCTTCTTCGGCGTCAAACCCCATCTGGTGATCAAGGGCGGACAGATCGCCTACGCGCAGATGGGCGACGCCAACGCCTCCATCCCGACCCCGCAGCCGGTGCTGCCGCGACCGATGTTCGGTGCGCTCGGCCGTGCCGCGTCGACGGGCTCGCTCACCTTCGTGGCCCCGGCGGCGATCGAGGACGGACTGCCCGAACGCCTCGGGTTGCACAAGGAGTTCGTACCCATCACCAGCACCCGCGGTGTCACCAAGGCGGACATGCGCGAGAACGACGCCCTGCCCCGTGTCGAGGTCGACGCGGACACCTTCACGGTGACGATCGACGGGGAGCCGGTCGAGCCCGCGCCCGCCGCCGAACTGCCCATGGCCCAGCGCTACTTCCTCTTCTGACCGCCGATGACGACAGACGAGGTCCCGACGACGACCGCCGACGGGCCGGCACCGGCACACACGCGCACCCGGCTTTCGACGAGGAGCCGGTCATGAGCCGTGTCGCTCTCCTCGTCCTCGCCGACGGCCGCTTCCCCGCCGGCGGGCACGCCCACTCCGGCGGCGCCGAAGCGGCCGTCAAGGCGGGCCGCATCCGTGACGCCCGGGATCTGGCGGAGTTCTGTCACGGCCGGCTCCGCACGACCGGACTCACCTCGGCCGCCCTCGCCGCCGCGGCCGCCATCGGCCTCGACCCCCTCGAACTCGACGAGGCGGCCGACGCCCGCACACCGTCCCCCGCCCTGCGGGCCACGGCCCGCAGGCTCGGCCGGCAGATGATGCGCGCGGCCCGTGCCACCTGGCCAGGTCCCGAACTCGACGCGCTCGCCGCCGCTCTCCCGCGCGGTGCGCATCAGCCCGTCGTCATCGGGCTCACCGCCCGGGCCGCCGGGCTCGGCCCCGAGGACGCCGCACACTGCGTCGCCTACGAGACGGTCAGCGGACCCGCCACCGCCGCCGTACGCCTCCTGAGCCTGAACCCCTTCGACGCCACCGCCGTGCTCGCCCGCCTCGCGCCCGCGATGGACGCGGTCGCCGCACAGGCGGCGGCAGCCGCCCGGCAGGGCATCGACGCCCTGCCGGCGGCCTCGGCACCGCTGCTCGACATCACCGCCGAACAGCACGCGGCCTGGCCCGTACGCCTCTTCGCGTCCTGACACATCCTGGAGCCGCACCATGCACCTCGACCACACACTCACCGGCCCCGCTGCCGTCGGTGCCGATGCCGTACGCCCCGACGGCACCCGGCGCGCCCTGCGCATCGGGCTCGGTGGACCCGTCGGCTCGGGCAAGACCGCGACCGTCGCCGCGCTCTGCCGTGCGCTACGCGACCGGCTGTCCATCGCCGTCGTCACCAACGACATCTACACCCGCGAGGACGCCGAATTCCTGCTCCGCAACGCCGTTCTGCCGCCGGAGCGCATCCAGGCGGTCGAGACCGGAGCCTGCCCGCACACCGCCATCCGCGACGACATCTCGGCGAACCTGGAAGCCGTGGAAGATTTGGAGGAGCGCGTCGGCCCTCTCGATCTGATCCTGGTCGAGTCCGGCGGCGACAACCTCACCGCCACCTTCTCCAAAGGGCTCGTGGACGCCCAGATCTTCGTCATCGACGTGGCGGGCGGCGACGACATCCCGCGCAAGGGCGGGCCGGGCGTCACCACCGCCGATCTGCTCGTGGTCAACAAGACGGACCTCGCGCCGTACGTCGGCTCCGACCTCGGCAGGATGGCCACGGATGCCAAGGAGCAGCGTGGTGAACTGCCGGTGGTCTTCACCTCGTTGCGGAGCGAGGAAGGCGTCGCTCCGGTCGCCGGCTGGGTGCGCGAGCAGCTCGCCGCCTGGACCGCATGAGCGTCCACGCCACCGCCCGTATCGTCGCCACCCGGGACGGGCTGCCGGTCCTGACCGGCGAGGGGCCCCTCGCTCTGCGGCGTACGCGGCCCGCCCTGCCGCAGTCCCGGGCGCACTCCCGCGTCACGGTCGTCGGCGCCATGAGCGCGCCCCTCGGCGGGGACCGGCTCGCCGTCGAGGCCGATGTCGGCGAAGGCGCCCGGCTCGACGTCGACTCGGCGGCGGCGACCATCGCCCTGCCCGGCCGCGGGAGTGAACAGGCCCACTACGACCTGCGGTTGACGGTCGGCGAGGACGCCGAGCTGCGCTGGCTCCCCGAACAGCTCATCTCGGCCCGGGGCAGCGACCTGCGGATGTGCACCCGCGTCGACCTCGCCGCCACCGCACGTCTGGTCCTTCGCGAGGAGCAGATCCTCGGCCGGCACGGCGAGGATCCCGGAACGCTGACCACCCGGCTGACCGTTCGCCGGGCCGGGCGCCCCCTGTTCGACCAGGAGCTGTCCTACGGTTCCGGCGCACCGGCCGGCTGGGACGGGGGAGCGGTTCTCGGCGGACACCGGGCCGTGGGCCAACTCCTCGCAGTACACCCGGAATATGCCGACAAACCGTACGAAACCCACCTGTGCGGTGATTCGGCCGTGCTCACCCCGCTCGCCGGTCCGGCCTTCCTCGTCACCGCCGTCGCCCCCGACGCCCGGCAACTGCGCCGCGTGCTCGACGACGTACTGCGCACCGAACTCCCGTCCTGAGAAGGGGTGTTCGGTCGCCCCTTCGCGGGCGTACCGCTCAGCGGGACCACGCGTACCGGTTATTGGTTCGGTAAAGAAACACCAGTACGGCCTGTTCCTCGCAGCCTCACAGACGAAAGGATCCCCCGGAGAACTTCGACGACAGAAGGGGGAGTTCTACGTGAGACGCACAGCAGTGCTCGGCTCGGCCGGCACTCTGATGGCGGGCACCCTCATAATGGGCGCCGTCGTGGCTCCGGCGGCCAACGCCGACGGCCGCGGCGGTTCCGAGGCGCGTGGCGTTCGGCTTGCTGCCGAACGTGCCGCCGAGAAGGGAATCGACTGGGCGGACTGCCCCGCGGACTGGGCGATCGCCAAGCCCATCCAGTGCGGTTGGGTGACCGTCCCGCTCGACTACGCACGACCGAACGGCAAGCAGATCAAGCTCGCCGTCGACCGGATCGGCAACACCGGTTCGAAGGCGGACCGCCAGGGCGCGCTGATCTACAACCCCGGCGGCCCCGGTGGATCCGGTCTGCGCTTCCCGACCCGGGTCACGGGCAAGAACCCGCTCTGGGCCAACACGGCCAAGGCGTACGACTTCGTGGGCTTCGACCCCCGCGGTGTGGGTCACTCGGCTCCGATCTCCTGCATCGACCCGCAGGAGTTCGTGAAGGCCCCGAAGGCCGACCCGGTGCCGGACAGCGAGGCCGACAAGCGTGCGCAGCGCAAGCTCGCCGCGGAGTACGCGGACGGCTGTGCCGAGCGCAGCGGCTGGATGCTGCCGCACATGACCACGCCGAACACCGCTCGCGACCTGGACGTGATCCGGGCCGCACTCGGTGAGAAGAAGCTCAACTTCCTGGGCGTCTCCTACGGCACCTACATCGGCGCGGTCTACGCGACGCTCTTCCCGGGCCACGTGCGCCGGATGATCGTCGACAGCGTGGTCAACCCGTCCCGGGAGAAGATCTGGTACCAGGCCAACCTGGACCAGGACGTCGCCTTCCAGACGCGCTGGAACGACTGGAAGGCATGGGTCGCCGAGAACGACGCCGTCTTCCACATCGGGAACACCCCCGAGAAGGTCGAGCAGCAGTGGGTGAAGCTGCGGGCCACCGCGAAGAAGGCCCCGCTCGGCGGGGTCGTCGGACCCGCGGAGCTGATCAGCTTCTTCCAGGGCGCGCCGTACTACGACTCCGCCTGGGTGCCCACCGCCCAGACCTGGAGCAAGTACATCGCCGGTGACACCCAGGCACTCGTCGACGCCGCGGCACCGGACCTGTCCGACACCGCGGGCAACATCTCCGCGGAGAACGGCAACGCCGTCTACACGGCCGTCGAGTGCGCGGACGCCAAGTGGCCCACCAACTGGCGCAAGTGGGACCGGGACAACACCCGGCTCCACCGGGACCACCCCTTCATGACCTGGGCCAACGCCTGGATGAACCTCCCCTGCGCCACCTGGTCGTCCAAGCAGCAGACGCCGATCGACGTGAAGTCGGGCAAGGGCCTGCCGCCGGTGCTGATCGTCCAGTCGACCCGTGACGCCGCCACTCCCTTCGAGGGCGCCGTCGAGCTGCACCAGCGGCTCAAGGGCTCGCGTCTGATCATCGAGAAGGACGCCGGCTCGCACGGTGTGACCGGTCTGGTCAACCCCTGCATCAACCAGCGGGTGGACTCCTACCTGCTCAGCGGCAAGGTCGACAGCCGCGATGTGACGTGCGCCCCGCACGCCACGCCGAAGCCGTAAGTCCCGGTTTCACGGGGGAGGGGCGGCCGTTCACGGCCGCCCCTCCCTCATGTCCCGGCCTTCACGCTGCGGTCGTAGGTCAGCCCGCGATGTCCGCCGTGCGCGGTTCGGCGATCGCGGTGTAGTCGGCGGTGCGCAGCGCCAGAGAACGGTCCAGCCGTGCCACGTTGAAGAAGATCTCCTCGTGCACCAGCAGAGCGGGGTCCACGACCAGTTCGAGATCGGGGTCGAAGGAGAACGGCAGGATCGTGCCGCTCACACTTCCCGCGAGCCGCTCCGCCACCTCGGGCGTCGCGAACCCGGCGTACGTGCCGCCCAGCAGGCCCTTCACCGCGCCGAGGTCGACCCTGCGGTCCCCCGGCACCACCGCGAGGACGTACCGCTTCTCCTTCTTGCCGATCTTCACCATCACCACGATGCACTTGGCGGCCAGCGCCAGAGTGTTCCCGCGCAGCGCGCTGACCGCCTCGGTCGCGCCCTGCTCCTCGTGCTCGATGATCCGGTACGCCGCGCCGCGCTCGTCCAGCAGCCCGATCAACTTGGCGTACATGCCGTGCTCTTCGCTCACTTCGATTCCCGTCCGCGCTCGGCCAGCCATGCGTCTTCCTCCGCATAGGGGAAGAGGTCGACCTGCGGAGCGTACAGCTCGGCCATCCTCGGGAAGGCCTCGGTCCAGTCCCGGCCGTGCAGCTGCCGGGCCAGCCACTCGACCGTCTCGGGCAGCGAGTCCTCGTACGTGGTCACCGCCCGGTAGCCGAGCTCCCGTTCGGCCGCGGTCATGTCGTAGACGATCGGGTGCTCCACGCTCCACGGCGTCACCCCGACATCGCCTCGCGGGCTCGACCCGTCCACCAGCACGGTCTCGCTGCGCCGGCCGAGGACCGCGTCGACGGCCGCACCGATCTCGGCGACCGTCGGCGCCTCTGGATCACCGGCGTTCAGCACCCGCGACCCCGGCCGGAGAGCTGCCGGCCGGATCAGTTCGGCGAGGTTGGAGACGTACACGGGATGGAAGCGGGCGCGGCCGCCGTGGGCCAGGATCCGTACCCGCCGGCCGTCCACCGCACGCTTCACGAAGTACAGCTCGCGCGGCGTACGGCAGTACGGCCCATGGATCGCCCCCCCGCACGCAGCAACGTGGCCGCAGGATGGTCGCCTGCCGCGAGCAACTCCTGTTCCAGCGCCACCTTTCCGGTGCCGTACGTGGCGTCCCCGGGCGCCACGGTCCGCTGGGTCTCCGGGATCGGCACGGGATAGCGGGGGAAGCCGTCCGGCTGTTGCTGGGTGTCGAAACCGCGGCCCTGATCGTCCTCGTACACCGCGCCGCTGGAGATGACGACCACCGAGCCGATCCGGTCGGCGAGAGAGGTCAACTGCCGTGCGTGGCCCGGCCCGTAGGCCACCATGTCGACCAGCACGTCACAGCCGTCGCCGAGCGCGGCCGCCGGCGCGGCGTCGTCCTCCCGGTCGCAGAGGACTGTCCGCACCTCCTCCGGCCAGCTCTCGTCCCGCACACCGCGGCGGGAAAGCGCCCGCACCTCCCATCCGTCCGCGGCGAGCGCGCGCACCGCGGCGCGCCCCACCTGTCCCGTTGCTCCGACGACGACTGCGTGTCCCGTGCTCATGCCCGGCACGCCAAGGGCCCGGCCGAGGCCGGGCCCAGCAACTCGGCGCAGAGCAGATTCGCTCTCAGCGCCGCCGGCGCGGGAACTTCTTCGCCGGTTCCAGCTCCGCCTTCACATCGGCCGCGTACCGGTCGACGTACTCCTGGCCGGACAGTTCGAGGATCGCGTACATGATCTCGTCGGTGATCGCGCGGATCGCCGCCTTCTCGTTCTCCATCCCCTCGTACCGGGAGAACTCCATCGGCTCGCCGAACCGCACCGTGACCTGCTTGATCTTCGGCAGCTTCTGCCCCGGAGGCTGGATCTCGAATGTGCCCACCATCGCGCAGGGCACCACCGGCACGCCTGCCCGCAGAGCCATCACGGCGACGCCGACCTTCCCCTTGTAGAGCTTCCCGTCGTGCGAGCGGGTGCCCTCCGGATAGATCCCGAGCAGCTCGCCCTTGCTCAGCACCCCCAGCCCCTCACGGATCGCGGCCTGCCCGGCCTCCTTGCCGGAGCGGTCGACCGGGATCTGACCCGCGCTGCGGAAGAACGCGGCGGTCAGCCGGCCCTTGAGGCCCGGACCGGTGAAGTACTCCGCCTTCGCCAGGAACGTGATGCGCCGCTTGATGATCGCCGGCATGAGGAAGTGGTCCGAGAACGACAGATGGTTTCCGGCGACGATCGCCGCGCCGTCCTCGGGGATGTGCTCAAGCCCCTCGATCCGGGGCCGGAACAGCAACCGCAGAAGCGGCCCCAGAATGACGTATTTGAGCACGTAATAGAACACTTGAGGGTGCTCCTCACTCGGTCCGGAATCAGGATCAGGGCCGCGTCGTCCCTGGTCAGTCGGTGTGTTGGGGACGGTCAGTTTATGTGCACGGCACGCTCCGCGTAACCGTGCCCGACGGGGTGATCCGCTGCTCCGGTCGGGCGATGTGTTGCGGTTGTGACGACGTGAGGCCACTCTGGTCAGTGACCCAGAAGCGTCAGGTGCTCACTCTTCGCACTCGGGGGCCCGCATCCGAAGAGACAGCCCTGTTGCGGTGAGGAGCCACGGTCATGCACGTTCAGGCCGCCTGCCGATACACCTTGGAAGTGCAGGCAACCACAGAGCGGATCCCCCAGATCCGGCGCATTCTCGCGGCACATCTTCGGCACTGGAAGCTCGAAGCGCACATCACCCCCGTCTGTCGCGCGGTCGACGAACTGGTCGGCAACGTCGTCCAGCACGTCACCGGCGACAAGACCTGCGTGGTGGAACTGCGCTGGACCGGGCGGCATCTGATCGCGTCCGTGGCGGACAACGACAGCCATATGCCACGGCTGACCAGTTCCTGCCCGTCGAGGGGCGGTCTCGCGACCGTCGCCGTCCTCAGTGACAGCTGGGGCACGTGCGGTACGACGACCGGCAAGGTGATCTGGTTCAGCAGGCGGGTGACACAGGCCGAGCGCATGCTGCTGGCCACCCCCGCCCCCAAGGCCCCGACGCCCGAGTTCAAGCCCCTCCCCGTGGACCCCGTCGTCCGCCCGGAGGTCGAGCCCGCAGCGCGGCGCCGGGCCGAGGACACCGAACGCGTCCCGGTGGGCGTCGGCTGAGACCCCGGCCGGTTCGAGGCGGCGGCCCCGGGGCCGTACGGGCGATTTCTGTCGCCCGTACGCGCGACCGGGGCCGCGCGGCCGCTTGCCACCGCGCCCGTCCAGGAGTGCTCTTGCCTCCGTCGGTCCGACCCTGCGTCGTTCCCCGAGCCCCAGGAGTCTCTGATGTACCGCAGTGTCACTCTTGCCGCAGCCACCCTGATGACCCTTGCCGCCGTCGTGCCCGCGCAGGCCGCGGACGAAGAGCCCGTCGCCGGCGAGGGGCTGTTCCTGACCGTGTCCGGCAGCGAGAACACCTGGATGCGCGGGGTGATGCTGAGGTGCGCACCCGAGCCCGGCGGCCCGCACCCCGCCGCGGCCGACGCGTGCGCGGCGCTCACGAAGGCCGGCGGTGACCTCGACAAACTGCCCGCCGACCCGCACCCGTGCACCAAGAAGTTCGACCCGGTGACGGTCGAGGCCACGGGCAGCTGGCAGCAGCGCTCGATGAGCTGGCAGAAGACCTACGCCAACGCGTGCGCGCTCGACGCGGCGACCGGAGCGGTCTTCCGCTTCTGAGCACCGCCCGGCGGCCGTTTTCGCCGGGCACTGCCCGGCGCCCGTTCCTGCTGCCGGGTGCCCGTCCGGTACGTGTACCGGACGTGCGCCTGCCGTGCGCCTGCCGTCCGCCTGCCGTCGAGCACCCGCGGCTGCCTCGCCCTCAGCTGTTGCCGCGCGAGGCGATCACCCCGATCGTCAGCAGGCCGAGCACGACCCAGCCGAACCAGAGCCAGCCGTTGCTGCCGAGTGCTGCCGTATAGGCGGTCACGACCACCAGGGTCGAGACGGTGAGCACTCCCATCGCCTTCGTGGATCCGGACATGCGCGCCCTCCTCCGTGCGGCCACGGCCGCCCAGGCCCATGGTCACCCGCGAGGAGGGCTTCGCGCTACTGCCCGTCCGCCCGCCGCGCTATCGGCTGCGTGCCTGGAGCGAGGCGAGGTAGGCGTTGTATGCCGCGAGCTCCTTGTCGCCGTCCCGGTCCGCGGCCCGGTCGAGGCGTTTGGCCTGCCGCTGCTCGGAGCGGTACCACTGGAAGACCAGGGCGATCAGCACGAGCACGGACGGGATCTCGCTGAACGCCCAGGCGATGCCGCCCGCGGCGTTCTGGTCGGTGAGCGCGTCGATGCCCAGCGAGGCCGGCGGGTTGCGGTAGGCGCCGACCATGGGTTCGGTCGCCATCATCAGCGCGATACCGAAGAACGCGTGGAACGGCATTCCCGCGAACAGCTCCAGCATCCGCATCACATAGCCCGGCCGGTGCGGCCCGGGGTCCACGCCCATGATCGGCCAGAAGAAGACCAGGCCGACGGCGAGGAAGTGCAGCATCATCGCGGCATGCCCCACGGTCGACCCCATCAGGAAGTCGAACAGCGGCGTGAAGTAGAGGCCGTAGAGGCTCGCGATGAACAGCGGGATGGTGAACGCCGGATGCGTCACGATCTTCATGTACCGGCTGTGCAGCAGAGCGAGCAGCACCTCGCGCGGACCCCTGCGGCCCCGGCCGGCGACCGGCAGCGCGCGCAGCGCCAGGGTGACCGGCGCCCCCAGCAGCAGCACGATGGGGGACAGCATGCTGATCACCATGTGCTGCACCATGTGCACGCTGAACATGACCATGCCGTAGTCGTTGAGCTTGGTGCACATCACCAGGGCCACGCTCAGCACGCCCACCGTGAACAGCACCGTGCGGCTGACCGGCCAGCTGTCGCCGCGCCGGCGGAGCCGCAGCACCCCCCAGCCGTACAGCACCAGCGCGAGCACACAGCCCGTCAGGAAGAACTGGTCCGGGGAGAACTCCAGACCCCGCCCCAGCGTGAACGGCGGCACATCCATCGTCATGCCGTGTCCGCTGTGATCCATCTGAGCACCCCTGTGCGTACCGATTCGTGCTTGTTGTCCGCACCAGAGTAGAACTGCCCCCGGCCGCGGTTGCGGCCGGGGGCAGTTCGCGGTCTCCGACTACCTCACAGGACGGTCTCGGCCTCGGCGTACCGCTCGTCCGGAACCGTCTTGAGCGTCTCGGTGGCCTCGGCCAGCGGCACCATCGTGATGTCCGTGCCGCGCAGCGCGGTCATCATGCCGAACTCCCCGCGGTGGGCCGCCTCCACGGCGTGCCAGCCGAAACGGGTCGCGAGCACACGGTCGTACGCCGTCGGGGTTCCGCCGCGCTGGACGTGACCCAGGATGACCGGGCGGGCCTCCTTGCCGAGGCGCTGCTCCAGCTCGATGGAGAGCTGCCGGGCGACGCCCGCGAAGCGCTCGTGCCCGTAGATGTCCTTGCCGCCCTCGTCCCACTGCATCGAGCCCTCGCGGGGCTTGGCGCCCTCGGCGGCGACGACGATGGCGAACCGCTTGCCCGCCTCGAAGCGTTCACCGACCCGCTTGGTGAGCTCTTCGATGTCGAACGGCCGCTCGGGGACGACGATGGCGTGGGCGCCGGCCGCCATGCCCGAGTGCAGCGCGATCCAGCCGGTGTGCCGGCCCATGACCTCGACGACCAGCACACGCTGGTGCGACTCGGCGGTGGTCTTCAGCCGGTCGAGGGCCTCGGTGGCCACCCCGACCGCCGTGTCGAAACCGAAGGTGACGTCGGTCGACGCGATGTCGTTGTCGATGGTCTTCGGCACGCCGACGATCGGCAGACCGCCCTCGGACAGGAGGTTGGCCGCCTTCAGCGTGCCCTCGCCGCCGATCGGGATGATCGCGTCGAGGCCGAGTTCGGCGACATGTCCCTTGGCGCGTTCCACACCGTCACGCAGGTGCGCCGGCTGGACGCGGGAGGACCCGAGGATGGTTCCCCCGCGGGCCAGGATGCCGCCCACGGCGTCGAGGTCGAGCTTGCGGTAGTCGCACTCCAGAAGTCCCTTCCACCCGTCGTGGAAGCCGATGACCTCATCGCCGTGGTCGGCGACGGCGCGGTGTACGACGGAGCGGATGACGGCGTTCAGGCCGGGGCAGTCGCCGCCGGAGGTGAGCACACCAATGCGCATTGCCCGAATTACCTTTGCAACGTGGGCGGACTCCCGGACCACGTCGTCCGGTCGGATCCCCGCCACCCTACCGGCGCGAGGCGACGGGAACCGAACCGGGCGTCCGAGTGGTGGACGCCCGCCGCCGCGGACGCGCCGGACGTCAGGCTGCTGTCAGTCCGGTGCCCGGGGATGGCGCCGGGCGCCCCGGTGTGCCCCGGTGCCGCGCGGTGTCAGGCGGGCTGGGTCGCGGTGGCGATGCGCTCGCCGCGCAGCGCCTCGTACCAGCGGTCGTCCGTCGGCGGCAGGGCGTTCACATCGAGGGCCAGCTTGAGCAGCAGGTCCGCGATCTGCGGGTTCCGCGCCATGACCGGGCCGTGCATGTACGTGCCGAACACGGTCTCGTTGAACGCGCCCTCGGTGCCGTCGCCCGTGCCGTTGCCCCGGCCGAGGATGGTGCGGGCGAACGGACGGGCCGAGGGGCCGAGATGCGTGATGCCCTGGTGGTTCTCGAACCCGGTCAGCTGCGGAAGGCCCAACTGCGGGTCGATGTCGGCCAGTACGTCGCCGACGCACCGCTCGCCGTCGCCGCGCGTGGAGACCACGTCGAGCAGGCCGAGGCCCGGCTCGCGCTCACCGAGGTCGTTGATGAACTCGTGACCGAGGATCTGGTACCCGGCACAGACCGAGAAGATGATCGCGCCGTTGGAGGCGGCCCGGCTGAGGCCGCCGTCGCGGCGCAGCCGTTCCGCCGCGAGCCGCTGCGGCCGGTCCTCGCCGCCGCCGATCAGATAGATGTCACCGGAGGTGGGGATCGGCTGGTCGCTGCGCACGTCGATCCGCATCACGTCGAGGCGGCGCTGGCGGGCCCGGCGCTCGACGACGAGGGCGTTGCCCTGGTCGCCGTAGGTGCTGAGCAGGTCCGGGTAGACCCAGACCAGACGCAGGCTGTTGTCGCTCATGCTCATGTCCTTTTCGCTGTCCCCGGTCAGTTCCCGACGCGGCGGCGCACGTCCTGGAAGGCGGTGTAGTTGGCGATCAGCTCGATCCGTCCGGGCGGGGCGAGCTGCACCGCCTCGTCGACCGTCTCGCAGACCCGGAAGTCCAGGTTCGCCACCTCCAGCCGCACGGCGAGATCCAGCCGGCGGTCGCCGATGACGAAGATCGGGTGTCCGGCCAGCCGGGTGTAGTCGACGTCCCACAGCCAGGAGGTGTCCGTGCCGTCGGCGCCGCGGGCGTTGACGGACAGGATGACCGGGGTCGGCGGCGGGTCGATCAGGGAGAAGGTCTCGAGCCAGCCCGCCGGGTTCTTGGCGAGCAGCAGGCGCAGTTCTCGGCCGTGGAAGGAGACCACGTCGTAGCGTCCGGCGACGGCCTGCACCGCGTACATGCGCTCCAGCGCGACTTGCGGCGGCACGCCGAAGCAGGCGGCGACCGCTGCGGAGGTGGCGGCGTTGGCCTTGTTCGCACGGCCGGGGAGCTGGAGGTGGATCGGCCAGGCCGAGCCGTGCGGGTCGAGCACATGGTCGCCGCTGAGGACCCAGCTCGGGGCGGGACGGCGGAAACCGCACTCGCCGCAGAACCAGTCGTCGCCCGGGCGCTGCATCACACCGCCGCAGGACGGGCAGGACCAGGCGTCGTCCTTCCATTCCTGGCCGGCGGCGACCCACACCACGTTGGGGGACGAGGAGGCGGCCCACACGATCAGCGGGTCGTCCGCGTTGGCGATGACCACGGCCTTCGAGCCGGCGAGGCCCTCGCGCCACTTCTCGGCCAGCATCCGGGTCTCGGCGGCACGGTCGAGCTGGTCGCGCGAGAGGTTGAGCAGCGCGATCGCCTTCGGCGTCACATCGCGCGCGACGCCGGCGAGGTACTTCTCGTCCACCTCGATCACAGCGAACTTGGCGTCGGAGCCACCGGCCAGGGCGGAGGTGATGCCGGCGGGCATGTTCGCACCCAGGGCGTTGGAGACGACCGGGCCGCTGGCCCGCAGGGCCTCGGCGATCAGCCGGGTCGTGGTGGTCTTGCCGTTCGTCGCCGACACGAGGACGACGTCCAGATGCTGCGCGAGCCGCCCCAGCAGATCGGGGTCGAGCTTGAGCGCGACCCGGCCGCCGATCACCGATCCGCTGCCGCGTCCGGCGGCGCGTGACACCGCCGCAGCGGCCTTGCCTGCCGTCACGGCGAGCTTGGCGCGCGGCGTCAGGGGCTCCGAGTTGCCTGACATCGTCCTTGATCCTCCTTGCATCGGTCCGGCCCAGCCTATCCAGGTCCGGCAGCACGGCCCTACCTCGGCACCGCCCGAGACGCGGAGGTCACGGCTGAACGTACGCTTGCGGCCATGCGAAACCGGCCGATCCCCGGCAGTTCCGGACTCGTGAGGCCCATGCGCCTCCTCGGCGATCCCGTGCTGCACACCCCCTGTGAACCCGTCAGCGACTTCGGTCCCGCTCTGAAGCAGCTCGTCGAGGACATGTTCGCGACGATGTACGCGGCACACGGCGTGGGCCTGGCCGCCAACCAGGTGGGCGTCGGGCTGCGCGTGTTCGTCTACGACTGCCCGGACGACGAGGACGTGCGCCATCTCGGACACATCGTCAATCCGCGTCTGGTGGAGGCGGACGGGGTCACGGTCCGCGGCCCCGAGGGCTGTCTGTCGCTGCCGGGACTCGAGGCCGGGACGCTGCGCCACGACCGTGCGGTGGTGGAGGGGACGACCGCGGACGGGGAGCAGGTCCGCGTCGAGGGGAGCGGCTTCTTCGCGCGCTGTCTGCTGCACGAATGCGATCACCTGGAGGGGATCGTCTACCCGGACCGGCTGACGGGCCGGCGCCGCGCGAAGGTGCTGCGGGCGGCGGCTCGCGCGAAGTGGATGACGTAGACGAGCCCAGGGTCCGCCGCCGACGCGAGCGGAACTGCGCGCCGCCGCTGCCCGGGCCCCAACGCGCCCCGCGGGACAGCCCTCAGAAACCCGGCCCGTCCTCGCGGTCCGCCACCTCGGCCAGGCGTCCCCACAGCAGATCCGCCAGACTGCTCACCAACTGGGCGCGGGAGCACGGGCGTTCACCGAGCCACCAGTCGCCGGCCGCATGCATCATGCCGACCATCCCGTGGCCCCACACGCGCGCGAGCTGCTCACCGTCGGGCCCGAGGTCGACCCGGTCGTGGATCACCTTGGCCAGTTCCTCGCCGAGGCGGCGCAGCAGGGGCGCCGAGTGGCGGCCGACGTCGAATCCGGCCTCCGGCTGGTGAACGTCCTCGGCGGGATGCATCAGGAAGCGGTAGACCTGCGGCCGGGCCTCGATCGCGGCGAGATAGGTGTCGAGCGTGGCCTCGACCCGCTCGCGCCGGTCGGCCGGCGCGTCGACGGCCACCCGCAGCGATGCGAGCAGCGCGTCCGTGTGGCGCTTGGCGAGCGCGCGGTAGAGACCGCCCTTGTCGCCGAAGTGCCGGTAGAGGATGGGCTTGGTGATGCCCGCCTCGGCGGCGATGGCGTTCATGGAGGCCTGCGGACCGTCCCGGAGTACCACGCGGTCGGCCGCCTCCAGCAGTTCACGACGGCGCCCGTCGGCGGCCGGTCGGTCCTGGTCGGACGACTGGTGTGTGGTCTCCATATGGCTTTCTCCCCGCGTGCGATTGCGTAACGCCTGGGCAAACTAACACCCTGCCCGCGCGTACAGGGGACCCCCGGCATTCGGTTGACACGGGCTACTAACCGGTAACAGACTGCGGTTACCGCAAGTAACATGCACGAAGACACCGCAGTGCTGGAGGGGACATGGCCGAGTTCACGTTCGATCTCAACGACGACCAGAAGCAGGTCAAGGACTGGTTGAACGGTTTCGCCAAGGACGTGATGCGCCCGGCCGCCGCCGAATGGGACGAGCGTGAGGAGACCCCCTGGCCGGTGATCCAGGAAGCCGCCAAGGTCGGAATCTACTCCCTCGACTTCTATGCGCAGCAGTACTTCGACCCGACCGGTCTCGGTATCCCGATGGCCATGGAGGAGCTCTTCTGGGGCGACGCCGGTATCGGTCTGTCCATTGTCGGTACGGGACTTGCGGCGGTCGGCGTCCTCGCGAACGGCACCGAGGAGCAGATCGGCACCTGGATCCCCCAGATGTACGGCGACGTCGACGATGTGAAGGTGGCGGCCTTCTGCTCCTCCGAGCCGGACGCCGGCTCGGACGTCGGCGCGATGCGGACCCGCGCGGTGTACGACGAGGCCAAGGACGAGTGGGTGCTGAACGGCACCAAGACCTGGGCGACCAACGGCGGTATCGCCAACGTCCATGTCGTGGTGGCCGTCGTCGACCCGGAGATCGGCTCCAAGGGCCACGCGTCGTTCATCGTGCCGCCGAACACCCGGGGGCTCTCCCAGGGCCAGAAGTTCAAGAAGCACGGTATCCGCGCCTCGCACACCGCCGAGGTCGTCCTCGAGGACGTCCGCGTCCCCGGATACTGCCTGCTCGGCGGCAAGGAGAAGCTGGACGAGCGCCTCGCCCGCGCCCGCGAGAGCGTCAAGGCCGGCGGCGAGAGGGTCAAGAACGCGGCCATGGCCACCTTCGAGGCCTCGCGCCCGGCCGTCGGCGCGATGGCGGTCGGCACCGCCCGTGCCGCGTACGAGGTGGCCCTCGACTACGCCAGGACGCGCAGCCAGTTCGGCCGCCCGATCATCGACAACCAGGGCATCGCCTTCCAGCTCGCCGACATGCGCACCCAGATCGACGCGGCCCGGCTGCTGGTGTGGCGTGCCTCGTGGATGGGCGTGACGGGCAAGCCCTTCACCTCCGCTGAGGGCTCGATGTCCAAGCTGTACGCGAGCGAGGTGGCGAAGAAGGTGACGGCGCAGGCTGTCCAGATCCTCGGCGGCAACGGCTACACGCGCGAGTACCCGGTCGAGCGCATGCACCGCGACGCCGCGATCTACACGATCTTCGAGGGCACGAGCGAGATCCAGCGACTGGTGATCGCCCGCACCCTGTCGGGCATGTCCATCCGCTGATCACGGCCGGCGGGGCGGGCCCGGACGGGCCCGCCACCGAAGGTTCAGAGAAGCGCCTCGATCGCCGAGACCACCTCGGGGGAGTCCGGCTCGGTGCGCGGGCGGATGCGTGCCACGACCGCGCCGTCCTTGCCGATCAGGAACTTCTCGAAGTTCCACTGGACGTCGCCGGCCTCGCCGTCCGCGTCCGCCGTCCTGGTGAGCTCGACGTACAGCGGGTGCCGCTGCGCGCCGTTCACCTCCACCTTCTCCAGCATGGGGAAGGTCACGCCGTAGGTTGCCGAGCAGAAGGTCTGGATCTCCTCGGCGTCGCCCGGCTCCTGGCCCGCGAACTGGTTGCAGGGCACCCCGAGGACGGTGAAGCCCTGCTCGCCGTACTGCTTCTGCAACTGCTCCAGACCGGCGTACTGCGGGGTGAGACCGCACTTGGACGCCACGTTCACCACCAGGACCGCCTGGCCCCGGTAGGCGGCGAGGGACGTCGGCTCACCGGTCAGCGTGTGCAGTGGGATGTCGTACAGCGATGTCATCTGATCTCCTCGTTGATTACGGCCGTCTCTCGAACGGTCGGTCAGCCGCCCAGCGGCCTGAACAGGCCTTCCTGCACGACCGATACGAGCAGGTGCCCCGACCGGTCGTAGATGCGTCCGCGGGCCAGGCCGCGCCCGCCCGTCGAGATCGGCGACTCCTGGTCGTACAGGAACCACTCGTCCGCGCGGAACGGCCGGTGGAACCACATCGCGTGGTCCAGCGAAGCCATGTCGTAGCCGCGCTGCCCCCACAGCGGCTCCACCGGAATGCGGACCGCGTCCAGCAGGGTCATGTCGCTGGCGTACGTCAGCGCGCAGGTGTGCACCAGCGGGTCGTCGCCGAGGGGGCCCACCGCGCGCATCCACACCGCGCTGCGCGGATCCGACTCCTTCTCCTTGATGTCCTCGGGCGTCCAGCGCAGCCGGTCGACATAGCGGATGTCGAACGGCTGACGGCGGGCCATCCGTTCAAGCGCCTCGGGAAGCGTCCCGAGGTGCTCGCGGATCTCCGTGGCGACCGTGGGCAGCGTCTCGGGATCCGGGAAGTCGAGGCGCGGCGGCAGCTGATGCTCGATGCTGCCCTCCTCCGGCCGGTGGAAGGACGCGGTCAGATTGAAGATCGTCCGGCCCTGCTGGACCGCGGTGACCCGGCGGGTGGTGAACGACCTGCCGTCCCTGACCCGTTCGACCTGGTAGACGATCGGCACACCGGGGCGGCCCGGCCGCAGGAAGTACGCGTGCAGGGAGTGCACCGGGCGCTCCCCGTCGGTGGTGCGGCCGGCCGCGACCAGCGCCTGGCCGGCGACCTGCCCGCCGAAGACCCTCTGCAGGGATTCGTTGGGGCTCAGGCCGCGGAAGATGTTGACCTCGATCTGCTCCAGGTCGAGCAGATCCACCAGGCGCTCCGCCGGGTTCGTCATCGGGTGTTCTCCTGAGTTCCTGTCATGAGCCGCATTGCTGTCACGAGGCGCGTTCTCACAGCTGACCGACGGCGGTCACACGCACGACGGCCTGTGCCTGTTCGTCGGAGGCCGCGAGATCGACCTCGGCGCTGATGCCCCAGTCATGGTCGCCGTTCGGATCGGCGAAGATCTGCCGGACGCGCCACAGGCCGTGCGGCGCGTCCTCCTCGATGATCAGCAGCTTGGGGCCGCGGGCGTCCGGGCCGGTGCCCAGCTCCTCGTACTCGTCCCAGTACCCGTCCATCGCCTCGCCCCAGGCGTCCGCGTCCCAGCCGGACTCCGCGTCCAGCTCGCCGAGGTCGTCGACCCTGTCCAGCGCGGCCAGTTCCACCCGCCGGAACATCGCGTTGCGCACGAGCACCCGGAAGGCGCGCGCGTTGGCCGTGACCGGCTTGACCTGGTCGGCCCTCTCCTGGGCCTCCTCGGCGGTCTCCACCTCCGGATTGGCCAGCTGCTCCCACTCGTCCAGCAGGCTGGAGTCGACCTGACGGACCATCTCGCCGAGCCAGGCGATCAGATCCTCCAGGTCCTCGGACTTCAGGTCGTCCGGGATGGTGTGCTCCAGCGCCTTGTACGCGCTCGCCAGATAGCGCAGCACGATGCCCTCGGTGCGCGCGAGTTCGTACCAGGAAGTGAACTCCGTGAACGTCAGGGCTCGTTCGTACATGTCCCGGATCACGGACTTCGGGGAGACCGGGTGGTCACCGACCCAGGGGTGCGACTTCTTGTAGACGTTGTACGCGTGCCACAGCAGCTCTTCGAGCGGCTTCGGGTACGAGATGTCCTGGAGCCGCTCCATGCGCTCCTCGTACTCCACGCCGTCGGCCTTCATCTGTCCCACTGCCTCACCGCGCGCCTTGTTCTGCATCGCGGCGAGGATCTGGCGGGGGTCGTCGAGCGTCGACTCGACCACGGAGACCATGTCCAGGGCGTAGGACGGCGATTCGGGGTCGAGCAGGTCGAAGGCGGCCAGGGCGAATGTCGACAGCGGCTGGTTCAGCGCGAAGTCCTGCTGGAGGTCGACGGTGAGCCGGATGGTGCGGCCCTCCGCGTCGGGTGTCTCCAGTTGTTCCACCACACCGCCGTCCAGCAGCGAGCGGTAGATGGCGATGGCCCGGCGGATGTGCCGCAGCTGTGCCTTGCGCGGCTCGTGGTTGTCCTCCAGCAGACGACGCATGGCCTCGAAGGCGTTCCCCGGCCGGGCGATCACCGAGAGCAGCATGATGTTGGTGACCCGGAAGCGCGAGGTCAGCGGCTCCGGCTCGGAGCCGATCAGCTTCTCGAACGTGGTGTCCGACCAGGCGACGAAGCCCTCCGGCGCCTTCTTCCTGACCACCTTGCGGCGCTTCTTCGGGTCGTCGCCCGCCTTCGCCAGCGCCTTCTCGTTCTCGATGACGTGCTCGGGAGCCTGGGCGACCACGAAGCCGGCGGTGTCGAAGCCGGCCCGGCCGGCACGGCCCGCGATCTGATGGAACTCACGGGCGCGCAGGGTGCGCACCCGGGTGCCGTCGTACTTGGTGAGCGCGGTGAACAGCACCGTGCGAATGGGGACGTTGACGCCCACCCCGAGGGTGTCCGTACCGCAGATGACCTTCAGCAGACCCGCCTGCGCCAGCTTCTCGACCAGCCGGCGGTACTTGGGCAGCATGCCGGCGTGGTGCACACCGATGCCATGGCGCACGAAACGGGAGAGGTTCTGGCCGAACCTGGTGGTGAACCGGAAATTGCCGATGAGCTCGGCGATCTTGTCCTTCTCCTCGCGCGTGCACATGTTGATGCTCATCAGCGACTGCGCGCGCTCGACCGCCTGGGCCTGCGTGAAGTGCACGATGTAGACCGGTGCCTGCCGGGTCTCCAGCAGCTCGGTCAGGGTCTCGGTGATCGGCGTCGTCACATACTCGTACGAGAGCGGGACGGGCCGGGTCGCCGACCGGACGACCGCGGTCGGCCGGCCCGTGCGCCGGGTCAGGTCCTTCTCGAACATCGACACGTCGCCGAGCGTCGCCGACATGAGGACGAACTGGGCCTGCGGCAGCTCCAGCAGCGGGATCTGCCACGCCCAGCCGCGGTCGGGCTCGGCGTAGAAGTGGAACTCGTCCATCACGACCTGGCCGATGTCGGCGTGCTTGCCGTCGCGCAGGGCGATGGAGGCGAGCACCTCGGCGGTGCAGCAGATGACGGGGGCGTCGGCGTTGACCGAGGCGTCGCCGGTCAGCATGCCGACGTTCTCCGTGCCGAAGAGCTTGCACAGGTCGAAGAACTTCTCCGAGACGAGCGCCTTGATCGGCGCGGTGTAGAAGGTGACCTGGTCCTTGGCCAGCGCCGTGAAGTGCGCGCCCGCCGCGACGAGGCTCTTGCCCGAGCCGGTCGGGGTCGAAAGGATCACGTTCGCCCCGGAAACCACCT
The DNA here is from genome assembly GCF_040302905.1 of Streptomyces sp. NPDC096193. Lineage (NCBI taxonomy): Bacteria > Bacillati > Actinomycetota > Actinomycetes > Kitasatosporales > Streptomycetaceae > Streptomyces > Streptomyces sp. NPDC096193. The sequence goes on along the minus strand of NZ_JBEOSJ010000001.1, from coordinate 470,870 downwards.
CGATCAGCGCTTCCTCCTGAGCCGGATAGAGCGTGATGCCCTGGCCCTCGGCCCATGAGGTGAAGGCCTCGAAGAGGGCATCGGGGTCGGCATCCGGCGGCAGCTGATCGATAAGGGTCACGCCCCCCATCTTGCCTGCCTTCGGTCCGGATGAGGGAACCGGACGGTGGAGGGAAGATCACGAGCGATACGCTGACACGTCAACTGGGCTTCACCGCAAGCACCATGAGCTTCACCACGGGATCGACGGGGGCGGGAACGCACATGATGGGACCGGCGCATTCGCTGTCCGGGGCAGCTGCCTGGCTCGGGGTGGGTGCGGCGACGGCCGCCGCCGGGCACCCGATGCCATGGCCGGTACTCGTCGTCGGGTCGCTGATCTGCGCCGGGGCCGCACTGGCGCCGGACCTGGACCACAAGGCGGCGACGATCTCCCGCGCCTTCGGCCCGATATCGCGCGCCCTCTGCGGAATCGTGGACAAGCTGTCGTACGCGGTCTACAAGGCGACCAGGAAGCCGGGGGACAAACGCAGGACCGGCGGCCATCGCACCCTGACCCACACCTGGCTCTGGGCCGTGACGATCGGCGCCGGCACCTCCGCGCTGGCGATCGCCGGCGGACGCTGGGCCGTGCTGGCGATTCTCTTCATCCACCTCGTGCTGGCGGTGGAAGGGCTGCTGTGGCGGGCGGCACGGGTCTCCAGCGACGTCCTGGTGTGGCTGCTGGGTGCGACCAGTGCCTGGATCCTGGCGGGCGTCCTGGACCAGCCGGGCAACGGAGCCGACTGGCTGTTCACGGCACCCGGCCAGGAGTACCTGTGGCTCGGGCTGCCCGTCGTGCTCGGCGCCCTGGTGCACGACGTCGGTGACGCCCTGACCATCTCGGGCTGCCCGATCCTGTGGCCGATCCCCGTGGGCAACAAGCGCTGGTACCCGATCGGCCCGCCGAAGCCGATGCGGTTCCGCGCGGGCAGCTGGGTGGAGCTCAAGGTGCTGATGCCGGTCTTCATGCTGCTCGGAGGAGTGGGCGGCGCCGCGGCGCTCAACTACATCTAGAGCGCCCACCCCTCCCCGTACATCCAGAGCGCCCACCGCCCGCGGCAGGCTCAGCCGTGCCAGGAGCGCCACAGCGCCGCGTACGCCCCGTCCGCCGCGACCAGTTCGTCGTGGTTGCCCAGCTCGCTGATCCGGCCGTCCTCTACCACCGCGATCACATCCGCGTCGTGAGCGGTGTGCAGCCGGTGGGCGATCGCCACGACCGTACGGCCGTCCAGGACGCGCGCGAGCGAGCGCTCCAGATGACGGGCGGCGCGCGGGTCGAGCAGCGAGGTCGCCTCGTCCAGCACCAGTGTGTGCGGGTCGGCCAGAACCAGCCGGGCCAGCGCGATCTGCTGGGCCTGTGCCGGGGTGAGCGCGAGACCGCCCGAGCCGACCTCCGTGTCCAGGCCCTCGTCGAGCGCCTGCGCCCAGCCGTCCGCGTCCACCGCGCCGAGCGCGGCCCACAGCTCCGCGTCCGCCGCTCGCGTGCGCGCCAGCAGAAGGTTGTCCCTCAGCGAGCCGACGAAGACGTGGTGTTCCTGGTTGACCAGGGCCACATGCTCGCGGATCCGCTCGGCCGGCATCCGGGACAGCTCGGCGTCGCCGAGCGAGACCCGGCCCGCCCGCGGGGCGTAGATGCCCGCCAGCAGCCGGCCCAGCGTCGACTTGCCCGCGCCGGACGGGCCGACCAGCGCCAGCCGGGTGCCGGGCGCGACCGACAGGGACACCTCGTGGAGGACGTCCAAACCCTCCCGATAGCCGAAGTGCACCTCGTCCGCGCGGACGTCCCGTCCCTCGGGCTTCACCCGTGCGTCCCCGGCGTCCGGCTCGATGTCGCGTACGCCGACGAGCCGGGCGATCGACACCTGGGCGACCTGGAGCTCGTCGTACCAGCGCAGGATCAGATTGACCGGATCGACCATCATCTGCGCCAGCAGCGCACCCGTCGTCAGCTGACCCACGGAGATCCACCCCTGGAGGACGAAGACGCCGCCGAGGAGCAGCACCGCGCCGAGGATCGTCACATGGGTCACGTTGATGACCGGGAAGAGCACCGACCGCAGATAGAGCGTGTAGCGCTCCCAGGCGGTCCACTCCTTGATCCTTTGCTCGGACAGGGAGACCCGGCGGCCCCCGAGCCGGTGCGCCTCCACCGTCCGGCCGGCGTCCACCGTCTCGGCCAGCACCGCGGCGACCGCCGCGTACCCGGCGGCCTCCGAGCGGTACGCGGAGGGCGCCCGCCGGAAGTACCAGCGGCAGCCGATCACCAGGACCGGGAGGGCGACCAGCACGGCCAGCGCCAGCGGCGGCGCGGTCACGGTGAGCGCGCCGATGAGCAGGCCTGCCCAGACCACGCCGATCGCCAGCTGCGGCACCGCCTCGCGCATCGCGTTGGCCAGCCGGTCGATGTCGGTGGTGATGCGGGACAGCAGATCACCGGTCCCGGCCCGCTCCAGCACGCCCGGCGGCAGACCCACCGACCGTACGAGGAAGTCCTCGCGCAGGTCGGCCAGCATCTCCTCGCCGAGCATGGCGCCGCGCAGCCGCATCAGCCGGGTGAAGACGGTCTGCACGACCAGGGCGATCGCGAACAGGGCCGCCGTGCGCTCCAGGTGCAGATCGCGCGCTCCGTCGGCGAGGTCCTCGACCAGTCCGCCGAGCAGGTAGGGGCCGACCATCGAGGCGATCACCGCGACGGCGTTGACGGAGACCAGCAGGACGAAGGCCCCGCGATGCCGCCGCAGCAGTTCGCGGACGTAGGTCCGCACCGTCGCCGGGGTACCGACGGGCAGGGTCGCCGTCGACTCCGGGGCCGCCGGATCGTATGCCGGTGGTGCCACGCCGATCACGCCGACTCCTCCATCCTTTCCAGTTCCGCGAGCTCGTCGGCGGCCTGTGCGTCGCCGAGTCGCTCCTCCTCGGTCTCACGGGTCACGACCGCCCGGTACTCGACGCCGTGCAGCAGTTCGCGGTGGGTGCCGACCGCCGCGACCTTTCCGTCGTGCACGAACACCACCTGGTCCGCGCGGTCCAGCAGGAGCGGCGACGAGGCGAACACCACCGTGGTGCGGCCGGTGCGCAGTGTGCGGATCCCCTCGGCGATCCGCGCCTCCGTGTGCGAGTCCACGGCGGACGTCGGCTCGTCCAGGACGAGCACCTCGGGGTCGGTGACCAGCGACCGGGCAAGGGCGAGCCGCTGGCGCTGCCCGCCCGAGAGCGACCGGCCGCGTTCGGTGATCCGTGTCTCCATCGGATCGCCGTCGTCCTCCACGGACGCCTGCGCGAGCGCGTCCAGGACATCGGCGCACTGCGCGGCCGCGAGTGCGTCCTCGGCGGGCACCTGACCGGAGCCCGGTACGTCGAGCAGCTCCCGCAGCGTGCCGGAGAGCAGCACCGGGTCCTTGTCCTGGACCAGGACGGCGCTGCGTGAAGCGTCCAGCTCCAGCTCGTCCAGCGGCACACCGCCCAGTAGCACGGAAGGCGTGCCGTCCACGGCCTCGGTCGCGTGCCCGCCGAGCCGTTCCGCCAGGACGCCGGCCGCGTCCGGGTCCCCGCACACGACGGCGGTGAACCGGCCCGTCGGGGCGAGGACGCCGGTCGCGGGGTCGTACAGGTCACCGCTCGGGCTGCCGTACTCCACCCCGGACGGCTCCGTCGTACGGCGCAGCGCCAGCACCCGGGCGGCACGTTTCGCGGAGGGCCGCGAGAAGGAGTACGCCATGGCGATTTCCTCGAAGTGCCGCAGCGGGTACATCAGGAGCGTCACCGCGCTGAACGCGGTGACCAGCTCACCCACGCCGATCCGGCCGTCCCGGACGAGCCCCGCGCCGAACCAGACCACCGCGATCAGCAGCAGACCCGGCAGCAGGACCTGGATCGCCGAGATCAGCGCCCACATCCGGGCACTGCGGACCGCTGCCCTGCGGACTTCCTGGGAGGCGGCGCGGTAGCGGCCGAGGAACAGCTCCTCGCCGCCGATGCCGCGCAGAACGCGCAGTCCGGCGACGGTGTCCGAGGCCAGCTCGGTGGCCCTGCCGGCCTTCTCCCGCTGGATGTCGGCGCGACGGGTGGCGTGGGGGAGCAGTGGCAGCACCGCGAGCGCCAGCACCGGCACACCGATGGCGACGATCACGCCGAGCTCCGGCTCGTAGAGCAGCAGGCCGACGCAGACCAGGATCACGGTGAGGGCGGCCGCGGCGAAACGGGAGACGGCTTCGACGAACCAGCCGATCTTCTCCACGTCGCCGGTGGAGACCGCGACCACTTCGCCGGCGGCGACCCGGCGGGTCAGTGCCGAGCCCAGCTCCGCGGCCTTGCGTGCCAGCAGCTGCTGGACCCGGGCCGCGGCGGTGATCCAGTTGGTGACGGCGGCGCGGTGCAGCATGGTGTCGCCCACGGTGATCGCCACACCGCACAGGACGATCACCGCGCCGGAGAGCGCGAGCCCGCTGCCGGAGCGGTCCACGACCGCCTGCACGGCCCGGCCGACGCCCAGCGGCAGGCCCGCCACACCGCAGAAGTGCAGCAGCCCCCAGGCCAGCGCCTTGAGCTGGCCGTCCAGCTGATTGCGCCCGAGCCAGAGCAGGAACCGCGGCCCCGACCTGGCATCCGGCGAGCCCGGGTCGGTGTACGGAAGATCGCGAATCTGCATGACGTCCCAGAGCTCGAAACGGGTGGCGCAAACCGTGCAAGGTTCGCCTTTCGAAGGCGCTGTCCGCAATCGGTTTTTGGGCGTGACAAGGCAGAACGCGCCATTCTCCGGTCCGCGGGCCTGGCGTGCCGGGGCGGTCGCCGGTTCACTCCTGGGGCATGAGACGACAGATCATGTCCATGCTCGCCGGGCTGGTTCTGGTGAGCGGAACACTGCTCGGCGCGGGGCCCGCCGTGGCGACTGCCGAACCGCCCGGCGCCCGACCATCGGCATCGGAACCGCCGGCTACCGGGGCGTCGGCATCAAAACCGTCGGCATCCGAACCGCCGGCATCAAAACCGTCGGCATCCGAACCGCCGGCCGAGTTCGGCAGCGACTGGCACGACCCCGTCACCGCCGCACCGCCCGTCACCCGCCCGGACACCCGGTCCTGTGAGGTGACGGTGGCGCAGGCGCAGTTCCGCGACTTCACGCCCTACCGCGGGAGTTACACGCCTCCGAAGGGCTGCGGCGACCGCTGGAGCAAGGTGGTGCTTCGGCTCGACGGGAACGTGAAGGGCCGCCAGTACGACCGTCTGGGCCATCTGGCCGTCGGGGGCGTGGAGATCCTGCGCACCTCGACACCGCAGCCCTCGCCCGACGGCATCGCCTGGTCGGTGGAGAAGGACGTCACGCGCTACAGCGAGCTCCTGCGCGGAGCCCAGCCGGTCGAGATGCTGATCGGCAACGTCGTCGACGAGACCTACACCGGGATCATCGACGTCAAGGTCACGCTCACCTTCTACGCCGCCCACGGCGCGGCTCGGCCCGCCGCCGTCCCCGACCGGGTGCTCGCCCTGAACGGCACCTCGCTCACCACGCCCCGCAACTCCGAACGCATCGTGGCCGAGGTGTACGCCACGGGTTCCGGCGGCGGCTGCGAGGAGTACTGGTACCTCACCGTCCCGGATTCCGCCCCCTACTCCTGCAAGGCCACCGACGGCCCCTACCGCGAAGTGCAGATCAGGGTGGACGGCCGGCTCGCGGGCATCGCGGCGCCGTTCCCGACGGTCTGGACCGGTGGCTGGTCCAACCCCTTTCTCTGGTACGTGATCCCGGGGCCGCGGGCGTTCGACATCAAGCCGCTCCAGTACGACCTCACCCCCTTTGCCGCCCTGCTCAACGACGGCCGGGAGCACCGCGTCGAGGTGTCCGTCGCCGGGGTCCCCGCGGGCCGGCCCGGATGGAGCACCCCCACCAACGTGCTGGTGTGGCAGGACGAGGCCAGCACGGTGGTCACCGGCGGGCTGACCCGCCATCACGAGAGCACCCCGGTCGCCTCGGTGCGCCACACGCCCGGTCCGGAGCACCGCCTCGACACGAAGGGCGGCCACCGCCTCACCGTGAGCGGGTATCTCGACACCTCGCACGGGCGGGTCACGACGACCGTGAGCCGCGCGGTCGGGAACGCGTCCGTCCACCGCTGGACCGAGGACGAGAAGCTCGACGCGCTCAAGGCGACCTGGACGGACGACGAGACGGTCACGACCGGCGGGCGGACCACCGTCACCCACCGCGTCCACACCATGGACGGCACCACCACGCTCGGTGCCGGCGACCGGCTGCGGACCGTGCTCACGCTGGGGGACACGGCCGACACGGCCGAGGTGCGTGACGGCCGGCGGCTCGCGTGGTCGCGGCTGGACGACCGGTACACCGGGGATGCGACGTACACGGCCGACGTGCCGCGCGATCAGCGGCACGCGGTGGGCCGAACCGCGGAGCGGTACCGGCTCCACGGCTCGGAGGGCTGCTACGACCGGAGCCTGACGACGGTTCAGGGCATGCTCACGGAGGACCGGCGGCGCTGCTGAACACCCGCTGCTGGTGCTGGTGCGGTGCCGGCGCTGGTGCTGGTGCCCGGTGCGGGACGCCGACGGAGCGCGGGGCCCGGTCGGCGTCTACCCGGCCCCGCGCGATGTCTACGGCTTGTCCGAGTCCACGCCGGAGCGCGGCTCGCGCCACTCGCCGCGAGTGAAGTCGGGCATCTCCATCGGCGCGCCCTTCGCCTTCACCGACGCATGGCTGAGTGGGACGGGCGCCGTCCAGGTCGCCGCGTCGTAGACGTCGAAGTCCGGGACCAGCCCCAGCCGCATGCACTGCATCACCCGGAAGATCATGATGTAGTCCATGCCGCCATGGCCGCCCGGCGGGTCGGAGTGCTCCTTCCAAAGCCAGTGGTCCCACTCCGTGTACGCCTCGAAGTCGCCCCAGGCGTCGTCGGAGTGATCGGGCTCGATGTAGATGCGCGCGGGGTAGTCCTCGAAGACGCCCTTCGTGCCGCCGAGGCTGTTGATCCGGCTGTACGGGTGCGGAGTCGACACATCATGCTCCAGCCGGATGACCCGCCCCTTCGCGGTGCGGAGCATGCTGATCGTCCGGTCGCTCTCGATGTACGTCTCCTTCCAGCTCGGATCGCCCGGCGGCATGTGCGCCTCGCGGTACTCCGCCAGGCCCAGCGCCGGGGTGCCGAAACTGGAGATGCTCACCACGCGGTCACCGCGGTTGACGTCCAGGTAGTTGGCGACGGGGCCGAAGCCGTGGTTGGGGTACAGATCCCCGCGCAACCTGGTGTGCCACAGCCTGCGCCACGGGCCCTCGTAGTAGTCCGGATCGAACATCAGGCCGCGCAGATCGTGGTTGTACGCCCCCGCCCCGTGCAGGAGTTCACCGAACTTGCCCGCGTGCGCCATCCGCAGCACCCGCATCTCGTTGCGGCCGTAGCAACAGTTCTCCAGCTGCATGCAGTGCCGGCGGGTGCGCTCGGAGAGATCGACCAGCGCCCACAGTTCGTCCAACCTCATCGCGACCGGACACTCCACGCCGACGTGTTTGCCGTTGAGGAGCGCGGTCTTCGCCATCTCGAAGTGGAGGTCCCAGGGCGTCGCGACATAGACGAAGTCGATGTCGCCGCGCCCGCAGAGGTTCTCGTAGTCGTCGTCGCCCTTGGTGTAGACGGCCGGCGCGGCCTGCCCGGCGGCCACGACCTTCGCGGCGGCGCTCTCGGTCTTGGCCTTCACCGGATCGCACACGGCGACCACCCGGACGCCGGGGACGGCGAGGAAGAGATCGATCATGCTGCCGCCGCGATTGCCGAGGCCGATGATGCCGACGCGCACCGTCCCGCGGCGCTCGAAGGGCACCCCGGCCATGGTGCGCCCCTGCCGCGCGGGGGACGGCGCTTGTGGTGTGGCGGCGGATCTCGCGGTCTGGGCGGCGGCCGCGGTGCCGGTTCCCAGGGCGCTGAGGCCGAGCCCCGCTCCCGCGACGCCCGCCGTGGTCCGCAGAACAGAACGACGGCTCATCGAGCCGTCGTCGTCGCCGTCGTCACTGCGCTGGTCCGGTATCGCTGCGTCGTTCATCGAGCCTCCACGAAAGCTGGTGCGCGGCCGGGTCATGAACCTCGGCTAGGACCATGGGTGTTGAGGCTGGTGATGAGCAAGAGCCGCGTTTGGACTCTTGGGTGGGAACACATGGACTCTTCGTCGCGGGGCGTGCCGGAGGCGTCAGCAGCCGACCCGGGGACCGTCGACCAGGGTGGAGAGCAGCCCGCCGAACACCTCACGCTGGTCGGCGGTGAGCGGGGCGAGGATGTCCTCCGCGGCGGCGCGGCGCGCGGCCCGCAGGGCCCGGAGGGTGGCGCGGCCGGTGTCGGTGAGCTCGATGCGGATCACGCGGCGGTTGCTGGGGTCGGGGGCGCGGCGGACGCAGCCGCTCGCCTCCAGCCCGTCCACCAGGCTCGTCACGGCGCGCGGGACCACCTCCAGGCGCGACGCGAGATCCGCCATGCGCGGCGGGTCGTCGTAGTGGGCGAGGGTGCGCAGCAGACGGGACTGCGCGGGGGTGATCGCGATGTCGGCCGACTCCAGCTGCCGCTTCTGGCTGCGATGCAGTCTCCGGGTCAGCCGCAGCAACTGCTCGGCCAGCAGGCCGTCGGGGTCGGGTGTGCTCATGCGGGAACAATATCAGGACCAGGCTCATTGTGAATATAGGTAACAGTGAGCTAAGCTCTCGAAATCTCTTCCTGTACGTCCGGACTCATCCCGTACGTGCGGTACGCGCGGCCGTGCGTGCGGTACATGCGGTACGTGCGACCCAGCAGTCATGACCGTCGTCGACAGACATCGAGCCCGGACATTCCGGCGAAACCCTCGAAGGAGCCCATGCACCCCGAAGCCACCCCGTGGAACGCCCACGCCAAGGAACCGGAACAACCGAGGGCCGAGGTCCCCCGGATCCTCCGGCTCTTCCGTCCCTACCGCGGCCGACTCGCGATCGTCGGACTGCTCGTCGGCGCCGCGTCGGCCGTCTCCGTCGCCTCGCCCTTCATGCTGCGCGAGATTCTCGACACCGCGATCCCGCAGGGCCGTACCGGTCTGCTCAGTCTGCTCGCCCTCGGCATGATCCTCACCGCGGTGATGACCAGCGTCTTCGGCGTCCTGCAGACACTGATCTCCACCACCGTCGGCCAGCGCGTGATGCACGATCTGCGCACCGCGGTCTACGCCCAGCTCCAGCGGATGCCGCTCGCCTTCTTCACCAGGACGCGCACCGGCGAGGTCCAGTCACGGATCGCCAACGACATCGGCGGGATGCAGGCGACCGTGACCTCCACCGCCACCTCCCTGGTCTCCAACCTCACGGCCGTCGTCGCCACGGTGGTGGCCATGCTCGCGCTCGACTGGCGGCTCACCGTCGTCTCGCTGCTCCTGCTGCCGCTCTTCGTCTGGATCAGCCGCCGCGTGGGCAACGAACGCAAGCGCATCACCACCCAGCGCCAGAAACAGATGGCGGTGATGGCCGCGACCGTCACCGAGTCGCTCTCGGTCAGCGGCATCCTGCTCGGCCGCACCATGGGCCGGGCCGACTCGCTCACCAAGTCCTTCGCGGAGGAGTCCGAGCGCCTCGTCGACCTCGAAGTGCGCTCCAGCATGGCCGGCCGCTGGCGGATGTCGACCATCGGCATCGTCATGGCCGCGATGCCGGCCCTCATCTACTGGGCCGCCGGGGTCGCCCTCCAGAGCGGCGGGCCGACGATCTCCATCGGCACCCTCGTCGCCTTCGTCTCGCTCCAGCAGGGCCTGTTCCGCCCGGCCGTGAGCCTGCTCTCCACCGGAGTGCAGATGCAGGCGTCCCTCGCGCTCTTCCAGCGCATCTTCGAGTACCTCGACCTTCCCGTGGAGATCACCGAACCGGAGAAGCCGGTGCGGCTCGACACGATCCGGGGAGAAGTCCGCTTCGAGGACATCGACTTCGCCTACGACGCCACCCAGACCGAGCTCACCATCGACGGCGTCGATGTGACCGTGCCGGCCGGAGGGCGGCTCGCCGTCGTGGGTCCCACCGGATCCGGCAAGTCCACCCTGAGCTACCTGGTGCCCCGGCTGTACGACGTCACCGGAGGCAGGGTCACGATCGACGGAGTCGACGTCCGCGACCTGGACTTCGACACCCTCGCGCGAGCCGTCGGCGTGGTCTCCCAGGAGACCTATCTCTTCCATGCCTCCGTGGCCGAGAACCTGCGCTTCGCCAAGCCGGATGCCACGGACGCGGAGATCGAGGCGGCCGCCCGGGCCGCACAGATCCACGACCACATCGTGTCCCTGCCCGACGGGTACGACACCCTGGTCGGCGAGCGGGGATACCGGTTCTCCGGAGGCGAGAAGCAGCGCCTGGCCATCGCCCGCACAATCCTGCGCGACCCGCCCGTGCTCATCCTCGACGAGGCGACCAGCGCCCTCGACACCCGCACCGAGTACGCGGTGCAGGAGGCCATCGACGCGCTGTCCGCGGGCCGCACGACCATCACCATCGCGCACCGGCTCTCCACCGTCCGGGACGCGGACGAGATCGTCGTCCTCGAAGCGGGACGCGTGGCCGAGCGCGGCAGCCACGACAAGCTGCTCGCTCTGGACGGCCGCTATGCCGCATTGGTGCGCAGGGACGCGCAGTTGACCGTTCCGGTCATCGCCCCCTGAGTGCCGAGGAGTCCGGTGGGTACGGCATGATCGCCGCCCATGAGAGCTCTCCTTGGCGTGGAACTGCCCGGCTACCGGCCTGTCGACCAGGACGTCTGGGCGAACGACGACGGCGACCTGCTGTCGGTGCACTTCTTCGGACTGATCCCGGACCTGCCCGCGTCGCTCGACGACGGGCCCGCTCTGCGGGCAGCGCTGACCCGGCTCACCGCCGAGGCGGGCGGAGGGCTGGTCGAGGCCTCAGTGAAGCCGCTCGACGGGCTGCCGGCACTCAAGCAGATACTGAAGCTGCCGCTGCCGGGACAGCCCAGGGGGCAGGCCTTCATCGGCAGTTACACCGTGCCGAGGGCCACATGCAGCACCGTGGTGAAGGTCCAGGCTCCCGAGCGCGGGACGACCGGGATGCGCGAGGCCATGGTGATGGCACAGGTCGGCCATGACAACTACTTCCGTCCGCACCCCTACGCCCCGGAGGTGCAGGGTGGACTGCCCTTTCACGCGGCCGACCACGCCCAGTGGGACCAGCAGTTCCCGGACCATCCGCTGACGCGGGTGCGGCGGGTGCTCGACACGCTCGCCGAAGCGGTCCGGGTGGCACCGGAGTTCGCGGCTCTGCCGCCCTTCACCCGCTGATGCGGCGACCTTCCCGTCCGTCACCGCCGATATGCGGTGACGGGAAACGACAGGTGTCGATCCGGTGTGCGGAGCGGGGCGGTGTGCCGGGTCGGCGGGCGGTCCGGGTTAGCGTGCGCGTATGAACGACGAGCCTTCGCCGCCACCGTCCGGGCGCGGGCCCCGCCTGTCCCGCCGTGGCCGATGGGTCCTGATCGTGACCGCCGCCCTCGCCGTGGCGGCGGCCGCGGTGGTGGTCACGCTGCTGCTGTCCGGCAAGCCCGAGGGCGAGCAGGAGACCCTGCTCATTCCCGAGGGGCGACGCACCGCGCAGATCTACGCCGCGGTCGACGAGGCCCTCGGGAAGGCACCCGGCACCACCCGCAAGGCCGTCGGCACGGCCGCGCTCGATCTGCCCGCCGAGGCCCGCGGCAACCCCGAGGGCTACCTCTTCCCGGCGACGTACCCGATCGACTCCGGCACGACGCCGGCGAGCCTGCTCGCCTACATGGTCGACACGGCGAACAAGCGGTTCGGTGCCGCGGGCGTGCCGGGCGGTGCGCAGCGCAGTGGGCTGACGGGCTATCAGACCGTCAACATCGCCAGCATCGTGCAGGCCGAGGCCGACACGCCCGAGGACATGGCCAAGGTCGCACGGGTCGTCCACAACCGCCTCGCACGGCAGATGCCTCTCCAGATGGATTCGACACTGAACTACGCGCTGAACCGCAGCACCCTGGACACCACGGCCGACGACACCAGGATCAACAGCCCGTACAACACCTATCAGCGCCAGGGGCTGCCCCCGACGCCCATCGGCAACCCGGGGGAGCACGCCCTGCGCGCCGCTGTCGAACCTGCGGCGGGTGAATGGCTCTACTTCGTCACCGTGGCCCCCGGCGACACCCGCTTCACGGCGGACTACGAGGAACACCAGCGCAATGTGCGGGAGTTCAACGTCAACCGTGCGAAGGATCGTTCCGGCTGACGCGTGCGGGGTGGCTCGCCGGCCGGCGTATGAAGGAGGGGCCTGCCGGCAGGCGCAGGCGGGCGGCCCTCAGACCAGTGCCGGTTCCCGCTCCAGCAACTGCATGATCTCGTGCACGGCCGCCCGCCCCGCCCGGTTGGCGCCGATCGTCGACGCCGACGGCCCGTAGCCCACGAGATGGACACGGGGGTCCCGGACGGCCCGTGTGCCGTCCATCCGGATGCCGCCGCCCGGCTCGCGCAGCTTCAGGGGCGCGAGATGGTCGATCGCCGCGCGGAACCCGGTCGCCCAGAGGATCACATCCGCCTCCACCGTGCGTCCGTCGTCCCAGGCGACACCGTCCGGGGTGATCCGGTCGAACATCGGCAGCCGGTCGAGCACCCCGTCCTCGCGGGCGCGCCTGATCGCGTCGTTGAGCGGCAGGCCGGTCACCGAGACGACACTCTGCGGCGGCAGACCGAGGCGTACGCGCTCATCGACCTTGGCCACGACCGCCCGGCCCACGCTCTCGTCGAAGGGCCCGTCGCGGAAGACCGGTGGCCGCCTGGTGACCCAGGTGGTGGCCGCCGCGTACGGGGCGATCTCCATCAGATGCTGGGTCCCTGACGCTCCGCCGCCCACCACGACCACCCGCCGCCCGGCGAACTCCTCGGGTCCCCGGTATCCGGCGGTGTGCAACTGCCGCCCGCCGAAGGTTTCCTGGCCCGGGTATCGCGGCCAGAAGGGCCGGTCCCAGGTGCCGGTGGCGTTGATCAGCGCGCGCGCCGACCAGGTCCCCTCCGAGGTCTCGACGAGCAGACGTCCGCCGTCGCCCTCGCGCACCGCCATGACATCGACGGGCCGGTGCACGCGCAGGTCGAAGCGCTCCTCGTAGGCGGCGAAGTAGGCCCCGATCACCTCCGAGGAGGGCCGGTCGCCGTCCGCGCCGGTCAGTTCCATACCGGGCAGGGAGTGCATGCCGTGGACCTTGCCGTAGGTCAGCGTCGGCCAGCGGAACTGCCAGGCGCCGCCCGCGTGCGGGGAGTGGTCGAGGACCACGAAATCGCGGTCGGGGACGAGGCCGGCCCGGCGCAGATGGTAGGCGCCGGACAGGCCCGCCTGTCCGGCGCCCATGACGACCACGTCCTTGTTCCGCGTCACGTCACGCGCCCCGAAGTTGTTCACGCTTCTACCAACTACCGGGGGTCCGCGGATCTTCCCGCCCAGGCGCGTACGCCCGCGATCAGGCCCTCCGGGGCCCTTGGGAGGGCCTAGAGGAAATTGACCCCCTGGGCCAGCGGCAGGCTGTCGGAGTAGTTCACCGTGTTGGTCGCCCGGCGCATGTACGCACGCCAGGCGTCCGAGCCGGACTCGCGCCCGCCGCCCGTCTCCTTCTCGCCCCCGAAAGCCCCGCCGATCTCGGCGCCCGAGGTGCCGATGTTGACGTTGGCGATACCGCAGTCGGACCCGTCGGCGCCCACGAAGAGCTCCGCCTCCCGCTGGTCCTGGGTGAAGATGCTCGACGACAGACCCTGCGGGACGCCGTTGTGCAGCGCGACGGCCTCCTCCAGCGTCCGGTAGGTCAGCACATAGAGGATCGGGGCGAAGGTCTCCCGTCGTACGACATCGGTCTGCGCGGGCATCCGGACGACTGCGGGCCGCACATAGACCGCGTCCGGGGCCGAATCCGCCGCCAGCCGCTCGCCGCCGGTGAGGATCTTGCCACCGTCCGCCTCCGCATCGGCGAGCGCCTGCCTCATCGCCTTGTGCGCGGCGCCGGAGATGAGCGGGCCCACCAGCGTGCTTTCCGCGAACGGATCACCGACCGGCAGCTGTCCGTACGCGTGGACGATCTTCTCGACCAGCCGGTCCGCGATGTCCTCATGGACGATCAGCCGGCGCAGCGAGGTGCAGCGCTGCCCCGCGGTGCCGGCCGCGGAGAAGACGATGCCGCGCACCGAGAGGTCGAGGTCGGCGGACGGGGTGACCACGGCTCCGTTGTTGCCGCCCAGCTCCAGCAGACAGCGGCCGAAACGGGCCGCCACACGCGGTGCCACCTCCTTGCCCATGCGCACCGAACCGGTCGCGCTCACCAGCGCCACCCGCGCGTCGTCGACGAGCCGCTCACCGATGTCACGGCCGCCGAGCAGGACCTGGTGCAGGCCGGCAGGGGCACCCGTGTCGGCCGCGGCCCGCGCCAGGAGGGCGTCACAGGCCAGTGCGGTGAGCGGAGTGAGTTCGGAGGGCTTCCACACCACCGGGTCGCCGCAGACCAGGGCGACGGCGGTGTTCCAGGACCAGACGGCGACGGGGAAGTTGAAGGCGGAGATCACCCCGACGACGCCGAGCGGATGCCAGCTCTCCGAGAGCCGGTGGCCGGGGCGCTCGGAAGCCATGGTCCGCCCGTAGAGCTGCCGGGACAAACCGACCGCGAACTCGCAGATGTCGATCATCTCCTGCACTTCGCCGAGCGCCTCGGAGCGGATCTTTCCCGCTTCGACGGTGACGAGGTCGGCGAGGTGCTCCTTGTGCCCGGTGAGCAGTTCACCCAGCCGCTTGACCAGCGCGCCGCGCCGGGGCGCGGGCACGGTGCGCCACTGGAGGAACGCCTCCGCGGCCGCCCCGATCGCCGCGTCCACCCCGTCGGCTCCGGTGGCGGGCAGAGTGAAGAGCGTCCCACCGGTCAGCGGCGACCGGGCGACGACATCGCCGCCCTCCGCGGGCAGCTCGGCGCCGCAGCGTCGCAGGCTCTCCCGGGCGAGCGAACGCAGCCATTCGAGGTCGGGAAGGGAAATGTCGTTGCTGGTCACAGTGTGTCCTGTCACAGCGCGTCCTCGGTGAGTCCGATGGCCTCGCGGGCCAGCCGCAGGGAACGGTCCTGCTGAGCGGCGTAGAGATCGAAGGGGTCGTGAACCGGGCGCTCCAGAACCTCCGAGAGCCACCGCTGGTCGTAGTGCGTGCCGGTGGCGGTGCTGTCCCGGGTGCCCTCCTCGGTGAGATTCGACTGGAAGATCCCGGCGGCCGACGCGGGGAGGAAGTCCTCGTAGACGATGGGGCGGGCGTCGAGCCAGCCGCCGTCGAGCAGACTGGGCAGGTCCTGCGGCGGCCGCTGCCCGTCGAGCGGCCGGCCGGCTGCCGGTTCGTAGCGGAAGAACCCCATCCCCTGGGCGGCCAGTCGGCGTTCCGTACGGGGGAAACGCAGCGGCCAGTCCTCGGCGGGCCCGCCGATCAGTTCGTCGCAGAGCGCCCGGCCCGTCCGCGTGAGGGCGATACCGCGGGCCTCGACCTCACCGAACCGCACCCGCAGGGCACCCTCACCGATGCTGCCGTCGGCCTCCCGGAAGCGCCGTGCTTCGGAGAGCGCACGGAACGACGTCTGGCGCAGCAGGACGTCGGGACCGTCCCACCGCGGCGGCCCCTGGATCCGGTCGATCATCGTGATGCCGCGCTCGCCCATCCGCCGGTAGAGCTCGTCGATGTCGAGGACGCGCGGTGTGAGGTGGTTGATGTGCGTGCTCGCGACACCCCCGATGTCGGCGGCGACGGCCGAGATCCGCTCCAGTTCCGCGTACCAGGCCCGGTCCACGGGCTCCGGGGACAGTTCGAAGGCGGCCACCGCAAGGGTGAGGAAACGCTCCGCCGCTGCCTCGTCGAGCTCCTCGTCCCGCTCGGCCCGGGCCGCCAGATGCAGCAGCTCCGGGGGAAAGAGCGCACGACGGTCGAGGAACGACTCCAGCCTTCCTTCGAGATCAGGGTCGAAGAATCGTCGGTCGGCGGTGGTGAGCATGGAGGTGAAGACGCGGAAGGGGTTGCGTTCCAGCTCCTCGGCGTCGACGGGACGAAAGGCCGTGGAGACGACCGGCACCGAACTGGCCGCCGCCTCGCGCAGATCGTAGAAGCCGACCGGCCGCATACCGAGCGCGGCGAAGATCTGGGCGGCCTGGCGCATCTCACGCGGGGTGCCGACCCGGATGGCGCCGTGCCGCTCGGCCGTCACCCGCTCGATCCCGCCGAGGCGTCCCGCATCACCGTCCTTGCCGATCACCTCGTCGTTGACCTGGGCCGACACCTCCAGCAGCGTCGTGTACGCGGGCACTTCGGCGCCGTACATGTCGGAGAGGCGTCGTGCGAACGCCGCCCGCAGCCGCCAGGTCGGGATCATGCGGTCCTCCTTGTCTGCTGTATGCCTTCTCGGATGCACGGCTGGAAACCGCGGATCCGGCCGTGGACCCCAGAACCGGCTCGTGCCACTCGTGGCCCGGCCGGCGCGTCAGATGATGTGGGCCTCGGGCCGTGCAGCGGCTGCGCCTGGACCATGGAGCACCGTCCCGTCTGCTCGACGTCGCCGCGCCGAAAAGCCGTGCCAGGGATGCATCCATGGTGGACACACCCGGCTCCTCGCGTCCATCGACCGTCTCACCACGGGCTGCCGTCGGGCCGGTTTCGCACGGCGGGTCGCCGCGGGACGACCGACACGGCGGCCTCCCCGGCCAGGGCCTCCACGGGCCGGCGGCGACGAAGGGGAAAATGGACCCATGCCCGCACCCTTCACCACCAAGGTCCTGAACCTCACCACCGGCTCCGACGAGACGGTGACCGATCTGACCGGCGCCTGCGAACAGTTTCTCCAGGAGGCGGCGAACGGTCGGGACGGATTGCTCAGCGTCTTCGTCCCGCACGCCACGGCAGGTATCGCCGTGATCGAGACGGGCGCGGGCAGCGACGACGACCTGCTGGCCGCGCTGCACACCCTCCTCCCGGCCGACGACCGCTGGCAGCACCGCCACGGCAGCCCGGGTCACGGCCGCGATCACGTCCTGCCCGCCCTCGTCCCTCCGCACGCGACGCTGCCGGTGATCGGCGGCCGTCTCGAACTGGGCACCTGGCAGTCGGTCTGCCTGGTCGACACCAACAAGGACAACCCGCACCGCACGGTGCGACTCAGCTTCCTGGGCTGAGCGGCACCGTGCGCACTGCCCGCCCCGGTCAGCTCGCCGTCGTACGCTCCGGGTCGTCCGCCGTCGTGCCGACGCGCAACCACCGGTAGCCGTACGGCTCCAGCTCCGTGCGCAGACGGCCGTCGCGCGGGGTGGTGACCGCGGCGCCGGTGAGCAGGTCGGTGAGCACCGTGCCCGGCTTCAGTTCGGACGCCTTCGTCTCGGCGGTGACCGTACGGTCCGCGAAATTGTGCAGGGCCAGCACGGCGCCCTCGGGCAGTGAGCTGATGTGGGCGAGGACGGCGGGCGTACGGGTGTCGAGGACCTCGTACGTCCCCCAGGCCAGTTCGGGCGACTCGCGGTAGCGCTCGATCAGCAGACGCATGCGCGCGAGCAGCGAGCCGGCGTCATGGGACTGGTCGTGCACGTTCACCCGACGTGGGCCGAACTCTCCCTCGCACAGCGGGTTCGGGAACGCTCCGGCGTCCGCGGTGGAGAAACCGGCGTCGTCGTCGGCGGTCCACTGCATCGGCCCCCGTACGGCCTGCCGGCCCTCCGCGGCAAGGTTCTCCCCCATCCCGATCTCCTCCCCGTAGAAGAGGACGGGCGTACCGGGCAGGGTGAACAGCAGGCTGTAGGCGAGTTCCAGCCGCCGCCTGTCGCCCCCGACCATCGGCGGCAGCCTGCGCCGCAGACCGCGGTCGTAGAGCTGCATGTCCTTCTCGGGGCCGAACGCCTCGAAGACCTCGGCGCGTTCGTCGTCGCCGAGTTTGTCCAGGGTCAGTTCGTCGTGGTTGCGGACGAAGGTGGCCCAGTGGGCGTCGCGGGGAGCGGCAGGGCGCGTACGGAGGGCGTCGGCGAGCGGGGACGCGTCGCCGCGGGCCATCGAGAGGTACATCCGCTGCATGCCGATGAAGTCGAAGCACATCGTCAGTTCGTCGCCGCGGCCGGAGCTCGGTTCGCCGAAGAACAACGCCGTGTCCGCATAGGGGAGATTGACCTCGCCCAGCAGCACCGCGTCGCCGCAGCGGCGGCCGAGGAAGGCGCGCAGATCCGCGAGGTACTCATGGGGGTCGGGCAGCCGGCCGGCGTCGTCCTGGCCGTCGGTCTCCAGCAGGAACGGCACCGCGTCGACCCGGAACCCGGACAGACCGAGCTGGGTCCAGAACCCCATGATGCGGGCTATCTCGTCCCGCACGGCCGGATTGGTGATGTTGAGGTCGGGCTGCTGCTTGTAGAACCGGTGCAGGTAGTACTGGCCGGACGTCCGGTCGTACTCCCACAGGCTCTTCTCGGCGTCCGGGAAGACCACGCCGGACGGGCCGTCCTCGGGCGGCTCGTCGCGCCACACGTACCAGTCGCGGTGCGCCGCGTCGCGGGACGAGCGGGCGTCCTCGAACCAGGGATGGTGCTCGGACGTGTGGTTGACCACCAGGTCGGCGATGACCCGGATCCCGCGGTCACGGGCGGTGCGGACGAACTCGGCGAAGTCGCCGAGCGTGCCGAGGCGGGGATCGACTCCGTAGAAGTCGGTGATGTCGTAGCCGTCGTCGCGTTCGCGTGTCGGGTAGAAGGGCATCAGCCACACACAGGTGACACCGAGGCGCACCAGATGGTCGATCCGCTGGGTCAGGCCCGCGAAGTCGCCGGTGCCGTCGCCGTTGCTGTCCTGGTACGTCTCGACGTCCAGGCAGTACACGACCGCGTTCTTCCACCACAGGTCGGAGGTCCGGGTCAGCCTCATCGGGCACGCTCCGCGGTGTAGGGCTGCGGGCGGGTCACGTCGAGCTGCGGCAGCACCTTGGCGCCGAACACCTCGATGAAGGGGGACTGTTCCTGTCCGACGTGGTGCAGCATCACCGCGTCGAAGCCGAGGTCGGCGTACTCCTGGAGCCATGCCGCGTGCCGGCCCGGGTCGGAGGAGACGTTGACGCAGTCCGCGACCTGCCCGGGAGTGACGTGCTCACTGACACTGTCGAAGAGCTCCGCCGTCTCCAAATCCCAACTGGCAGGCGGACCATGGACGTTGGTGCGCCACTGGTCGTGGGCGACGGCGAGGGCGGTGTCATGGTCGGGGTCCCAGCTGAGATGGACCTGGAGGTGCAGCGGGCCGGTCCCGCCGGCGGAGCGGTACGCGTCGATGATCCGCCTCAGCTGCTCGTGCGGGGCGTTCACCGTGATCAGGCCGTCGGCCCAGTCCGCGCACCAGCGGGCCGTCTGCTCGCTGCACGCGGCGCCGATCAGGGGCGGAGGGGTCGGGGGACGGGTCCACAGCCTGGCCCGGTCCACGGTCACCAGACCGTCGTGGCTGACCTCCTCGCCGTGCAGCAGGGCGCGGATGATGTCGACGCACTCGCGCAGCCGCGCGTTGCGTACGTCCTTGCGCGGCCACCCGTCGCCGGTGATGTGCTCGTTGGACGCCTCTCCACTGCCGAGAGCGGCCCAGAACCGCCCCGGATACATGGCGGCGAGACTGCCCACCGCCTGTGCGACGATCGCCGGGTGGTAGCGCTGGCCCGGCGCGTTGACGACGCCGAACGGTAGGCGGTCGGTGGCCTGCAGCGCGGCACCGAGCCACGACCAGGCGAAGCCGGATTCGCCCTGGCGGGCGCTCCAGGGCGAGAAGTGGTCCGAGCACATGGCGGCCGTGAAGCCCGCCTGCTCCGCTTGGACCACCGCCCTCAACAGGTCGGCGGGCGGCACTTGTTCGTGCGATGCATGAAATCCGTAGACGGTCATGAAGAGCGCCTACCCGACGATGCCGGGATCATCGGGACAGCGCTTGCGTCGGCGGGCGGCTCGGGGGCCCTCCGCGCCCTGGCGCTCGGTGCCGGTCCGGCGGGAGGCGCGCTCGCATCCCTTCGGGCAGACCGTGTTCACCGGTTCCCGGCACGCGCTGGTGAACTCGGCGGCTCCGCGCGCCAACTCGACGGCTCCGCGCGGCGTGAGGGCGGGCAGCGCCCGCCGGAGCCGTGATGCTCATCGAGGCGGCTCTCACCCTCCGACCTCAGGTGGTGCGCCGGTGTATCCGGGCCTCCCAGGGGGCGAGGACCGTGTGGCCGGACGGTGCGGGATCCGCAGGGTCGGTCGCTTCGCCGGCGGGGACATTGCCGAGGACGAGTTCGGCGTCCTGCCAGCCGTCCGGCAGCGGCACGGCGGCTGACTCGGAGCTGAGGTTGGCGACGACGAGCAGCGCGGTGTCGCCGTACTGCCGGGTGAAGGCGTAGACCTGTTCGTCGTCCGGCAGCAGCATCGTGAAGTCGCCGTGCACGACGGCCGGTTCACCGTGCCGCAGCGCGATCAGCCGGCGGTGGTGGTGATAGACGGAGTCGGGGTTCGCGCGGGCGGCCGCCGCGTTGACCTCGGTGTGATCGGGATTGACCGGCAGCCACGGGGTGCCGGTGGTGAAACCGGCGTGCGGGGACGCGTCCCACTGCATGGGGGTACGGGCGTTGTCCCGGCCCATCGCCCGCAGGCCCCGCAGCACGTCCTCGGGCTTCTTTCCGGCCCGGAGCGACTGCGCGTAGTGGTTGAGCGTCTCGATGTCCCGGAAGTCCTCGATCGAGCGGAACGGTGCGTTGGCCATGCCCAGTTCCTCGCCCTGGTAGATGTAGGGCGTCCCCCGGTGCAGATGCAGCACGGTGGCCAGCGCGGTCGCGGAGCGCACGCGATGCCGGGGGCTGTCGTCGCCGAAGCGGGAGACCGCGCGGGGCTGGTCGTGGTTGTTCCAGTACAGGCTGTTCCAGCCGGTGTCCGCGAGCTCCGTCTGCCAGCGCCCGAGAGAGGCCTTGAGATCGGTCAGACGCAGGGGCCTCAGGTCGAACTTGTGGCGGCCGTGGTCGAGTCCGACATGCTCGAACTGGAACACCATGTCGACCTCGGCCCGCGCCGGATCGGTGAACAGCCGGGCCTGCTCCACAGTCACGCCCGGCATCTCGCCCACGGTCAGCAGCCGCCCCGGGTACCGGGCGAAGACCTCCCGGTGCATCTCCTGGAGGTGGTCGTGGATCCGGGGACCGCACACGAAGTGGGGTGAGCCGTCGCCGAGGGGGCCGCCACCGGTCACGGCGCCGTCCGGCAGCGCGGGATCCTTGGAGATGAAGTTGACGACGTCCATCCGGAAGCCGTCGACACCGCGGTCGAGCCACCAGCGCATCATCGCGTACACGGCCTGACGCAGTGGCGGGTGCTCCCAGTTGAGGTCCGGCTGCTTGGGCGAGAAGAGATGGAGGTAGTACGCGTCGCTCGCGGGGTCGTGCGTCCAGGCGGGTCCGGAGAAGAAGGAGCCCCAGTTGTTCGGCTCGCCGCCGTCGCGCGGAGGCCGCCACCAGTACCAGTCGCGCCGGGGACTCCGCGGATCGCGGGACTCCTGGAACCACGGGTGCTCGTCGGAGGTGTGGTTGACCACCAGATCCATCACCAGCTTCATCCCGCGCTCGTGCACCGCCGCCAGCAGCCGGTCGAACGCTGCCAGGTCGCCGAAGACCGGGTCGATGTCCTGGTAGTCGCTGATGTCGTAGCCGTTGTCGTCCTGCGGTGAGGGATAGACCGGCGACAGCCAGATGACGTCGACGCCCAGGTCCGCGAGATGGTCCAGGCGCTGGGTGATGCCGGCGAGGTCGCCGATGCCGTCGCCGTCGGAGTCCGCGAAGCTGCGCGGATAGATCTGGTAGACGACCGCGGACTTCCACCACGCGTCGTCCTCCTGCGGTACGCCGTCGGCTGCGATGGCTTCCTCCCTGATGCGGTGCGTATCCGATCGCGGGTCTTCTGTCCCCGCTCCTTCCCCCGGCTCCTTCCCCCGCGACGGCGGTCCTACTGACGGTCGTCGCGAAGGGGGCCGGTGGGCCGAACGGCCGATGCGCGGGCGTGCCCGCCCGTGCCGGGGGCAGGCGCTCATCATGGCCATTCTCAGGACAGCCGCACGCCCCTTGCTCGCCTCCGTCTTCGTCTCGGGAGGATTCCGTACGCTGCTCGACCCGCGCTCCGTGGCGCCGGCCGCCGCACCCGTGGCGCTGCCCGTCGCCGAGATGGCGCCACGGCTGCCCGAGGACACCGAGCGGCTGGTCCGGATCAACGGCGCGGTCCAGCTCGGCGCCGGTGTTCTCCTCGCGACCGGCCGTTTCCCGCGTGCCTCCGCCCTGGCCCTGGCCGCCTCGCTCGTCCCGACCACGCTGGCCGGGCACGCCTGGTGGAAGACCGAGGATCCGGACGAACGGGCCCGTCTGCGTACCCAGTTCACCAAGAACGTGTCCCTCTTCGGAGGGCTGCTGATCGCGGCGGCGGACACGCACGGAAAGCCGTCGCTGGCCTACCGCTCGCGCACCGCGGCTTCCGCCGGCCGGCGCCGCACCCGTCGCGCAGGACGCGATCTGGGGGCGGCGATCTCCGGCGCGGCGCACGACGCGCGGTCGGCGGCGGGCACGGTACGCGACCGTCTGCCGGTGGGCTGAGCCGCACCGCACCGGCGCCGCGCTCCGTGCACCCGTGCCGCGCTCCGTGCACCCGTGCCGTGCACCGGCTCCGTGCGGCCGCCGCACGCGGCTGCACCGGCTCCGTGCGCCCGTCAGGCGTCGATGATCACCGGGATGACGAGGGGCTTGCGGCGGTGGGTCCGGAAGGCCCAGGACGCCACCGCGCGGCTGATGAGCTGCTCCAACTGGAGGGCGTCGCCGACGCCTTCCAGCGCGGCCTTGGCCAGAACCTTCTCGATCACCGGGACGACCGTCTCGAAGGTCGACTCGTCATGGACGAAGCCGCGGGCCAGGAAGTCCGGTGCCTCCGCCAGCGCTCCGGTGTCGGCGTCCACGATGGCCACAACGGTGACCACGCCTTCCTCGGCGAGGGTCACGCGGTCCTTGAGCGAGGCCTCGGTGGCGCCGCCGACGGCCATGCCGTCCACATAGACGTTGCCCGCGGGCACCTTGCCGGTGATGGAGGCACGTCCGTCGACGAGGTCCACGACGACCCCGTCCTCAGCGATGATCACGCGGTCGGGCTCGACGCCGGTACGGATGGCCAGATCACCGTTGGCGCGCAGATGACGCCATTCGCCGTGGACCGGCATGACGTGACGGGGCTTCACGATGTTGTAGCAGTAGACGAGTTCGCCGGCGCTGGCGTGTCCCGAGACATGGACCTTGGCGTTGCCCTTGTGGACGACGTTGGCACCCCACCGGGTCAGGCCGTTGATCACGCGGTAGATCGCGTTCTCGTTGCCCGGGATCAGCGAGCTGGCGAGGAGGACGGTGTCTCCCTCGCCGATACGGATCATGTGGTCGCGGTTGGCCATCCGCGAGAGCGCGGCCATCGGCTCGCCCTGGGACCCGGTGCACACCAGGGTGATCTGGTGGTCCGGCAGCTTCTCCAGTTCCTTCAGACCCACGATCAGGCCCTGAGGAACCTTCAGATAGCCGAGGTCGCGGGCGATGCCCATGTTGCGGACCATCGACCTGCCCACGAAGGCGACCTTGCGGCCGTACTGGTGGGCGGCGTCCAGCACCTGCTGGATGCGGTGCACATGGCTGGCGAAGCTGGAGACGATGACGCGCCGCGGCGCCGTGCGCATCACCTGCTCGATGGCGGGGTTCAGATCGCGTTCCGAGGTGGTGAAGCCGGGCACCTCGGCGTTCGTGGAGTCGGTGAGGAACAGGTCCACACCCTCCTCGCCGAGGCGGGCGAAGGCACGCAGGTCGGTGATCCGCTCGTCCAGTGGGAACTGGTCCATCTTGAAGTCACCGGTGTGCAGCACCATCCCGGCGCCGGTGCGGATCGCGATCGCGAGGCTGTCCGGGATGGAGTGGTTGACCGCGACGAACTCGCAGTCGAAGGGACCGAACCCGCGGCGGTCACCCTCCTTGACCCGTACCGAACGCGGCTTGATGCCGTGTTCCTTGAGCTTGGCCTCCAGGAAAGCGAGCGTGAGCTTCGAGCCGATGACGGGGATGTCGCGCCGTTCGCGCAGCAGATACGGCACGGCGCCGATGTGGTCCTCGTGGCCGTGGGTCAGCACGATCGCCACGACGTCGTCCAGGCGGTCCCGGATCGAGGTGAAGTCCGGAAGGATCACGTCCACACCCGGCTGGTGCTCCTCGGGGAACAGCACACCGCAGTCGACGACGAGCAGTTTGCCGTTGTACTCGAAGACCGTCATGTTGCGGCCGATCTCGCCCAGGCCGCCCAGGGCGACGATCCTCAGCCCTCCCTTGGGCAGCGGCGGGGCGACTTTCAGCTCTGGGTGCGGGTGGCTCATGCCTCGACGTTACCGGAGAGGCCCCTGGGGTGATCCTTTGGCATACCCCTCCCGTGGCTCCGGTCCGCCGAACCGTCCCCGGGAAACCCCACGCCGTCGGCCGGGACCGCCCTGCGGAGCTGTGGCGCGGACCGGTATCGCGGAGCCACGGAGCGGGGATGCCGAACCGCGTCGCGGAACTACGAAGCGGTGATCCAGTCGTACGCCGCCCGCGCCGTGAACTCGCTCTGGCCGCCCGCGTACAGCAGCCCCGCCGCGCGGAACGCCGGATCCTCGGCCGTCGCCGCCACGTACGGGATCGCGATGCACCGCATCCCCGCCGCGTGGGCCGCCGCCGCGCCCGGCGGGGCGTCCTCCAGCACGACGCAGTCGGCGGGCTCGGCGCCGAGGCGACGGGCCGCCTCCAGGAACACGTCGGGTTCCGGCTTGCCGCGCTCGACCTCCTCGGCCGAGACGAGGGTGGTGAGGAAGGCGTCCAGGCCGGTGGCGGCGAGCACCGCCTCGATGGCGGCCCGGGACGAGCCGGACGCCACGGCCATCGGCACCCCCTCGGCGTGCAGCAGTTCCACGAACGTGCGCATCTGCGGGTACACCTCGGTCGAGTCGGCGGCGAGGGCGAGGTAGTGCCGGTTCTTGCCGGCCAGCAGTTCCTCGACGGGTGCGGAGATCGTGTACTCCTCGCGCAGCGCCTCCAGGGTCTCGCGGGTCCCGATGCCGATGAAGTCGGTGTGGCGCTCCCAGCCGAAGTCGGTCACGCCGTACTCGGCGAGCAGCCTGCGCCCCGCCTCGTAGTAGTTCGGCTCGCTGTCCACGAGCGTTCCGTCGAGGTCGAAGATGACCGAAGGGGTGCGCGGCTGGCTCATGCCCCCAGCATGCCAAGGCGGGGTTCAGCGGCCGCTGCCGGCTGCCCGCCCGACCGACTCGACCAGCGGCAGCAGCCGGTGCGCCACGCGCTCGCGCAGTGCCATCTCGGTGCGGGTGCGCACCACGCCGGGCAGCTGGATCAGGCGCTGGATGACGTCCTCCAGATGGCCGTTGTCGCGGGCGGCGACCCGGGTCAGAAGATCTCCGCCGCCGGTGATCGAGAAGGCCTCGATGATCTCGGGGATGGCCGCAAGCGCGTCGCCGACCTCGTCCAGATGCCCCTGGGTGACCTCGATGTGGACGAAGGCCAGCACCGGATGACCGAGGGCGGCGGGGGAGAGGTACGGCCCCGTGCCGGTGATCACGCCGTCCCGTTCGAGCCGGTCGATCCGGGCCTGCAGGGTGCCTCGCGCGATGCCCAGCAGGCGGGCGTACTCCCGCGCGCTGGTGCGCGGCTGCTCGATCAGCAGTCGCAGGATGCGAGTGTCGAGCGCGTCCACGGCCATGGTCCGTTGGCCTCCTGCTGGTCCGGGTATTCCGCTGTCAACTGTACCAATGGCCCACCCTGGACGGATCGAGTTGAGCCACCGGCATCCGGAATGCTTTCCTCTGCTGAGAGAGGGCGCTGCGCAGCGCCGGACCGGCGACGCCGCCGCTCCGGACCCGCGGCGCCTTTGCCATGTCCGCAGGGTGTGCCGAACAGCGAGGGGGCGGGACGACAGCCGTGAGGAGCATGACCGGCGTGAAGAGGATGTTCAGCGCCCCCGATCCGGGGCGGTTGCGGCTGCGTGTCTCCCTGCGGGCCGTGCTGGGCATCGGCCTCGCGGTCGCCGCCGCCGAAGGCGCCGGGCTCTCCCTCGTCGCCTCGATCACCGGCGGTCTCGCCGCCCTCCTCGCGCTGTTCACCGTCGGCGACGCGACCGTGCGCCGCCAGGCGGTCACCACCGCTCTGCTGCCCGCCGCGGGCTTCCCGGTGCTCGCGCTCGCGACCACCCTGCACGGTGAGCCGCTGCTGCGGGCCGCCGCCTGGCTCGCCGTGGTCTTCTGCGGGGTCTACGCCCGGCGCTGGGGGCTTCGCGGACACGCGCTCGGCATCTTCGCGTTCATGATGTTCTTCGCCACCCAGTTCCTGCACGCGCTCCCGGCGCAGCTGCCGGAGCTGTACGCGGCGGTGGCTCTGGCCCTCGCCGCCTCCTCGACGGTCCGTTTCGGCCTGTGGTGCATCGAACGGCGCACCCCGCCGCCCGCCGCCCCCGCGCCACTGCCCGGCACCGGACTCGCCCGGCCCACCACCCGCCAGGCCTTCCAGGCGACGTTCGCCTGCGCCGTGGCCCTCGTCGTGGGAGAGGTCGTCTCGCCCGACCGTTTCTACTGGGCCGTGGGAACCGCCTGGTGGATCTTCGTGAACACCGCTTCGCGCGGCGAGACCCTCGTCCGCGGCTTCCGCCGCGTCGTCGGAACGGTCACCGGCATCGCCGCGGGGCTGCTGATCGCGGTCCCCGTCGCCGGTGCCCCGCTGCCGACCGCCGCGCTCGTCGCCGTCTGCGTGTTCGGGATCTTCTACACCGCCGCGCCCTCCTACAGCTGGATGATGTTCTTCGTCACCGTGATGGCGGGCCTGCTCTACGGGCTCCTCGGCGTCCTCCACCCGGGCCTGCTGCTGCTCCGCTTCCAGGAGACGGCGGTCGGTGCGCTCGGCGCGGCTCTCGGTGTCGCCCTGATCCTGCCCGTCACCACGCACGCCGCGACCGACGCCTGGATCCGCCGTGCGCTGACCTGCGTCCATGGCTGCACCACCGCGGCCGCCCGCCGGCTGGCCGGGGACAGCACGGCCGACCCCGCCCCTCTCGCGGCCGAGCTGGAGCTGCTGCTCGGCCGGGTTCGCCTCTCCCTGGCCCCGCTCGTCCACCCGCTCAGCCCGCTCCGGGCGCGCAAGGCACGCGCCCGGCAGGTCATCGTGCTGCTCGACGACTGCGCGCGCGAGGTGCGCGGACTCGCCGCCGTCGCCGCGGAATCGGCCGGCAGCACGGCTTCCCACGACGCCCGGCTGGCCACCGCCTGCCGGCGCGTCGAGACCGCCGTCCACGCGCTCGTGGCGCCCGCGGGGGGAAGCCGGACCGCCGATATCGCGGCGCTCGCGCCCCACGCTCACCCTGTGTCCGATGCGGCACTCACGCACCTCCATGCACTGGAGCAGGCGCTCGGAGAGCTCGCCGCGCCCCTGCACACATCCCCGCGCGCCCCGCTCGTGCCCGCCTGACCAGGGGCATGGACAGGGAGCACGTGATTGAGGCATTTTCTCCGCGCACACAGAGGGTGGATCAGCGTGTTCGCCGGGTAACCAGTGCGGCATCCACGCACGTCCTTCCAGGGCCCCGGGGGTACGCACCATGCGGAAGTCACTGCTCAGATCGCTGCGGAGGGCCGTCGTCCCGGAGGAGGCGCACGCACCGGCGCCGGCGACGGAGCGCCGCTGTCCCGTCACCGGCTCCGGCCTTCCGGGTGCCGCGCCCCACGTGGCGGGCGTACCGGTCGAGGAGGCCGAGGACTTCGTCCGGCTCCATCACCGCGAGGAGCGCCCGGGAGTGGACCCGTCCGCCCGGATCGCCGCCGTCCGCGCGGAGATCGACGCGACCGGCACCTACCGGCACACCGCCGACGAACTCGCCTACGGCGCACGGGTCGCCTGGCGCAACAGCAACCGCTGCATCGGCCGCCTCTACTGGCGCTCCCTGCGCGTCCGCGACCGCCGCCACGTCGAGGACGCCGAATCCGTCGCCCGCGACGCGGTCCTCCATCTGCGGGAGGCGACCAACGGCGGCCACATCCGGCCCCTGATCACCGTGTTCGCCCCGGACACCCCCGACCGGCCCGGCCCGCGGATCTGGAACGAACAACTCGTGCGGTACGCGGGCTACCGCACCGGCGGGGGAGCCGTCCTCGGCGATCCGCGCAACGCCGGTCTCACGGAACTCGCCCTGCGCCTCGGCTGGCCGGGCGGGCCTGGCACGCCCTTCGACGTCCTGCCGCTGGTCGTCGAGGACGCCGACCGCAAGCCGCGCCTGTTCGACCTGCCGTCGGACGCGGTGCTGGAGGTCGAATTGCGGCACCCCGAGGACGACTGGTACGCCGACCTCCGTCTGCGCTGGCACGCCGTCCCGGCGATCGCCAACATGTGCCTGGAGATCGGCGGGGTCTGCTACCCGGCGGCGCCGTTCAACGGCTGGTACATGGGCACCGAGATAGGCGCGCGCAATCTCGCCGACACCGACCGCTACGACCTGCTGCCGCGCGTCGCCCAGCTCCTGGGCCTCGACACCACCTCGGACCGCTCGCTCTGGAAGGACCGTGCGCTCGTGGAGCTGAACCGTGCCGTCCTGCACTCCTTCGACCGCGCCGGGGTCACGGTCACCGACCATCACACCGAGTCGCGCCGCTTCCTCACCCATGTCGACCGGGAGGAGAGCCGGGGGCGGGGGGTCGGCGCCGACTGGTCGTGGATCGTGCCGCCGATGTCGGGCGCGGCGACCCCCGTCTTCCACCGCACCTACGATTCGACCGAGTGGAGACCCGCCTACGTCCAGCACCCGGATGCCCGCGCTCGTGCGGCCGGGGTTTGGAACGGGTGACGACACTTGGTCTAGACCGCTGCTACCGTCGGCCGAGCCACCAACGATCAGCGGGGCGGGAGCGATCAGCGGGGCGCGAGATCCGTGGGAACAGTGGGAGGGAACGGCGTGGGCAACACGAACACCGGACGGGTATTCATCGGGTCCTTCACCTCCGCCGGCGGCCGGGGGATCATCGCCGCCGCCGTGGACGGGGCGACCGGGGCCCTGACCGAGACGGGAGCCAGCGATGCCCTGGCGGACCCCTCGTACCTCACGCTGGCGACGGCCCCCGGCGGGCCGGTCCTCTATGCCGTCTCCGAGACCTCTGAAGGGGCGGTGGCGGCCTTCGACGTGCGGGGCTCGGCCCCCAGGCCGATCGGCGGCCGGGTGCCCGTCTGCGGCGCCGGACCGACCCACCTCGCCTACAGCGACGGCCACCTGCTCACCGCCAATTACGGCTCCGGCAGCGTGAGCGTGCTCCCGGTCAAGCGCGGCGGTGAGCCGGACGCGGCCAGCGGTGTGCTGCAGCACGAGGGAACGGGACCTCACCCGGACCGGCAGCGCGGTCCGCACGCCCACCAGGTGCTGCCCGACCCCAGCGGACGCTGGGTCCTCGGCGTCGACCTCGGCACCGACGCCGTACGCGTCTTCGCGCTCGATCCGCAGGCCGGCGAACTGACTCAGCACGGCGAGACGGCGCTGCGCCCCGGCACCGGGCCCCGCCATCTGACCTTCCACCCCGCGGGCACGCACGCCTATGTGCTGAACGAGCTCGAACCGACGCTCACCGTCTGCCGCTGGGACGCGGACGCGGGCGTGCTCGAACCGGTCGGTGAGACGCCCGTGCTGCCCGACGGCGCGGACGGGCCCGTCTACCCCTCGGAGGTGGTGGTCTCGCACGACGGTCGCCATCTGTGGGCCGCGAACCGCGGACACGACAGCATCGCCGTCCTCGCGCTCGACGAGAGCCGTGAACGCCCGGAGCTGATCACGACCGTCTCGTGCGGCGGCCACTGGCCGCGCGACCTGGTCCTGGACCCGACCGGCCGCAGGCTCTACGCGGCCAACGAGCGCTCCGGCAACGTCACCTGGTTCGACATCGACCCCGACACCGGAGTGCCGCACCGGGCGGGCTCCCTGGACGCCCCCGCGGCCTCCTGCGTGGTCTTCGCCTGACGCGTCCTCGGGGCTCCCCGGCCCGCGGTGCGGGCCCGCACCGAGCAAACGGTGCGGGCCCGACGCGTCGTGCGGCGTCCGTCAGTGAGCGGGCGAGCCCTGCGGCTGCGGGCTGATGCCCAGAGCGGCCGCGTACTGGGACAGGACCAGCTTGCCGATCGCCGGGTAGGCGCCCAGCGGCTCGGACGAGGCGCAGCCGGCCTCCTTCACGGCGGCGTCGAGCAGACCCTCGGGCAGCTCGGGGCCGATGAGGTACGGCGCCAGGGCGAGCTGAGTCGAACCGGAGCCGCGCAGCTGGTCGCCGATCGCGGCGACGGCGCCCTCCTGGTCGAGGGCCGCGGCCATCACCGGCACCGCGAGTCGCGCGGCGAGCAGCATGCCGGTGATGCCGGCGGCCTGGACGGCCTCGTCACCGCCGACCGTGGCCAGGATGATGCCGTCGGCGGCCGTGGCGACGGTGAACAGCCGGGCGCGGTCGGCGCGGGCCAGCCCCGCCTCGGAGAGCCGCACGTGCATCGCCTCGGCGAGCAGCGGGTGCGGACCGAGCACGTCCGTCAGCTCGGCGGCGGCGCGGCTGTCCATGACGGCCTGGCGGATGCGGCGCATCAGGACGTTGTCCGGTCCGGCGAGCAGCGGCACCACGACGGCGGCGGGACCCTCGGGCTCCGCCACTTCACGGCCGGCCGCTCGCGCGATCTCGTACCGCTCGGTCCGGCGCGCGGCGGTGTGGGCGAGCACGGTCTCGAGCGTGGGGTACTCGGAGTCGTCGCCGTCCAGGTAGCCGATGCCGGCCTCGAGGCCGGGAAGCTCGGACCGGGCGATGCTTATGACCTCTTCGGCCAGGCTCCGGGTGGAGGGCCCGGGAGCGCCGGGCACGGCGAGCACGAGCGCGGGCGCGCCCTCGGGAGCGGCCACGGGTTCCGGGCGGCGGTGCCGTCCGGACTGACGCGGTCGCGGGCTTCGTACAGGCAGGCCGGATGCCGGCCCAGTGGGGGAGCTCATGGCGCCGCATGCTACTGGTTTTGTGGGTGCGGCTGTTCGGGGAGGGGGCGGTCCCGCGCCGTCTGTCCGTATTTATCCGATGAGTTCGCGGTGTCTCATCTGCCCTGCTCTGCCGGGACGTACAGCAATGTCGGATGACGGGGCAGCCGCAGCGCGTCCTGTGCCAGCGCGGTGGCGATGAGGAGCGCGCCGTCGAGCGGATCCCTGGCCGCGGCAACCTGCCGGGCGCAGGGCAGTTGGGCGGCGAGTTCGGCCCTCAGTGGTACGAGCAGGGGGTCACCCATCTTCAACAGGCCGCCCGTCAGCGCCACTTGAGGCGCCTCGGCCCCTACGACGGCCGGCGGGCACACGGCCGACGCCGACTCGGCGATGTGCCCGGCGGCCCTGGCGAGGATGCCCGCCGCCACCTCGTCGCCCGCCGTGGCGCAGCGCGCCACCTCCGGCGCGAAGGAGGCCAGCACGGCAGGCCGGTCGATACGCGGGTACAGCTGGGCCGGCAGTTCCTGCGCCGGGCCGAACACCGACTCCATCGCGGCGAGCAGTGCGGCGGAACCACCGCGCCTCCCGTCGTGCGCCCGCAGCGCCGCGTCCAGCCCGGCCCGGCCGATCCAGGCTCCGCCGCCGCTGTCACCGAGCAGATGGCCCCAGCCGTCGGCACGCTGCCAGGCGGTGAGATCCGTGCCCAGCGCGATCAGGCCCGTCCCCGCGGCAACCACCGCGCCGGGACGCTGCCCCAGCGCCCCCGCAAAGGCCGTGACGGCGTCCGCGGCGAGCGCGAGGCGGGTGACGCCCAGCGACTCGGCCAGCGCGGCGGGGAGCTCCGCGCGCAACTGCCCGCCGAGCGTCCCCATTCCGGCGGCACCGATCGCGACCGCCGACACCTCGCCACCGCCGGCCCGGTCCAGCAGGGCACGCGCCATCGGCAGCAGCTGCTCCAGCAGATGCCCGGCGTCGATGCCCGAGGCACCGGTACGCACCGGTTCCCGCGACGCGAGCGTCTCGGCACGCCGGGGCGCCGAGGCGTCGGCGAGCGTCACGCGCAGCCCGGAACCGCCGGAGTCCACCCCGAGGACCCGGCTCGCGGTCACGGAAGCTGCCAGTCGACGGGCTCCGCGCCCTGGCGTTGCAGAAGGTCGTTGACCCGGCTGAAGGGGCGCGAGCCGAAGAAGCCCCGGTCCGCCGACATGGGCGAGGGGTGCGAGGACTCGATCGCCGGAAGATCACCGAGCAGGGGGCGCAGATTGCGGGCGTCGCGCCCCCAGAGCACGGAGACCAGTGGCTTGCCGCGCGCCACGAGCGCCCGGATCGCCTGTTCGGTCACCTCTTCCCAGCCCTTGCCGCGGTGAGCCGCCGGCTTGCGGGGTGCGGTGGTCAGCGCCCGGTTCAGCAGCAGCACACCCTGGTGGGTCCAGGGCGTCAGATCGCCGTTGGAGGGCCGGGGATGCCCGAGGTCCGCGTGCATCTCCCGGAAGATGTTGTCCAGGCTGCCCGGCACCGGCCGCACCTCGGGCGCGACGGAGAAGCTCAGCCCCACCGCGTGCCCGGGTGTCGGGTACGGGTCCTGACCGACGATCAGCACCCGGACGTCCTCGAACGGCTGCTGGAAAGCGCGCAGCACATTCGGTCCGGCCGGCAGATAGGTACGTCCGGCGGCGATCTCCGCGCGCAGGAAGTCGCCCATCGCGGCGATGCGTTCGGCCACCGGTTCGAGGGCGTCGGCCCATCCCGGCTCCACAATGTCCTTCAACGGTCGTGCTGCCACGGAGCGTCACTCTACTGGTGCAGTGACCTTCTCCCTCAACCCATGGCCGCGGCCCGTACGCAGAGCACGTCCGGCAGATGCGAGGCCAGCTGCTGCCAGCTGTCGCCGTCGTCCGCGCTGGCGTACACCTCGCCGTTGCGGTTGCCGAAGTAGATCCCGGCGGGATCGGCGTCGTCGGTGCACAGGGCGTCCCTGAGCACCGTGCCGTAGTGATCACCCTCGGGCAGTCCGGCCGACAGCTCCTCCCAGCTGCCGCCCGCGTCGGTGGTGCGGTACACACGGCACCGGCGGCCGGCGGGCACCCGGTCGGCGTCCGCGGTGATCGGGAAGACATAGGCGGTGTCGCGGCGGTGCGGGTGCGCGGCCACGGCGAAGCCGAAGTCCGAGGGCAGGCCCGCTCCGATGTCCGTCCACTTGGCGCCGGCGTCGTCGCTGCGGAAGACGCCCCAGTGGTTCTGCAGATAGAGCCGGTCCAGATCCCCGGCGTCCTGGGCGATCTTGTGGACGCACTGTCCGAAGTCGGGGTCGGGGTCGGGCAGGAAGACCGCGGACACGCCCTTGTTGGACGGCGCCCAGCTCTCGCCGCCGTCCCGGGAGCGGAAGACGCCCGCCGTCGAGACGGCGACCAGCACCGACTGCGGGTCGCGCCGGTCCGTCACCACGGTGTGCACGGCCTCACCGCCGCCGCCGGGAACCCACTGCGAACGGGTCGGGTGCTCCCACAGCGGTCGTACGAGGTCGAACGTCTCGCCGCCGTCCTCCGAGCGGAACAGCGCGGCCGGCTCGGTGCCCGCGTAGACCACGTCCGGGGTGTCGGGCCCCGCGGGATGCAGCTGCCAGACGCGCTCCAGGGAGGCCCCGGTGTCCTTGGGGAACTTCACCGCCGGCTCGGCGGGCTCCACCCAGGTCTTCCCGAGGTCGTCGGAGTGGAACACCGACGGGCCCCAGTGCGCGCTGTCGCCGCCGACGAGCAGCCGGGGCACCGCCCTGCGGGTGTCGATGCCGATCGAGTACACGGCCTGCGCGTTGAAGTGCGGGCCCTCGAAGTCCCATGATCCGCCGCTTCTGCGGCCGATGAAGAGTCCTTTGCGGGTGCCTACGGTGAGCAGTACGTCGGTCATGTTCGTGTGCCTCCAGGACGCCGTTGTCGCGGATAAGGGCCAGTTTGCACCCGGCCACCGACAGTGGCCCGTACGTCGCGGTCGGCCCGGGCGGACGTCATGGAGGGCAGACCGCTCCCGAAGGCGAAACTCATCGGCGCGCGGCGACGGCACGGGAGGCGGGCGACGAACATGACGGCTGGGGACAGGACGGCTGGGAACCCGACAGCTGGCGACACGGCGAAGGAGCGGCCCCCTGGTCAGGGCGCCGCTCCTTCGTCGTGCAGCCGGTTCAGACGGAGCGGAGATACTGCTCCGGGACGCGGATCTCTCCGCCGAGCTCGCGCGCGGCATGCCGGGCCCAGGACGGGTTGCGCAGCAGTTCACGGCCGAGCAGGACGGCGTCCGCCTCGCCGTTCGCGATGATCTTCTCCGCCTGCTCGGCGTCGGTGATCATGCCCACGGCGGCGACGGGGAGCCCGGTCTCGGCCCGCACCCGCGCCGCGAACGGCACCTGGTAGCCGGGGCCCGTCGGAATGCTCACATGCGGGGCGTTGCCGCCGGAGGAGACGTCCAGCAGATCGATGCCGTGTTCCTGGAGCAGCGCCGCGAAGCGCACGGTGTCGTCCGCGGTCCAGCCACCTTCGTCCAGCCAGTCGGTGGCGGAGATGCGGAAGAAGAGCGGCAACTCGTCGGGCCACACGGCGCGTACGGCGTCGACGACCGCGAGCGGGAAGCGGGCGCGGTTCTCGAAGGAGCCGCCGTACTCGTCCGTGCGGTGGTTGGTGTGCGGCGAGAGGAACTCGCCGATCAGATAACCGTGAGCGCCGTGGATCTCGGCGATCTCGAAGCCGGCGTCCAGCGCCCGGCGGGCCGCGGCCGCGAACTGCCCGACGATCTCCTCGATCTCCGCCGTCGTCAGCTCGTCGGGGACCGGGTGTCCCTCGTCGAAGGGGAGGGGGCTCGGCGCGAGGGGTTGCCAGCCGTGGTCGTCGGCACCCACCGGCCCGCCGCCCTTCCAGGGGCGGTCCGTCGACGCCTTGCGCCCGGCGTGCGCCAGCTGGACGCCGACGGTGGTGCCCTGGCTCTTCACGAAGCGGGTGATCCGGCGGAAGGCCTCGACCTGGGTGTCGTTCCAGATCCCGGTGTCCGCGGGGCTGATCCGGCCTTCGGGCGCGACCGCCGTGGCCTCGACGAGGATCAGTCCGGTGCCACCGGCGGCGCGGGCCGCGTAGTGCGCGAAGTGCCAGTCGGTGGGCACGCCGGCGTCCGGCCCGCTCGCCTCTGCCGAGTACTGGCACATCGGCGCCATCCAGGCGCGGTTGGGGATGGTCAGCGATCGCAGGGTGCAGGGCTGGAACAGCGCGCTCACGACGGACTCCATTCGGACGGGGCCGGTGTACGGCGGGTGGCAGAGTGAGGACGGGGTACGGACGCGAGCGAGGTGCGGCTCGGGCAGTCCCGGTCCTCCGACTCGTACGATACGCATCGTAGTACGGCGAGTGTCAAACTACGAGGGTTCTCGTACCATAGGAGCCCCGGACGAAGTGGAGCAGCCGTGACCACCGCGACAAGCCCCCGCGCGCTCGCTCACCCCACGCGTGACGAGATCCGGCTGGAAGGCGTGCTCCACGCGTTCTCCGACCCCATGCGGCTGCTCGTCCTCAGGGAGCTCGCCGCCACCGGAGAGGCGCTCTCCTGCTCCCATTTCGACCTGCCCGTCACCAAGTCGACGACCACCCACCACTTCCGTGTGCTGCGGGAGAGCGGTGTGATCCGGCAGATGTACCGGGGCACGGCGAAGCTCAACGGACTGCGTCGTGACGACCTCGACGCCCTGTTCCCGGGGCTGCTCGACAGCGTCCTCGCCGCGGCGGCCCGGCAGGCGGACCGCCTCGGCGAGGCATAGCCTCAGCGCGCCGTGTCTCCGGTCGCGGCGCCCAGGAGGCCGTCCCAGTCGGGGATCTTGACGGACCGTCGCCCGAGCGTCCGGCCGAGCGCGGCCTCGGCCGCCTCGATGGCCTGCCAGCCCGTCCACTCGACGGGGTGGTGTCCAGCCGCCCGCAGTTCCGCCACCGGATCATCCGCCACGGAGCGCAGTGCCAGCGCGGCACCGTCCTCCAGCAGCGAGGCCACCGTCTCCTTCGCGCACGGCCGGTTGGTGCCGATCACCCCGGTCGGGCCGCGCTTGATCCAGCCCGCCACGTACTCCCCGGGCGACGGAACCCCGTCCCGCAGGACCCGCCCGGCCGTGTGCGGCACGGTCCCGAGCGCGCCGTCGAAGGGCAGGCCGGGCAGCGGCACGCCCCGGTAGCCGACCGCCCGCAGCACCAGCTGTGCCTCGATCTCCTCGTACGTCCCGGTGCCTCGCACCGAACCGCCGGCGTCCGGCACGGTCCGCTCGAACCGTACGGCGGCGACCCGGCCGCCCTCCTCGACGAACTCCACCGGGCGCAGGAAGAACCGCGGATGGATCCGGCGGTCCAGGCCGCGCGGCGGCTGGGCCGCCCAGCCGCGTACGACGTCGACATTCCGCCGGCCGACCGCGGGCAGGGCGGCCGCGAGGACGCCCGAGGTGTCCGCGTACACCGGGTCCAGTGCGAGGTCGGCCGGTTCGACGACGACCTCCGCCGAGGGCAGCGAGCCGAGTTCGCGCAGTTCCTTGGTGGTGAACTTGGCCTGGGAGGGGCCGCGCCTGCCGACCATGTGCACATCGCGCACCCGGCTCAGCGCCAGGGCGCCGAGCGCGCCCTCCGGCACGTCGGTGGGCCGCAGTTCGTCGGCTCCGCGCGCCAGGATGCGGGCCACGTCGACGGCCACGTTGCCCACGCCGATCACGACGGCCGAGCGGGCGCCGAGCGCGAAGTCGTCGCCCACGGCGTCGGGGTGCGCGCTGTACCAGGAGACGAAGTCGGTGGCCGAGTAACTGCCGGGCAGATCCTCGCCGGGGATGTCGAGTCTGCGGTCCCGGGCGGCTCCCACGCAGTACACGACCGCGTGGTAGAGCTCCAGCAGCCGTCCGGGAGTCAGCCCGTGCGCTCCCACCTCGATGTTCCCGACGAAGTCGATCCGCTCCTGTTCCAGCACACCGCGGAGGTTGTTCTGCAAGGACTTGATCTTCTCGTGATCGGGCGCGACCCCGTAACGCACGAGTCCGTAGGGGCAGGGAAGCCGGTCCAGAACATGCACCCGCACATCCGGAACCTGGCTCTGCTGGACGAGATCCTGAGCGGCGTAGACCCCGCTGGGTCCCGATCCCACAACGGCGACGCGAAGCACAGCTGCGCTCCTTCCGCAGGGAAACTCCAGCATCGCACCGGGGTACGGCGCTGGGGAGGTGCGACTCGGCAGCCTTTCGGTGGACGGGACCCCCAACGGGGTGCTCTACGCCGGTCCGGCGTGCGTGCCGTCGCAGATCGACCGGATTTGACTGGTTACGTGTTAATTGTGCAAGAAACTACGTTTCTTAACGCTAATGATCAGTATGACCTGCATCAGGTCCTGCCATTTCCCCCGGTCTGGGAGGTGCAGGGCCACGGCACCGTCACCACCGTCGAATCCCTCCCCGCCTGCGAGCTCGCGCAGCCCTGGTTCAACGTCCGGCTGACCTTCGCCGACGGGGCGCGCATCGAAGTGCTGGCCGTCGTCGACCAGGGGCGGATCGCGATCGAGGACATGCGCGCCGACCCGCCGCTGCCGCTGCGGACCTTCACCGTGCTCGCCGACCGGATCGAGGACCCTCTCGAGGACGCCTGCCGTACGGCCGCGGGCCAGGTGCCGTGCGCGGTGACCCCGCCTGACGCACCCGACGCCCCCGATGACAGGGACCGGGGGAGTGCGCCGCCGCCGTCCCGTCGCCGGGCGCGTACCACTCTGCCGCGCGGCGCGGCAGGCCGTCAGCTGGCCGCTGATGTCTACCGCAGGGCCCGGCAGGACGGCCGCGACCCCGTGCTCGCGGTGATGGGCGCGACCGGCCACAGTCGTCGCAAGGCCCTCCGGCTGATCGCCGGTGCTCGCGACGAAGGGCATCTGCCACCGCGCCACAACCGCCGCTAGCCCCGCGCGGCGCGGGCGCCGGCCGACGTCACATCTTCCGCATCCGGCCGATCTCGCTCGTCTGCTGCGCGATCACGTCCGTCGCCATCTCCTCGATCAGCACGTTGTTGCCCTCCGTCAGGGCCTCCGTGGCCATCGTGATGGCACCCTGATGGTGCGTCATCATCAGCTTCAGGAAGAGTTCGTCGAACGCCTTGCCCTTCGCGGCGCGCAACTGGGTCAGCTGCGCGGCCGTCGCCATGCCCGGCATCGGGGCGGCGCCGTGGTCGTGTCCACTGTCGCCCTTCTTTCCGCCGTTGACTTTCAGCCAGCCCTGCATCGCGGCGATCTCAGGCTTCTGGGACGCCGAAATACGCTCTGCCAGCCGCTTGACCTGCGTCGACTCCGCGCGGGTCGGCACCAGGGCCGTCATCGTCACCGCCTGGCTGTGGTGCGTGATCATCATGTGGGCGTAGGAGAAGTCGGCCGAGTTCGGCGAGTCGTCCGGGGCGGCCTTCCTGGCCTCCTCGGGGGAGAGCGTCTTCGCCGGCTCGCCCGGCTTCCCCGGCGCGACCACCGAGGGGCCGCTGTCCTCCTTGGCTTTGGCCGGAGTGTCGCCGTCCGACTCGCAGGCAGCCAGGGC
Source organism: Streptomyces sp. NPDC096193 (assembly GCF_040302905.1). Taxonomy (NCBI): domain Bacteria; kingdom Bacillati; phylum Actinomycetota; class Actinomycetes; order Kitasatosporales; family Streptomycetaceae; genus Streptomyces; species Streptomyces sp. NPDC096193. Next base: position 432,202 of record NZ_JBEOSJ010000001.1, on the reverse strand, counting down.
GAGTACGGCGGCGGCCACGGCCGCCGCGATCAGCGGTCTGCGGGAACGTGAGGCCGGGCGGCGGTTCAACACGGAGACCTCCTGAGGCACTTGGGGTGTTCTATGACCGTCCTAGCACGCTTCGGAACCCTGTTGATCAGAAACTTTCATTACGTCTCTGTTGCCATCTGTTGAGATGTCCATGCAAGGGAAGATACTGCGGTGGTCCGTGAACCGTTCAACCAGGAACGGATACAAGGGAGGACGCAGTGACCCTGTTGCACACCACCCGAGCGCGGCGCAGACGTCTGGGCGTGGCGGCAGCCGCGGCCGGGCTCCTCGCCACGCTGCTGACGGCCGGACCCGCGGCCGCCACACCCGACCCCGGGGACAAGTCCGCCCACAAGGAGAGCTCCTCGGGCCAGGCGGCGCAGGACCGCTCCGCCATCGCGAGTGGTGAGATACCCGGCGTGGACGAGATCGTCCACAGCGACAACATCGAGCACCTCACCAACGTCCCCAAGGGCGCGCTCAAGGGCACCAATTCGGACATCGCCTTCCAGGGCAAGTACGCCTACGCGGGCAACTACGACGGCTTCCGGATCTTCGACATCAGCAACCCGAAGGCGCCGAAGACGGTCTCCGAGGTGCTGTGTCCCGGCGGCCAGAACGACATCTCGGTCTCCGGCGACCTGCTGTTCCTCTCCACCGACTCCTCGCGCAGCGACAACTCGTGCACCAGCACGACGCAGCCCGCGACCGAGAAGTCGTCGTGGGAGGGCATGAAGATCTTCGACATCAGCGACAAGCGCAACCCGAAGTACATCGCCGCTGTCGAGACCGCGTGCGGCTCGCACACGCACACGCTGGTGCCCGAGCGCCGTGATGTCTACATCTACGTCTCGTCGTACTCGCCGAGCGCGGCCTTCCCGGACTGTCAGCCGCCGCACGACGGCATCTCCGTCATCAAGGTGCCGCGCAAGGCGCCGCAGCAGGCCCGGATCGTGAACTTCCCGGTGCTCTTCCCGGGTGAGGGTCCGGACGGCGGAGGCAACCCCGGTTCGCCCACCAACCCGGGCGTCTCCAAGACCACCGGCTGCCACGACATCACCGTGCTCCCCTCGAAGGACCTGGCCGCCGGCGCCTGCATGGGTGACGGCATCCTGTTCTCGATCAAGGATCCGGAGCGCCCGAAGGTCATCGACCGCGTCCAGGACAACGTGAACTTCGCGTTCTGGCACTCGGCGACCTTCAACCAGGACGCCGACAAGGTCGTCTTCACCGACGAGCTCGGCGGCGGCGGAGCTGCCACCTGCAACGAGGAGATCGGCCCGAACCGCGGTGCCGACGGCATCTACGACCTCGTCGGCCGGGGCGACAACCGCAAGCTCGTCTTCCGCAGCTACTTCAAGATCGACCGGCACCAGGCCGACGCCGAGGTCTGCGTGGCGCACAACGGCTCGATCATCCCGGTGAAGGGCCGCGACATCATGGTCCAGGCCTGGTACCAGGGCGGCATCTCGGTCTGGGACTTCACCAACTCCAGCAGTCCCAAGGAGATCGCCTACTTCGAGCGTGGTCCCGTCACCCTCGACCAGGTCACCACGGCCGGCTCCTGGTCGGCGTACTACTACAACGGTTACATCTACTCGAACGACATCGCGAAGGGTCTCGACGTCCTGAAGCTCAACGACAGGCGTACGGACCCGGCGAAGCGGGTGCGGCTGCACGAGCTCAATGTGCAGACCCAGCCCGACTACTTCGACCGCGACTGACCCAGGACCTTCCTGGTGCCGTCACTCGTCCCGCCGGGCGGATCTGCGCCCGGCGGGACGCCGAGCTCCCAGTCCAGCCCGTAGCGCTGGAAGAGTTCCGCCCGCAGCCGCGCGAGCGGCATCGGCGCTCCGGGCAGCAGAATCGCGAAGACCGCGCCCATCAGCAGGGCCCGCAGCAGCGGATAGTCCACCTCGGCCTGCTGGGAGCCGTACCGCTCCACCGTGGCCTGCAACTGCGTCGCCACCTGCTGCTGTTCCGGGCACTGCACAAAACCCTCGGCCTGTAGCACACCGGACATATGGGTCCGCATCAGCACCGGATGGTCGACGGCGAGCCCGAGCACGGCGTCGATCGCCCGCGCCAGCAGTTCGCGTCCGTCCTCGGTTCGCGGCTCCCGCTCCAGCGCCTCGCGGAGTGTGAGATGCATCAAACGGTGCACGGCCGACTGCAGAAGCTGGCGCTTTCCCGGAAAGTAGTACGAGATCAGACCCCGAGCGGAACCCGCCCGGTCGGCTATGTCGGCCAGGGTCGTGGCCTCGTAGCCACGCTCGCCGACCAGCTCCACGGTCGCCTGGAGGAGCCGCTCCCGGGAACGCCGACGAAGCTCTTCATTGACCGATGCGCTCCGCGGGGACATGCTGGACTCCTGCGTTGACTGGCTCTCAGCCAATATACTCAGCGTGCTCCGCTGTGCGGGCTTCAGGGCCTGGTCAGCGGGGTGCTGCCCGAACCGGGCGACGCGGGGGATCGTCCGGTTCGGGTGGCTTCGTCATGCCTTCGGTGTCTCTCTGCCGGGCGTCGTCCGGACGAATCGGACCCCCTCCGTCCGCACAGTCCGCACGGTCCGCACGGGCTGGTCCCTCCACGAGATGCAGAACTTTACGCAGCGCGTCGGGCCGTTCCTCCGCCCGCAGAGGATCCACGCACGGGACGGCACATCCGAGATCCGCGGCGCCCCCGTCCGCATGCCGGTCGTCCCCGACCGCGAGCACGTCGCCCGGATGGCAGGCCCAGCGCCTCGCGGGGCGCCCGGAACAGCCGTCCGAACGCGAACAGCACACCCGTGACCGGCATGACGACGATCCTCTCCGGCTCAGTGCTGCCGGGACAAGACCGTCCGTTCGTACGCCGTGACCGAAAGCGCCACGCAGCCCGCCCCGAGCAGCCAGCCGCCCAGGACGTCGGTGGGCCAGTGCACACCGAGATAGAGCCGGGTCAGTCCCACGCCGACCACGGAGACGACGGCCACGACCACGGCCCACAGCCACCACTGCCCCTCCACCCCTTTGCGCCGCAGCAGCCAGAGCACCGTCACACAGGTGACCATGGCCGTCATCGCGTGGCCCGACGGGAAGGCCGAGAAGTGGGCCGAGTCGACCGGATCGGGCCACATCGGGCGCTCGCGGCCCACCGCGGCCTTCAGACCCTGCTGGAGGAACGTGCCGAGCGCGCTCGTCGCCGCCACCCACACGGCGAGCAGGCGTTCGCTCCGCCGCCACAGCCACACCACGGCCACGGCGATCAGCGCGCGCATCGCCCAGGGGTCCCACACCCAGTCGGTCAGGACGCGATTCACCCGGACGAGCCCGGGATCGTCGACGGCCCACACATGCAGTCCGTCGGCGACGGAGCGGTCGAAGGAGATGAGCGGTGACCAGGCGATCGTGACCAGGACCAGCAGGACGGCGAAGAGCAGGACCAGCACCGTCCCGGTGCGCACCGGTCCGGCCGGCGGCCCGGCCTCCGGGGGAGTGGTCGGAGCGGGGTGTGTCGAGTGCATGGAAGGGATCTTCCCCGGGAGAGGTGTTCTACGGCTGGCCCAGCGCGCGAAGTGCGGGGACGAAGGCCACCAGCAGAGGTACCACCGGCACCAGCGCGGCCGCGGCGGTCAGCCGCAGACGTCGGCCCGCGGTGAGCCGCGGAACAGGCGCCAGCAGCCGGTTGACGCGCTGCGGCAGCTGGGCGTCCGGAGTGGGGCAGGGACCGAACACCCCGCGGTCCTCATTCAGTTCCACCAGCGCCAGGGCGATCGTGAGCCGCCCGAAACGGCGCGAGGCGACATCGTCGGCGGCCAGCTCCACCAGGCGGTGCATCTGGTCGCGGAACGCGGCGAACACGGGGATCTGCGGGAAGCCGTTGGCGAGCGCCGATGAGCAGTGCAGCAGCCAGTCGTGACGTGCCTGGGCGTGACCCTGCTCATGGGCCAGGACCGCGTCGAGCTGACGGCCCTTCAGTCGTCGCAAGGCCGCGGTGGTGATGACCAGTTGAGGCGCCGCGCCGGGCAGCCACCACGCGTCGGGGCGCGCCCCCTCCAGGACGACCAGCGGCTCACTGCCCGGCTGCTCGCCCGGCATCACGGGGGAGCGCACCAGCAGCTCGGTACGCCGCTGCTTGCGGCGCAGCCGGGCCCGGCGGATCTCCCGGGAGAGCATGGCGGCGGTCCACAGGCCGCCGCAGGCCAGCACGACCGCGAGGACGGCCGACCAGGGCCGGTGCGCCCCGAGGGCGTAGGCGTCCACGACCCCGTGCGGCGCCGGTGCGAAGACATGGCCGCGAACGAGCTGCCAGGCCGCCGCCGCGCTGAAGGTCATCGACAGCGCGAACGACAGCAGCACCGCCGCCACCACGCACTGCCACACCCACAGAGCCACCACCGGCTCGCGCTCCGGCCAGTCGGCACGCGACAGCAGTCGCGGAGCCGCCACGGCGGCCAGTGCGCCGAGCATCAGCAGCACGAGGGAGACCAACATGCCGTCAGCCTATGAGCGCGGGGCTACTTGCGGGTATGAACCTGCGCCCCAAGTGATGCACGACACGGTCCCGTGACCGGCCTCTGGGCGGGCCTCGCGAGGGCGTCAGAGGGTGAGCAGCATGGCGAGCATCGCGAGGCCCATCACCAGTCTGCAGGCCGGAGCGAGCTCCGGCCGGGTGCCGGAGGAGAGCGGTCCGGAAACCCCCGCGGCAGCCGGGACGGGCACCAGCCGCACCCCCGAGCGCAGGACGTACGCCGCGTAGTACACGAGCAGCGCGCCGGTCAGCAGGGGTACGCCGGCCGGGGCGTGACCGGCGTGCGCGCCGCCGCCAGGGGTCATCGCCAGCGCCATGTAGACCATCGCGAGCGAGCCGACCGCGTGATGGAGATGATGCAGACCGCGGCGGGCCGGCCACAGGGCGGCGAGCGCCGCGGCCGCGAAGACGGCCGCGCACACCGTCCAGGCCCACTCCGGCAGCACGACGACGGCCGCCGGCAGCGTCATCGCCGCCATGCCGAAACCCATCAGCGCCTCGCCGCCGGCCGCCCTGCGCGCCTCGCCGGACGAGCCACGCATCCGCACCAGGCAGTACAGGCCGGTGGCCCCGCACAGCGCCGTCAGCAGCCAGCCGGACATCGCGGGTCCGTGCACGGCGAACCTCCCCCATCGACGGATGTCGAGAGGTCGATGCCCGGCCACCACCGGGGGTACGCGAGCGCACGGGGGTGCACAGGGAGCACTGAGCGGCGTCCGGGCCCGCGCCCTCGGCCCGCGCGCCCCGCCCGCTCCCCGGCGTCCGGCTCAGGGACGGTGGCGCAGCGGATGATCGGCGGGCACCTCGACGACGGCGATCCGATGGCCGTCCGGGTCCGCGATCCACATCTCGATCAGCCCCCACCGCTCCCGCACGGGCGGTCGCAGCACCTCGACGCCCTGCTCCGCCAGCTCCGCGTGGACGGCCGCGACGTCCTCGACCTGGATCCACAGCTGGGGCCCGTTCGCGGCGGGAGGCTCCGAGCGGCCCGAGATCTCGAGGAAGCCGCCGCCGAGGAAGTAGACCGTGCCCCGATCGGGGCCGGTCCCGAACTCCCGGTAGACGGCCAGCCCGAGCTTTTGCCCGTAGAACTGCCGGGAGCGCTCGGGGTCGGTGGGACGCAGCAGGATCCGGCTGCTCAGCACATGCACCATGAGCGAACTCTAGGTCGTGTCCGCATCGTCCTGTCCGGTTCGCGACGCCCTGCGGGTGGACGACGAGACCTTGCGGACCCTCCCCGGTCCGGTACCGCGGGTACTCTCGTGGCACCCGCACGCTGTTGGGACGCAAGCTGCTGAGAACGGAGAGCGATCCATGGACACCGCACCGCCCCGGGACGCCGGCGAGCTGACGTACCGCGACGCCGTCGCCGCCGACACACCGGCGCTGGTCGGGCTGATCGAGTCCGCCTACCGGGGTGACACGAGCCGGACCGGCTGGACGACCGAGGCGGACATCCTCGACGGCCGGCGCACCGACCCCGAGGGCGTGCGCGAGGTCATCGAATCGCCGGGCAGCCGCATGCTCGTCGTGGAGCGCGACGGTGAGCTGATCGCCTGCTGCCAGCTCGAACACCGCGGCGAGGCCGCCTACTTCGGCATGTTCGCCGTCCGCCCGAACCTCCAGGGCGGGGGACTGGGACGTCTGATCATCGCCCAGGCGGAGCGCAGCGCACGGGAGGCGTGGGGCGTGCGTGAGATGCACATGACGGTGATCTCGGTGCGGGACGAGCTGATCGCCTGGTACGAGCGACGCGGCTACCGCCGTACGGGAGAGCTGACGCCTTTCCCGTACGGCGACGAGCGCTTCGGCGTTCCGCAGCGCGAGGACCTGGCCTTCGAGCTGCTGGTGAAGGATCTGACGGCGTGATCCCCCACCGGCTCCGCACCGCGGCCGGGTCCTGACCGACCGAGACGCTCTACGCGGTGAACCGCCCGGTGCGCCGGATCTCCGGAAAGTCGGTGGTCGCGCCGTCGAGTTCGAGGGCGCGTACCAGCCGCAGCTGGTCCTGGGTGTTGACCACCCAGCCGATCACCTGAAGCGCTTCGGCGTGCGCGTGCTCGACCGTCTCCAGGGTCAGCCGCCGGATGTTCAGGGCGAGGGCTCCGGCGCCCACGGCCTTGGCGCGGTCGACGACGTCGGCACCCCAGCGGCTCGCGATCAGCACCGTGCGGACGCCCGGAACCAGCGAGGCGATCTCGGCCACCGCGTCGTCGTGGAAGGACGACACGGTGACCCGGTGGACGAGGTCACGCTTCCTCATCACCTCGGCGAGGGCCCGCGCGGCGGCCACGTCCTTGATCTCGGCCTGGAGCGGTGCGTGCACCGCGTCGAGGACCTCTTCGAAGACCGGCACCCGCTCGCCCTGGCCCGCGTCGAGCTCGCGCAGCTCCGCCAGGGTCTTGTCGGCGATGGGTCCCTTGCCGTCCGTCGTACGGTCCACGTCGGCGTCGTGCATGACGACGAGCGCGCCGTCCTTGCTCAGATGCAGATCCAGTTCGATGGCGTCCATCCCGGCCCGCTCGGCCCGGACGAAGGAACGCAGGGTGTTCTCCGGCTCGACGCCCATGACCCCGCGATGACCGATGGTGAGGAAAGTCAAGATTCTCTCGCTTCCGTCGACGGCGGCTCCCGCGCGGCGCGGCCTGACGACGCGGCGCGGCAAGGACGCAGCCTAATGGCCGGAACCCCGGATGAAACCGCTCTCGCACGCGGTAACAGGGGTGATTGGCACCGACTTCCAGCCAGTCGGCCGCTCGTCGTGTCCCCCGCTCGTGGGCGCGTCCTGTACGGCTTGACGTCATGTCAGCCCTGCGCAAATGCCTGCGGACCGTCGCGCCGGGAAGGAACGCTGGGGCCGACACACTGTTCTCACGGACGAGGGAGACCCGGATGACCGTCGGGAGAGACCGGCTGAGGCCCGAGGTGAGGGAGTTCGTCGACATACTGGCCGCCGTCTTCCCCGACGTCGGGGTGTCGGTGACCGATGCCGTCGAGGCGCGGCGGATCATGGACGCCTCCCTGTCGCCCTTCGGCAGGCCGAAGGTGGGCGGCGTGGCCGACCGTATGATCCCCGGTCCCCCCGGCGCCCCCGACCTGCCCGTGCGCGTCTACCGCCCCCTTCCCGAGGCCGGACCAGGGCCCTGGCCGACGGTGGTCTTCTTCCACGGCGGCGGCTGGGTGCTCGGCGGGCTCAACAGCCACGACCGTCTGTGCCGCCAGCTCTGCCGGGACGCGGGGGCCGTCGTCGTCGCCGTTGACTACCGCCTCGCTCCCGAGGTGCGCTTCCCGGTCCCCATCGAGGACGCGTACGCCGCCGTGTGCTGGGCCGGGGACCACATCGGCGAGCTCGGAGGCGATCCGCGCGCCCTGGTCGTCGCGGGGGACAGCGCCGGAGGCAACCTCGCCACCTCCGCCATGCTCGTCGGACGCGAGCGGGGCGGCCCGGACGTCGCCCTGCAGGTGCTGATCTATCCCGCGACGGACGCGGCGCTGGACACCGAGTCGCACCGCACCAACGCGGAGGGTTACTACCTCACCGCCGACCACGTCCGCTGGTTCCGCGACCTGTACCTCGGGCCGGACGGTGACATCCATCACCCGCTGGCCTCGCCGCTGCGGGCGGAACTCGCCGGACTGCCCGCGGCGCACATCGTCACGGCCGGCTGCGATCCCGTCTGCGACGAGGGGCGGGCGTACGCGAAGAGGCTCGCCGAGGCGGGGGTACCGGTCACGGAGGCCCACTACCCGGGGATGTTCCACGGCTTCCTCGCGCTGAGCAATGTGGTCGACGAGGCCAAGGATGCGATGGCCGGTGTGGCGGAAGTCATTGCCGCGACCATGATCAACCGTAAACCTTCCGGTGATCATGAAGGTGAGGAAGAATAATTTCGCTTCTCGCTACTTGTACCGGAGAACCGGGCATAGATACGGTGGCTTGACGCGAGGTTCTCCTGTGGAGGAAGTGACATGACGGAAATTCTTGTGCAGGACGCCGCACCTGCGCCCATATCCCCCGCCGACCGGGTCGTCGAGCACCCGGCCTGGACGAGGCTCAAGAATGCCGTCGAGGAGATCCGTCCCTGGCAGTCCAAGGACGGCTCCATCGACTTCGACGCCGAGGGCGCCCCCGCGCGTGTCGACGCCGAAGCAGTACTGGACCGTGTCATCGACGCGATCGGTGAGCTGTCCCCGCTCCTGCCGCACGACGCCGAGTACCACCGCGCGCTCGTCGCCGACCTGCGCAAGTGGGCCGACGAAGCCTTCGGCATACCCGACTTCCTGGACGCGCTGCTGGCCTTCCAGCCCGCCCGGGGCCGCGCCGACGGACTCCAGCACCTGGTCGTCTTCCCGATGTACACGCAGAACGGCAACCCGGACCGCAACCTCGAAGCCGTCGTGCTGCGCATGGTGTGGCCCGAGTGGCTCGCCGAGCTCGAGCGCACCCGCTACGACAACCCCCTCTTCTGCGGCATCACCTTCGAGGACTTCACCGCGGGCTACGACACCAACTCCGCGGTGCTCTTCCCGGAGACGATCGCCGTGCGCGAGGCCCCCGAGCGCTTCACCTGGGGCGGCATCTTCTGCGACCGCGAGGCCGCGCGCTTCCGCGCCGTGACGAGTGAGGCCGTGCGGGTCCTCGGTCTCGAACTCCCGGAGGACATCCAGGAGATGATCGGCGACCAGGAGCGCTGCCAGCAGGCCTTCGTGCTCTGGGACATGGTGCACGACCGCACCCACAGCCACGGCGACCTGCCCTTCGACCCCTTCATGATCAAGCAGCGCCAGCCGTTCTGGATGTACGGACTCGAGGAGCTGCGCTGCGACCTCACCGCCTTCAAGGAGGCCGTGAAGCTCGAGGCCGAGGGCAACTCCCACGGCCGCGACGTCCAGTACGCCGTGCTCTTCGACCGCATGTTCCGCTTCCCGGTCACCGGCGAGCGCGTGCGCAACTACGACGGCCTCGGCGGCCAGCTCCTCTTCTCCTACCTGCACAAGCACGACGTGCTGCGGTGGACGGACAACACCCTGAAGATCGACTGGGAGCGGGCGCCGCAGGTCACGAACCAGCTGTGCGCCGAGATCGAGAAGCTCTACCGCGACGGTATCGACCGCCCCAAGCTGGTCCACTGGTTCGCCGCGTACGACCTGGTCTCCAGCTACCTGGCCCCGCACCCGGGATCGCGCTGGGCCAAGGGCCCGGACGCCCTCGATCTGTCACAGCCTCCCCGGAAGCTCGTCGACGACGTGCTTCCCGACGAGTTTCCGCTCAGCATGTTCTTCGAGGCGCTCTCCAAGAAGCTGAAGACGGTGATCGCCTCCACGAAGGGCATCACCGCGGCGGGTACGGCAGCGGCCGACGGCACGCCGTCCTGCGGCGCAGCCGCATGAGCACACGCACAAAGGAGACCACGACCATGAACTCAGGCTCGAAGGCGCCACTGGACGGCGCCGTGGTCGCGGTGGCGGGAGCGGCGGGCCCGGCGGGCCGCGCCACCCTGCTGCGCCTCGCCGAGGCGGGCGCGACGGTCGTCGCCTCGGACGCCGATCCCGAACGGCTCGCCGAGGCGGTCGACGCCGCCCGGTACGCGCACGGCGGGGCGACCGTCACGGGGGACACGGTCGACCTGCTCGACCTGGACGCCACACGGGAGTGGGCCGACAAGACGGAGAAGGAGTTCGGCCGCGTCGACGGGCTCGTCCACCTCGTCGGAGGCTGGCGCGGAAGCCCGTCCTTCGCGGAGACGAAGCTCGCGGACTGGGACCTGCTGGAGAAGCTGCTGATCCGCACGGTCCAGCACACCTCGCTCGCCTTCCACGACGGGCTGCTGCGCAGTGACCGGGGGCGCTTCCTGCTGATCAGCGCCGCCGGCGCGTCCCACCCGACCGCCGGCAACGCCGCGTACGCCGCGTCGAAGGCCGCGGCCGAGGCCTGGACGCTGGCGCTCGCCGACGCCTTCCGCAAGGCGGGGGGCGACGACGGCCCGAAGGCCGCGGCTGCGATCCTGGTCATCAAGGCACTGGTGCACGACGCCATGCGCGCCGAGCGCCCGAATGCGAAGTACCCGGGCTTCACGGACGTGACGGAACTGGCGGAAGCCATCGCCGGGGTCTGGGACCGGCCCGCCAGGGAAGCGAATGGACAGCGTCTGTGGCTGACCCCCAAACCGTGAAGGCCGCACCGACGGCGGCCCGCCGCCATCACGACCCCGAGGTACGAGGCTTCGCGAGCGACAACTACGCGGGCGCCCACCCCGAGGTCCTGGCGGCGCTCACCCTCGCCAACGGCGGTCACCAGGTCGCCTACGGCGAGGACGAGTACACCGACCACCTCCAGCGCGTCATGCACAGCCACTTCGGGCCGACGGCCGAGGCCTTCCCGGTCTTCAACGGCACCGGAGCCAACGTCACGGCGCTCCAGGCGCTCACCGACCGGTGGGGCGCGGTGATCTGCGCCGAGTCCGCGCACATCAACGTGGACGAGGGCGGCGCACCGGAACGGATGGGCGGCCTCAAGCTGCTCACCGTGCCGACCCCGGACGGCAAGCTCACCCCCGAGCTCATCGACCGGCAGGCCTGGGGCTGGGAGGACGAGCACCGCGCGATGCCGCAGGTCGTGTCGATCACCCAGAACACCGAGCTGGGCACGGTCTACACCCCGGCCGAGATCCGCGCGATCGTCGAGCACGCCCACGGGCACGGGATGAAGGTCCATCTCGACGGCGCCCGGATAGCCAACGCGGCGGCGTCCCTGGACGTCCCGATGCGCACGTTCACCAACGCCGTAGGCGTCGACGTGCTGTCCTACGGCGGCACGAAGAACGGCATGCTGTTCGGCGAGGCCGTCGTCGTGCTCAACCCGGACGCCGTCAGCCACATGAAGCACCTGCGCAAGATGTCCATGCAGCTCGCCTCCAAGATGCGTTTCGTCTCCGTACAGCTGGAGGCGCTGCTGGCGCGCGATCTGTGGCTGCGCAACGCCCGGCACTCCAACGCCATGGCGCAGCGGCTGGCCGACGGCGTACGCGGAGTCGACGGCGTGGAGATCCTGCACCCCGTGCAGGCCAACGCGGTCTTCGCGCGGCTGCCCAACGCGGTGACGGAGCGGTTGCAGAAGCGGTTCCGCTTCTACTTCTGGGACGAGGCCGCCGGCGATGTGCGCTGGATGTGTGCCTTCGACACCACGGAGCAGGACGTCGACGCCTTCGTCCAGGCGCTCAAGGAGGAGATGGCGGCGTAGCGCCGCGGGGGAGCAGCCAGGCATACGGGCCGGCCGGACACCGTCCGGCCGGCCCGTGGGCGCTGGAGCGCCCTGCGCCCCCCCGGTGGTCCAATGGGATGGACTGTCCGGTGCGGTATGCTGTACCACGTCCAGCGGTGCCCGACGCGCGCCACCGGTCCGCACCGACCGGTCGAAACGCTCCGGCACCCTCTCACCAGCGCACTGTGAGGCAGTCCGGCATGACGCTCTCGCTCACCGTCTCCGACGAGGTCAGGGATCTCGTCCCGGGCTTCGTCCACCTGGCCGTCGAGGCACACGGGCTGGTCAACAGCCCCAGTACCGCGGAGAGTTCGGCGCTGCTCGACGCCGCGTCCGCACGGCTGGCCGAGCGGCTGGACGGACGCGCCCCGCACGAGGACCCGCACATGGCCGCCTGGCGCGCGGCGTACACCGCCTTCGGCTCCAAGCCGTCCCGTACCCGCAACTCCGCCGAGGCGCTGGCCAGGAGGGCGCTCGCGGACGGCGGACTGCCGCGGATCAATGTGCTGGTCGACCTCTACAACGCCATCAGCGTGGCCCATCTGATCCCGGTCGGCGGCGAGGACCTGGATCGCATCCGCGGCGGCATGCGCCTGGTGCGCGCCACCGGCAGCGAGCCGTTCGTCACCGTCGCCGGCGGCGAGGAGACGGTGGAGCACCCGGACGCGGGCGAGGTCGTCTGGCGCGACGACGAGGGCGTCACCTGCCGGCGCTGGAACTGGCGCCAGGGCCCCCGCACCCGGCTCACCGAGGAGTCGGTGAACGCGATCTTCCTGCTGGAGTCGCTGGCCCCCATGACGACCGGCGAGCTCGATGCCGCGGGCACCGAACTCGCCGAGTCGCTGGAGAAGCTGAGCCCGGGCGCGCGCATCACGATCCGTCCGCCTCGCTGACGAGCGGGCACGCGGCCGGGCACCCCGACGGGCGTGCGGCACCGACGCGTGTACGCGCCGATGGGTCGGCCACCGCGGGACGTGCCGGCCGGCGGGCGTGACGTTTCAGCCGGCTTCGCGGACCTCGGCCGGAGTCGGCGCCGTGCCCCCGAGGTGCGCGGGCACCCACCAGGTGTCGGACGCGTCCTTGGGGCGCACGGGATAGGCCCGCTGAGCCGCTTCGAGGAGCTCCTGCACACGCTCGCGCAGCCTGCGGGTGATCGCCCCCGCGTACTGGTCGGCGGGCGCCTCGACCGGCTCGCCCACCCGGATCGTGATGGGGATGTGGCTGCGGCGGAAGTTGCGCGGGCGGCCCTTGGTCCACACCCGCTGCGTGCCCCACAGCGCCATCGGGATGAGCGGCACACCCGCCTCCTGCGCCAGCCGGGCGGCACCGGACTTGAACGACTTCAGCGTGAACGACTGCGAGATGGTGGCCTCGGGGAAGACGCCGATGATCTCACCCGACCGCAGCGAGTCGAGGGCGTGCGCGTAGGCGGACTCACCCTGCTTGCGGTCCACCGGGATGTGCTTCATGCCGCGCATCAGCGGGCCGGAGATCTTGTGCCGGAACACGGAGTCCTTCGCCATGAAGCGCACGAGACGCTTCTGGGGAAGCGCGGCGAGGCCGGTGAAGATGAAGTCCAGGTAGCTGATGTGGTTGCTGACGAGTACAGCACCGCCGGTGCGCGGGATGTTCTCCGAACCCTGAGTGTCGATCTTCAGGTCCAGCGCCTTGAACATGGTGCGAGCGGCGCCGATGACCGGCCGATAGACGAGCTCTGCCATCTGGAGAGGGCCCTTCTGTTGTGCCCGGGGAGGGTTCTCCCGGTGGAAGTTACGCAGCCGTAGGTTTTCGGCATGGCGCCGATGGTGCCCCATGGGCGGCGTGCTGGCCAGTCCTGGTGGCGGAGGTCGGCGAGATTCTTGTCACGTCCTTCCCGTCACATTATGGACGCATCACCGTCACCCGCCGTAGAAGCAAGTACATCTCGCAGCCGAGGCAGTAGCCGAAGACCGCGTTGAGGAAGGCGGCGGCGAGAGCGCAGGCGGTCGCCGTGACGCCCAGCCATGCGGGTCCGGTGACGTAGCCGATCAGCCCGAGGAGCGCGAAGGCGAGCCCGACCCCCTGGGCGAATCGCGGGGCCGCCGGAGACTCCAGCTCCGCCGGCGGTCCGAGCCTCGGCCTGACGGCGGTGCGGAAGAGCCATCCGTACGGCGAGCGCGGAACTCCCAGCAGGGCACCCGCCGCGAAGCACAGTGCCTGCCAGGCGAGCAGCCGGCCGCTTGCGGTGATCAGTACGACGGCGAGTACGGCCGTGGTGACGGCGGCTCCGAAGCGCGGGCCCCTGACGTCGATGTCCATGCTGTTCAGGATCACGCACCGCACGGGCCCTTGGGCGGCGGGAATCTTTGCAGTCATGTGAACGCTGGAGCTGGGGATGAGCGGACTTGTGGTGTGCGCGCTGGTGCTCGCGGCGGCGAGCGTGTTCGGGGTGTGGCAGAGGAAGAACGGCGGGAGGCTGAAGGTGCGCGGTCGGGACGCGGGGAAGAGGCTGAGTCCGGCCGATCTGGGGGCGGAGCTGGGACGACGGGCGACGCTCGTGCAGTTCTCCAGCGCCTTCTGCCAGCCGTGCCGCGCCACGCGCCGCACCCTTGCCGATGTCGCGGGCATGATCGACGGCGTGACCCATGTCGAGATCGACGCCGAGGAGCGGCTGACGCTCGTCCGCGAACTCGGCATCCTCAAGACACCGACCGTCCTGGTGCTCGACTCCACCGGACACATCGTCACCCGGGCCGCCGGTCAGCCCCGTAAGGCGGATGTGATCAACGCGCTCGGCCGGGCCGTGTGACGCACCGTGATCCGCCTCGCACCTTCTGGGCAGCACTTGACTGCACCGGCCACGGATCGCCAGGCTGACGCTGTGTCCGAAGAACCTTTCCTCCGTGGGCCGGCCCGCACTCCATGACCGCTACGCCTGATCTCGGTACGCCCCCAGTCGCCTCGCCCGAGCTGCTACGCGCCGTCTTCCGCCGGCACGCGGCCGGTGTGGCGGTGATCACCGCGCAGGGCGAGAGGCCCGTCGGTTTCACCGCCACCTCCCTCAGCTCGGTCTCCGCGGACCCGCCGCTGATCTCCTTCGGGGTCGGGACGGCCTCCTCCAGTTGGCCGGTGATGGCCCGGGCGGAGCACGTCGGCGTCCACATCCTCGGCGAGCACCAGCAGGAGCTGGCCGCCACCTTCGCCCGCAGCGGAGCGGACCGCTTTGCCGCGCCCACCCGTTGGCGCAACGGTCCCGAGAGCGTGCCGGTCCTCGACGACGTGCCCGCGTGGATGGTCTGCCGGGTCGTCGCGCGCGTGCCGGCCGCCGACCACCACCTCGTCATCGCCCAGGTGGTGGCGGGGGACTCATCCGGAACGGCCGGCCCGCTCGTCTATCACCAAGGTCGCTTCAACGCCCTGCGGGACTGAGAGTTCCCGGTTACGCAGCGTTGGCAAGGTCACAGTTCCAAGCGCTTGCTCATGGGGTACATGACGGATGTACTGGTGAGTAATATTCGCTCAGGGCACCGGTCGCCCCGACCGGAAACCCCGCCTTCAGGAGCCTATGCTGCCTGCATAAGGCAGGCCCCTGGCCCACGGCGCGGGGGACCCACAGAAATGACCGATGTAGTAGGAGAGCCGGCGTGAGCTTGAGGATCGTTGTCTGTGTGAAGTACGTGCCCGACGCCACCGGCGACCGGCACTTCGCCGATGACCTGACCGTCGACCGTGACGACGTGGACGGTCTGCTGTCGGAGCTGGACGAGTACGCGGTCGAGCAGGCGCTGCAGATCGCCGACGAGGCGGACGACGCGGAGATCACCGTGCTGACCGTCGGCCCCGACGACGCCAAGGACGCGCTGCGCAAGGCGCTGTCGATGGGTGCGGACAAGGCCGTTCACGTCGAGGACGACGATCTGCACGGTTCCGACGTCATGGGCACCTCGCTGGTGCTGGCCAAGGCGATCGAGAAGACCGGTTACGACCTGGTCATCTGCGGCATGGCGTCCACGGACGGCACCATGGGCGTGCTTCCGGCGATCCTCGCCGAGCGTCTGGGCGTCCCGCAGGTCACGCTGCTCTCCGAGGTCTCGGTCGAGGACGGCACCGTCAAGGGCCGTCGCGACGGCGACTCGGCGTCCGAGCAGCTGGAGGCCTCCCTCCCGGCGCTCGTGTCGGTCACCGACCAGTCGGGCGAGGCACGTTACCCGTCCTTCAAGGGCATCATGGCGGCCAAGAAGAAGCCGGTGGAGTCCCTGGACCTCGAGGACCTGGAGATCGACGCCGCCGAGGTCGGTCTCGAAGGCTCCTGGACCAAGGTCGACTCGGCCACGGAGCGCCCGGCCCGTACCGCGGGCACGATCGTCAAGGACGAGGGCGAGGGCGGCAAGCAGCTCGCGGAGTTCCTCGCGAGCCAGAAGTTCATCTGAGGCCGAGCGCCTCTCACCGCCCCCAGCTCTTTCGCATTCGCAGGAGATTGAAGTCCCATGACTGAAGTTCTCGTCTATGTCGACCACCTGGACGGTGCCGTCCGCAAGCCCACTCTGGAGCTGCTGACGCTGGCCCGCCGCATCGGCGACCCGGTCGCCGTCGCGCTCGGCGCCGGTGCCGAGTCCACCGCCGCCGCGCTGGCCGAGCACGGTGCGGTCAAGGTGCTGACCGCCGACGCTCCCGAGTTCGCCGACTACCTCGTCGTGCCGAAGGTGGACGCGCTCCAGGCCGCGTACGAGGCAGCGTCCGCCGGGGGCTCCCTGGCCGCCGTGCTCGTGCCGTCCTCCGCCGAGGGCAAGGAGATCGCGGCCCGCCTCGCGGTCCGTATCGGCTCCGGCATCATCACCGACGCCGTCGACCTGGAGGCCGGTGACGAAGGTCCGGTCGCCACGCAGTCCGCGTTCGCGGCGTCGTACACGACCAAGTCCCGCATCAGCAAGGGCACTCCGGTCATCACGGTCAAGCCGAACTCGGCCGCCGTCGAGGCCGCTCCCGCCGCGGGCACGGTCGAGGCCCTGTCCGTCTCCTTCTCCGAGGCGGCGACCGGCACCAAGGTCGTCTCGCGCACCCCGCGTGAGTCCACCGGCCGCCCCGAGCTGACCGAGGCCGCGATCGTGGTCTCCGGTGGCCGCGGCGTCAACGGCGCCGACAACTTCGCGATCATCGAGGCGCTCGCCGACTCGCTCGGCGCGGCCGTCGGTGCCTCCCGCGCCGCCGTCGACGCCGGCTGGTACCCGCACTCCAACCAGGTCGGCCAGACCGGCAAGTCGGTCTCGCCGCAGCTGTACATCGCCTCCGGCATCTCCGGTGCGATCCAGCACCGCGCCGGTATGCAGACGTCGAAGACCATCGTGGCCGTCAACAAGGACGCCGAGGCCCCGATCTTCGACCTCGTCGACTACGGCGTGGTCGGCGACCTCTTCGAGGTCGTCCCGCAGCTGACCGAACAGGTCAAGACCCGCAAGGGCTGACCCGCAGCGCTCTCAGCGGCCGGGGCCGCACGGTGATTGCCACCGTGCGGCCCCGGCCGCGTTCGGGGGACCATTGACGCAGGTCGCGACCGCCTATTAACTTCACTATGCGGATTGTTGATTCCGTGCAGCGGAAAACAGGAGGGTGTGGGATGGGTCAGCAGGAGAAGGTGGCAACGAGCCTCGCCGGCGCGGTCAGCGAGGGCATCAGCGCCTCCCTCGCACCGGTGGACGCGGAGCTCGCCCGCCGCTACCCGGGAGACCCCGGCACCCGCCAGCCCGTGCACACCGTCTACGTACCGGGCGACGTCTTCACCGCCGGCACCATCCGCTCCTGGGGCGACCAGGCCCTCGCCGCACTCGACGAGCACGCGCCCGACGCCGCCTCCCTCGCCGCCGTGCTCGGCCTCTCGGACGAACTGGCCGAGCCCGTGTACCGGCGTGTACAGGCCAAGCTGGAGCGCGAACCCGTCGAGGACCTGCGCATCGACTTCGAGGACGGCTACAGCGGACAGGGCGAGGACGCCGACGCGGCCAGGGCCGCCCGTCTGGTGACGGAGGCCTACGAGCAGGGCACGGCCGCCCCGTACATGGGCATCCGGATGAAGTGCATGGAGGCGCCCGTACGCGACCGGGGCATCCGCACGCTCGACATCTTCCTCACCGGCCTGATGGAGCACGGCGGCCTCCCCGAGGGGTTGGTCCTGACCCTTCCCAAGGTCACCTACGCCGAGCAGGTCACCGCGATGGTCCGGCTGCTGGAGGAGTTCGAGAAGGCACGCGGACTCGACACCGGCCGGATCGGCTTCGAGATCCAGATCGAGACCAGCCAGTCCATCCTCGCCGCCGACGGCACCGCCGCCGTCGCCCGCATGATCGACGCCGCCGAGGGCCGCGCCACCGGGCTGCACTACGGCACCTTCGACTACAGCGCCTGCCTGGGCGTCAGCGCCGCCTACCAGGCGAGCGACCACCCCGCCGCCGACCACGCCAAGGCCGTGATGCAGGTCGCCGCCGCCGGCACCGGCGTACGCGTCTCGGACGGCTCCACCAATGTGCTCCCCGTCGGCCCCACCGAGCAGGTGCACGACGCCTGGCGGCTGCACTACGGGCTGACCCGCCGGGCCCTGTCGCGCGCCTACTACCAGGGCTGGGACATGCATCCCGGCCATCTTCCGACGCGCTACGCCGCCGTGTTCGCGTTCTACCGCGAGGGCTTCGAGCAGGCGGCAGCCCGCCTCGCCGCCTACGCCAACCACGCGGGCGGCGCTGTCATGGACGAGCCGGCCACCGCCAAGGCGCTCAGCTCCTACCTGCTGCGCGGCATTGACTGCGGGGCGCTGGACACCGGCGAGGTGGCCGACCTGACCGGCCTGACCCGTGCCGGTCTCGACAGCTTCGCGGCTCCGCGGCGAGGGGATCTCACCGCCACAGCCCAGTAACGGTGACCAACTCCCGTCGCTGCTGCCCCTGCCGCTCCGCCTAGTCTGTACCCCGGAACGCGCACTCACGCGCAGGCGGAACACGCACACACGCAACAGGAACGGGGCAGCGGTGACGTCGGGGGAGAACGAGCGGCTGGCCGGCCGCTACCGGGTGATCGAACAACTGGGCCGCGGCGGCATGGGAGTTGTCTGGCGCGCCGTCGACGAGGTGCTCGGCCGCGAGGTGGCCGTCAAGGAACTGCGGACCTACTCCGACTCGTCCGGCCCCGAACTGGCCGATCTGCGGATCAGGATGCAGCGCGAAGCGCGGGCCGCCGCCCGCGTGCGCCACCCCTCCGTCATCTCCGTGCACGACGTCACCGAGCACGACGGCCGCCCGGTCATCGTCATGGAGCTCGTCGACGGCCCGTCCCTCGACGACGTGCTGCGCGGTCAGGGCGTGCTGGACCCGCGCGAGGCCGCCCGTATCGGGGCCAAGGTGATGGAGGCCCTCGGCGCCGCCCACCGCGCCGGCGTGCTCCACCGGGACGTGAAGCCCGGCAACGTCCTGCTGGACCGCGGCGGAGCTTTCGGGGCCGACAGCCGCGTCGTGCTCACCGACTTCGGCATAGCCGCGATGGACGACCCGGGCGACGGCTCCACCACCCATCTGACCCGCAGCGGCGAACTGGTCGGCTCGCTCGACTACTTGGCGCCCGAGCGGGCCCAGGGCCAGGCGCCCGGTCCCGCCTCCGACATCTGGGCACTGGGCGCCACGCTGTACGCGGCGGTCGAGGGCGCGGCCCCGTTCCGGCGCACCTCCACCTGGTCGACGCTCAACGCCATCGTCGTGGAACCGCTGCCCGAGCCGCAGCGGGCCGGCGCGCTGGGCCCCGTGCTCCGGCAACTGCTGCACAAGGACCCGGCGCAGCGTCCCGACGCGGACACCGCCGCCCGGCTGCTGGCCGCGGCCGGCGCCGACACCGGTACCGCCTCCACCGCGTCGCCGGCGCCGCGGGAGGCCGGCCCGCAGCCGGTGACCCGGGTGCCGACCGTGCTCGACGCGGCAGCGCAGCGTCCCGGGGGATTCGGCCCGGCAGCGTCCGAACCGGCCGTCCCCGCACCGGCCGTTGGCGCAGTCACCCCGCCGGCCGCCCCGCAGGGTTCCCGGCCCGCACCGGCGTTCCGCGGCCACGGCCGGATGACGCTCATCGCCGCGGGCGTCGCCGCCGTCCTGCTCGCCGGCGGAGGCGTGACGTACGCCTTGGTCGACCGCGGCGGCTCCTCGACCGCCGACCTGGCGGGTGGCGACGGCACGTCACCGTCAACGAGTGCCCGCGAGGAGTCGGCGTCGGGAAAGGCGCTCGCACCCGGGGAGAAGAGCCCGAGCTCCGGGCCTTCCGAGCCGGAAGCGGGCACGTCCCCGTCGAAGTCCGCCGAGGCGCCGGCCGCCGGAACGAACGGCGCGGGCGAGTCCACGGGCGGCTCGTCCGGCAAGGGCGGCGCCGCGGGTTCCGGCGACACCACCGGCGGCGGGGCTACCACCGGCGGCGGCGGATCGGACGCCTCGGGCGGTGGATCCGGCAGCGCGACCGGAGGCGGTGCGACGACGGGCGGAGGCTCCGACCCGTCTCCCGCGCCCGTGTGCCATGCGATCGGCGGTGGCAAGTACAACTGCAAGGTGTGGCGCACCGCCACCTCGTACACCGCGTCCGGCACCGAGAAGGGTGTGCTGAAGGCGGGCACCAACTACTTCTACTGCCAGCAGAACCTGGGCCGTCGCGCGACCCACGGACAGTGGACCAATGTCTGGTGGGCCAGGACCGACGACGACAGCGGCAACACCGGAGTCTTCGTCAACGACGTCAACATCCAGGGCGGCAAGAACGACGAGCCGGTGCCCGGCCTGCCGGTCTGCTGACGCCGGGCGCCGGCTACGGTGGCGGGCGATGCGGGACGGCGGGCGGCGGGGCCGCGGGTCTAGCGGTCGTCCGCGGGCGGCGGAATCTCGCCGCTGCCCCGCGGGATCAGCACCGTCTCCAAGGCGACCTGGGTGGGCTCGTCGTCCGCGCCGTCGAGGCGCCGGAACAGCCGCTCCGCGGCGGTGCGTCCCAGGGACGCCGCGTTCTGGGCTATGACCGTGATCCCGAGCAGGTCGGCGAGCTCGATGTCGTCGAAGCCCACCAGGGCCACCTGCTGCTCCCGCTCCGCCAGCACCCGCACGGCGGTGACGGTCACCCGGTTGTTGCCCGCGAACAGTGCGGTGACCGGCTCGGGCCCGGACAGCATCCCGGTGACGGCCGAGCGCACCCGCTCGGGCGCCGTGGAACCGAGCGACACCCACGAGTCGTCGACGTCGAGCCCGGCGTCCTCCATGGCCGCGCGGTAGCCGCGCAGTCGCTCGACAGCCGTGTGGATCCGCGGCTGGTCGCCGACGAAGCCGATACGGCGGTGGCCGTGCGCGATCAGATGGGCGACGCCGGCCCGGGAGCCGCCGAAGCTGTCGGAGAGCACCACGTCCGCGTCGATCTGACCGGCCGGCCGGTCCACGAACACGGTGGCGATACCGGCCTTGATCTCGGGTTCCAGATAGCGGTGGTCGTGCCCGGCTGGGATCACGATCAGACCGTCGACCCGGCGGGCGCACAGTGCGAGCACCAGCTCCTGCTCGCGGTCGGGGTCCTCGGCGCTGGAGCCGTTGATGAGCAGCGCGCCGTGGGCACGGGCCACCTCCTCGACCGCGCGGCTCAGCGGGCCGTAGAAGGGGTCCGCCAGATCCTCCAGCACCAGCCCGATCGAGGCGGTTCGCCCCTTGCGCAGCACCCGCGCGCTGTCGTTGCGGCGGAAGCCGAGGAACTCGATCGCCTCCTGCACCCGGCGTTCCGTGTCGGGTGTCACACCGGCCTCGCCGTTGACCACGCGGGAGACCGTCTTGAGACCGACTCCGGCACGTGCGGCGACGTCCTTCATGGTGGGACGATTCCCGTAGCGGGGCTCGGGACCTCGCGTGCGCACGGGCGTGTGCGAGGGGCGGTCGGTATCGGCCACAGTGCGTAGTCCTGTCGTTGTGCGGCGTATGCGAAGCTGTACCGTCGAGCATAGGGCCTGGACAACGTTGTCAGGGGAATGGAGACTGGTTACCGAACCGCAGGTCCGACCAGTTTCCCGGGGGATCCCACACCAATGCATACCGACCTCGTCGCCGCGCTGGACATCGGCGGCACCAAGATCGCCGGCGCGTTGGTGGACGGCAGCGGCCGCATCGTTCAGCGGGCGCAGCGCCCCACACCGGCCACCGAGGGCGCCGAGACGGTGATGCGCGCGGTGGAGGCGGTGCTCGCCGACCTGTCGGCCTCGCCGCTGTGGGCGGAGGCGTCGGCCGTCGGGATCGGCAGCGCGGGCCCGGTGGACGCCTCCGCCGGCACGGTCAGCCCGGTCAACGTCCCCGGCTGGCGCGACTTCCCCCTGGTCTCCCGCGTCCGGCGGGCATCCGGCGGACTTCCCGTCGAACTCGTGGGTGACGGGGTCGCGATGACCGCCGCCGAACACTGGCAGGGCGCGGCCCGCGGCTACGACAACGCGCTGTGCATGGTCGTGTCGACCGGCGTCGGAGGCGGACTCGTCCTCGGCGGCAAGCTGCACCCCGGCCCCACCGGCAATGCCGGTCACATCGGCCACATCAGCGTCGATCTCGACGGGGACCTGTGCCCCTGCGGCGCCCGTGGCTGTGTGGAGCGGATCGCCAGCGGCCCCAACATCGCCCGCCGCGCGCTGGAAGGCGGCTGGCGGCCCGGCCCCGACGGAGACACCTCGGCCGCCGCCGTGGCCGCGGCGGCCCGGGCCGGACACCCGGTCGCCGCAGCCTCCTTCGACCGCGCGGCCCAGGCCCTCGCCGCCGGCATCGCCGCGACCGCGACGCTCGTGGAGATCGAGATAGCCGTGATCGGCGGGGGAGTGGCGGGCGCGGGGGACGTCCTGTTCACGCCGCTGCGCCGGGCCCTGCACGACTACGCCACGCTCTCCTTCGTCCAACGCCTTCGCGTCGTCCCCGCCCTGACGGGCACGGACGCAGGCCTCGTGGGCGCCGCCGCTGCCGCCTCGCTCGGCCGGCACGGCGAGGCGGCAGCGGTCGTCAGCAGTCGATCCTGAGATCGCCCCAGTCGGCATGGTCGTAGCTGATGCCGTCCCCGCCGTCGGTGACCACCAGCCGGACGACCTCGGCGCCGCTCACGTCGGCCGAGAGCGGCTGGGCGGGCATCGCATTGGTCAGCACACCGGTCGAGGTGACCTTCTCGCCGTCGGCCCAGATCTCGAACGTCACCGTGCCGCGTGTTCCCGTCTCGTCGTCGAGGCCGACCTGCGCGGTGAGCGTGGAGCACGTCCCGCCCGTGTAGTACTCCACGGCACTCGCGGCGTGGACTCCGAGCCCCTTGGCGAACACCTGCCCGCCGATCGTGATCGGCCCGCCGTCGCCCGCCTCGCTCTCGCCGTTGCTCCGGTCCCTCTCCACCGGACCCCAGTCGCCGGTGGCGCTCAACCAGCCCAGATCGCTCGGATACGACTCACCGGCCGGTGGTGCCACCACGACCTGGACCCGTACCGGCGAGGCGGCGGTGAGCCGCTGCCCCGTCGGCGAGCGGTACGAGGCCGTGAGCGTCAGGTCGTACGCACCGGGGGCCGTGCCCGCGGGAATCGCCGCCTCCCAGGCGGTGGTGAGCTTCCTGCCGCTCGGGAGCGCGGCCGCGGTGGTCGCGGACGTGGGCCGCAGCTTCCAGCCCGCCGGCCCGGTCAGAGCGACCGACACCGCCAGTGCCGGTGTGCGGCCGAGGTCGGTGACGGTGGTGGTGAGCGTGCCCGTCCGCCCCGCCTCCCGCATCAGCCCCTCGTCGGCGCGCACGTAGACGGCAGGCGGCAGCAGAGCCCACTTCCGGTCGACGGAGACCCGTACCAGCACGGTGCCGTGCGCCGGAACCGTCGCGGCGATCGTGCCCGCGGTGTTGGTGTCGGAGTGCTTCCACAGATCGCGCATCCGGTACGCGGGCGCGCTCGGGAGACCGACGGCCTTCGCGGTGGTGGCGATCCGCTGCGGAGCGCTGCTCTCGTTGAACAGGGCGACCGTACGGCTGCCGTCCTGCATCTCCTTGGCCACGACCCATCGGCCGGCCCCGGAGGAGACCACGGTGCCCTGCCTGCCCAGCGGGTCCTGGTCGACGGCGATCACCTCACGGTTGCCGAGGATCTCGAAGGCGGAGGCCGGCGCCTTGCGCAGATCGGACCCGATGAGCAACGGGGCCGCCATGACCGACCACATGGAGAAGTGCGAGCGGTACTCGGTGTCCGTCATCCCGCCGTTGCCGACCTCCAGCATGTCGGGGTCGTTCCAGTGGCCGGGGCCGGCGTAGGGCGCGAGGGGCAGGTTCTGCTTCATGATGGACAGCATCGAGCCCCAGTGATCGCTGATGTCACCGGTGGTGCGCCAGAGTTGGCCCACGCCCTCGGCCCACTCCCACGGCTTGTTCTCGCCCCACTCGCAGATGCTGTAGACGATGGGGCGCCCGGTCGCCCGCAGGGCGTCGCGCATGGTGGTGTAGCGGAGCCTGGCGTCCACGCCCTGGTTGTTGCAGTTGTCGTACTTGAGGTAGTCGACGCCCCAGTCGGCGAACTGCCGGGCGTCGCTGTACTCGTGCCCGAGCGCGCCCGGGAATCCGGCGTCGTTGCAGGTCTTGGTGCCTGCGCTGGTGTAGATGCCGAACTTCAGTCCCTTGGAGTGGACGTAGTCGGCGACGGCCTTGATGCCGTTCGGGAATCGCACCGGGTCGGGAACGAGTTCGCCCTCGGCGTTGCGCTGCGGCAGGGCCCAGCAGTCGTCGAGGTTGATGTACTCGTAGCCGGCGGCCTTGAGCCCCTTCTCGACGAAGAGGTCGGCGATGCCCTTGACCATCGACTCGTTGAACTCCGCCCGGCAGTGGGTGGAGTTCCAGTTGTTGAAGCCCATCGGCGGGGTGAGGGCCTGTGCGTCGTCGACCTGTGGAGCGGCGGGACGGGGTTCCGCGCCCGTGACCGGGGCGGCGGCGGCGGGGGCGCCTGAGCCCGCGGCGCTGAGTATTACGGTGGCCAGCGCTCCGACGACTCGAAGGCGGGTAGTGCGGGTGGGAAGGTATCGCATCGTGACTTTCCTCCGTACTCGCGCCTGTTTGAGGCGGCGTCATGTACGCGTCAGTGACGAGCGTTTACGGTAGGGCGTGTTGGAGTCTGTTGGAAGAGATGCGGTAACGGTTGCACGAGGTCGCGTCAAAACCCTTGACGACACCCTTTTCTGGGAGTGAGATCCAATCCTCGCGTTGAGTTGTGTTGGGTTGCACCCCGAAGGAGGGGACATGGCGCAGTCATCGTTCAACAGTTCAGCGGCACCCGGGAGCGTGGCAGGACATCGGATGTCCCGGCGGAACCTGCTGCGCGGCACCGCGGCGGGTGCGGGTGCGATCGCGCTTCCCTCGCTGCTCGCCGCGTGCGGCAGTGGTCCTGGCGGGGACGGCAAGACCGTCACCCTGGGCTCCAATTCGTCCGACCCCGTGCCGAAGAAGGCCTTCGCCGACGCGTTCGCCGCGTACGAGAAGCAGTCCAAGGAGAAGCGGAAGATCAAGGTCAACACCGTTGACCACAACACCTTCCAGGAGAACATCAACCGCTATCTGCAGGGCAAGCCGGACGACGTCTTCATGTGGTTCGCGGGGTACCGCATGCAGTTCTTCGCCAAGAAGGGTCTCCTGCACGACATCAGCGACAACTGGGAGGGCTACCAGGGCTTCTCGGCCGCGCTGAAGGCCCAGTCGACGGGCGAGGACGGCAAGCAGTACCTCACGCCGTACTACTACTACCCGTGGGCGGTCTTCCACCGTAAGAGCGTCTTCCAGCAGTTCGGCTACACGGCGCCCAAGACGCTCGACGAGTACATAGCCCTCGCCAAGCAGATGCAGAAGGACAAACTCGTCCCCATCGCGTTCTGCGACAAGGACGGCTGGCCCGCGATGGGCACGTTCGACTACATCAACATGCGGACCAACGGCTACGAGTTCCACAAGAGCCTCATGGCCGGCAAGGAGGCGTGGACGGACAAGCGCGTCAAGGACGTCTTCGACACTTGGCGCAGCCTTCTTCCGTACTGCCAGCCCGCGGCCAACGGCCGTACCTGGCAAGAGGCCGCCACCAGCCTCCAGAAGAAGGAGACGGGCATGGCGGTCTTCGGACTCCCGCACCCCGGTGCCCAGTTCCCGAAGGCGGAGCAGGCCGACATCGACTTCTTCCCGTTCCCGGAGATCAACCCGGAGCACGGTCAGGACGCGGTCGAGGCGCCCATCGACGGCTTCCTGCTGGCGAAGAAGTCCAAGAACCTCAAGAACGCCCAGACCATGGAGAGCGCGAAGGACCTGCTCAAGTGGCTGGCCACGGGCAAGGCCGAGGACATCTACCTCGCCAGTGACCCCAACAACATCGCCGTCAACGACCAGGCCGACATCTCCCGGTACACCGACATCCAGAAGAAGGCCGTCGAACTCGTCTCCGGCGCCAAGCAGATCTCGCAGTTCCTGGACCGCGACACCCGGCCCGACTTCTCCTCGACGGTGATGATCCCGGCCATCCAGACCTTCATCAACGAGCCGAAGGACGTGGACGGGTTGGTCAACAGCATCGAGCGGCAGAAGAAGAGCATTTTCGCCTCCGAAGGCTGACCCCCCCACCATCTCGACTTGGAGCCATCACCCGTGCCGCTGAACACTCCGCGGCGCGCCGTACGACGAGGGCCGCGGCGCTTCACCCGCCGCGACCTCGCCGTGATGGGCGTGCTATTGGGCATACCGATCCTGCTCGACGTGGTCATTGTCTGGGGGCCGACGCTGGCCTCCGTCGTGCTGTCCTTCACCAGCTGGGACGGCATCGGGGACATCTCGTGGGTCGGCACGAAGAACTACGAGAACCTCTTCACGAACTACCCCGCCTTCTGGCCGGCCGCGCGCCACAACCTGCTGTGGCTGGCCTTCCTCGGGCTGGTCGCCACCCCGTTCGGACTGCTGCTGGCCGTCCTCATCGACCGTGGGGTGCGGTTCAGCAGGTTCTACCAGTCCACGCTGTACATGCCGGTGGTGCTCTCGCTGGCCGTCGTCGGCTTCATCGCCCAACTAATCTTCTCCCGCGACCAGGGCGCACTCAACGCGATCCTCGCGAACACCGACAACCCGACGGACTGGCTCGGCGACCCGGACCTGAACATCTGGATGATCCTGCTGGCGGCGGCCTGGCGGCACACCGGCTACGTGATGATCCTGTATCTGGCCGGCCTGAAGGCGGTCGACCCCTCGCTCAAGGAGGCGGCGTCGATCGACGGCGCCGGTGAGGCGCAGACGTTCTTCCGCGTCGTCTTCCCGACGCTCCGGCCCGTGAACGTGATCGTCGGCGTGATCACCGTGATCGAGGCCCTGCGCGCCTTCGACATCGTGTATGCCGTCAACAAGGGCCGCAACGGCCTGGAGCTGCTGTCCGTACTCGTCACCGACAACATCATCGGCGAGGCCAGCCGGATCGGGTTCGGCTCGGCCATCGCCGTGGTGCTGCTGCTGTTCTCCATGGGATTCGTCGTGACGTTCCTGGTCCAGGAGATCCGTGGGGAGAAGAACCGATGATCGACACCGCCCCTGCGCCGGCCGCCGCCCGGACCGAGAGCGCCCCGCCCCGCAAGCGCCGGATCCGTCCCGGCCGGCTCGGCGTGCACGCGTTCCTGATGACGGTTTCGCTGGCCTTTCTCGCGCCGCTGCTGCTCGCTGTCTACGCCTCGCTCAGGCCGTACGACGAGACCTCCCAGCACGGATACTTCTCGCTGCCGAAGAAGCTCTCTTTCGACTACTACCAACAGGCCTTCAGCGACTCGGGGATGACGAAGTACTTCATCAACACCCTGATCATCGCGGTGCCCGGAGTGATCGTCACGCTCTTCTTCGCCTCCTTCGTTGCCTTCGCCGTGGCGCGCCTGAACATGCGCGGCTCGATCGTGCTGCTGATGCTGTTCACCGCAGGCAACCTGCTGCCGCAGCAGGTCATCGTCACGCCGCTGTACGTGATGTTCAACCGCATCCCGCTGCCGTACTGGATGTCGGACTCGATGACGATGTTCGACTCGTACTGGGCTGTGGTCTCCGTCCAGGTCGGGTTCCAGATCGGATTCTGTGTCTTCGTCCTCGCGAACTTCATGCGCACGCTGCCGAAGGAGATCCTCGAGGCGGCGATCGTGGACGGCGCGAGTGTGTGGACGCAGTACTGGCGCGTCACGCTGCCGCTGTGCAGGCCGGCCCTGGCGGCCCTCGGCACACTCCAGTTCACCTGGATGTACAACGACTTCCTGTGGGCGCTGGTGTTCATCTCCGACGGCGACAAGCTCCCCATCACCTCGGCGCTGAACAACCTGCGCGGTCAGTTCTTCACGGACTACAACCTGCTGGCCGCGGGCTCGGTGATCGTGGCGCTGCCGACGCTGATCGTCTTCCTGCTGCTTCAGCGGCACTTCATCGCGGGGCTGACGCTGGGATCCAGCAAGGGCTGACGCCGCCGGTCGACCGCAGTCCCTTTCGACGGCCGGCCGAAGCCGGACGCCCCCCCCCACGCAGGAGTCGCAGCCCGACGCCCCCGCCGGTCACCGGCAGGGGCGTCCGTGTCTGTCCGCCTCAGGGGCAGTCCTCGTCCAGCTTGACCGTGCCGAAGTCCAGTTCGGTGCCGACGTCGACGGTCCTGCCCGCCGGGACGCTCTGCGAGCACACCTTCCAGTTCCGGTCGAAGACCTGCATCCGTCCGGCCCCGGTGCTGTCGTGGGACGTCAGAAGGAAGAAGCCCTCCGCCTGTGCGGAGTCCTGTGCCTCCTGGAGTC
This sequence comes from Streptomyces sp. NPDC096193, assembly GCF_040302905.1. Classification (NCBI taxonomy): domain Bacteria; kingdom Bacillati; phylum Actinomycetota; class Actinomycetes; order Kitasatosporales; family Streptomycetaceae; genus Streptomyces; species Streptomyces sp. NPDC096193. The sequence continues at coordinate 403,621 of NZ_JBEOSJ010000001.1, read as the reverse complement.
CCATGCCGACGAAGTCCAGGACCTTGGCACGCTCGTCGGCGGACGGCTTGTCGTCCGGGGGAGCGACGGCGGCCTCGGGCGCGGTGGTCTTCGGTGCCGCGGTCTTCGTGGCGGGCGGTGCGGGCTCGGCGACCACCGCTTCCGCGGCCTTCGCCGTCACCGTGGCGGTCACCGTGGGAGCCGGATTCGCGGCTGCGGTCGTCGTCTTGGTCTCCCCGCCCGCCGAGCCGACGACGACGCCGAAGAAGAACAGCCCGACGGCCGACGGAATGATGACGCGCTTACGTGCCCAACCGGGCTTGAGCGCGGGCGCCACCGCCTGATACGGAGCGGTCGGCTGCTGGTTCCAGGTCATTGATCCCCCCAAGGATGCTTCGTGGAGACATGACCGTAGCGCTCCGGTTCGCTCCGATGTGAAGCAGAGGTTCCGTTAGTGACGAACCTGTGACCAGTCGTCAGGGGGAGGGGTGAGTACGGCTTCAGGGTCTGTTCGGGTTCGCGAAGGTCCGGGCGCCGTGGCGGCGCAGGACCACGCATGCCCCCGCCCCGGTGCGGGACGAGGGCTCAGGCAGTGCGTGGGCTGCTGGGGATGCCCGCCAGGGCGCGAGCAGGAGGGCAGATCGCGGGCGGGCAGCGGGGTGACCCGAGCGCGCCGCCTCAGCTCACCGCGTCCGCCGAGTGCTGGGTCACGATCACCAGGAACGCGTCCGTCTCGAGGTCCATCACGACCTCGGCCGGCTGGCCCTCGTCCCGGCGCTGGCGGGCGAACTCCTCGGCCGGCCAGCTGCCTCGCGGGCCCCCGGCGGGGAACCACTCCAGTACCGTGCGGCGCATCGCGCACCCCCTTTGTCTCTGCAGCTCCAACGACGCTCCGCCACCCCATGTCACGGCCGGGCGCAGCTTTCGCTTCGTAGGGTGAGACGCGGACCGCCGTGGTGCGGAGGCCGCGAATGGGCAACAGCACGGACACAGTTGCGTCCGCGATCAGGCTCCCGGTTCCCCCCACGGGTTTCCGTGGCAGGGTGTTGCGGGCAATCCACTGTGGGCTACAGAAGAGGGGGAACCGTGATCGTCTGGGTCAACGGTGCGTTCGGAGCGGGCAAGACCACCACCGCGCGCGAACTGATCGACCTGATCCCGAACAGCACGCTGTACGACCCCGAACTCACCGGCGACGGACTCCGCCGGCTTCTGCCGCCGAAGCGCCTCGCCGAGGTGATCGACTACCAGGACCTGCCGATCTGGCGGCGGCTCGTCGTGGACACCGCGGCGGCCCTGCTCGCCGAGCTCGGCGGCATTCTCGTGGTGCCCATGACGCTCCTGCGGCAGGAGTACCGCGATGAGATCTTCGGCGGCCTGGCATCCCGCCGGATCCCGGTCCGGCATGTGCTTCTCCGCCCGGATGAAACGATCCTGCGCGAACGGATAGCCACCCGTGAGGAGCCGGACACACCGGATGCCGAGCAGCGCGTCCGGCAGTGGGCCCTCGACCACATCGAGCCGTACCTCGCGGCCCTCGACTGGATCCGCGAGGACGCGCTCGTCATCGACAACGGCAGCCTCGACCCCCGCGGCACGGCACAGCGGATCGCCGACGCCGTCAGCAGCGGTGAGGCCCCGGTCTGCGAGATCGTGCAGACCCCCGAACCGACAGCCGAGACACTGGCCGCCGGTGTGCTGCTCTTCGACGAGGAGGACCGGGTGCTCCTCGTCGACCCCACCTACAAGCCGGGCTGGGAGTTCCCCGGCGGTGTCGTGGAGCGCGGTGAGGCTCCCGCGCAGGCCGGGATGCGCGAGGTCGAAGAGGAGCTCGGCATTCAACTCGACCGGGTGCCCAGCCTGCTGGTGGTCGACTGGGAGCCGCCGCGGCCGCCCGGATACGGCGGGCTGCGGCTGCTCTTCGACGGCGGACGGCTGCAGGGCCGGGTCGCCGGTCAGGTGCTCCTGCCCGGATCGGAGCTGCGCGGCTGGCGCTTCGTGGGCGAGCAGGAGGCCGCACACCTGCTGCCGCCCACCCGCTTCGAGCGGCTGCGCTGGGCTCTGCGGGCGCGTGAGCGGGGGACGGTCCTCAACCTGGAAGCCGGTGTTCCCGTCGGCTGACCTTCGCACGGCGCCTGTAGCGGCACAGGACTGCGGACAGGGCTGGGGCACAGGACTGCGGACAGGGCTGGGGCACAGGATTGCGGACAGGGCTGGGGCACAGGACTGCGGACAGAGCTGCGGTACAGGACTGCGGACAGGGACTGCGGTACAGGATTGCGGCGCAGAACCGTCGGGACCCGGCAGCTTCGCGGAATCCGCAAGCCGCCGGGCCCCGTGGTCTCAGCCCTGCTTGGACGCGGCGTAGTTGACGAGGAAGTGCGCCTCGGCGACGGACAGCCGCTCCAGCTCCTCGGGCGACACGGACTCGTTCACCGCGTGGATCTGCGCCTCCGGCTCGCTCAGCCCGATCAGCAGGATCTCCGACTCCGGGTACAGCGCGGCGAGCGTGTTGCACAGCGGGATGGAGCCACCCATGCCGGCGGTCTGCATCTCCTCACCCGGGTAGGCGACCCGCATCGCGTCGGCCATCGCCGCGTACGCCGGGCTGGAGACGTCCGCCTGAAAGGCCTGGCCCTGACCGGTCTGCTCAACGGCGACCCGCGCGCCCCACGGCGTGTGCGCCTCCAGATGCGCGGCCAGCAGCTTCGTCGCCTGCGCCGCGTCCTGGCCCGGCGGCACCCGCAGGCTGATCAGCGCGCGCGCCCCCGCCTGTACGGACGGCGTCGCGCCCACGACGGGCGGGCAGTCGATGCCGAGGACCGTGACGGCCGGGCGCGCCCAGACGCGGTCCGCGACCGAGCCGGAACCGATCAGCCCGACGCCCTCCAGCACCTTGGCGTCCCGGCGGAAGTCGGCCTCCGGATACTGGAGACCCTCCCACGTCGCCTCGCCGGCCAGACCGTCCACCGTCGTCGAGCCGTCCTCGGCCCGCAGTGAGTCCAGCACCCGGATGAGCGCGGCCAGGGCGTCCGGGGCGGCGCCGCCGAACTGGCCCGAGTGCAGATTGCCTTCGAGGGTGTCGACCTGGACGCGCACCAGGGTCATACCGCGCAGGGTGGCGGTCACGGTCGGCAGCCCCAGCCGGAAGTTGCCGGCGTCGCCGATGACGATGGTGTCGGCGCTCAGCAGCTCGGGGTGAGCCTCGGCGTACTGCTCCAGCCCGCCCGTGCCCTGCTCCTCCGAACCCTCGACGATCACCTTGATGTTCACCGGCACCCCGCCATTCGCCTTGAGGGCGCGCAGGGCGAGGAGATGCATGATGAAGCCGCCCTTGCAGTCGGCGGCACCGCGGCCGAACCAGCGGCCGTCGCGCTCGGTCAGCTCGAAGGGCGGGGTCACCCAGGCGTCGAGGTCCAGCGGCGGCTGTACGTCGTAGTGCGCGTACAGCAGGACTGTGGGCGCACCGGCCGGGCCGGGCAGGTACCCGTACACGGACTGGGTGCCGTCGGGGGTGTCGAGCACGGCGACGTCCTGGAAACCCTCGGACCGCAGGGCGTCGGCGCACCAGTTCGCCGCGGCCTCGCACCCGCTGCGGGGGAACTGCGCGGGATCCGCCACCGACGGGAAGGCCACCAGCTCCGTGAGCTCCGCCTTGGCGCGAGGCAGCAGGGATGCGACGGTCTCGGCTATCGGATCGGCGGTCATGGGCACGCTCCTGGTGGGTGCGACGTTGTGTGCTGTGTGTACGGCAAATGCGTGGCCGATCCTCCCACAGCGGTGGTGGGCTGACCGCGCCGTAGGATGCCGTCGAGAGCACGGGGCACGCGTCGGATCGGGAGCAGAACCACATCGTGAGCAGCGAGAACGGTGTCAGCGGGGCAGGGGAAGCACAGGAGCACGACGAGACGGTGTGGGACGTGGTCGTCGTCGGCGCCGGGCCCGCGGGGGCATCGGCGGCGTACGCGGCGGCGGTGGCGGGCCGTCAGGTGCTGCTGCTGGAGAAGGCCGAACTGCCGCGCTACAAGACCTGCGGCGGCGGAATCATCGGCCCCTCGCGCGACAGTCTGCCGCCCGGCTTCGAGCTGCCTCTGCTCGACCGGGTGCACGCGGTCACCTTCTCGCTGAACGGCAAACTGGCGCGTACGCGCCGGTCCCGGAGGATGCTCTTCGGGCTGATCAACCGGCCGGAGTTCGATGCCGGTCTGGTCGAGCAGGCGCAGAAGGCGGGCGCGGTTCTGCGCACCGGCGTCACGGTCTCCCGCGTCGAGCAGCACGGGCCCGCGGTCCCCGACCGGCGCACGGTCGCCGTGGTCACCTCGGACGGCGAGACCGTGCTGACCCGTGCCGTCGTGGGGGCCGATGGCAGCGCCAGCCGCATAGGGGCTCATGTCGGTGTGAAGCTCGACCAGGTGGATCTCGGCCTGGAGGCGGAGATCCCGGTGCCTGCGTCGGTGGCGGAGGACTGGGCGGGGCGGGTGCTCATCGACTGGGGTCCGCTGCCGGGCAGCTACGGCTGGGTGTTCCCCAAGGGTGAGACGCTGACCGTCGGCGTGATCTCGGCCCGCGGTGAGGGCGCGGCGACCAAGCGCTACCTGGAGGACTTCATCGCCCGGCTGGGACTCGCCGGCTTCGAACCCTCCATTTCCTCGGGACACCTGACCCGGTGCCGCAGCGACGACTCGCCGCTGTCCCGGGGGCGGGTGCTGGTGTGCGGCGACGCGGCGGGGCTGCTGGAGCCGTGGACCCGCGAGGGGATCTCCTTCGCGCTGCGCTCGGGACGGCTCGCGGGGGAGTGGGCGGTACGGATCTCGGAGGCCCACGACGCCGTGGACGCCCGTCGGCAGGCGCTGAACTACGCCTTCGCGATCAAGGCCGGTCTCGGTGTCGAGATGGGCGTCGGACGGCTGATGCTGAAGATCTTCGAGCGCCGTCCCGGGCTGCTGCACGCGGCGATCAGCGGTTTCCGTCCGGCGTGGAAGGCGTTCGCGGACATCACCCGCGGTTCGACGACGCTGGCCGGCATCGTCCGGACGAACGGGATGGCCCGGCGGGCGCTGGAGGCACTGGACCGTCGAGGGGGCTGACGGCTCCGGGGGGTGTGTTCTGGCGGTGCGGCGGGTGGGTTCTGAGCACGGGGGGCGCCGGGGCTGGGGCCTGGCGGCGTCGGGGGTCGGTCCTGTCGGTGCCGCGACCGGGTTGTTGCGACGGCGCGGCGGGCTGGTCCTGTCGGCGCCGCGACCGGGTTCGGACGGTGATCTTCGAGCGGTGCGGGTGACGGTGGTGCGCCCGAGCACCCCGTTCCGACGGCGCCCTTGTACCCATTCCGAGGGCGCCCGAGCACCGGCTCAGTCGGTCACGGTGATCCGGAAGACCGGGTGCTTGTGGGCGGCGGCAAGCAGTTCCTCGTCCGTGGACTTGGCGTTCACGTCGCCGAAGAAGCGTCCGACCTCCCAGCCCCAGCGCTCGAGGTAGGTGCGGAGCAGGGTGGGCTTCTCCTCGTCGGCCAGCTCGACGGCGGTGAAGTGCTGGGTCTTGCGGCCGAGCTGCAACCGTCCGCCACCTGCGGCCCGCAGATTGCGGACCCACTGCGAGTGGCCGCGGGCGGAGATCAGATAGGGCCCGCCCTCATAGGGGAGGGGGTTGACCGGGATGCTTCTCCACTCACCGCTGGTACGGCCGCGGACGGAGAGTTCGGCGGTGCCCATCAGGCTGATGCCTCGGCGGGCGAGCCAGGCGATCGAGCCGTTGATGATGTTGTCGAGGCGGCCGGGCTTGAGATAGTGCGTCTGCGACATGACGGTCCTCGGTGGGAGTGGTGTGTGGTGCTCGGATTCGAGAGCGCTGCTCTCGCTTAAGAGCAGTGTGCACCCATCGTGAGCTCCACAGCAAGAGCGGTGCTCTCGAAAGTGGCGACACGTCGCCTTTCGGATCAGCGCTCTCGGAATAGTGCGGTGCTCTGAAACGTGCGAGACTATCCACCATGACCGCGATCCGTGGGGCCAGGGAACGAGCCCGTATCGAAGTGACCGCCGCCATCAAGGACGAGGCCCGCAAGCAGCTGGCAGCCGAGGGCGCCGCGAAGTTGTCGCTGCGCGCCGTCGCCCGTGAACTGGGCATGGTTTCCTCCGCCCTCTACCGGTACTTCCCGAGCCGCGACGATCTCCTGACCGCCCTGATCGTGGACGCCTACGACGCGGTCGGTGCCGCCGCCGAGGAGGCCCTCGCCGGCGCCCCCGCCCCCGGCGCCGGTCCGGACGACGACGTCGCCCGCTGGACCGCGGTCTGCTCCGCCGTCCGTACATGGGCGCTCGACCATCCCCATGAGTACGCCCTGATCTACGGCTCCCCGGTGCCGGGTTACAGCGCGCCCATGGACACCGTCGGACCCGCGTCCCGCGTCGGGCTCGCCCTGATCTCGGTCGCCCGCGACGCCCACCGCGCGGACGGTCTGGCGCTCCCGCCGCTGGAGGAGGCGCTGCGCCCCGAGGGCGACCGGCTCGCCGCCGACATCGCCCCGGATCTGCCGCCGTCCGTCGTCGTGGCCCTCGTCGCCTCATGGTCCCAGCTGTTCGGGCTCATTTCCTTCGAACTCTTCGGCCAGTTCAACCGGGTCGTCGAGGAACGCGACGCCTTCTTCGCCCACACGGCGGCCCGCCTCGCGCACGAGGTCGGACTGCGGAGCCGGCGGGCCGCCGGGACCTGACACGGTCGGGTCGCCGGGACCGGGACCTGACACGGTCGGGTCGCCGGGACCGGGGCCCGACGCGGTCGGGCCCGGGCGGCGGGCGCTGCGCGCGCCCGGCGCCCCGCCACGTACGACTCGTGCCTCCCGTGCCGCGCGCCCGCCTCCCGTGCCGCGCGCCCGCCTCCCGTACTCCGCAGGGAGTACTCCTGATCACCACGCCCGGCTGACGCTCCGGGGCCCGGTGCGCGTCTAGCGTGGCCGGTATGGATGAGCAGCACACGCGTGCCCGGGGCGGCGGTCCCCCCTGGGTGCGGCGTCCGGGGGGAGAACCGCCACCGCCCTTGCGCATCTGGGAGGCGCGGCGCAACGCCCAGGTGATTCCCTGGCCGTCGACCCTGGTCCTCGCCGTCTTCGTGTTCGTCGGCTCGCGCTACGCCGCGACGGGCCAGCCGGACCGCGTGAGCCTCGACGTCCTCGCACGTGTACTCCTGCTCGCGGGCCCCGCCTTCCTGCTGCTCCGCAACCGGTGGCCCGTCGTCTCCGTCTTCGGCGTCTGCGCCGTCACCCTCGTCTACTTCGCCGCGGGCTACCCATACGGACCGGTCTTCATCTCCGTCGCGGTCGGTGCCTTCGCCGCGGTGACCTCCGGCCACCGGCGTGCGGCCTGGTGGGCCGTCGGCGGCCTATGGGCCGGGCATCTGCTCGTCGCGCACTGGCTCTACCGGTATCTGCCGCCCGGCAAGGACGACGCGGCGCCATGGGGGCAGGAAGTGGTGATCGCCGCCTGGGTGGTGGCGATCCTCGCCGCCTCGGAGCTCGTCCGCGTCCGGCGCGAGGTCTGGGCACGTGAGCGCGTAGAGCGGGCGGCAGCCGAGAAGCGCCGCGCGGACGAGGAACGGCTGCGCATCGCCCGCGAACTGCACGACGTGCTCGCGCACTCGATCTCGGTCATCAACGTCCAGGCGGGCGTAGGTCTCGCGCTCCTCGACTCCGACCCCGAGCAGGCACGTACCGCGCTCACCACCATCAAGGCCGCGAGCAAGGAGGCGCTGGGCGAGGTCCGTCAGGTCCTGGACACGCTGCGAACGCCCGGAGACGCCCCCCGCGCACCCGCTCCGGGACTCGACCGGCTGCCCGAACTCGTCGACCAGGCCGCGAGCGCCGGCCTCACGGTGCAGATCGAGAGAGAAGGGACGCCGATCCCGCTGTCACCCGGCACCGATCTCGCCGCCTTCCGGATCGTGCAGGAAGCCCTCACCAATGTGGTGCGGCACTCCGGTTCCCGCGCCGCGCGGGTGCGGATCGCGTACGCGCCCGGACGCCTCGACCTCCGCGTCGACGATGACGGACCGGCAACCGGCTCCGAGGCCGGCGGGAGCGGCAACGGGCTGGCCGGAATGCGGGAGCGGGCCGCCGCGCTGGGTGGCACGATCGAGGCGGGTCCGCGCGCCGACGGCGGTTTCCGCGTGCAGGCCGACCTTCCCGTGCAGCCGAAGGAGACGATGTGATCCGCGTACTGCTCGCCGATGACCAGCTGCTGGTCCGAGCCGGGTTCAGGGCCCTGCTGGACGCCCAGCAGGACATCGAGGTGGCCGCCGAGGCCGCCGACGGCGAGGAGGCGGTGCGGCTGGTACGCGAACTGGCCCCGGACGTCGTGCTCATGGACATCCGGATGCCCCTGCTCGACGGGCTCGCGGCCACCCGCAGGATCACCGGCGACGAGCGGTTCCGCGACGTGAAGGTCGTCATGCTGACCACCTTCGAGCTCGACGAGTACGTCTTCGACGCGATCCGCGCCGGCGCCTCGGGCTTTCTGGTGAAGGACACGGAACCGGAGGAACTGCTGCGCGCGGTACGGGCGGTGGTGGACGGCGACGCCCTGTTGTCGCCCGGGGTGACGCGGCGGCTGATCGCGGAGTTCGCGGCCCGTTCCAAGGAACCGAAGGACGCGGAGGGCTTCGGTGAACTCACCGAGCGCGAACGCGAGGTGATGGCCCTGGTCGGCATCGGTCTGTCGAACGAGGAGATCGCGCGCAGGCTGGTCGTCAGCCCGCTGACGGCCAAGACGCACGTCAGCCGCACGATGGTGAAGCTGGGGGCCCGGGACCGGGCCCAACTCGTCGTACTGGCCTATGAGTCGGGGTTGGTGCGGCCCGGCTGGCTGGGCTGAGACGACGCGGTCGAGAACCGCCACAGCACGGTCACCAGCCGCAGGACGAAGGCGACGGCGGCAGCGGCGGCACCGGCGAGGAGCAGTCCGCGTTCGACGGCGTACGGCATCGTGAACATGGCCTTGGGTCCGGCGATCACGCCGAAGACCACCGCGGCGACGAGTACCGCACTCAGCAGCGCATAGCCGATCTCGACAGTGATCGCGTCACGCTCGGCCTGGCTCCGCCGTCTCTTGTCCGGCACGCCTGCCCCCTCCGGCTCCATGTTCCGAAGTGTCACAGGGCGGTGGTCGGCGGGCAAGGAGCCCACCGCCACCGTCTCCCCCGTGGGAAGGGCGGCGTCGGTCGCCGCCGCCCGGGAGCCTCCGCCGGTCCTCGCCGGACGCTCCCTGCGAGCGGGGTGCCGGTCAGTCGCCGACCGCCACCCCCTCGGGCTCGGTCCGGGGCACCGACGTGGCGACCAGTACGCCGCCGCCGGGGCGTCGGGTGCGCAGCCCGCTCAGCGTGATGAGCAGCCCGGCCGCCGCGACGACGGTGACCACCGCGAGGCCCGGGCGGAAGCTGTCCAGCACCTGCTGGGGAGACCCGCCGGTGATCACCGCGGTCACCACGGTGCAGAACACGAGCAGCGTGCTCCGCAGCCGCGGGCTCCAGCGCTCCTGCGCCAAGGGGACGTTGGGCGGAGAGATCATGCGCAGCACAGTACATGCGCATGCATTCAATGCCAGTGCATTTAATTCCGATGCAACAAAGTGCGTTTTTCTGCTAGCGTGCGCGCATGGCAGCGAACAAGTCCGAGCGCGCACTCGTCGACGAGTGGCGCGATGTGCTGGCGCTGCACGCCCGGACGATGTGCGAGCTCGACCGCGAGCTCCATCGACACGGGCTCGGCGCAAGTGACTTCGAGGTGCTCGACGTACTGGCCGAGGAGTCGGCCGCCGACGGCGACTGTTCGTTCCGGGTGCAGGAGCTCGCGTCACGCGTTCATCTCAGCCAGAGCGCGCTGTCACGTCTGGTGGCCCGCCTGGAGAAGGACGGGCTGGTCACCCGCTGTATGTGCAGCGAGGACCGCCGGGGTGTGCGGGTCGCGCTGACCGATGCGGGGCGGGCGCGCCATGGCGAGGTCCAGCCGCTCCAGCGCGCCGTGCTCTCCCGCATGCTGCCGCGCGCCACGGCCTGAAACGGCGTCACAGTCGGAGACCGGGCGCTCCTGTCTGAACGGGCGTCGCCTGCCCGAAGCGGACGCATGCCTGACCCTGGCGGCGCCTGCCCCGGCTGCCGTCCGCCTGGGCCCGCCCCGCCTGCCCCGGCTGCCGTCCGCCTGGGCCCGCCCCGCCGCCGGGACTGCGCTACGACCAGGTGACGGCCGATTTCTCCTGCCACTCCCTGGCGAGTCCCGTGTCGCCCGTGACCGTCACGGTGCTCAGGGGCAGACGGTTCCACAGCGTCAAGTAGAGCTGCTCGGCGGTGCCGATGAGCTCGCAGTCCGCGGCCACTTCCGCGATCGGTTCCGTACGCGGCGCGTCCGTCGAGATCCACATGGTCCACACGTCGTCCGTGTCGAGCGGCCGTACGCGCAGGGCGCGGGGCGCCTCGGAGCGCAGCCGGCTCCTGGTGCGGCCGTGGAAGCCGGTGAGCAGTTCGGCGATGCCGTCGACGGCGAAGTCGGCCGGCACGGGGCCGGGCTCGCCGCTCAGCGCCGACTCGGCGTCGGCGCGATGGATCGCCGTCTCGTGCGCCTGCCGCCGGGCCCAGAACGCGAGCGGGGAAGGGGCCGGAAGAAACGTCCAGCACCGCACGTCGGCCGGTGACTCGGTCAGCGCCCCCACGAGGAGGCCGTGGCCCTCGCGGAACCACTCGATCAGTTCGTTGCCGTCGAGATCGTTCTCGGGTACGGCGGCACGGAACTCCTCATGGCCTTCCGCCACGAACGCGGTGGCCCAGCGGTGCACCATGCCGATGTGGCGCAGCAGGTCACGCATCTGCCAGCCCGGACACGTGGGCACCGGCGTCGCCGGGTCCGTCCGGGTGGCCGCGGCGGCCAGCAACTGGCCCTCCCGTACGAGTGATGTGATCAGCTCGGCGGTTTCCATGCCGCAGATTGTGCCACTCGGCTGATGCCCGGTGGGGCTGTCGCGTCAGGCGACCGGCGTGAGTGCGCCCCCTCGTGCGCCCCCACCGGGCGGGCCGTCGGCGGGGTGCGCCGACGAGCGGTCAGGCGTCCTGCGGCGCGGTCGCGTTCCGGGCCGCCCAGCCGATCAGCGCTGCACCCGCGGCCAGTGCCGCGACCGTGGTGAGCGCGACGGGCAGCGAGAACCAGTCGGCGAGGAACCCGATCGCGGGCGGTCCCAGCAGCATGCCGCCGTACCCGAGCGTGGACGCGGTGGCGACCCCGCCGGGTCCGGCGAGTGCGCCCGCCCTGGCCACGGCCACCGGGAAGATGTTGGCCAGACCGAGGCCCGCCACCCCGAAGCCGAGCAGCGCGAGCCACACGGTCGGGGCGAGCGAGCCCAACAGCATGCCGGCCGCCGCCGTCGTGCCGCCCGCGACCAGTGTCCGGGTTTGTCCGAGCCGCTCCAGCAACGTCGTGCCGGTGAGGCGGCCGACCGTCATCGCGAGGGCGAAGAGGGAGTATCCGATGGCGGCCACGCCCGGGTGGGCGTCCAGGTCCTGCTCCAGGTGGAGCGCACCCCAGTCGGCCATCGCACCCTCGCCGTACGCCGTGCACAGCGCGATCACGCCGAATACCGCGACGAGCCTGCGGGTGCGGCCCGTGAGCCGGTGCGGCGCCGGGTCCCGCCGGGCACGTTCGGTGACCGGAGCCGCCTGCCCGAGCAGCACCCGGCCGACGACGGCCGTGACCAGCAGGCCGATGACGGCGAGGAGCAGCAGATGCACGGTGGGGGACAGGCCGCCGGCCACCAGGGCTCCCAGTCCCGCACCGACCATGCCGCCGAGGCTGAACGCCGCGTGGAAGCTCGGCATCACCGGCCGCCGGAGCGCGGCGACCAGGTCGACCGCGGCGCTGTTCATCGCGACGTTGATCCCGCCGTACGCGGCGCCGAAGACGAGCAGGACGAGACCGAGGGCGAGCGTCGAGTGGGTCAGCGCGGGGAGCGCGATGCTGAGTGACATCAGTACAGCACTGGCGACGGTGACCGGATGGCTGCCGAAGCGGCGGCACAGCCGGCCGGTGAGGGTCATCGTCACGACCGCGCCGGCCGAGACGCCGAGCAGCGCGAGTCCGAGGTCGCTCGCGGATGCTCCGGTCTGCTGCTTGATCGCGGGGATGCGGACCACCCAGCCGGCGAAGAGGAAGCCGTCCAGGGCGAAGAACAGGGTGAGGGCGGTGCGGAGGCGGGACAGGGGGAGTGGAGCGGTGTTTCCGCTCGGGGCCCCCGGTGCGGCCGTCCGTAGTTTGTTTAGGTGCGGCACAAACTCAGCATAGGGGTGGGGCCCGATCCGGACAAGGCCGCTGCGCAACGGCTGGATCATGGGAGACTCGCCACCATGAACGGCAAGGCGACGAGCACCAGATCGAGGCTGGAGAGGGGCCGCGGCGCGCTCGGCCCCGCGCTGGAACTGGTCCACACCGGACGCGCGCCCACCCGCGCGGTGCTCACCGCCGAACTCGGGGTCACCCGTGCCACCGCCGGAGCGGTAGCCGCAGAGCTGGAGGCGCTGGGCCTGATCAGGGTGGACTCCCGCCCTGGCGCGGCCGCCGGATCGCAGGGCCGCCCCTCCCACCGGCTCTCCGTCGACGACACGGGCCCGGTCGTCCTCGCCGCCCAGGTGCACGCCGACGGTTTCCGCGCGGCGCTTGTGGCACTCGGCGGCCGGACCGTCGCCACCGCGCCCGGCTGCGTCACCGTCTCCGCCGACCCGGCCCAGGTGCTCGGCGAGGTCGTCGCCGCGGGCGCCGCGCTGCTGCACGAGAGCGGCCGGCGGTGCGTGGGCGCGGGCCTCGCCGTACCGTCCGCCGTCGCCGAACCCGAGGGCACCGCCCTCAACCCGCTCCACCTCGCATGGCCCGCGGGCGCTCCGGTACGCGACATCTTCGCCGAGCGGGTACGGGCAGCGGGCATCGCGGGACCGGCCTTCACCGGCAACGACGTCAACCTCGCCGCCCTCGCCGAGCACCGGCACGGTGCGGGCCGCGGCGCGCAGCACCTGCTCTGCGTCGCCACCGGCCACCGCGGCGTCGGAGGCGCGCTCGTCCTCGACGGACGGCTCCACACCGGCAGCGCGGGCCTCGCGCTGGAGGTCGGCCATCTGACGGTCAACCCCGAGGGCCGCGCCTGTCACTGCGGAAGCCGCGGCTGCCTCGACGTCGAGGCCGACCCCCTGGCGTTCCTCACCGCCGCGGGCCGCGACCCCGGCCCCGAGGTCTCCCTGTTGGAGCAGTCGAGAGAACTACTGCGCACGGAGTACGCCGATCCCGGTGTACGAGCCGCCTGCGAGGAACTGATCGACCGTCTGGGCCTCGGGCTCGCCGGGCTCGTCAACATCCTCAACCCCGACCGCATCATCCTCGGCGGGCTGCACCGCGAGCTGCTGGGGGCGGACCCCGAGCGGTTGCGGGCCGTCGTCGCCGACCGCAGTCTGTGGGGGCGCAGCGGCGGTGTGCCGATCCTCCCCTGCACGCTCGACCACAACAGCCTGGTCGGGGCGGCCGAACTGGCGTGGCAGCCGGTCCTGGACGACCCGCTGGGCGCACTGCTCTGATCCAGGCAGGACGGGAGGCACGCGCACTCGTCCGGGGGCATCGGCGGGCACGTCTCCGGGGCATGCGCCGGCACTCGTCCGGGGGCATGATGGACGCTTCGTGACATATGAGCGGGTAGCCGACGACCTATGACCAACCAGCCCTCCGGTGCACAGCCCCCTGCGCACCGGTTCCAGCACCTGCGCGACAGGTTCATGGCCTCATGGGCCGGCCTCGCGTGGTCGCGCGGTCGCGAGCTGGAGCTGATGCACCGGGCCATGGGATTCGCTGCCCTCGGCTTCCTCACCCTCGTGCCGTTGCTGATCGTGGTCGCGGCGGCCGATCCGGCGAGCGGCCAGGGCTTCGCGCGCTGGCTGGGACAGGCGCTCGGCGTCTCCCCGGCCTCCGAGGACGAGGTCGGGCGGTTGTTCGGCGTGCCGGGTGCCGCGCTGCAACGCACGACCGCCTTCGGTCTCGCGGCGCTCGTTGTCTTCGGTCTGACCTTCGGCTCCGTGGTGCAGACCGGCTACGAGAAGGTGTGGGACCTGCCGACGGCCCGCTGGCACACCATGTGGCGGCATGTCGTCTTTCTCGCCCTGCTGATCGTCTTCCTGCTGGCCTTCGTCAACACGCCCAGCCCGTTCCACTCCGGCCTCGGTACCGTGATTGGTGTACTCGCGGATCTCATCGGCACCTGTGCCTTCTTCTGGATCGCGCAGCAAGTCCTCCTCGGCGGCCGGGTCCGCTGGAGCGCGCTGTTCCCCGGAGCGGCGGCCACGGCCATCGGCCTGCTCGGGCTGCGGATCTTCTCGCAGCTCGTCTTCTCCCCGCTGATCGCGTCGAACACCGTTGTCTACGGTCCGATCGGGACCGTGCTCGTCATCCAGTCCTGGCTCGTCGGTGTCGGCGTGGTGGTCTACGGCGGCGCGATCGTCGGGCGCATCGTGCACGAGCACCGCGTCCACCGCCGGATGGCGGAGGAGGACGAGGAGTGACCAGGCCCCGGGCCGGGTGCGGCCCGTCACCGCGCCACCGGGTGCCTCGGCCCTGAACCACGGCCGTACGGACACGGCGGCCGCGGCCCATCACCCCCGGCCCCCGTGCGGCCCATGACCCCGGCCCCGTGCGGTTCATCACCTCGGCCCACAACCGTACGGACACGGCGGCCCTCATCCTCTGCGGGTGCGGGGAGCAGTCGGGAACGCCCTGCGTACTCCGCGGGTGGTACGCGCACTACCGCTGGCCGTACGACGACGTCGGCCTCCTGCGGCGGGAGCCTCGGTAGCGACAAGGAATCACGCACCACCATCGCCACCGAGGAGTTGACCGAGATGAACACCCTGGCGCACGCAGGCGGGCCCGGCCCGTGGATTCTCTTCTTCCCGCTGTTCTGGGCGGCCGTCGTCGTCGGCATCGTCACCCTGGCGCGCCGCACCGGATTGTGGCGCGGACGCCGCGGCCCCGGCCCCTGGAACCACCGCTCCGCCCACGGCGAGAACTCGCCGATCGCCCTGCTCGGCCGCCGGTTCGCGGCCGGCGAGATCGACGAGGACGAGTACTGGCGCCGGCTGTCCGTGCTCGACGAGCAGTTCGGCCGCGTCGGCAGGGACGGTGCGGTGTGAACACCCCGACCATGACCGTGACCGCGACCCGTACGCGGGCCGCGGCGCGCGTCGTCGACGCCGTGAAGGTCTACGGCAGGGGCGACACCGAAGTGAGGGCCCTGGACGGCGTGAGCGTCGACTTCCCGGCCGGCCGGTTCACCGCGATCATGGGCCCCTCGGGCTCCGGCAAGTCCACGCTGATGCACTGCGCGGCCGGGCTCGACACCCTCACCTCGGGCTCGGCCCTCATCGGCGACACCGACCTCGGCACACTCGACGACCGCAGGCTCACCCTGCTGCGCCGCGAGCGCATCGGTTTCGTCTTCCAGGCGTTCAACCTCATCCCCACGCTCACCGTCACCGAGAACATCACGCTCCCCATGGACCTCGCCGGCGAGGGGCCGGACCAGGAATGGCTCGACGCGCTCATCGACACCGTGGGGCTGCGCGACCGCCTCGGGCACCGGCCCGCCGAGCTCTCCGGCGGCCAGCAGCAAAGGGTCGCCGTGGCACGCGCCTTCGCCGGCCGGCCCGAGGTCGTCTTCGCCGACGAGCCCACCGGCAACCTCGACTCCCGGTCGGGCGAAGAGGTACTGCGCCTGCTCGGCCGTGCGGTGCGCCGGACCGCGCGGACGGTGGTGATGGTCACCCACGACCCCGTCGCCGCCGCCCACGCCGACGAGGTCGTCTTCCTCGCCGACGGACGGCTCGTCGACCGGATGGAGGCCCCGACCGCCGAGCGCGTCCTGGACCGTCTGAAGGCGTTCGACATTCGCGACCGCAACACCTCCGGGGAGGCGACGGCATGAGCAGTGGCCGCGCATCCCTGCACCTCGGCCTCAGCTCGCTGCGGGCCCACAAGCGACGCTTCGCGGGCACGTTCACCGCCGTACTGCTCGGCGTTGCCTTCCTCACCGGCACCCTCGTCATGGGCGACACGCTGCGCGGCAGCTTCGACACGATGTTCGCCAGTGCCAACGGAGGCACCGACGCCGTCGTCCGCAGTTCCAACGTCGTCACCGTCCCCGGTGACGCCCAGGGGACCCGGCAGAACGTGTCCACCGACCTCACCGCCCGTATCGAGGGGATTCCGGGCGTCGCCGCCGCGGAGCCCGGCATCCAGGGCGCGGGACAGCTCGTGGGAGCCGACGGCAAGCCGATCGGCGGACAGGGACCTCCCACGGTCGCCGGCAACTGGATCGCCGACACCGAACTCAATCCCTACCGGCTCGCCGAGGGCCGCGCCCCCGCCCGTACCGGCGAAGTCGTCGTCAATCGCGGCGCAGCCCGGACAGGCGGGCTGGAGATCGGCGACCGCACCGTCCTGCGCACCCCCGACCCGGTGCACGTCACCGTCGTGGGACTGGCCACCTTCGGCGGCGAGGACGGGATGGGGCAGGTGACCTTCACCGGTATGACCCGCGCCGACGCCGAGAAGTACCTCACCCCGAAGCCCGGTGAGGCGGCGTCCATCCAAGTGCGGGCCGGCCCCGGCACCGGTCAGCAGGAACTCGTCGACGCGCTCGGGCCCGTACTCCCCGCGGGCGTCGAGGCCATCACCGGACAGGCGTCGACCGAGGAGAACCAGGACATGATCTCCGGTCAGTTCCTGAGCCTGTTCACCACCTTGCTCCTGGTCTTCTCCGGCATCGTCCTGCTGGTCGCCACCTTCTCGATCCACAACACCTTCGCCATCGTCATCGCCCAGCGCACCCGCGAGAACGCGCTGCTGCGCGCCCTCGGAGCCTCCCGCCGCCAGGTCGTCGGCTCGACCCTCGCCGAGGCCGCCGTCGTCGCGGCCGTCGCCTCCGGTGCAGGGCTGCTCGGCGGTATCGGCATCGCGGCCGGGCTGCGGGCTCTGTTCCCGCTCATCGGGTTCCCCTTCCCCGAAGGCGGCCTCGTGATCAGCGCTCTCTCGCTGCTGCTGCCGCTCGCCGTCGGGGTGCTCGTCTGCCTCGGCTCGGCGCTGACGCCGGCCGTGCGCGCCGGACGCACGGCGCCGCTGACAGCGCTGCGCGAGACGGCAGTCGGCCAGTCGGCCGCCTCGGTGAAGCGTGCCTTCACCGGCGGCGCCGTGGCACTCGCCGCTCTCACCGTCATCCTCGTCGGCGTCCTCATCACCCCCTCCATCTGGTTGGCCGCCACCGGCGCGATCCTCGCCCTCGCCGCCTTCGTGGTACTCGGCCCGGTCGCGTCCTCGTATGCCGTACGGATCCTGGGCGGACCGCTCGACCGTCTGCGCGGCGTCTCGGGCAGGCTGGCCAACCGCAATGCCCTGCGCAACCCGGGGCGCACGGCGGCGACCGCCACCGCCCTGATGATCGGCGTCGCGGTCGTCTCGCTCTTCACCGTCTTCGGCGCGTCGCTGAAGGCCACCATGGACCAGACGGTCTCCCGCTCCTTCGCGGGCGATGTCGCTCTCAGCACACCCTCGTTCGGCGCGGGCGGCAGTGGGCTCAGCCCGGAACTCGCCCCGGCCATCGCGACGCAGCCCGAGGTCGAGACCGCCGTGGGTCTCGGCCAGGGCGTCGCCGAGGTCGACGGCGCGGGCCGGCAGCTGACGGTCACCGACCCGGTCGCCCTCACCAGGGTGTTCGATCTCGGCACGGTCCGGGGCTCGCTCGACGGGCTCGGCACCGACGGCATGGCCGTGGCGGCGACCGAGGCCGGGAAGCGGGGCTGGAAGCCGGGCTCGACGGCCGAACTCACCTTCACGGACGGCACGGCACAGACCTTCACCGTGCGCGCCGTGTACGAACAGGCGGAACTCGCGGGCGACTACGTCATCACCCGCGACGCATGGGCCCCGCACCGCGGCCAGGACTCCGACACGCTGATCGCCGTCGGCTTCAAGGACGGTGTGCCGGCCGCCGACGGCACGGCGGCCGTGGAGAAGACCGCGTCCGCCTACGGAAACCCCGAGGTGCAGACCCGCGAGGAGTACGCGCAGTCCGCGGCGGGCGCCATCGACATGATGCTCACGCTGGTCTACGCCCTGCTCGCCCTCGCCGTGCTGATTGCCCTGCTGGGCATCACCAACACACTCACCCTCGCGATCCACGAACGCACCAGGGAACTGGGCCTGTTGCGGGCCGTGGGCCAGACGAGGAACCAGCTGCGTGCCATGGTGCGCTACGAGTCCGTGCTGGTCGCCGGGTTCGGCACGGCCGGCGGACTCGCGCTCGGCGGACTGCTCGGCTGGGTGCTGGTCAAGGCGTCCGAAGGCACCGGCGACACGTCCTTCGCCTTCGCGGTGCCGCCCGTCCAGCTCCTGGTGGTGGCGCTCGTCGGCCTGATCGCCGGAGCGGTCGCGGGCCGGCGGCCCGCGCGCCGCGCCGCGCGCCTGGACGTGCTGCGGGCCATCGCGACGGAGTAGCACCGGACATCGCCGCCTCCGAATCCGCCGGTTCCCGACGGGTTCGGTGGCCCGCCCGGGAGCGGGGCTGCCGCGGCACCGGCAGGGGCCGGTCAGCTGGACACCGTCGACGGCACCGCGGTGTGCTCGGGCACGACCGGCGGAGCCGCTGCGAACGGCCCC
This sequence comes from Streptomyces sp. NPDC096193, assembly GCF_040302905.1. Classification (NCBI taxonomy): domain Bacteria; kingdom Bacillati; phylum Actinomycetota; class Actinomycetes; order Kitasatosporales; family Streptomycetaceae; genus Streptomyces; species Streptomyces sp. NPDC096193. The sequence continues at coordinate 384,936 of NZ_JBEOSJ010000001.1, read as the reverse complement.
TCCGTGGTGGCCCCGTGCACGATCGGACGGACGGGCAGCGCTACGGCCGCCGACGGGGCCGAGAGCGTGAACCAGACGGACTTGCCCAGGTCGCCCCGGGGATGCACACCCCAGCAGTCGCTGACGGCGGCTATCAGTCCGAGGCCGCGCCCCGACGTGTCGAGGGCATCGCTGTCCCGCACGGTCGGCAGGCGCGGGTCGTTGTCCTGTACGGACACCGTGAGGCGGTCGAGCAGCAGCTCGATGTCCACGGTGCACATCTTGTCCGGCTCGGCGTGCCGGTGGACGTTGGTCAGCAGTTCAGTGACGCCGAGCGCCGCCTGGTCGATCAGAGGATCGAGATGCCAGTAGCGCAGTTGCGCCGAAATGATTCTGCGGACCTGTCCGATCCGCGACGGCAGGGCTTGGAGCTCCACCGTGCAGTGCCTGCTTGGCTGGCTGATCACGGCTGCGACTCCCCGAATGAGGTCCGGAAGAGAACGGAGGATCGGATCCAGCAGTTGGCTGGCTGCTGATTTGTCCGGCGGGCTGGATCACAGCGTTACCGCCGGTGCACCCTGAGTGACGTGAGACCAGCGTGAACCAATGACGACGGTCCCGCAAGCCGACAGCGCCCGGGTGGGGAATCTCAGTCCCTGCGGCTGCCCGCGCGGCGCACCGCGTCCAGGAAGCGCCCGGCCAGCGCCCGGGCTTCGGGCCGGTGATTGCGCTGACCCATCGTCAGCCGGTACCGCTTGCCGTTCACCGTGACCGCCGTGCTCGCCTCGTCGGCGAACCAGGGCCGGCCCGCGCTGACCGCGCGGACGGGGGCGCTGTCGATCACCCGGCCGTAACTCGTCAGCAAGGCCACCTTGCCGTCCTTGATCAATACCTGTCCGGCCCTGGTGAGTGAGCGGGGCCATCGTTCGATCCGTACGCCCGTGGCCCGGAACTCGGGCTCCGCCATCGCCATCGGCCCACCGCCCCCTTCGTCAGGTCATCTCCTGGCAGTCTGCACAACTCCGGCCGTGTGCACCAGTACGTGTCCGCGGGGAGCGCACGTCCCGACCCACAAGGGACCCCTATGGATGCCCAAAGTGAACGTTTGCGCAGGTGAGGGGCTTACTGTGGCAGGAGGGATGCAGTACTGGCCAAGGCGAGGGACGACGCTCATGAGCACGGAAGAGAAGCGTGTGACGGACGGGGCGACGGCGACCGCCGACGTCGACCGAAGCGACCCGCAGTACCGGGCCTGGTTGAAGGAGGCGGTCCGCAAGGTCCAGGCGGACGCGAACCGTTCGGCGGACACGCACCTGCTCAGATTTCCGTTGCCCGAGCAGTGGGGCATCGACCTCTACCTCAAGGACGAGTCCACCCACCCCACCGGCAGCCTCAAGCACCGGCTGGCCCGTTCCCTCTTCCTCTACGGCCTCTGCAATGGCTGGATCCGGCCCGGCAAGCCCGTCATCGAGGCGTCCAGCGGCTCCACGGCAGTCTCCGAGGCGTACTTCGCCAAACTGATCGGCGTCCCCTTCGTGGCGGTGATGCCACGCACCACCAGTACCGAGAAGATCCGGCTGATCGAATTCCACGGCGGCCGGTGCCACTTCGTGGACGACTCCCGCAGGATGTACGAGGAGTCCGCAGCACTCGCCGAGCGGACCGGCGGCCACTACATGGACCAGTTCACCTACGCCGAGCGGGCCACCGACTGGCGCGGCAACAACAACATCGCCGAGTCGATCTACCAGCAGCTGCGGCTGGAGCGGTATCCCTGCCCCACGTGGATCGTCGCCACGGCCGGCACGGGCGGCACATCCGCGACCGTGGCCCGCTACGTGCACTACATGCAGTACGACACCCGCATCTGTGTGCCCGATCCGGAGAACTCCTGCTTCTTCGAGGGGTGGACCCAAAGCGACCCGCAGGCCAGCACCGACTGTGGCTCCCGCATCGAGGGCATCGGCCGTCCGCGCATGGAGCCGAGCTTCGTGCCCGGAGCGATCGACCGGATGATGAAGGTGCCGGACGCCGCCAGCATCGCGGCCGTACGGGCACTGGACGCGGCCATCGGACGCAAGGCGGGCGGTTCCACCGGCACCGGTCTGTGGAGCGCGCTGAGGATCATCGCCGAGATGGTGGCGGACGGACAGCGGGGGAGTGTCGTCACACTGCTCTGCGACCCGGGCGACCGCTATCTGGACAAGTACTACTCCGACGCGTGGCTGGCCGGACAGGGGCTGGACATCGCTCCGTACACCGTCACCCTGGAGCACTTCCTGTCGACCGGCGTCTGGCCCGACTGACGCCGCTCGCGCGTGCGTATCAGGACGTGGCGGACCGGGCGAGCCTGCGGTCCAGCCGGCGTATCGCACGCCGGAAGGACGTGCCGAGGCCCGCTCGGCCCAGCCGCACCAGGACACGCACCGGCGCCGGAGCGTCCACCGCGAAGGTCCACCGCACGCGGCTGCCCTGTGCTGTCGGCGTGATCACCCATTCCTCCAACAGGGCTCGCAGGCCCGGCGCGTTGGTGGTGTCCACCCGGTACGCGTAACGCTCATGGGGATCCGTCGCCATGACCGTCTCGCCGAAGAAGACGCCGCCCTTGAGCCGGACGTCCCGGCCCGCGCCGTCGCGGGTCGGGACCACCGAGGACACCGCGTCGAACCAGGCCGGCCAGTCCGTCACGTCCTCGGCGAGCGCCCGGTACACCGCCTCCGGGGAGGCGCAGACCTCGCCGGTGAAGACCAGGCGCACGGGGGCGGACGCGGCGAAGTCGATGTCCACGGGCTGGAGTCGGCGGGGCATGGACCGTACCTCCGGTGCAGGGAGCGGGGCCCCACACCGTAACTGACATTCTGTCAATTGTCCGCCCCCGCAGAGCGGTCGGCATCGGCCTCCGAGCGCGGAGAGGCCCTCCCCGCCCCGCATGCGGCCCGACAGCTTCACCTGAGCACCCCGGGGCGCGGGCACGGCCATCGTCGGGCCGGCGGCGCCGGCCGTCACGGCTCCGGACGCGGGCGGTGGGTCGCGACGGCATGCGCGGGCCTCTTCCGGGCCTGGCCCGGGCCCTGTTCCGGGCCTGTTCCGGGCTCCTGGATCGGGTGTGTTCGAGATGCCCTGACCGAGGTCTGTGCGAGGCGTCCGCGCCGATGCGTTCGCGATGCCGGCCGGTCCCGGCGGGCAGTCGTCCAGTGGCCGTGACCGCGCAACAGCCCACCCGCCACTCGTTCCTGAACCCGGCACTCGTTCCTGGGCCCGGCCCCCGCTCAGCGCCCGCGTCCCCGCAACAGCCCGTCCAGCGCCCGGCCGAAGACCACCCGCCCCACGCGGACGACCAGCGGATCCAGGACGCGCGGCAGCAGCCGGATCCGCAGCTCCTCTGTCCACACCACCACCGCCCCCGCGCCCTGGGGTTCCACCTCGATCTCCGCCCAACCGGTGATCACCCGGCCACGCTTCTCCAGTCGGCAGCGGGCCGTCCCACCCGCGCGCGGCGGGACCCAGCGCACGACCTCCATCGGGTCGTCGAAACCGACCCGGCCCACGCCCGAGCGCACGACGAACAGCGTGCCCTCCCCGGTCGGCACCCCGGAGACCGAGGACAGCCGGGTGAGCGGCACCTGCGCCGCATGGGAGCGCCAGTCGGTGACCCGCTTCCACGCCTCGTCCGCGGTCAGCGTCACCGCCCGCGTCAGCCGGAACGCCGTCACCGGGATCAGCCGTCCTGTCCGTCCTGCGCGGACGTTTCCGGACCGCCCGCCACCACCAGACCCGGCAGATGCTCCGCGATCTCCTCGCGCGCCTCCCCGGACAGCCCGGCATCCGTGACCAGCGTGTCGATCTCGGCAAGGGCGGCGAACGAACTCAGGCCCACCGTCCCCCACTTGGTGTGGTCGGCGACCACCACCACACGCCGCGCGGCCTGGACGAAGCGGCGGTTCGTCTCGGCCTCCGCCAGGTTCGGCGTGGACAGACCCGCCTCGACGGAGATCCCGTGCACCCCGAGGAACAGCACATCGAAGTGGAGCGAGCGGATCGCCTGGTCGGCGACGGGACCCACCAGCGAGTCCGACGGCGTCCGCACACCCCCGGTCAGGACCACCGTCGCACTGCCCGGCCGCGGACCTGCGGTCGCCCCCGCGCGCTGCGCGGCATGGAACACGTCCGCCACACGCACCGAGTTGGTCACCACCGTCAGATCGGGCACGTCCAGCAGATGGTGGGCGAGCGCGTACGTCGTGGTCCCGCCGGACAGCGCGATCGCGCTGCCGGGCACCGCCATCTGCGCCGCCGCCCGGGCGATGTCCTCCTTGGCGCTGAGCTCCAGCGCCGACTTGGCCTCGAATCCCGGCTCGTGGGTGCTCGCCTCGACCACCGGCACCGCCCCGCCGTGGACCTTCTCCACGACCCCCTGGCGGGCCAGGGCGTCCAGGTCCCGGCGCACGGTCATGTCGGAGACATTGAGCTTGCGGGTGAGTTCGTTGACCCGCACCCCGCCGCGCCTGCGTACCTCGTCGAGGATCAGAGCACGCCGCTGCTCCGCGAGCAGGTTCTGGTTGTCCGTCACTGCCGGGGCCGGTCCTTCCACGTCGTCCAAGCGTCCGAGGTCACGGTTTCTCATCCTCGCACGGCCCGCACGCCCCGGGCTCGCGGAGATTCGGTGAGAGCGGTGCGGTGAACTGCTGAGATCCGGGATTCTGGGGCATGAACCCTGCGCGGTCGCGCACGGATCGATCCTCCCACCGAGAGAGCGAGTCACAGAAGTGTCCTCTGCCACTCCGGTACCGCAGCACGGAGGGCCCGCGCTCGAACTGCTGGTCCACGGCGTCGGCGGTGCTACCCCGCAGGACATGCTCGGCGACCCCCGCACCGTGAGGGTCTCCGGCGACGAGAAGGCCGCCGTCTTCCGCCGCACCGAGGACGAGGAGGCGGAACACCGGCCCGAGCTCTACGTCGACCGGCCCATCCCCGAGGCCTACTGCTGGTCCAACCTCACCTCGGGCAACAGCGCCCGTGCCCTGTGGCTCATCCTGCTGCCGTTCATGGTCGTCAACCTCGCGCACTGGATGCGCCCCCGGGCCAAGGGCCGCAGGCGGACGACCCGGACCTACGGCGTCCTGGTGCGGCTCCTCGCCCTCAGTCTCACCGTCCTGTTCACCGCCGCGGCGTGCGAGGTGGCGCTCGATCTCGTCGCCTGGCAGTGCGCGGGCTCGGCCGCGTGCGCAGCCGACCGCTCGTGGCTCGGGTTCATGTCGAGCGCTCAGGGCGGCTGGTGGTCGCAGCCCGGCCGCCGGCTCGCGCTCGCCTCCCTGCTCCCGGCAGCACTGGTGGGCCTGCTCTGGTATCTGTCCAACCGCACCTGGAGCGCGTACGAGTCGCAGCGGCCGCCGAGCGGCCAGGACGTGGCGGAGGGCGAGGCCGGGCCGAGGGACGACGAGGGACACACCGCCGGCCCGGCCCTGCGGCCCGCGCTCGGCCGGCCCGGCTTCTGGTACGGCCGCCGGCTCGTCGCCCGGCTGCGTGCCGCGCACACCGCGGCCGGTTTCCTCACCGTCTCCGCGGCCGTCGCCGGTGCCGCGGCGCGGCACGACCGCGGAGCCGGCAGCACCGCGCTCGCGGTCTGCGGATGGCTGATCGAGGCCGCCCTGGCCGTCGGGCTCGTGGCCGTGCTGCGGGTCGTCCTCCGCAGGGGCCGCAGTGAGCGCCGGATGGACGCCCGGCTGGACCGCGTCACCGTCAGCGTGCTGCCCGGCGCGGCTCTCGCCCTGTTCGCGCTGTCCCTGCTGTACTCCTGCTGGTCCCGGCCCGGGTGGACGTCGAGCGGCACCCTCCCCGGGGATGTGACCTTCGGGGTCATCACCGTCGTCCAGGGCGCACTCGTCGTCGCCCTCGCCGTCGCGGCCCGGGCACTCCACCGGCACGCGCGCGACGCCCGGACCGTCCTGCACGGTCTCGGCGGCCCCGCCGTCGCGATGCTCGCCTGCGCGCTCGGCGGGGTCATGACCGGAGGTGTCGCCCAGCGGGTCGCCGACTGGCTGGACGGCCCGGGCACCCCCGGCATGGACGGCGAGGGCACCATCCCCGGACCGCCCGTCCTGCTCAGCTGGCAGGCGTCCGTCATCCCCGTGCTGCTGGTGCTCCTGCTCGCCCCGGCGGCCGTCCTCGGCATCCGGACCTGGCTGACCGGCCGCCGACTCGCCGCGGGCGTCGAGGAGGAGTACGACGCGGACCGCCCCGACTCCGGACGGACGCGGCAGATCGCCGGCACCCGGGCCCGGGCAGGTCTCACCGACGACGCGCCCTGGCTCGTCGGCATCGTCTCCGGCGCCACCCTGCTGCTCGGCGCCGGCGCGGTCGCCGGAGCCTGGGCCGGCGGAGCCGTACCGGGCGAGGCGTTCGCCGGCAGCGGCGGGTTCGTCGAGTCCGCCGCCGACACCGCGCAGTCCCTGGGCTCCTGGCTGATCGGCTTCGGTTTCATACTGTTCGTGACCTGGGGGCGCCGGGCCTACCGTGACGCCTCCGCCCGGCGCACCATCGGCATCCTGTGGGACGTCGGCACCTTCTGGCCGCGTGCCGCCCACCCCTTCGCGCCGCCGTGCTACGCGGAGCGCGCCGTGCCCGACCTCACCTGGCGCATGTGCACCTGGACCGAACGGACCGGCGGCCGGCTTGTCATCTCCGGGCACTCCCAGGGCAGTGTGCTGGCGGCCTCGGCCGTCTGGCAGCTGCCGCCGGAGACCCGCCGCCGGGTCGCCCTGCTGACGTACGGGTCCCCGCTGGAGAGGCTCTACGGCCGCTGGTTCCCGGCCTACTTCGGACCCACGGCACTGCGCGAGCTGCGCGGTGAACTGGACTGCTGGCGCAACCTCTGGCGGATCACCGACCCCATCGGCGGACCCGTCCGGGTGCCGGCCGAGTGCGACCACCCCGATGTCGACCGGGCGGCGCTCAAGGACCCGCTGATATACGGCCGTTCACGCCAACACCCCTTGCCCGAACCGATTCTGGGCCACTCCGACTACCAGGCGGACCCGGCCTTCCGCACCGAGCGCCAGGAGCTGCTCGACCGGATCGCAGCGGCCGTCCCCCGCCAGGCTCAGGGCAGTTCGGGCAGATCCTCCGGGTAGAGCAGGGTCAGGTCGTCGGTGTTCATCTCGGTGAGCTCGGCGACCCGGCCCGCGTGCCGCTCCACCATCGACTCGAACGTCTGCCGCGCGGTACGGCCGTTGCCGAACGCGGGCCCCTTGGGCAGTGCCGTGAAGTACTTCAGCAGCGCGTCGTCCGTGCCGTCCGCGAGCCGGTACTCGTGGTCCTCGGCCTGCTGCTCCACGATCCGCAGCAACTCGTCGGCGTCGTAGTCCTGAAAGGTGATGGTTCGTGAGAAACGGGACGCCACACCGGGGTTGACCGACAGGAAGCGTTCCATCTCCGCGGTGTAGCCGGCGACGATGACCACGACCGCCTCCCGGTGGTCCTCCATCAGCTTCACCAGGGTGTCGATGGCCTCCTTGCCGAAGTCACGCGCCGAGTCCTCGGGGGACAGGGCGTACGCCTCGTCGATGAACAGCACCCCACCGCGCGCCCGGTCGAACGCCTCCTGCGTACGGATCGCCGTGGAGCCGATGTGCTCACCGACCAGATCCACCCGGGACACCTCGACCAGATGACCGCGCTCCAGCACCCCCAGCGAGGCCAGGATCTCGCCGTACAGCCGCGCCACGGTCGTCTTGCCGGTGCCGGGGGAGCCGGTGAAGACCAGATGCCGGCGCACCGAGGCGGCCTTCAGTCCCGCCTCCTGGCGGCGCCTGCCCACCTCGATCATGTTGGTGAGCGTGCGGACCTCGCGCTTGACACTGTCCAGGCCGACCAGCCCGTCCAGTTCGCCGAGGACGGCACCCGATGTGCGTACCGGCTCGGCAGGCGGCGCGGGCTTTGCGGGCTGTGCGGGGACCGCCCCGAGCAGGCCGGCCGTCTGGGTCGCCGTCACCACGGCCGGAGCCTGCTCCGTCTGCGGTCGCACCGCGCTCTCGTCGCTCGTGCAGTCCTCGACCGCCGGACCGTCCGGCTCCGCGAACTCGTAGCCACCGCGCGTACACCGCTCGGTGCGGCAGCGGTTCAGTGTCGTGCGGCAGCCGTCCATCACATGGAAGCCGTACCCTCCGCTGCCCGTCACCCGGCAGCCGCGGAAGGTGCCCCGGCCCTCCGCCGAGACATAGAACCCGGCCTCGGCGGGCGAGGTGACCGTGCACCGCTCGATCAGGGGATCGGCGCCCTTGGTGACGATCACCCCGGTCTGCGCCGCGTCGATGGTGCAGCCGCTGAGCGTGCCGCCGCTGCCGTGGTCGCGGAACCACGCCCCGGTGGACACCTCGCGGATCCGGCAGTCGTCGAGCTGCGCGCTCGCCCCGTCGCTCACCGACACCGCGGTGTTCCGCACCTGCGTGAGATCGCTGTCGACGACATCGACCCGCGAGCCGCGGTCCAGGACGAACAGAGCGTCCGGCACGTCGTGGACGCGGCACGACTCGAGGACGGCCGTGGCCCCGTCGCTGACCCACACGGCCGGATAGTCGCCCGTACTGTCGTGGATCTCGCACTGGTTGGCGTCCACCCGGGTGCCCGGGTCCCAGACCGACAGCCCGTTGCGCCCGAAGCGGCGCACCGTGGAACGGGTCAGGGTCAGCACCGAGCGGGATCGCAGATCGACCGCGTTCTCCGGGATGTCGTGGATGTCGCAGTCGGAGAGCGTGAGCACGGCGTCCGTGTCCAGCGTGATCCCGTCGGCCGAGGTGCGGTGGACGCTGGAGTCGGTGAGATGGGCCGTGGCACGCGAAGCGACCTGCACACCGCTGCCCTTGATCTCGTAGATCTCGCAGCCGATCGCTTCCAGGCCGGTGCCCTCGCCGGTGACGCTCAGCCCCGCGCCCGAGGCGTGATGGATGCGGCAGCGCTCCAGGCGCGGATGCGCGCCGCCACGGACGGAGACGCCCGACTGTCCGGCCGCCACCACCTCGCACTCCTCGAACACCCCGCCCGCGCCCTCCAGTACCGCGATACCGATACCGGCCGGATTGTCCACCGTGCACCGGCGGACGGTCGGACGGGCCGCGCCGCGCACCTCCAGGCCCGCGGCCGAGCGCGTGACGATCCGCAGGTCGATCAGCTCGGGTGTGCCGTCCTCCACCAGCAGCGCGGGCGCCGCCGAGTCCTGCCCCTCGACATGAAGATCCTGGACCGTCGCCGACGCGCGCACGGTCAGCGGCACTCCGTCGGCGGGCGCGATGCGCACCGAGCCGACCGCGCCTTCGGCGCCGCGCAGGGTGACCGCCCGCTGGAGCACGAGATTCTCGCGGTACGTCCCGGGGGCCACGGTGAGGATGTCGCCGTCCCCCGCGGCCTCCAGGGCCGCGGCGAGAGAGGCGTACTCACCCGTGCGGCGCCGCCACCGTGATGTGCCGGTGTGCGTCACCTGGACCGTGCCCTGTGCCATGGTGCTGCTCTGCCCCCACCTCGTGACATTGCTCCGCCGCGCCCTGATGAGGGGGGGCGCCCCCCCGGACCCCGCGAGGGGGGTCGCACCACCGTAGCGCGCGGGACGGGCCGGAGTTGACGAGTCGGGAGGTCAGCTGCCCGCTCCGGCGCGGCCCCAGTCGGGACCGACGACGGCCCAGGCCCGGTCGAGCCGGGCGTATCGGCGTCGCAGGAGCCGCCAGGTGATCAGTCGTCTGGCGGATTCGATCACTCCGGCGCAGGCGAACGCCCCGACCACGCCCGCCAGTACGGCGTGCACCTGGGCCGTCTCCGCGTCCAGGGGACGGCCGGCGGGACGGCCCTGCTCGTCGGTCCAGATGGTGAGCGTGTCACCCGGCCTGGGGTCGGGGAGAACCGTGGATATCCGGCCGGTGTGCTTGCTGCCGTCCGCCGCTGTCCAGCCGGCCACGACGGCACGGCCCTTGTCGCGGGCGGCGGACTCGGGGTCGTAGGCCGACGCCCCGGCCGGCGGGGCGTCACGGAGCACCGTCGCGGTGACCTGGTGACGGTTCTGGAGCTGCGTCCGTGCCGACTGTCTGAGCGACTCGTCGGCGAGGGACCCGGCGATCCAGCCGACCACCGGGGCCGCGGTGACGAGAAGCAGTGCGGCGATCAATGCCACCCATGCCTCGGCGAGGTCGGTCGCCCGACGCAGGGGATTGCGCCGCCAACGCCAGACTCCCGTGGCTGATCGCATGACCTGCACCCCCTTCCGCGTCCGTGATAGCCACCAACGGCACGGCATACGCACGGGGTGCGCGAAGAGAGAGGAACATCACCCCTTCGCCGCGGCGCTCCCGTCGACCGCTCAACGCGCGTGCCACGGCACAGGGTTCCCGCAGAACGGCTCTTCAGTACAGGAGAGCCGAGGTACGGACAGGGTGGTGCGTCCACCGACGGTCCCCGGCGAGCCTCTGCGGCACGATGGCCGCCTCGCCGGGTGTGGACCCCGCCACCGATGTGACCGGGGTGGACGTGAGGACTACGGCGCGATCAGTACCCGCCGCCCTGGTACGGACGGTTGTACGGGTCGTTGTAGACCGGCTGGGCCTGCACGGGCCTGGCCGCGGCCGGGCGCATCGCCTCGTACCCGCTCGGCACCGGACGCTGCTGCTGGGGCTGCTGCGGTCCGGGGTAGCCGCGCGGCACGGACGGCTGCTGGGGGATGTACGCGGTCGCCTGCTGCAGGGGCATCGGCTGCTGCATCGGCTGCGGATAACCGTAGGAGGGAGACGGGGACGGAGCCGCCGGGAGGGCGGGCAGCGCCGAGGGGAGGGCCGGCAGGTAGCTGCTCGGACCGTCGTACGCGGAGGGCACTCGGATCGGGGCGATCTGAGGCGTGCCCCGCTCCGCGACGAGGGAGTCGTAGATGGGGGTGTCGGGGAACGACGGAGCGGAGTAGTAACCGCCGCCGTAGGTGGAGCGGGGGGAGGTCATGGCCATAAGTTAAGCCCACGATGTGCTGGTTGGGGAGTCCGATAAGAGGGTTGTTTCGGGAGATGCGAGTGGCCACCGATCCCCAATGCGAGCGAACCCGGGGAAATCGGTCGCGCGGCAGGGCCTCAACCGTGTAAAGGGCAAGCTGAGGGCGGGTTACCCACGGGTCGGCACGGGCGCCGGAGGCCCTGTGACGATTAGGTTGGCGGTCAGTGAACTTTTCCGGACACTCCGACTCGCGATGGGGGCGAGCATGTCCATGCTTAAAGGAGCCAATACTCCGGTGGCGGCGCAGCAGGTGCGCGTCGAATTGGGTTGGCGTTCAAGTCCTGGCGTACCGGATGTCGACGCCTCGGCGCTTCTTCTTGCCACCGGCTCGGGCAAGGTCCGCTCCGACGCGGACTTCGTCTTCTACAACCAGGCCTCGCACGCCTCGGGGGCGGTACGCCACGAAGGCAAGCAGAACGGGTCCGGCGGTGTGACGGACCTGATGTGGGTGGACCTGGGGCAGGTGGAGTCGGCGATCGAGAAGATCGTGCTGGCGGCCTCCGCCGACGGGGGCAACTTCGGCCAGGTCCCCGGGCTCTACATCCGGGTGGTGGACGCGTCGAGCGGCGCGGAGATCGCGCGCTACGACAGCCAGGACGCGTCGGTCGAGACGGCCTTCGTGCTCGGCGAGTTCTACCGGCGCCAGGGGGCGTGGAAGTTCCGCGCGGTCGGTCAGGGCTACAGCACCGGACTCGCGGGTCTGGCCACGGACTTCGGCATCTCGGTCGACGAGCCGCACGCGGCGCCGGTCCCGCCGGCTCCCGCCCGGGTCACGCCGCCTCCCGCTCCTGTCGCGCCCGCGCCCGTCGCACCTCCGGCACCGCCCACGCCGCCGTCCGCCCCGCAGCCCACGGCTCCCGTACGGCTGACCAAGGTCACCCTGACGAAGGAAACCCCGTCCGTCTCGCTCACCAAGCAGGGCGGCACATCGGGTGCCATGCGCGTCAACCTCAGCTGGCAGGTGCGCAAGCAGTTCAAGGGGTGGGGAGCCAAGCTCGGCCGTGCCGTCGCCATGCACGGGGACCTCGACCTCGACCTGTGCGCGCTCTACGAACTCACCGACGGGCGCAAGGGAGTCGTACAGGCTCTCGGCAACGCCTTCGGCGCGCTGCACCAGCCTCCGTTCATCCACCTCGACGGCGACGACCGCACCGGCGGCACGTCCGGCGAGAACCTCACCATCAACCTGGACCACAAGGACCAGCTGCGCCGCGTCGTCATCTTCGTGACCGTCTACGAAGGCGCCCGCAGCTTCGCCGACCTCGACGCGACGGTCACGCTCCAGCCGCAGCACGGAGCGCCCATCGACTTCTCGCTCGGCGAGTGCACCGTTCCCTCCACCGTCTGCTCGCTCGCGCTGATCACCAACACGGGCTCGGACCTCGTCGTCCAGCGCGAGGCCCGCTTCCTCGTCCCGGAGCGCGGCGTCAGCCCGCAGCGCACCGTCGACTACACCTACGGGTGGGGCATGAACTGGACGCCCGGCCGGAAGTGACGGGCGACGGCCGGTTCGGCGGTCAGGACTCCGGTGTGGCACGGGGGCGTGCGTAGGTACGCCCCTTCCACGCCGCGCCCCGGCCACGGTAGTGCTGCACCGCCGAATCGACCGTCATCAGCAGATAGAGCAGTGCGGTGAAGGGCAGCAGCGCGGCGAGCAGCGGCGTCTGCCGGTAGTAGCGCAGCATCGGCAGATACGTCGCCGCCATCACCGCCCAGGCGAGACCCCCGGCCCAGCCGGCCGCGGGGTCGTGCCCGAGGACGCCCGCGCACAGCGCGACCGGCGGCACGAGGTACACCAGCGTGAGCCCGGCGACCGTGCCCGCCAGCAGCAGGGGACTGTGCAGGAGTTGGGCGTACGCGCTGCGCGACACCATCCGCCACAGATCCGCCAGACGCGGATAGGGCCGCACACTCTCCACCTTCTCGGCCAGCCCCAGCCAGATGCGCCCGCCCGACCGCTGCACCGCGCGCGCCAGGGACACGTCGTCGATCACCGCATGCCGGATCGTGCCCGGAACGCCCGCACGCTCGGCCGCCTCGGACCGCAGGAGCACGCAGCCGCCCGCTGCTGCTGCGGTGCGCGCACCGGGCCGGTTGACCCGACGGAACGGATAGAGCTGCGAGAAGAAGTAGACGAAGGCGGGGACCACGAGACGTTCCCAGCCGGTCGCGATCCGCAGACGTGCCATCTGGGAGACGAGATCGAGTCCGCCGGTGCGGGCCGCGGCCACCAACTCCCGCAGACTGTCCGGGGCGTGGGCGATGTCGGCGTCGGTGAGCAGCAGATACTCCGGCTCGTGCTCCCTCGCCAGGGCGATGCCGTGCCGCAGGGCCCACAGCTTTCCCGTCCAGCCGGGCTCCGGCTCGCCGGGGGAGACGACGCGCAGCGGCAGTCCGCCGTACCGTTCGGCCAGCGCGAGCGCCACCTCTCCGGTGCCGTCCGTGCTTCCGTCGTCGACCAGAACGATCTCCGCGCGTCCCGGATAGTCCTGGGCCAGCAGGGAGGGCAGGCCGGCGGGAAGGGACCCCGCCTCGTCGCGCGCGGGCACGACGACGGCGACGTCCGGCCACACGGCCAGGGGCTCACGACGCGGCAACCGCTGGTCCGTACGCCAGAAGAAGCCCTGGCCCAGCAGGAGCCATCCCCAGGCGGCCAGCGATCCGAGGGCGATCCAGGCAACGGCGCTCATGCGCCGCAGTCTGCCCCACCGGAAGGGCCCCACAAGGGCGGTCGACTATGGTGACCGGGTGAAGATCGCGCTCATGGACTCCGGAATCGGCCTCCTCCCGGCGGCCGCCGCGGTGCGCCGGCTGAGGCCGGACGCGGATCTCGTCCTCTCCTCGGACCCCGACGGCATGCCATGGGGTCCGCGCACCCCGGACAGTGTGACCGAACGGGCGCTCAAGGTCGCCCGTGCGGCCGCCGCCCATGGACCGGACGCCCTGATCGTCGCCTGCAACACCGCGTCGGTGCACGCGCTGCCCGCGCTGCGCGCCGAGCTGGAGCCGGCGATCCCCGTCATCGGTACGGTTCCGGCGATCAAGCCCGCGTCCGCAGGCGGGGGACCGGTTGCGATCTGGGCCACCCCGGCCACCACCGGCAGCCCCTACCAGCGCGCGCTCATCCGTGACTTCGCCGACTCCGTCGCGGTCACGGAGGTCCCGTGCCCCGGACTCGCCGACGCGGTTCAGTACGCCGACGAGGAGGCCATCGACCGGGCGGTGGCGGCGGCGGCCGCTCTCACTCCGCGCGATGTCCGGGCCGTCGTCCTCGGCTGCACGCACTACGAGCTGGTCGCCGGGCGGATCCGCGCCGCCGTGGAACAGCCGGTGATCCTGCACGGCTCCGCCGACGCGGTCGCCGCGCAGGCGCTCCGGCGTCTCGGCGAGCTCCCGGCCCCCGACGCCGCCCCGAGCAGCGCGCTGACGGTGCTGCTCAGCGGCCGTGACGAGGTCCTGCCGGCTCAGGCGGCGCACTACGCGGAGGGCCGGTTGCTGCGGACAATGAGCTCCGCACACGGAACGTGAGTCCCGCGCACGGAAGGTGAGCCCTGCCTGCTGGTGCGGCACGTCGGCGTGATCCTCATGACGGACCCCATGCTGTGGGGGCAGTTGCTGGGTACCCTCCTTCCATGAAGGACCTCGCCCGAGATTCTGTGGCGTCCGCGGAGCCCGTTCCCGCCGTGTGGACCGGCCGAGCGACGAACCGTATGCAGTGGCTGCTCGCCGCGGCGGGTGCCGCCGTTGTCGCGCTGGGTGTGGAGCTGGCGGTCGCCTCCCCGTGGACCTCCGGTATCGCGCCTCTGCTGATGTCGGTGATCGGCTGTGTAGCCGCCGGTCTGCTGATCCTGTACGGCACCCTCGCGTTCGTCCATGTGGCGGTGAAGGTGGACAGCGACGCCGTCGAGGTGCGCTGCGGGCACATGGGCCTGCCGCGTCGGCGGATTCCGCTGTCGCATGTCGCCGGCGCGGAAGTCGCCGCCAGGGTCACCCCGCGGCAGTGGGGCGGCTGGGGCTACCGCTGGCGCCCGGAGAAGGGCACCGCGGTGGTCGTACGGCGCGGCGAGGGCATCGTCGTCACGCTGGGCGACGGCAGAGACTTCACGGTGACGGTCGACGACGCGGAAGCCGCGGTCCTGGCCATCCGCGACGGGCTGCGCCGGGGTACGGGCACGGCGGTCAAGGCCTGACGGTCCTCCGATTGCCCGACCCCATGTGCGCGTGATCTCCCGCCCCCACCGGCCGGACCGGACCTGGACCGTCGGTGGGCGTCCGTCAGCGGGTGCGCGCAGCCGCCGGGGCCGGATCGTCGTCCGTCTGTGCCGGATCACCGCCGGCCACCCGCGCGGTCGCAAGCCCTGCCAGCAGCCCCGCACCGGCCGTCACGGGCGCGAAACTAAGTGCGTTCCCCAGGCTCGCCAGCGCCGCGAGGGCCGTGAGCGCCGCACCCGCGCTCAGGACCACCGGGGTGGAGCGCGGTGAGCGCCACAGCCCGTACAGCATCCAGCCGAAGGCCGCGCCCAGCAGCACCACTCCCACCACGCCCTGCTCGGCGGCCTGTTGCAGCGAGGCCGAGTGCGGTTTGCCGTCCGAGCCCGCCACCTGCTGTGCCGTGGGACTGAGCAGCCCGAAGCGGTCCGGTCCGACACCGCGCAGGGGTTCGTCCTCGGCGAGTTCGACCGCGTCGTGCCACAGCGCGACGCGGTTCTGCGTCAGCTGTCCCTCCAGGGAGACCGTGAGCCCGTCCGGCAGGGCGTCCTCGGCCACCCCCCACGATGTGGCGACCAGTAGACCCGTCACCAGGGCAAGCGCGCCGAGAGGCACGGTTCGGCGGTGCATCCGTGCGACCGCCAGAGAGCAGAGCAGCACACCGGTCGCGGCCGCGAACCCGGCCACCGAGCCGAGCCACAACGCGGTGCACGCGACCGCCGACGCCAGTCCCCGAAGGGCCAGCCGCAGCACCGGAGGCCGGGCGGCGCAGGCCGCGCAGGAGGCGGCGCCCGCGGCGAGGACGAGGAGGGCGGCGGCCGCTCCGGTGTGCCCGGGCTGGAGGGGATCGCCCGCGCCGGCGCCGGGTACGCCCTCCGGTGAGGCAATCGCCAGGCCGAGGGCCGCAAGAGAGAGGGCCGAAGCCGCCGCGACCGGCAGCAGTGTGCCGCAGATGCGGCCGAAGGCGTATCCGGCGGCGACCGCGAACACCGCCAGCAGTACGCCCTCGGGTCTGGCCTCGCGACCGGTCGCGCTGATCAGGGACCACGCCGCACACCCGCCGAGGACGACGACACCGGCGACATCGGTCCCGCCACCGCGTTCCCGCGTCGCCGACCGGCCGTACGGTGCATGCATTCCGCCGACCCCCCGGACCCGTGGCAGCCCCCGCCGCCGCAGCCGAACCGCGTCCGGCGGCACGGCTGGCGCACACGGTAACGGCACCGACACGGTTTTGTGGATGCCTTGCGCAGGAACGTTGCTTCCGGCGCCGCGGGCGGTCGCCGGACCGGACTGCCACCCGCACGGGCCGCCGCCGTAGACTCCGCCAGGTGAGCGCCACCGTCACCGCCATCGACACTCCACCGTCCGCCCCCTCCGGGCTCCGGCCGCTGCTGCGCCGGTTCGTCCGGCCCGGGGCAGCGGCTCTGGCTGGAGTGCTGCTCTTCCTGAGCTTCCCGCCCAGGCCCCTGTGGTGGCTGGCGCTCCCCGCCTTCGCGCTGCTCGGCTGGTCCCTGTACGGGCGCCGGCTGCGACCCGCGTTCGGCCTCGGGTACCTGACCGGCCTCGGCTTCCTGCTGCCGCTGCTCAGCTGGACCGGCGAAGAGGTCGGCCCCCTGCCCTGGATCGCCCTGGCCGCGGTCGAGGCGGTCTTCGTCGCCGCCGCCTGTTTGGGCATGGCCGCGGTCAGCCGGCTTCCGGCCTGGCCCGTGTGGGGTGCGGCGGTGTGGATCGCCGGTGAGGCGGCTCGTGCCAGAGTGCCGTTCGGAGGCTTCCCCTGGGGCAAGATCGCCTTCGGGCAGGCGGACAGCGTCTTCCTGCCCCTCGCCGCGGTGGGCGGCACACCGCTGCTCGGCTTCGCGGTGGCACTGTGCGGCCTCGGGCTGTACGAGACGGTCCGACGGGTGCTCGACTTCCGGCGCACCGGAGCACTGCCGCGCGGTCCCCTGGCCGCCGCACTGCTCACCGTGCTCGTCCCGGTGACGGCGGCGTTCGCGGCACTGCCGCTCGTCGACGACGCGGCCGAGGACGGCACCGCCACCGTGGCCGCGATCCAGGGCAATGTGCCCCGCCTCGGGCTCGACTTCAACTCCCAGCGGCGTGCGGTGCTCGACAACCACGCGCGCCGTACCGAGGAGCTCGCCGCGGAGGTGAAGGCGGGGAAGACGGCCAAGCCGGACTTCGTGCTGTGGCCCGAGAACTCCTCCGACCTCGACCCGTACCGCAACGCCGACGCCCGTCTCGTCATCGACGAGGCCGTGAAGGCCATCGGGGTGCCGACGGTCGTCGGCGCGGTCGTCACCCCGGACACCGGAAAGCTCCGCAACACCCTCATCGATTGGGATCCCGTCCGCGGCCCGGTGAACACCTACGACAAGCGCCATGTGCAGCCGTTCGGCGAGTACATCCCGATGCGCTCCGTCGTGCGGCTGTTCAGCTCGGACGTCGACCGGGTCCGCCGTGACTTCGGCCCCGGCGACCAGGTCGGTGTCTTCGACCTGGCGGGTACGAAGGTCGGTCTCGTCACCTGCTTCGAGGCCGCGTTCGACGACGCGGCACGGGACACCGTCACGCACGGCGCCCAGCTCATCTCCGTGCCCAGCAACAACGCGACCTTCGGCCGCAGCGAGATGACGTATCAGCAGCTGGCCATGTCACGGGTGCGGGCCGTCGAGCACGGCCGCTCCGTCGTCGTTCCCGTGACCAGCGGCGTCAGCGCGGTCATCATGCCGGACGGGGAGATCGTCCAGCGGACGAAGATGTTCACACCGGACGCGCTGGTCGCCGAGGTGCCGCTGCGTTCCTCGCTCACCCCGGCAACGCGCCTCGGGACCTGGCCCGAGATCGCGCTGCTGCTGATCGCGGCAGGCGGCGTCGGCCTGGTGAGCGTGCAGGGCGTCCGCAAGCGGCGTGAGCGGGCGACGGCGGTCGACCCGGTCGCCACGGGCACCGGCGACGCCGGATAGACCGGCCGCGCCCGGCGGGCCGTTAGGGTCGAAGCCATGGCTACCCCCGACTTCATCCGTGACATCCGGGCGACCGCCGGTAACCAGCTGCTTCTCCTGCCCGGCGTCAGCGCGGTCGTCTTCGACGACGAGGGGAGGGTCCTGCTGGGACGGCGTGCGGACAACGGCCGGTGGTCCGTCATCGGCGGGATCCCCGAGCCCGGCGAGGAGCCGGCCGCGACCGCCGTGCGCGAGGTGTACGAGGAGACCGCGGTGCGCTGTGTCGCCGAACGGGTCGTGCTCGTCCAGGCACTGCCCGAGCCGATCACCTATCCCAACGGGGACCGGTGCCAGTTCATGGACATCACCTTCCGCTGCCGGGCGCTGGGCGGTGTGGCGTGTGTCAACGACGACGAGTCGCTCGAGGTCGGCTGGTTCAGCGTCGACGCGCTGCCGGAGCTCAAGGAATTCGCGCACTTCCGGATCAAGCAGGCCCTGGCCGAGGGACCGGCATGGTTCCAACCTATGCATGAGCAGTGAAGTATGGGTGGCGACCACATCGGTCGGGCAATGATCGCTGCCTAGGGTTCGCAGCATGACGTCCCCCACCACACCTGGCGTTCCTCCTCCCGTGGTCGACCTCGATCTCGGCGGCCGCACCGCACTCGTCACCGGGGCAGCGAGCGGCATCGGCCGCGCATGCGCGCTGCGACTGGCGGCCGCGGGGGCGAAGGTGAGGGCCGTCGACCGCGACGCCGACGGGTTGGAGACACTCGCCGCACTCGGCACGGGCGCGGGCGGATCCGTGGAGCCCCAAGTGCTGGATCTCACCGACCTCGACGCGGCGGAGGCGGCCGCAGCCGGCGCCGACATCCTGGTCAACAACGCCGGTCTCCAGCTGGTCCGGCCCATCGAAACCTTTCCGCCCGACGTCTTCCACACGGTGCTCACCGTGATGCTCGAGGCTCCGTTCCGGCTGATCCGGGGCGCCCTGCCGCACATGTACGCGCAGGGCTGGGGGCGCATCGTCAACATCTCCTCCGTGCACGGCCTGCGCGCCTCGGCCTTCAAGTCCGCGTATGTGGCCGCGAAACACGGCCTCGAAGGACTCTCCAAAACAGCCGCCCTGGAAGGCGCGCCCCATGGTGTGACATCGGTCTGTGTGAATCCCGGCTATGTGCGCACGCCGCTCGTCGAGCGCCAGATCGCCGATCAGGCGGTGGCCCATTCCCTGCCCGAGGAAGAGGTGCTCGCCGACGTCCTGCTCAAGGACTCGGCCGTCAAGCGCCTGGTGGAGCCCGAGGAAGTGGCCGAGGCGGTGCTGTATCTCTGCACGCCGCAGGCCGCATTCATCACCGGCACCTCTATCGCCCTCGACGGCGGCTGGACCGCGCACTGACGGGTGACCCGGTTGTCCCCAACGGCCCGCTCGTCCACAGGGCTGGTGCCACCTCCCGTACGGCAGGTAATCCTGTGTCCATGTCCCACGATCAAGCCGACTACCTGGAGCTCCTCGCCCGCGGCGCCGCCGCGGAGGCCTACGAGCGGCCGACGCTGCTCGCCCGTGCGAGCGGCGCCGGACCGGAGACGCTCGCCGCCCTCGAACACGCCAAGCAGCTCGCGCTGCGGGTGCGCGCCGAGCTGGAGGGCCGGCGCCGACGCGAGGCCGAGCTCTCGGCGCTGTTCGAAACCGCGCACGACCTCGCTGGACTGCGCGACCTCGACGCCGTGCTCCGCGCCATCGTGCAGCGGGCCCGCTCGCTGCTCGGCACGGAAGTGGCCTATCTGAGTCTCAACGACCCGTCGGCGGGCGACACCTATATGCGGGTCACCGAGGGATCGGTCTCCGCGCGCTTCCAGCAACTGCGGCTCGGTATGGGGGAGGGGCTCGGCGGACTGGTCGCGCAGACCGCCCGTCCCTACGTCACCGACAGCTACTTCGACGACCCGCGCTTCGAGCACACGCGAACGATCGACACCGCGGTGCGGGACGAGGGTCTCGTGGCCATCCTCGGGGTGCCGCTGATGCTCGGCAGCCAGGTCATCGGCGTGCTGTTCGCCGCGGACCGGCGGGAGAGGGTCTTCGAGCGCGGGCAGGTCGCGCTGCTGGCCTCGTTCGCCGCCCACGCGGCCGTCGCCATCGACACCGCCAACCTGCTCGCCGAGACCCGCTCCGCCCTCGCCGAACTGGAGAAGGCAAACGAGATCATCCGGGACCACAGCGGTGTCATCGAGCGCGCGTCCGACATCCACGACCGGCTGACCGAAGTGGTGCTGCGCGGCGGCGGCGTCGACGACGTGGCGGCCGCCCTCTCCGAAGTCCTCGACGGCACGGTCCGCTTCACCGACAGTCACCCCGACGCACCCGGCGCGGACGGGCGCGCGATACGCCGGGGGCAGGAGTGGGTGGCAGCCGTCTCGGCCGGCGGTGAGGACCTCGGCGCCCTGGTGCTGCGGGGCCACGCCGACCTCGACCCCGTCGACCGGCGCACCCTGGAGCGCGGCGCGATGGTGACCTCACTCCTGCTGCTCGCCCGCCGCTCCGCCCACGAAGCGGAACAGCGCGTACGGGGCGAACTGCTCGACGACCTCCTCGACGCCCCCGACCGCGACCCACGACTGCTGCGGGAGCGGGCGGCCCGGCTGGGGGCGGACCTCGACGTGCCGCACCTGGTGCTGGCCGCGCGGATGGAGGGACCGGACGCCGGCGCGCCCGAGCAGGAGAGCGCGGGTCGCGGCGCGGCCGGGCGCGTCGGGGGCCGGGGTACGGGCACCTCGGTGGAGCGTGAGAGCGCCGACCGCCAGCGGTTGTGGGCAGCCGCCTCGCATCTGGCGGCGACCCGCTCGGGCCTGGCCGCTGCGCGGGACGGGGGCGCGGTCCTGCTGCTGCCGCTGGGCCCGGACGACGACGCCTCCGCGCTCGCCCGCCGCACCGCCCGGCAACTGGGCGGCGCGCTCAGGGAGTCGGTGACGGTGGGCGCCTCCGCGCCGGTCGCCGGGCCCGCGGACGACCCGGGCCCGATAGCCGGCGCGTACGACCAGGCGCGGCGCTGCCTCGACGCGCTGCGGCTGCTCGGCCGGGCCGGCCAGGGTGCCGCGGCGCAGGACCTCGGCTTCCTCGGACTGCTCCTCGCCGATCCCGGTGACATCGACGGCTTCGTCGGGCGCACGATGGGCGAAGTCGTCGCATACGACCGCCGCCGCGGCACCGATCTGGTGCGCACGATGGACGCGTACTTCGCGAGCGGGATGAGCCCGGCCCGTACGAAGGACGCGCTGCACGTCCATGTGAACACGGTGGCCCAGCGCCTGGAGCGCATCGGCCGGCTGCTCGGTCCGGACTGGCAGTCGCCCGGCAGAGCGCTGGAGATCCAACTGGCGCTGCGGCTGCACGCGATGTCGGAGGCGGTGGCCCGCTAGACGCCCCTGTGGCGCGGGCGTGGTGGTCCTGGCCGTTTCGAGGCCGGAGCAGGGGCAGGAGCCGGACCGAAGCGTGCGGCAAGGCTGAAGTCGTCGTCCGACACAGGCGGTTTCGGGCGGACTTGACGCCGTGCCAGCTGCCCGCTGGGCGCATCCCCCACGGGGCCCGGGGCCGCTGCCTGCTGCGTGCGCCTGCCGTGTATCGGTCGCTGCCGCCGTTGGCGTCTGCCGGACGGGAGCGTGCGCGCCGTTGCCCGCTCTGCCCGCTTGAACGTGCCGCCCCGCGCGGGTTCCATGACCGCCGCCCGGCGAACACGCCACCGACCGGACTCCGGCTCTGTTGCCCGCTGAACGCGCTGCCGTCCGTAGTTCGCACCGTCGCCTGCTGAACGCCCCGCCGTCCGAGGTCCGCCACCGTCGCCTGACAAGCACCCCACCAGCCGAAACCCCCGCCCGCGACCCGGCGCACACGCCACCACCCGAACCCCCGCCCGCGACCCGCTGAACGTGCCGCCGCGCGGGCTCCGGGGAGGGAGCCCGCGCGGCGGGCGGGGCCGGGAGTGCCGGTCGGCGGTGTGCGGGTCAGGCCGTGGTCCGCGTGTCTGCCGGGGTGGCATCAGCGGGCGCCGCGGCCGGCTCGGCCGACTCGTTGCTGCCGCTGCCCCTTGGCTGCGCCGCGTCGACGTCCGCCAGGTCCCGGTGACGGGTCTCCTGAGCGCAGGCGATGGCCACGACGGTGATCAGCGCGGCGGCGATCACATACAGGGCGATCGGTGTCGACGAGTCGAAGTCGGCGAGCAGCGCGGTCGCGATGAGCGGGGCGGGTGCTCCGGCGGCGACCGAGGAGAACTGCGCGCCTATCGAGGCCCCGGAGTAGCGCATGCGCGTCGCGAACATCTCGGAGAAGAAGGCAGCCTGGGGTGCGTACATCGCGCCGTGGAACACCAGCCCCACGGTGACGGCGAGCAGCAGAGCGCCGAAGCTCGCCGTGTCGATCAGCGCGAAGAACGGGAACATCCACGCCCCGACCCCGATCGCGCCGATCAGATAGACGGGCCTGCGCCCGATGCGGTCCGACAGCGCGCCCCACAGGGGGATCACCGCGAAGTGCACGGCGGAGGCGATGAGTACGGCGTTGAGGGCGGTCTGCTTGCTCAGGTCCACCGCTGTCGTGGCGTACACCAGGATGAACGCGGTGATCACGTAATAGCTGATGTTCTCGGCCATGCGCGCACCCATCGCCACCAGCACATCCCGCCAGTGATGCCGCAGCACGGCGACGAGCGGCATCTTCTCGGCTCCCGCCGCACTCGCCTTGCGCTGCTCGGCATGGGCCAACGCGGCCTTGAACACCGGGGATTCATCGACAGAGAGACGAATCCACAGGCCGACGATCACCAGGACCCCGGAGAGCAGGAAGGGAATGCGCCAGCCCCACGACGTGAACGCCGCGTCCGACAGCAGCGCCGTCAGCGCGGACAGCACACCCGTGGCGAGCAACTGGCCCGCGGGCGCGCCTGTCTGCGGCCAGGACGCCCAGAAGCCGCGGCGTTCGGCGTCGCCGTGTTCGGAGACGAGCAGCACGGCCCCACCCCACTCACCGCCGAGCGCGAAGCCCTGCACCAGCCTCAGCACGGTGAGCAGTACGGGTGCCGCCGTGCCGATGGTGGCGTGCGTCGGCAGCAGTCCGATCGCGAAGGTCGCACCGCCCATCAGCAGCAGGCTCAGCACCAGCAGCTTTTTGCGGCCGAGCCGGTCGCCGTAGTGGCCGAAGACCAGCGCCCCCAGAGGACGGGCCGCGAAGCCGACGGCGTAGGTGAGGAAGGAGAGCAGGGTGCCGACGAGCGGGTCGGAGCCGGGGAAGAACAGCTTGTTGAAGACGAGCGCGGCGGCGGATCCGTAGAGGAAGAAGTCGTACCACTCGATGGTGGTGCCGATGAGGCTCGCGGCGACGATGCGGCGCAGACGGGCTGGAGCTGGGGGAGCGGTTGCCGAGGCAGCCATGGTCACCACTTCCGGGCGGGGGACGGGGATGTTGCGATGTCGCCACACCGTAGAAACACGCAGGTCACCGGCACATGTGGTGGGACACCATACTTCAGCCGCCAGTGGTGAGTGGACTCCCCATGCGTCAGCGCTGGACCGTCGCTGGGTCTCGGGGTTTCCGCAGGGTCGGAGCTCCATGTTCTGCCGGTCACCGTAAACGGACATATGGTTCATCTGTTGATGTGGCGACAAGCATGGAAAGGGTTCACATGCGCCCCGCACTCAGCTCTGCTGCCCTTGCCCAGTTGCGTCAGCAGCGTCCCTATCCGGCAGTGACGGTATTGATGCCCACGCACCGTCGAGAACCGGACAACGCACAGGATCCCGTCCGGCTGCGCAATCTGATGGCCGCGGCCAAGGAACAGCTTCAGGCCGATCCCGCCGTCACCCGGGAGACCCGCGGTGAGGTCAGCGAACAGCTGGACCGGGCACTGGGCGAAGTCGACCTGGCACATGCCGAGGACGGACTCGTGGTCTTCGCGGCGCCGGGGGAGCACCAGGTCTGGTCGCTCGGCCGGACCGTTCCCGAGCGGGTGGTGCTCTCGGACACTTTCCTGACCCGCAATCTCGTTTCGGCGCACGCCGCCGAGCGGCCGTACTGGGTGCTGGCCGTCTCGGCCGACCGCGCCAGTCTGTGGAGCGGCACGGCGGACCGCGTATTTGAGGAGGAGGCCGGGGCGTTCCCCCTGACCCGCAGCCTCGAAGACCCGGACGCCGAGCGCAAGGAGCGGATCGGCGACGTGCCCAGCACCTTCAGCGACGAACTCACCCGTCAGTTCCTGCGCGACGCGGACTCCGCGATGAGCGCGGTCCTGGCGTCCCACCCCCGGCCGCTGTACGTGGCAGGGGAAGCAGCGGCGCTCGCCCTTCTCGGCGACGTCGGCAGCGTGGCCACCAAGGCCGCGGCCCGCATCCCGCACGGGGGCCTGGCGAGGGGATCCGCCGAAGCGGTGGGGCAGGCCGTGCGGCCGTTTGCCGAGGCCCGCGCCGAGCAGGACGTCGCCGACGTGCTGGCGGAGCTCGACCGGGCCCGCGGGCGCCGGGCGTTCGCCGCCGGCGTGGACGAGATCCGGCAGAACGTCGCCACGGGCCGGGTGGCACTCCTCGCGGTCGAGGAGAACTACCGGGAGACCGTGCGCGACACGGGAGAGCACCTCAATCCCGCGGAACCGGGCGATCTGGACGCCCTGGACGACATTGTCGACGACATCGTCGAACGGTCGCTGGACACCGGCGCCGAGGTGCGGTTCGTCCCCGACGGCGCGCTGGCCGACGTCGGCGGAATCGCGAGCGCCCTGCGCTACTGAGCGCGGGCAGCCGGAAAGGATCTCCGATGAGCGCAGCATCCCCGCGCCGGTCGGGCGTGCGGCGGTCCGTCGCCGCCGCCGCGACCGTGGTCATGGTGGCGGTCGGCGTCACCGGGCTCGTCTCGTGCGGCGACGACTCCAACGGGTCCGCGAGCAGTCCGTATCCCACTCCTCGCCCGACACCCCCGCAGACCGCCTCCTTCTCCGGTGAGGTGCCGTCCGCCCTGGCCTCCGACGTGGCTTCGGCTCGTGCGGCCGCATCGGCCGCCGCCTCCTCGGCGTCCGCCGCGGCCTCCGCTCTCGAGTCGTCGATCTCGGCCGAGGTGGGGCGGGCGAACGAGGAAGCCGCCGACGAGCTGAAGGACGTGAAGGGCGGCGGCAACGCCCGGGCCGATGTCACGCTCCGGGGCAAGCCCGTGGCCGAGACCGGTGGTCTGCGGGCCGTCGTCGTGAACATCACCAACCGCACGGACGAGGAGGCTTCCTACGCCGTGCAGGTCGACTTCAAGGACTCCTCCGGCAAGGTCGTCGAGAGCCGTGTGGTCGGCGCCCAGGACCTCGCGCCGGGCAAGAGCGCCCAGCCGCTGGCGATCAGCCGTAAGCCCGCCGATCTGAACCTCACGCCCACGGTCGCCAAGGCCCAGCGGTACTGAACCTGGAACGGGCCCTACAGGAACCGGCTCTGGAGGGGGCGCCGTCAGCCCCAGCTCTGCATGTAGTGGCTGCGGAAGTCCCGGCGGTCCTGCGCCGACCAGATCGACCGGGTGGCGATCAGCCCGAGCAGACTCACCGTGATGACGATCAGTCCCGGAGCGACGGCCTCGGGGCCGAGGATGCTGGTGACCGTCCGGCCCTCGCCCCCGCCCGGGGCGAGGGGGGCGTTGCCACCCGCGGTGTCCGGCGGCGGGAGGTCGGGGTTGAGCGGTGCCTGCGCCGCGTCGTCCGCGGCGGCGCCGCCACCGGTGAGGCGTACACCCAGGGCCGCCATCGCCTTGGTCGCCGGCTGGAAGTAGGTGATACCGCCCCTGGTGCAGTCGCCGTTGCCGCCCGACGTCACACCGAGCGCCAGACCCTGCGCGAACAACGGGCCCCCGCTGTCGCCGGGTTCGGCGCACACCGTCGTCTTGATGAGACCGACCACCGTGCCTTCGGGGTAGTTCACGGTCGCGTTCAGTCCGGTGACCTGTCCGGTGCGCAGCCCGGTCGTGCTGCCGCTGCGGAACACCTGCTGGCCCACGAAGGCTTCGGCGGCCCCACTGATCCGGACGGCCTGGCCGCCCCCGATGTTCACCACGTTGGGCCCACCGGGGATCTCGCCGTTCTGGTACTGCACGAGAGCGAAGTCGTTGCCGGGGAACCTGCTCACCGTCATGTTGCCCACCGGCTTGCTGCCGCTGTTGTCCTGGAACCAGGTCGTACCCGCGGGACCGCAATGGCCCGCTGTGAGGACGAAGTTGGCGCGGCCGTCGGTGACGTTGAAGCCTGCGGAACAGCGGCCCTCGCCGGCGAGGATCGGCTCGGCGCCGTTGATCCTGGTGGTGAACGAACCGGCGGTGCGTTCCATCCGTACGGACGCGCCGATCTTCTCGGCGACGGCGGACAGCCGGTCCCAGTCGGCCGCCGACACCGTGCTGTCAGCCTGTACCGACACCGTGTTGGTCGCGTAGTCCAGTGACCAGGCAGTGCCGGGCACCCGCGGAGCCCGGCCCAACGCGTCTGTGGCCGACCGTAGTTGGCTCATGTTGTACCGCACGACCTTGGCGCGGGCGCCCGCACGCTCGACCTCCTCGGCGGCCTCCTCGTCGGTCACGGCCACGACCTCGCGCCCGTCGTCCCCCATCCAGGTGCCCGCAGTGCGTGAGGTGCCGAGCTCCGACACGATCCGGGTGCCCACGTCATGGGCCGGTGTCCCGCCCGCTCCGGGTCCGGGAGCCTCACCTGCCACGGCGTCCGTGACCATCAGCCCTCCGCAGAGCAGCCCTCCCACGGCGGCCAGCCGTGCGATCCGCTGCAGTCTGCGTCGTGCGTGCGTCATCCCTGGCCCCTTGGTCGTTGCGCGACGCCGCTCCGAACGCCGAGGGCCCCCGGACATCAGGAGCCCTCCTTCCATACGTGGGAAGGCGGCCGACGGTTCACCGGGCCGCCGCTCGACCTGGAGCCCGTACCGGCGGACCCCGTACCGCGCGGCCGAAACGGGGCCATCGCGGAGATCACCAGCCTCCTCGCGCCGGGCGACAGCAGGCGTTGATCGCGATGCCCGCTATGAGGCGTCGGCCCACAGTTCGGCGCTGTGGGCCTCGATGAGAGCGCTGATGCGGGTGAGCACGTCACTGACGGGCCGGGCGTCGAGTCGGCGTCCGTCACGCAAGCGCACTGCGACGTGATCGTCCGCGGCCTCTCTGGCGCCGATGACGGCTTGGTAGGGAACCAGGCGGGCCTCTCGGATGCGGGCGCCCAGAGTGCCGCGCTCCGGTCCCGCGATCTCGGCACGCAGCCCGAGACGGGTGCAGCGCTGGGCGAGGGCTGCGGCGTTCGGCAGTTCGGTGTCGGAGATCGGGAGAATCACCAGCTGAGTGGGGGCGAGCCAGGCGGGGAAGGCACCGCCGTGCTCTTCGATGAGGTGGGCGACGGCTCGCTCCACACTGCCGATGATGCTGCGGTGGACCATGACCGGCCGGTGTTTGGCGCCGTCCGCGCCGACGTAGTGCAGGCCGAACTGCTCGGGCTGGTGGAAGTCGACCTGGACGGTGGACAAGGTGGATTCCCGTCCGGCACCGTCGGTGACCTGGACGTCGATTTTGGGGCCGTAGAACGCGGCCTCTCCCTCGGCAGCCTCGTAGGGCAGGCCGGAGCGGTCGAGGACGCCGGTCAGGAGGGCGGTGGACCGTTGCCATTTCCCGGGTGCGGCGACGTACTTGCCACCGGGGCCCTGGAGGGAGAGCCGGTAGCGGGTCGGGGTGATGCCGAGCGCCTCGTACGCCCGGCGGATCATCTCCAGCGCCTCCTGCGCCTCCTCGGCGACCTGGTCCAGGGTGCAGAAGATGTGCGCGTCGTTGAGCTGGATGGCCCGTACGCGGGTAAGCCCGCCGAGCACGCCCGAGAGTTCGGAGCGGTACATGCCTCCGAGTTCGGCCATGCGCAGGGGCAGTTCGCGGTAGCTGTGGGAGCGGGAGCGGTAGATCACCGCGTGATGGGGGCACAGGCTCGGCCGCAGGACGACCTGCTCACCGCCGAGGTCCATCGGGGGGAACATGTCGTCGCTGTAGTGCGCCCAGTGCCCGGAGATCTCGTACAGCTCCCGCTTACCGAGGACCGGTGAGTACACGTGCTGGTAGCCGGCTCGACGTTCGGCGGCGCGGATGTACTCCTCCAGGGTGTGCCGTACGGCCGCGCCGTCGGGCAGCCAGTACGGAAGGCCGGCGCCGATGAGCGGGTCGGTGTCGAACAGGCCCAGTTCACGGCCGAGTTTGCGGTGGTCATGCATGGCGGTCTCCTCACGGACATCGGGCGAGTGACCGCAAGACGAAGCCCCGGGGCACTCGCCCCGGGGCTTCGCATCAAGACATCTGTCAACGCGCCGGGACACTCTCCGGCGTCGTCGTCACAGCAGCGCGCTTCATGCCCCAGACGCTAGCAGGCCGTAGCGATGTCCACGCGGTCATTTCCTCGTCAGGAGCGCCCGGACCGCGAAGGGATCGCACTCCGTTGCACACCACGTGGCGCACGATCACATGGGATCTGTTCCTCGACCAACCCCCGAAGCCGGGCTACGCAGGTGACAACCCAGGGTTGACACCTACGGGGTGTCAACCTACGGTTGACGCATGGAAAATTCCGGTCGCATGACCCATCCCGTACGGCTCGACGACCTCATCGAGGCCATCAAGAAGGTCCATTCCCACGAGCTCGACCAGCTGTCGGACGCGGTCATCGCCGCCGATCACCTCGGGGACGTGGCCGACCATCTCATCGGTCACTTCGTGGACCAGGCGCGGCGTTCCGGGGCCTCGTGGACGGAGATCGGCAAGAGCATGGGCGTCACCCGGCAGGCGGCCCAGAAACGATTCGTCCCCAAGGGCGGCGCCGAATCGGACCTCGACCCCAGCCAGGGCTTCAGCAGGTTCACCGAGCGCGCCAAGAACTGCCTGATGGCGGCGCACAACGAGGCCCACGCCGCACGGAACGACACGATCGGCCCGGCCCACCTCGTCCTCGGGCTGCTCGCCGAGCCGGAGGCGCTCGCCGCCCGTGCGATCGTCGCGCAGGGCGTGGCACTGGACACCGTCCGCCGGGCCGCGACCGCGGCACTGCCGCCCGCGGCCGACGAGGTGCCCGACCTCGTCCCGTACGACGCGTCGTCGCGCAAGGTCCTGGAGCTGACCTTCCGTGAGGCGCTGCGGCTCGGTCACAACTACATCGGCACCGAGCACATGGTGCTGGCCCTGCTGGAGTTCGAGGACGGTGCGGGCGTGCTCACCGGGGCGGGCGTCGACAAGTCCGCCGCCGAGGCCCACATCGCCGAGGCCGTTGCGGCGATCATCGCCGCTCACCAGCAGGATTGAGACGCGCGCCGGACAGCCGGCGCGCGTTGCACACCACCACTACTGGACGGCGGAGCGCCTGCGCTGGGTGTGACTGCTCGCGAGCAGGGCTTCCGTGATGAGCCGCACGCCCCGCGCCAGCCGGTTCAGCTGCTCCAACTCGACGGCGTAGAGCCGGATGGTGCTCTCGATGATCTGGTCCGAGACGCCCAGCGTGGGCAGTTCGGCCCGGCAGGTCTGCAAGGCGACGCGCACGGTCCGCATTTCGTGCTGGAGCTGCAACTGTGCATGGCGGGCCAGCAGGATGTGATGGCGGGTCAGCGTCGAGTAGCCGGCGTAGCGGGCCGGCAGGAGATCGCGCAGCCAGCGCGCCGCCGTGCGCTCCCAGTCGTGGCTGCCGGGGGTCTTGACCTGTACCGGCCAGTCCGGGTCGATCGGGGTGAAGGTCTGGGACATCGTCGTCGCTTCCGGATGGGGCGGATGGGCGCAGGGTCGCTGGCCTGGGAGTCTCTGGCGGCCCCGGCCCAGGGGTTGACCGGGGCCGCCGGGTGGGCACATCCCGCAGGGGGCGGAAGGTGCCCGGACGGAACACCGGGGGGCGGGACGCGAGGAGGAGAGCGTCGTACCCCGGTGTCCGTGCTAGGGGGCTCGTACCGGATCGCCGTGGTCGCCCGCACCGATGACACCCGTGAGCGGTTCCGGCCCCGGCAGATCTCTGCGGAGGACGCCGCAGGCGACGGGGCGTGGCGAGGTGTGCATGGGGCGGTGCCGACTTTCCTGGGCGACGGTGCGGGCCGGCCTGGGATCCGGAGGAACCCCGGGCCACCAGGGCAGTAAATATATATACCGTTGAGTAAGCAAGGGTATGAAAAATTTCATGCGCGATGAGGCATGAAAAGTCCCGATCGATTCCACCGGTGACGCGCCGCCGGATCAGTCCTCGAGGAAGAAATCGTGCTGTTCGGCGGCCTGCTCGTAGCTTTCGAGCCGGCTCTGCGTGCGCTGCGGATCGGCGTCGGCCATCGCCTGGAGCAGAGCGGCGGACAGGACGCCCGGCGCCGCGTAGGAGTCGAAGACGAGCCGCGATCCGGTGGCGGCGGTCAGGGTCACGTCGGCCTCGTCCACGATCGGGCCGAGCGACAGGTCGGTGATCAGCGCGACGCGCAGCCCCGTGCTGCGAGCCGCGCGCATCGCCGCGAGGGTCTCGTTGGCGTGCCGTGGCATCGCGAACGCCAGCACCCAGGTGCCCCCCGCGGCACGTGACTGAAGGAGTGCGTCGTACGCGACGCTGCCGCCGCGGGTCACCGTGCGCACATCGGGATGGATCCGGCGCGCGGCGTAGGCGAAGTACTCCGCGAGCGAGACGGAGATCCGCAGTCCGAGCACGGTGAGCGGGACCGACCGGGCGAGTTCACGGCCGACGTCCAGCACCTGGTCGGTGTCGGCCAGCACCCGGCGCAGATTCTCGAGGTTCTCGATCTCGGCATCCACGGCGGCTTGCAGTTCGTTGCGGCGGATCTGCTCGCGCGAGTCGGGTGAGCCTGCCACCGCACTGAGGGCGATGGGCTGCAGCGCTTCGCGGAGCGCGGGGTAGCCGCTGAAGCCGACCGAGGAGGCGAAACGGGTCACCGAGGGCTGGCTGACCCCGACCCGCTCCGCGAGATCCGTGATCGACAGGAACGCGGCCTCGGTGAGGTGGTCGGTGATGTACTGCGCGATCCGCCGCTGCCCCGGCGAGAGCCGGTGGCCGCCGAAAAGGGCGAGGACCCTGTCCGTGGGGGCCGGCTCCGCGTCGGGAGAGAGTCTCCCCGGCGTGATCGCGGACGCCTGTGCGCGTGCCTGCTGCCCTGATGGCACCCGTGT
Organism: Streptomyces sp. NPDC096193; assembly: GCF_040302905.1. Lineage (NCBI taxonomy): Bacteria > Bacillati > Actinomycetota > Actinomycetes > Kitasatosporales > Streptomycetaceae > Streptomyces > Streptomyces sp. NPDC096193. Next base: position 353,607 of record NZ_JBEOSJ010000001.1, on the reverse strand, counting down.
CACTCCTTCTCGTCCCACTTTCGCTCAAGATAGCTCAGTCGTCCGGCTGGGCAGGGAGACTTCCGGCAGGTGTGGGACCCGTCGTCTCACATTCCGGATGCTCGCGTGGACGCGGGCTCCGTCGCCCGCAGCAGCATCGAAGCACCCTCTCGCGCCTGCCCGGCCGCGTCGGGAGAGCGGGTGATGGCCGCCGTGGCCATCGCGCCCTCGGCGAGCAGGACGAGCGGACCGGCGAGTTCGGCGGGGCGCCCGGTGTCCTGCACCAGGCTCGCCACGTAGGCCCCGAAGGCGCTCTTGTGATGGCGGGCCGCCTCGGCCACGGCGGGGTCGACGGCGCCGAGCTCGCCGAAGGAGTTGATGAAGGCACAGCCCCGGAAGTCCGGCTCGGCGAACCAGTCCCGCAGCCAGTCGTAGACGGCGAGGATGCGTTCCTCCCCGTCCGCCCGGCTGTCGGCGTACTCCATGACTTGTGTGCGCCAGCGGATGTCACGCCGTTCGAGGTAGGCCCGCAAAAGCTCCGCCTTGGAGGGAAAGACCTGGTACAGGCGCTTGAGGGAGACGCCGGACGCGGAACGGATCTCGTCCATGCCGACGGCCTGGACGCCTCGTTCGTAGAACAGCTCCTCGGCCGCGTCGAGCAGTTTGACACGCGCTTCCGTCAGGTCCATCGGTACTCCAGTTGCGCGAGAATCATCGTTCTCCTAACCTACAGCGCAGCAGGGAGAACGAGCGTTCTCCCTTAGCCCGCCCGGGGGCGACCTCGGCACCGAAGGAGACGTCATGCCGGTCCGTCCACCCGTCCCGCCCTTCACCCGCGAGAGCGCCGTCGAAAAGGTCCGCCTCGCCGAGGACGGCTGGAACAGCCGCACCCCCGAAAAGGTCGCCCTCGCCTACACGGAGGACTCGAACTGGCGCAATCGCGCCGAACAATTCGCCGGACGCGACCGGATCGTGGCTTTCCTGACCCGCAAGTGGGCGAGGGAGCTGGACTACCGACTGATCAAGGAGCTGTGGGCATACGGCGGCGACCGTATCGCCGTGCGCTTCGCCTACGAGTGGCACGACGACTCCGGCCAGTGGTATCGCTCGTACGGCAACGAGAACTGGGAGTTCGACGAGAACGGTCTGATGCGCGCGCGGCACGCGAGCATCAACGACGCGCCGATCCAGGAGTCCGACCGCGCCTACCACTGGCCGCTCGGCCGCCGCCCCGACGGCCATCCCGGACTCTCGGAGTTCGGATTCTGAGACGCGGGCCGCCCGGCCGCGACCGGGCGCACGATATTTGTCGACAGAGATGCGCGACACCGCTGGGGGAGGGCATTCTTACTGTGTGACCTGGTACGCCGCGGCCGGGCGCACCCCGCAGGATCGGGGCGGGGTCACGGCCGGGACAGGGAAGAGCGACGGCCGAGTTCCCGACGAACTGGAGCTGGTACTCGCTCAAGCCTCCGTGAGCGCCATCGAAGCGGTCGGGGGGTTTGCCGGTGGCGTCTATCTTCGGTCCGAATCCCAAAACCTCCTGAGGCTGGCCGTGCTCGCCGGGCTGCCGCAGCGCCTGTTCCGGCCCTGGTGGCGCATGCATGTGAACAGGCCCTTCCCTGTCGCCGAGGCCTACAGGTCGGGACGAGCCGTCCATCTGGCGGACGCCGAGGAAGCGATGCGCCGCTTCCCCCAGCTGATGGCCGGCCTGCCCTTCCCCTTCGGATCGCTCTACGTTCCCGTCGTCGCCGACAGTGAGAGGTTCGGCGTCCTGGTGGTTCTGCGGCGGGCGACCGCCGGGCAGCCGGTCGATGACAGCGATCGCCAAAGGATCCACAGCGCGGCCCGGCGGCTCGGTGCCGCGCTCGCCGCACTGAGTGCCCGGGGCTCGCCTGTCACCTGGGAGGGGGAGCCGCTCCCCATCCAGCTGCCGGCGCTCACCACACCACCCGTGCGGATCGGCCACTTCGAGTGGGAACTCGGCAGCGGCACCGTCAAGGCGGACGAGGACATGTGCACGATCCTCGGCGCCGATCCGAAGGGATTCCCGGGGACGATCGAGGCGCTGACCGAACGGCTGTCGCTGGAGGACATGTTCGGCCTGTGGACCGTCGCGCGGCAGGCGCTCGACTCCAGCCGACCGGTGGCCCGGAGGATGCGGCTGCGGGGACCCGACGGACGGCCGCATCTGCTCGAGATCACGGGCCGCCGCGTCGACCCGCCGGAGGCCGGACAGGGGGACCATCTGACCGGCTTCCTGGTGGATCTCGGTACCGGGCCGATCATCTCGGAGGCGACCGAGCGGCTGCCCCGCGGGATCTTCTCGCTCGACCGGCTCGGCCGGATCACCTACCTCAACCAGCGGGCCGAGATGATGTTCGGGCGCGCCGCGCCCGAACTGACCGGACGCATCCTGTGGGACGTGGTGCCCTGGCTCGGCAACCCCGCCTACGAGGACCACTACCGGGCCGCGATGATGTCCCACACCGCCGTGCACTTCATGGCCCGGCGGGCCGAGGACGAGTGGCTGTCCGTCTCCCTGTTCCCCGGCCATGACGGTCTGACCGCCAGCCTCACCCCGGCGGACGAGCCCTCGTACGCCCCGGGTTCGTTGATGAGCCCCGGCGCCGGGCTCGGCTCACCGGCCGACCGCGCCTCGGCGCTCTACCGTCCGGTCGCCCTGGCCATCGCCCTGACGGAGGCCGTGACGGCACGTCAGGTCTCCGCCGTGGTCACCGAGGAACTGCTCCCGGCCTTCGGCGGCCGGCAGCTGGCGATCTACCTGCTCAACGAGAGACACCTCTACCTGGCCTGGGAGACCGGCTTCCCGCAGGGGTTCCTGGACCGCTTCGACGGCGTGGCTCTCGACGCACGGCTGCCCGGAGTCGAGACCCTGACCTCCGGACGCCCGATCTTCTTCGAGTCGATGGAGCACCTGGCCACCGCCTATCCCGGCATCCCCCTCGACGCCCACGTGGGAGCGCGGGCCTTTCTGCCGCTGATCGCCTCCGGACGGCCGGTGGGCTCCTGCATTCTCGGCTTCGACCAGCCGCGCGGATTCAGCCCCGAGGAACGTACGGTCCTGACCGCGCTCGCCGGACTCATCGCCCAGGCGCTGGAGCGCGCCCAGCGCTACGACAGCGAGGCGGCCCTCGCCCGCGGACTGCAGGACGCCCTGCTGCCGCACCGGCTGCCGGTCCTCAACAACGCCCATGCGGTGGGCCGTTACCTTCCCGGCACCCAGGGCATGGAGGTCGGCGGCGACTGGTACGACGTCGTCGAGAAGGGCGACAAGGTCGCCCTGGTCATCGGAGACGTCCAGGGCCACGGGGTGTCCGCGGCGGCCACGATGGGCCAACTCCGCAGCGCACTGCGGGCGTTCGCACTTGCCGGGTACGATCCGCAGGAGGTGATGAGCGGTACGAACCGGCTGCTCATCGACCTCGATCCGGGCCAGTTCGCCAGCTGCTGCTACATCGTCCTGGACCCGGCGACCGGCATCACGCGGGCCATACGGGCAGGCCATCCGCAGCCCCTGTTGCGGCACCCCGACGGCAGGACCGACGTGCTCGACCTCGCGGGCGGAGTGGTTCTCGGCGTCGACCCCACCGCCTCCTACCCAGTGACGGAACTGCGCCTGGCGCCGGGCGCGGTGCTGGCGCTGTTCACGGACGGCCTGGTGGAGGAGCCGGGACGCGACATCGACGTCGGTATCGACCGCCTGTGCGCCACGTTCGCCGAGTGCGGCTCTCTGACCCTGGCCGAGACGGCGGACCGGCTGATCCGGGAGGCCGGACAGGCCGCGGACCGGCCCGACGACATCGCGCTGCTGCTCGCCACCCGCTGGGCGTGACGACCGCGTGCGGTGAAGCGGGCGGACAACGGCAGCGGCGATGTGATCGTGCGGCTCTGCGCATCGCGCGCCGACCGCGTCCGCGCACGCCTCGCGACGCGGTTCGAGGCGCTCGGCGCCGTCGCGACCGATCTGGTCGAGCGTCCCCCCCCGGCCGACGTTCCGCGGCCCGAACTCACCGATGGTGCGGTCCGGTCGAGCCTGTGGACCCGTCGAGCTCGACACGCTCCGGTCGGCCCGCCCGCAGCACTGACCGCGACGGCTACGGCAGCACGCCCCGCGCCGCCGGCACGGGGCGTGCTGCCGCCTGGGGCTACAGCGGCAGCGCGCAGACCGCTACCGGAGAGCGAAAGGGGCTTCCGGCGGGCCGCAGTTCTCCGGTCGCCTGATCGACATGGAACACCGACACCGTGCTGGAGCGCTGGTTGGCGGCGAACAGCAGAGTCTGCGACGGAGACAGCGCGATGTGCCGTGGGTGGTCGCCGCCGACCGGGACGGTGCCCAGGAGCCGCAGCCGCGCTCCACCATCCTCCACCGCATAGCGGGTCAGACTGTTGTGCCCCCGGTTGGCGAGGAACGCGAACCGTCCGTCGCGGGTCACCGCGAGCTGGGCCGGATAGCTCGTGCCCGGGCCCGTCCCGGTGGGCTGCGGTGCCCCCGGGGCCAGGGTGCCCGTGGCGTGGTCGTAGGCGCAGACGGCCACTGTGTTGTCCAGCTCGTTGGCCAGATACGCGTAGCGGCCGGAGGGATGGAAGGTGAGGTGGCGCGGCCCGGCGCCAGGTCGGACCGTCGCCCGTGACGCCGCGGTGAGAGTGCCGCGCGCGGTGTCGAGCCGATAGGTGTAGACGGTGTCGGTGCCCAGATCGACGGCGAGGACATGACCGCCGTCCGGGCTGGTGATGACCTGGTGCGCGTGCGGTCCCCCCTGGCCGGGGCCGGGTGGCGGCGCGGAATGGGTGACGAGGGCCGTGCGTGCGCCCAGCGCGCCGGACGCCTCGATCGGGTGCACGGCGACACTGCCGGACGTGTAGTTGGCGCTGAGCAGCCAGTTGCCGCTCGGGTGCACGGACAGATGACAGGCCCCCGCGCCGCCGGTGGCGCGGCTGCCGAGGACCTGGTGCCGGCCGTCCGGGGAGAGCCGGATCGCGGTCACCGCGCCGTCCTGCCGCTCGTTCACCGTGTAGAGCGTGCCGCCGGAGGGGTGGAGTGCCAGGAACGACGGGTCGCCGACACCGGTGACGGTGCCGGTGGCCGTGATGTGGCCGGTCGTGTCGTCGTACGCCGCGAGGCCGATGCCCGCGCCCCCACCGGCGACGGAGGTGTAGGTGCCCAGAAACAGACGGCGCGGCCCGCGGGGTGCGGCGTGCGCGGTCGCCGGTACGGCGGCCGTGACCGCCGCGGCCACCACCGTCCCGAGAAACCTGCGCCGGCCCGGCGCTTCGGCCGTGGACACGGGACGAGCGGCGTCCGCCGGTGCTGCTCTGCTGCTCATGTGCTCTACCTCGGAAATCGGTCCGGGTGGTGCGAGGTGGGGGGCTACGCCGGTGGTGCCGGGTCGGGGGCGCGAGGACAGGGCAGGGGGGCGCGGTTCACGTCAGGGTGATCGCGTACACCTCCACCCGCGCGTCGTCGGGCAGTGTCACCGAGCGCGGTGACTTGGTGCTGTCGAGCGCCGCGGAGTCGCCGAACAGCCGTACCGGCGGCCCGTCGACGCCCTGCCCCGCCTTGATCCGGTGCGGCATGTCGAGGACCACGGTGCTGCCGGCCGGCGCGGAGCCCGCCCAGTCGCCGATCGTCACCGGCACCTGTGCCGTACTGCCGTCGGTGTGGCGCACGATCAGCGAGGTGGTCACCGGACCGTTGTGGGAGGCGGCCACCAGCCGCAGTGACGAGCGGGTGCCGGAGGGCAGCAGCAGCGTCTGGCCACGGGCCTCGACGAAGTTCGGAGCGGTCCCCGACGGGTCGGGCGCCCGGTACGTCGTGCCGTTCCAGGTGACCGGCCCGGCAGGGGGCAGCAGCCCCGCGTCGTAGCTCCAGCCGCCCCCGTCGAAGTCGCCCTGGCCGGACTGGTCCGCCGTCGCCGTGCCGTCGTGGTTGAGCGCCTCGGTCAGGTCCACGGCACACGAGGACCCGCCCGGAGCCGCGCAGGACGCGGCGGGGCGTACCTCGACCGTGGCGTTGCGGACGACCGTGGCCATGCCCGGCGCGGTGACCGTGATCCGTACGGGGTAGGAGCCCGTGGCCGTCCCCGCGGGCACGTCGACCGCGATCGGGACCGTCTTCTGCACCGGCAGATGACGCGAGTTCAGAGTCAGCCGAGAAGCCGACTGCACGGACCAGCCGGCGGGCGCCCGGACACCGACGGATGCCCGGACGTCACCAGGGGACTGTGCGAGGACGTCCACCGCGAGATGCGCTGTCTGAGCGCTGCTGCCGGTCGGCACGACGTCGGAGGCGCTGCGCAGCGAGGCGTCCAGCTGACGGCGGCGGTCGGCGCCGCCCCCGGCATTGACGGACGGCGGTTCGGCGCCCGGGCCCGTGCCCCACGCGGATGGCGCCGTGCCGAGCCGGTGGTCGAGACGGCCGCCGTGCGCGATCGCGTCCCAGTCCAGCCAGGTCCGGCCGACCGGCGCGCCGTCGAGGGCCACGGACTGCACATACCGGCGTTCGTCGCTCGCGCCGGGGGCGGTGATCCGCAATGTGCCGCCCTGCTGCCGGCCGTACCGGCCGACCGTGACCACCGCAGACGCGAACTGCGGGCTGGACAGGGCCAGCTGATCCGCGCCGCTCATCACCGGATACAGCCCGAGCGACGAGAACACGTACCAGGCCGACATCGTGCCCAGATCGTCGTTGCCCGTCATGCCGTCGGGCCCGGTGGTGAACAGCGTCATCGCCGCCCGGGTGACGGTCGCCGTCTTCGCGGGCGCGCCCGCCCACAGGTACATGTACGGGGCGTGCAGATCGGGCTCGTTGTTGGGGTTGTAGGTCGGCTTGCCGTAGTAGTCGTACGGCTGCGAGATCCAGTCCTTGCGGGCGGTCCCGGCCGGATCGGTCAGCAGCTTGTCATGGACGAAGAAGGCGTCGAGGCGCTTCTCCGTGGCCTTCCTGCCGCCCATGAGCCCGACCAGCCCGGCCGGGTCCTGGGGCACCAGCCACTGGTACTGATAGGCACCGCCCTCGTGGAACTGATGGCCCGCTTCCACCGGGTCGTAGGGGGTAACCCAGGTGCCCTGCGCCGTCCGGGGGCGGAACTGGCCGATGGAGGAGTCCCACAGATTGCGGTACCACTGCCCCCGCCCGGCGAACATCCGCGCGTCGGCGCCGTGTCCGAGTCCCTTCGCCATCAGGGCCAGCGAGGCGTCGGCCGCCGCGTATTCGAGTGTGGCCGACGCAGGGTGGTTGCAGTCGTTGTCCCCGCCCTTGTCCGCGCAGTCCTTGCCGAGTCCGAGTCCGGAGGGGATGTAGCCGCGCTCGCTGTAGAAGTCCACGCCCGAGCGGCCGTTGTAGGGGGAACCGGCGGGCGGGGTGGTGGTGGCGTTCTTCCGCAGCAGCGCGTACGTCTCCTTCTCGTGGCCGGACAGGAGCCCCTTGGACCAGGCCTCGACGAGGAACGGTGTCACCGGGTCGCCGGTCATGATGTTGGTCTCGCTGTTGGCGAGCGCCCATCTGGGGAGCCAGCCGCCGTCCCTGCCGATCGCGACGACGGACAGGGCGACGTCGCGGGCCACACCGGGTTGGAGGAGCTCCAGAAGCTGGTTCTGCGGCCGGTAGGTGTCCCACAGGGAGAAGTTCTGGTAGGGCGTGTAGCCCTGCGCCGTATGGGACTCGCGGTCGAAGCCCACATAGCGGCCGTCCACGTCGCCGGCCACGTTCGGGTGCAACTGCGCGTGATAGAGGGCGGTGTAGAAGGCACTCTGCCGCTCGCGCGAGCCGCCGCCGATCCGGACGGACTCCAGCTGCTTCTGCCAGGTGCTGTGCAGGGCGGACCGCGTGCCGTCGAAGTCGTACGAGTCCTTCGTCTCCGCGGCGAGGTTCTTCCGGGCACCCTCGATCCCGGTGTACGACAGGCCGACCTTCACGACGACGTCCTTGTCGGCGTTCGCGTCGAAGGTCACCCAGGCGCCGTTGCCCCCCTCGCCCGCGGCGTGCCTCCCGCCCGGTGTCGGGGTCGACCCGCGCCAGGTGCCCTGCGCCCTGAAGGGACGGTCGAAGGTGGCGGTGAAGTAGACGGTGTGACGGTCCTTGCCCGCGCAGAAGTTGCCCGCGTCGACGCGGCCCTCGACGGTCCGGTCGCCGATCACACGGACCTCGGAGTCGTACACCTTCTGGTTGGCTTTCCCGGTGTTGAACAGCACGTTGGCATCGCCCGTGGAGGGGAACGTGTAGCGCTGCCAGCCGGTGCGCGGTGTCGCGGTGAGTTCCGCGTCGATGCCGTACGACTGGAGTTTCACCCGGTAGTAGCCCGGCTCCGCCTGCTCGTCGTCGTGCGAGTACTCGGAGCGGTAGTCGTCGGGGTTCACACTTCTGACAGCGCCCGTGGTCGGCATGATCGGCAGCTCACCGGCCACCCCGCAGCCCACACCCGACAGATGGGTCTGGCTGAAGCCGTGGATCCTGTTCTGCTGGTAGTCGTAACCGCCCTGACCGCCGGTGTCCGGGCTGACCTGCACCATGCCGAACGGAGCGCTCGCACCGGGGAAGGTGTTGCCGAAGTTCTGGGTACCGACGAAGGGGTTGACGAGCGCGGCCGGGTCGTCCGCGACGGCCGGTGCCCCGGCGGCCACGGCCGAGCCCGCCGGACCGGACAGCCCGCCGGCGAGCAGAACGGCCGCCAGCAACCGGGCGGTTCTCGTGCGCATCCGAACGGCTGAATCTCGCATCTGGGCGCCCCTTGCTGACAACGTTGTCCGAGTCGGGTCCGGGAAAGCTTTCATGGTCGTCCAAAACCTGTCAATGGCCCGTTCACACCTCGCCGTCGGCGAGCGGCCGGGTCTCGCCGGCCCGGCCTGCATGTGGACGACGGGCCTCGGTCCCGCTCCGGTCGGGAACCGGCACGGGAGAGGTCTCCTCCAGTGCGGTGAGCACGAACTCCGCGAGGACCGGGCCGCATTCGACCGGCGACTCGGGCCGCGAGCCCGGCTCAATGAAAGACCGAGGATGATCGACGAGGGCGGGCGAAGGGCGCGGTTCCCCGGTGCCGGCACCGCCGCTGGTGCTGCGCGCCGTGGTCGACTCCAGAGCCGCCAGGCCGGCTTCACTCCAGGCCTCCGTGGCGTCGAGCCATGGACCGGTGTCGGAGAGGAAGACGGGGTCACGTAGGCGGCCGCGAAGCACCGCGGGTGCTTCGTGGACCGCGCGCAGCGCTTTCCGGAGCGGAGCCGCGTGGCCGCTTCGGCGGAACTCCGAGACGGCGGCGGCGAGTTCAGCGCCGGGACGGCCGGTGGTCCCGCCGGTGCGGTGGACGCCGGCGAAGACGCGCAGGGCTTCCGTGGCGGCTTCGTCCCCACCGGTCAGTTCGTCGAGCGCGGCCGACCAGGACCGTTCGGGGTCGTAGCCGCCGTTGTTCCAGGCGTAGTCGGCGAAGCCGGACAGGGTGACCCGCGGGCTCCGGGGCGGCGGGACGGTGACCAGACCGAGCGCCTCCCCGGCGCGACGTGGGCTGTGCCCCGGATAGGGACCGAGCGACAGCCTGCCCGGTGCGCCGCCGGCCTGTGCGGAGTCCAGCACCAGCAGTCGACGGTGGAAGGCCTCGCTTGCGGTGGCCAGGTGCTGCCGGTGTGCCGGTGCCGTGCCTCCGGCGCTCCATTGGACGACGATGTCGGGATCGAGCTCCTGGGCGAGCCGTCGCAGGTAGTCGTTCTGCCCCGGGCCTTCGTACGCGGTGGGCACGATCTGCAGGGGTGGCTGACCCGGGTGCCGGACGCACCCTGCGCGGAGGGCGTTGGCGAGATGTGCCTGGGCACTCGCCAGGGCCGCGGGGTCCGTGTCCACCGTGCCGCCGGGCTGCGCGCCGCCGAAGTGGTCGAAGGCGATGACAAAGGTGCGGACGCCGACACTCCGGAGGGCGGCGACCTCGGCCGTCAGTTCACCCGGGGCCCGATGCCCCGGCCGGCCGGGGGAGAGGACGTACCCGAACTCCACATGGTGGGCCCGGGCGTACTCCACCAGCTCCGCGATACGGGCGAGTTCAGCCGGTGGGCACGCGTGTTCCCGGTACGGGTCCTCCGCGGGCGCGTAGTAGTACGCGTTCACCTTGTGCCTGCCCAGCCACTCCAGGTCGGCGAGGCGGCGCTGATGCGACCACGGTGGGCTCTGCGAGACGTCGACGACTCCGCGCCGCGACAAGGAGGGCCAGTCGCGGATCACCGTCCCTCGCAGCCTCGGCCCGTGCACCAGCCGGCGCAGCGTCTGGGCCGCATAGTACGTGCCCGTCGGGTCCGCGCCGCTCAGCACGATGTGGCGACGGCCGTCGCGGCCCGCGCCGACGGCGAGGACGTACCCCTCGGCGGCCATCGTCTCGGCACCCTGGATCCCGAGTGCGCTCAGCTCAGCGGCCGTTGCCTCGTTCTCCTGGTGGCCACCTACATGGACGACGAACCGGTCGCGCACGGGCGTGTGGTCGTCCGACCGGCCGATGGTGCGGACGCCCGCGTCGTGGAGCACCTCCTCGACGATCGCCAGGGCGCCTGCATCGGTCGACGCCCCACGGACGAGCGTCACCGCGGACGGAAGACGGACGGTCTCGGGACGCTTCCGCACCGAGCGGGGCCGCGGGAACAGTCGCGGCGCCCGGTCGTCATGGCCGGCCGCGGGTCGTCCGGGGCTGTCGGCCGCTGTCGGGGCGGGTTCGAGGAGCGAGAGCATCAGAGCGACGGCATGTGCCCCCCGTAAGTGCCGGCGGGGCCGGAGAGCCGCGGATGTGGTTCCGAGTGCCATCGCTGTGCCGCCTCCTCGTCGATGCCTTGATGCTGGAGGACTGGACCACTGCCTGACATCGTTGTCAAGGGGGTCGGACGTACCGATCTGTCCGCCCGTCTGCGACGCTACGGAATGCCCTGGTCACACGGCGAAGGCCCCGCGCCCGCGGTAAACCGCGGTACGCGGGGCGCCGGGGAATCGACCGGACGTCAGCCCTTCTGGAGGGTCAGATCGCCGCGCTGGGTGGTGAGGACGACGGGGATCGGGATGAAGCCGCGCGAGGTGTCCAGCGCGATGAGCGAGGCCTCGCCCCGAGCGACCCCGGGCGCCAGCAGGCCCATGTGGTTGCCGGTGTTGCGCCACTCCCGCTCCTGGCCGTCGCAGATCGCCCTGGTGCTGCCGATGCCGACCTGGGTGTTGCCCTGGGTGGCCTTGGAGCTGATGACGATCGGGCTTGTGCGCAGTGACGAACAGCGGTAGGTGCCGCTCAGGGTGAGCGTTCCGTCCTCCGCGATCAGGCCGACCCCGTCCACGGTGACGGTGTCCGGAGCGAATTGAGCGCTCGCGCTGCCGGGCGTCAGGCCGGTCGCGAGGGCGGCAGCGATACAGACCGATGAAATGAGCGTTGCGCGTCGAGCAGTGATCATGCAGAACAAAACGACCGTCGGAGGCCGAGGTGTCGCGGCATCGCACGGACGAGCGAGCCCGTGCGGTCCTGACGAGCGCATACCGCTCATTCGGCTGAGCGCGGAAGGCGTACGGGGAATGCGTCCGGCGTCCCTTGAGTGATAAAGAATTCAACAAGTTCGGCCCTCTGCTCACCGGTCGAGCGCGTTTCGCATATGCCAGCCGTCGGGCCTTCGGGGTGTAGCGGGAATGGCGACACGCCAGTTCCTCCGAACGAGTGTTTTCCCCGTCACTTGATGGTGAGTAGGGTGTGGCCCGCTGTCGGTGATCTAGCACGGGGGAGACCGGCGTAATTCCGCCTGGCCGGAATGTGTATGAGGGTGCGTCTGTGTCGTCTGCGGGGGACGGAGGGGGATCGTGGCCGCTGGCTCGTTCGAGGGGCAGTACGTCTGGCATCCGGCGGCCGACGACCGTCAACTGGCCCGTGCCTGCGTCGACGTGAAAGCCGGCCGCTATCTCAGTGCCCACGAGGTGCTCAAGGACGCCCGCGGCGACTTCGACGTACGCGCCCACCGTTCGCTGGTGCTGGCGTCCGAGGCGGCGGACTCGGACCTCGCCGAGCGCTGGCTCGCCGAGGAGCCGGGCCCCGAGTCGGCGCTGCTGTGGGCGCGCGTGGCGATGCTCCGCGCGCTGCGCTCGGCCGACGCGCAGGACCGGCGCACCGGCACCCTGGTCGGCATCGCGAACGGCGCCTGCGAGCGGGCGGCGCAGCTGCTGCCCGAGGATCCCACCCCCTGGGTGGCCAAGCTGGCCCTGGCTCGTGTCCGGCGGCCCCTCGACCCGGCCCCGCAGGGTCTGTTGACCGCTCCACCCGGCCCCTGGCAGCTGTTCTCCCGGGTGCTGCGACTCGATCCCTGGAACCGCGAGGCCCATCACCGCTTCCTGGCCTTCTTCTTCACCCGGCACGGCGGCACCGCCAGCGCGCGCTGGGACGTCGCCTCGTTCCTCAGCCACCGCGCCCCGGCCGCATCCCCGCTGCGGCTGCTGCCGCTGGTCGCCCTGGTCGAGGAGTACGACCCCTCCGCTCTGCTCGCCGACCGCACCTGGCGCCAGCCCCAGTGGCTGGCCACCTCAATGGGGCTCTACCACCACTGGTTCCCCCGCACGTCCGACTACCGCTTCACCCCGGTCCTGGACCTGTCGTATCTGGCGCACGCCCTCTACATGGCGAAGCGCGAATTCGAGGCGCGGGAAGTCCTCACCGCGATGGGGCCCTATGCGTCGCGTATGCCATGGAGTGTTTTCGGTGCGCCGGGCGAGCAATTGACCCGGGCGAGACGCAGCTGCGGGCTTCCCGTCCCGAGCGCCACCTGAATTCCTCCCGGCCGAACCCGCCCTTCCTCGACCGCCTCCTCTTCGACTTCTCCTTCCAACCCCTCAGGGAAAGGACGCAGTTGTGTCCGAGCGTACGTCCGCACCTCGATTGAAGAACCGTCATCGCCATGACGGCGCCGTCGCTCTGGACGACGACGCGACCCTGCACGCGATGGGTTATCCACGAAAGCTCACCCGACGCTTCCGCGCCTTCGACAATTTCGCCATCTCCTTCACCATCATCAACATCATCTCCGGAATCTTCTCCGCCTTCGGATTCGGCATGGGCGCCGGCGGCCCGCGCGTTCTGGTCCTCGGCTGGATAGGCGTGTCGGTCATGGTGCTGTTCGTCGGCGCCGCGATGGGCGAGATCGCGTCCGCGTATCCGACGAGCGGGGCCCTGTATTTCTCGGCCGGCAAGCTCGCCAAACGCAACCGCGGCGCCTGGTCCTGGTACACCGGCTGGCTGAACTTCGTCGGGCAGGTCGGCGGCACGGCCGCCACCGGGTACGCGGCCGCAACCTTCATCCAGGCCTTCGTCGTCATGCAGTGGCCGGGCTACGAGATCACCGGGCAGCGGACGGTGCTCATCACCACCCTGATCGTGCTGCTCCAGGCGCTGGCGAACACCTACACCGTGCAACTCGTCGCCGCCCTGAACCGGATCTCCGTGTGGTGGCTGCTGATCGGCATGGTGGTCATCGTGCTCTGTCTCGCCTTCGTACCGACACACCATCAGTCGCCGTCGTTCGTCACGCATTTCGTGAACAACACCGGCTTCAGCAACGGCCTGTACGCCGCAATGCTCGGCCTGCTGGTGACCAGTTGGACGTTCACCGGCTTCGACGGCAGTTTCCACATGTCGGAAGAGACGGTGAAAGCCACCGTCAACACCCCCAGGGGCATCATTCGGGCCATCGGATGCTCGGCGGTGGCCGGGCTCGTCCTCATGCTCGCCCTGGTGTACGCGATCCGCGATTACGCGGCTACAGCGAGTGCTTCGGCGCCGCCGGTGCAGATTCTCATCGACGGCCTTGGCACGGGCACCGCGAAGCTGCTCCTGCTCATCGTGATCGGCGCCATGCTGTTCTGCGGGCTCGCCAACATGACCAGCAATACGCGGCAGATCTTCGCCTTCTCCCGGGACGGCGCGATGCCCGGCTCACGGCTGTGGCATTCGGTGTCGCTGCGCACCCGCACTCCCGTCAAGGCGGTGTGGCTGGCGGCCGCGTGCTCGCTCGTCCTGATCATTCCGGCGTGGTGGTCGCACACGGCGTTCACGGCGATCGTGAGCGTCAATGTGGTCGGTCTGTATCTCGCCTACGGCGTGCCCATCTTCCTGCGACTGCGCCTGGGCGACGGGTTCGAGGCCGGCCCCTGGAGCCTCGGCCGCTGGGGCAAGCCCGTCGCGCGGGTGGCCGTGACCTGGATCGTGTTCAGCAGCGTGCTGTTCATGCTCCCGCAGGTCTCCCCGATCACCGGGACCACCTTCAACTATGCCCCGATCGCTCTCGGAGTCGTCCTCCTGATCGCCACGGTCTGGTGGTTCGCCACCGCGCGGCGCCGCTTCCAGGGCCCGGTCAGCTACGGCAGCCCGGACGAGGTGGCCGCCATGGATCTGATCTGATCCGGCCGCGGTCCGCACGGCCCATCTGTTCGCACGATCCGCCGACGTACGGCACATGAAAGGTGCGCAAGCTCATGAACCCTCGCGACGAAGCCTCCCAGTCGCCCTCGGCCGGCCCGAGCGGCACACCCGGCGCAGTAGCCGGCGCATGTGAACTCACCGTCACTGCCGCCTCGTTGGAGGACTGGCAGCTGGTCGCGCGCTGGGCCGCCGACGAAGGGTGGAACCCGGGCGACGGCGATGCCGCCTGCTACCACCCCACCGACCCGGCGGGCTTCTTCGTCGGCCGGCTCGGCGACACGATCGTTTCCGCCGTCTCGATCGTCACCTACTCGGAGCGGTACGCCTTCCTCGGCTACTACCTCGTGCACCCGCTGCACCGCCGGAAGGGACTCGGCCTCGCCACCTGGCAGGCCGCCTTCCCGCACGCCGGCGACCGCGTCGTCGGCCTGGACGCCGTACCCGCCCAGCAGGCCACCTACCGGCGCGCCGGCTTCACCGCGGTGGGCGAGAACGTCCGGTACGGCGGCCTCCCGGCCCGGTCCGGTACGCCCGCACCGGGAGTGGTCTCCGTGGCCCCGGAGCACCTCGATGCGATCGCCGCGTACGACCGGGAGTGCTTCCCCGCCGCCCGGCGGGACTTCGTCTCCCGCTGGCTGACCGCGGCCGGCCACCGGGCGTACGCGCGCCTGCGGGACGGCCGGGTCACCGGCTACGGGGTGGTCCGGCCCGCCCTCGAAGGCCACCGCATCGGCCCGCTGTTCGCCGACACACCCGAGGACGCGGAGGCACTGTTCGACGCCCTCACCGCCCACCTCGGCCCGGACGAGCCGGTCGTCCTCGACGTACCCGAAGCCCGGAAGGATGCCGTCGCGCTCGCCGCGGCACGGGGCCTGGAGCCCCGGTCGGTCACTGTCAGGATGTACAACGGGCCGGCGCCGGAGGCGGGTTCGGAGCGAATGTTCGGGATCACCTCGCTCGAACTCGGATAGCCGGGCCGTCGCCGAGGGCCCGCGCCGCCCGCTCGTGCACCACTCCTAACCGGCCGGGGCCGACGGCGCGCTGCCCGGTGCCGATGGGGTGTCGCCCGTGTCCGCCGGGTCGGACTGCGGCGGTGGGGGCGGCGGCGGTGGCTCCGGGGACTGGGCGGGCGGGGATTCCGGGCTCTGTGGTTGCGGGGGCGGGGGCTCCGCAGGTGAGTCCGGCGGGCTCGAGGGCGGCGCGTCGGGCGACGACGGCGGGCACTGCCCGCCCGGTGACGGACACGCGGACCCGGACGAGCCCGAGGGCGAGGTGCCCGGTGTGGGCGCCGAGGGGAGCGGCTTCTTCGGGGGAGCCGTCTTCTTGTCGGTGCCGCCCGTGCCGCCCGCGGGGCGTTCGAACCAGTCGTCGTTCTCGCCGTCGAAGACCACGAACTCCTTGACCGGCTGCGGCGCGGGCGCGACGACCACTTCCTTGCCCGGCCGGTACCCGGGCCAGGCGTCGCCCGTGCGCTTCGGTGTGCCCTTCAGTTCCTTGGGCTCCCGGAGCGGGTTGCCGCAGGCACAGCGCACTGTCGGGACGCCGCGGTCGTCGACGAGGACGGCCGTGCCGGTCTGCAGCACCGCCTGATAGCTGGTCGCCTTGCCGTCCCGGTAGCCATGGTTGGTGACGCGGGTGTCCAGCCGCAGCTGGACGGGTGTGAGCGAGCGCAGATACGCCGGTACGGCCCCGGGTTCAATGTCCACGACCGAGGCGAAGGCCTTGTTCTTGTCCGGACTGCCGGTCAGATACATGACCTGCCGCTCGACATCACAGCTGGCGACCTTGCGGGTTCCCCCGTACAGACCGGGAGTCGAGCCGACCACGCTCTGCGTCTGGTTCGCCGCAGTCGCCGTCGCGGTCGGCTGCGCCGACTCGTCGGTGGGTGCGCCCTCGCGTGCGGTGGACGGGGTGTAGGGGTCGGGGCCTGCCGTGCCCGCGGCCTGGAGGAACACTTCGGATTCGGAGCCGGAGCCGGAGCCTCCGTCCGGGCGGGTGAAGACGACGATCAGCGCCACGGCGGCCACCAACGCGACGGCGATGGTGGCCACCTTGGGGACGGAGCGCCACCACGGGCGCTGTCCTCCGTCACCGGGCCCTCCCCCGGGGGTGTCGGAGCCGCCCGTTCCGCCCGTTCCGCCGGGTCCGCCGGGTCCGCTCGGGCCGCCGTCGCTCGACTGGCCGGGAGGCGGGCCGGGTGGCGGCGTGTGTCCTCCCCGCGACGGTCCGGACAGAGGGCCTGACGGTGGACCTGTGGGGCGTTCGGACGGTGGCTGATCGGCGCTCACGGGCTCTTCTTCCCACGACGAGGACGTCAAGCGGAGTGGACATGCACCACGTATGTGGTCGAGGGCAGTTCAGGGCACTTCATGACCATTGTGTGCTCCGTATCCGCACGGCTCGCAAGCTGACGCGGTCGGCCCTCCCGGCGGGCGGAGCACCGCTCGGCTGCTTAGCGTGGCAGCGTGAGCCACGAGGAGATCCACGACCGCCACCGGCCCGTCCGTGCCTCGCACGGCTGGGTCCGAGCACTGGTGGCAGTGCTCGCCGGCGTGGTGGCTCTCCTCGTCACGGCCGCGCTCGGCCTGTGGGCCGCGGGCGCCGCGGATCTGCCCGGAGGCGCCTTTCCGTCCGTCGTCGCGGCGGTCGTCGTCATGGCGGTCGGCGGCTCCGTCGAGCTCTCCGGGGACGCCGGGCTCATCGCCGAAACCAGCGCGGGACTCACCCTGCTGCCCCTCTCGGTGACGCTCGCGGGCGCCGTGGTCATCGCCGAGGGCTTCCTGCGGCCTCTGCGGCACCGCGCCGTCGCGAGCGCCCGCGAACTGGCCGGCTGGGCCGCCCGGCTCGCCGTGCTGTGGGCCGTCGCCCTCATCGCCCTCGCTGCCTTCGCCCGGCACTCCTTCGCCGTCTCCCTGGGCGAAGGGACCGTCTCCGACATCGGTGACCTGCTCGACTCCGCCCCACAGGTCGGCTTCCGCGCGAGCATCCCCGTCACCGTCCTCCTGGGACTGGTGTGGCTCGCGGGCGTCCTCCTGCTGGCCGTACTCGTGTCGCGCAAGGCGCCACTGCCCGGCCGCCTGCTGCGCTTCCAGGAGTCGGTGCGCCCCGCCGCGTTCGCCATGGTCGTCCTGCTGCTCGCCTATGTCGTCGTGGGCATCGTCGTCGGTCTCGTCGTCGCGGCGACCCGGGGGCACACCGCCGAGACGTTCGCGGTGATTTTGCTCGGGCTGCCCAACCTCGTCTGGATCGCCTTCACCGTCGGACTCGGCGCCACCTGGGACGGCAAGGCCGAGGGCCCTTTCGGTCTGCCCGTGCCGCAGATTCTCGACGAAGTGCTGCGCACACCGGGCGGCTCCACGGTCAACCTGAGCTCGCTCACCGAGCGGGACGGCCGCGCCTGGTGGCTGCTCGTCGTGGCCGCGGTTCTCCTGCTGGCCGCGGCCTTCCTGATGGCCGTGCGCTCACCTGCCCGCGTACGGCCGTGGCAGCACGCGCTGCGGATGGCCATCGCACTCGTCCTGACGGTGCTGACCGTCTGCCTCGTCGCCCGGCTGACCGCCCACTACGGACTGTCGCTGCTCGGCATCGGGGACATCGGCGGAGGTCTCGGTGGTGAGGTGTTCCTGCGGCCCCGGCTGTGGTCCGCCCTCGGGCTCGCCGCCCTGTGGGGGCTGGTCACCGGCTTCCTCGGCAGTCTGCCGGCCCTGCGCGTCCACCGGCGCGGCGAAGTCGGGACGACCGGCGTCTGAGACCGGGACAGGCCCTGCCCCGGTGCCCGCACCGATGCCCGCACCGATCGGGCCTCAGGCAGGCAGCCCGGGGAACACCGGCATGGCCCAGCTCGGCGGCGGCGGTGGCGGACCCGGATCCACGGCCCCCGCGACCGCGGCCAGATCCCCATGGGCCGGCGGATGCCCTGCCTCGGTCCCGCTTCTCGCCGCGGCCCGCAGCGACGCCACGAACTGCAGACAGGAGCCGTAACGGTCGTCCGGGCTCTTGGCCAGCGCCTTCGCCAGGACGCCGTCCACAGCGGCCGGCAGCCCGGCGCGCTTCGACGTCAAGGGCGGCGGCGGATCGAACTGATGGGCCCACAGCAGCGCCATGTCGTCGTCCCGCTGGAAGGGGGGCGCCCCGGCGAGGGTCTCGTAGACCACGCAGGCGAAGCTGTAGACGTCGCACCGGCCGTCGACGGGACGGCCGGAGATCTGCTCGGGCGCCACGTAGTCGAGCGTTCCGACGAACTGCCCGACCGAGGTGAACCCCGTCAGCGACAGTGACTTCTTCGTCAGCCCGAAGTCGGTGAGATAGACGTGCTCGGGGTGGTCGCTGTCCGTGCCCTCGGCGACCAGGATGTTGCCGGGTTTCACGTCTCGGTGCACCAGGTCGTGGGTGTGTGCGGCGTCCAGGGCCGAGGCGACCTGTGCGGCGATCCGCCCCGCCGTGGCGATCGGCAGCGGTCCCTTGCGGTCGAGCAGGGCCCGCAGATCCTGCCCGGCCACATAGCGCATCGCGATGTAGAGAATGCCCTCCGTCTCGCCCGCCTCGAAGACCGGGACGATGTGCGGATGGTCGATGGCCGCGGCCACCCGGGACTCATGGGTGAACCGCCGGCGAAAGGTGTCGTTGCGGGCGAGCTCGGGCGCGAGCAGTTTCAGCGCGACCGTACGGTCCAGTCGCAGATCCCGGGCGCGGTACACCACCGCCATCCCGCCGCGCCCGATCTCGTTCTCCAAGCGGTAGCCCGCGATCTGCTGTCCGACCAGGTCGGACGGCCTTCCGGACGGCAGACCGGTGTCGCGCTGACTTCTCGCCATCACGGGTCACCCGGCCGGGCGGGCGGATCCGGATCGGCGTCGGCGGGCGGTAGGGGACGGGTCTCCTCCCCGTCCTGCTGGACCTTGCCCTCCGGGACCTCGCCTTCCGGGACCCGCGGCTGAGCCTGCGCCGGCTCGACAGCCCGGGTGGCTTCCGGGGGCGCGGGCGCCGCGGTCACGACCCGCGTGGGCTCCGGAGTCGCCGGTGCCGGTGCCGGGTCGGCCGCTTCCGGCTGGGCTTGAGCGGGTGCCGGTTCGGCGGGCCCCGCGCCTTCCGGCCGTGCCTGCACGGGTGCCGGTTCGGCGGTTTCCGGCTGAGTCTGAGTGGGGCCCGTCGCCCCTGCCGCTTCCGGCCGTGCCTGCCCGGGTGCCGGTTCCGTGGTTTCCGGCTGAGCCTGAGCGGGGCCCGTCGCCCCTGCCGCCTCCGGCCGTGCCTGCCCGGGTGCCGGCCCCGCCACCGCCTGGTCCACCACCCGCGTCGGCTCCGGCGGTGCGGCGGGCCGAGCTGCCGGGCCGGCCGACTCCTCCGGCCCGGCAGCCGTCGCGAACGTGCTCAGCCGGGCGCCGTCGCAGTACACCCAGCGCTCGTGCTCGGAGTCGTACAACCACACCGACTCCCCGTCCACCACCATGCCGACCCGCAGCCCCCGGGTCCGCCGCCGGAACGTCTCCCTGTCGGTCCGTCCGGTCGCCAACTCCTCGGCCGCGCGCCGGTACGTGCCGAGGGACTCACCGGCCCGGGTCAGCAGCGGGCGTGGATCCGCCGTACGGGTGAGGGGCTGCCCGGTGGCCGGGGGATCCTGCGGTACCGAGACCAGCAGCCGGCCGTCCACCCAGGCCGACCAGCCGTTGGCACACTCGATACGGCCCCAGTCGCCCCGGCGGTCGATCAGCCGGACCGGCAGCAGCGCGTCCAGTGGCGCCGTGGGCCGGGACACGTCCGGCTCCTCCCAGGCGGGCAGACCGTCCCGGGGGACGACATGTGTCGGACGGAAGTCCTGGATGGTCATGGTGGCTTCGCCCTACTTCCGCATGACGGCGGGCTCGTGGCGGCGCAGCAGCCGCAGGACGGCGTAGCCGAAGAGCACCGAGAGCACCAGCAGCATCCCCATGTTCAGCAGCCACACGCCCGCGGAGTGCTCGAACAGCGGGTCCGCCGTGAGATCGCCGGGCACGATCCGGGCCAGGCCGACGGTGCCCGCCATCGCTCCCAGCGCCCAGCGCGAGGGGACGAGCCAGGCCAGCTGCTCGATCACCGGCAGCCCGTTCAGCCTGAGCAGGGCTCCGCAGAACACGACCTGCACGATGGCGAGGAGCACCAGCAGCGGCATGGTGACCTCTTCCTTGCGCACCACGGCGGAGACGAGCAGGCCGAGCATCATGGCCGTGAACGACAGCACCGCGACGGCCAGGGTGATCTCCACGAGCGGTGGCAGCAGGACCCCTTTGCCGCCGGGCGCGTTGGGGGCGACGCCGACCAGACCGACCAGGGTCAGGACCACGGCCTGGAGCACGGTGACGGTGCCCAGCACGACGACCTTGGACATCAGATACGCGGATCTGGAGAGTCCGACGGCTCGTTCCCGCCGGTAGATCACCCGCTCCTTGACCAGCTCGCGCACCGCGTTGGCGGCACCGATCAGTACACCGCCCACGCACAGGATGAGCAGCGCGTTCATCGCCGTCTCCTGGGTGAGGCGGCTGCCCGCGAGCGCGCGGGCCATCGCGCCCATCACGAACGGCAGCGCGATCATGATCGCCAGGAAGGTGCGGTCGGCGGAGAGTGCCGCCGCGTACCGGCGCACCAGCGTCCTGAGCTGCGAACCCCAGCTCTGGGCCTTGGGCGGTGGTGCGACGAACGCCGCCGCCGACTCCTGCGGCTGGTGGGGCTGGGAGGAGGCGTTCGCGATGTA
Source organism: Streptomyces sp. NPDC096193 (assembly GCF_040302905.1). Taxonomy (NCBI): domain Bacteria; kingdom Bacillati; phylum Actinomycetota; class Actinomycetes; order Kitasatosporales; family Streptomycetaceae; genus Streptomyces; species Streptomyces sp. NPDC096193. The sequence continues at coordinate 332,475 of NZ_JBEOSJ010000001.1, read as the reverse complement.
CCGCCGCTGAAGCGTGGAGTCCCGGTACGCACCCGCCCAGTCGCGGGCCCGGTCGTTCTCGAAGGCCTCGAAGGCCTCCGGCCACTGCTCGAAGCCGAAGAACGGCAGTGCTTCCTCGGGCGGCCCGTAGTAGGCGATCCTGCCGCCGGGCGCGAGGACGAGCAGCCGGTCGCACACATCCAGGCTGAGCACGCTGTGCGTGACCACGATGACCGTGCGCCCGTCGTCGGCCAGGCCGCGCAGCATGTGCATCACCGAGCGGTCCATGCCGGGGTCCAGCCCGGACGTCGGCTCGTCGAGAAAGAGCAGGGAAGGTTTGGTCATCAGCTCCAGCGCCACGCTCACGCGCTTGCGCTGACCGCCGGACAGACTGTGGATCGGCTGGTCCGCACGTTCCTCCAGGCCCAGCTCGCGCACCACCTCCTCCACCCGGGCCAGACGCTCGGCCTTCCCGGTGTCCTGGGGGAAGCGCAGTTCAGCGGCGTAGCCGAGGGCCCGGCGCACGGTCAGCTGGGTGTGCAGGATGTCGTCCTGCGGCACGAGACCGATGCGCTGGCGCAGCTCGGCGAAGTCCCGGTACAGATCGCGTCCGTCGTAGAGGACGGTCCCCTCGTCGGCGGGCCGCAGGCCGGTGAGGGCGTTGAGCAGGGTGGACTTGCCCGCGCCGCTCGGGCCGACGACGCCGAGCAGGCACTTCTCGCCGACCGGGAACGAGACGTGGTCGAGGAGTGTCTTGCGTCCGTGGTCGACGGTGACCGCGAGGTCCTGCACATCGAGGGAGACCTCGCCGGTGTCGACGTACTCCTGGAGCTGGTCGCCCACCAGGCAGAACGCGGAGTGGCCGATGCCGACGATGTCACCGGCGCCGACGCGGGCGCTCTCGACCCGCCGGCCGTTGAGGAAGGTGCCGTTGTGGGAGCCGATGTCGACGATCTCGTAGGTGCCGTCGGGGTGCGCCCGCAGCTCGGCGTGGTGGCGTGAGACCACCAGATCGTCGATGACCAGGTCGTTGTCGTCGCCCCGGCCGATACGGACGGTGCGGGTCGGGAGCGGACGCACACTGGTCGGCTGCCGGAAGGTGCCGGTCGCCCGGGGCATCGAGACCGCCGACGGCCTGTCCCGACCGCCGGACCGGGGCTCTGACACGGGCTTGGACACGGACTCGGGCTCTGACACGGACTCGGGCTCTGACACGGGTTCGGAGAGGGGCACGGAATCGGATACGGGCTCGGGCGGGGCCTGCCCGGTCAGTACGGCACGCGCACCGTCGACCGCATGGCCGAACCGCAGCACACTGCCCGGCCCGACGTCCCACTGGTCGTCCACGCGCCGGCCGTCGGCGTAGGTCCCGTTGGTGCTGCCCTCGTCCGCGACGGTCCAGTGACCGTCGTCGGCGCGCAGCACCGCGTGGTGCCAGGACACCCGGTCGTCGTCGAGCACGATGTCACTCAAGGGGTCGCGCCCGACGTGGTACTCCCGGCTCGGACTCATCACCGTGGAGCCCGCGTCTGTTTCGAGGACAAGTTCGGGTGCAGTCGGTGCTACGGGCCGCTCTCCCATGACCGAATTCTAACTTTTCGCCCGGATGTGCGCCCAGGCGGCGGCCGGGCGGGACCGGTGCAGACGCGTGTGGCGGCGGGGGACCGGTGCAGACGCGTGTGGCAGGGGCCGCGTGTCTCCGGCCCGGAGGGATCGTGACCGCCACGCACGGCGCAGCAGCCTCGCGAAGGGGAGGCCAGGTGAGACCGATGCCGGCGGTGACGGTGATCAGCCCGCGGCGGCCATCGCCGAGTGAGCCGGTGGACGTACGCCCGCGGATCGGGCCGGTCCTGGCTGTCCTCGAACAGGCACCGGTCGGGGCCGATACTGCTCCGTCCTCGGACCACGGCAGGACTCCCCAGCTCTCCGCGGACCGGTGTCAGTGCGGCGCGGATGAGCCTCCGTCGGGGGCGGGCCGCGGACAGGTGGCCGCACAGGCAGAAACGGCCACGCTGCCCGCGCTGCTGACGCGTCGTCACCGCGGCACCGGCTGTTCCTTGGTTACCCTCGCACCGTCGAACCCCCCGACGACGGAAGGCGATGTGCGTGACCATGCCCTCAGCTCAAGGCGCCCCGCACGGCGGCGGCGCACCCACGACGGTCGCGGTGCTCGGCACCGGGATCATGGGTGCCGCCATGGCGCGGAACCTGCTCCGCGGCGGGCTGGCCGTCCGTGCCTGGAACCGCACCCGGGCCAAGGCGGAGGCCCTCGTCGCCGACGGGGCGTACTGCGCCGACTCGCCGGCCGACGCCGTTCGGGGCGCCGACGTGGTGCTCACCGTGCTCAACGACGGCCCGCGGGTGCTCGCGGCCATGCGGGAAGCGGCCGACGGTCTCGCCCCGGGCACGGTGTGGGCCCAGTCGGCCACGGTCGGGGACGCCGCCACGGCGGAGCTGGCCGACTTCGCACGTGAGCACGGACTGACCTTCGTCGACGCCCCCGTACTCGGCACCAAGCAGCCGGCGGAAGCGGGCGAACTCGTCGTGCTCGCGGCCGGTCCGGACAGGGCTCGCGCGGCGCTCGCTGCCGTCTTCGACGCCATCGGAGGGCGCACCACCTGGGTCGGCGAGGACGGCTCCGCCGGTGCGGCCAGCAAGCTCAAGCTGGTCCTGAACAGCTGGGTCGCCGCTCTCAACCACGCCACCGCCGAGGCGATCGCCCTGGCCCACGGCCTCGGCGTGGATCCCCGGGCCTTCCTCGACAGCGTGTCCGGAGGGCCGCTGGACAACGGGTATCTGCGCCTGAAGACCGAGACGATCCTGGCCGGCGACTACACCCCCAGCTTCAGCGTCGACAACGCGCTGAAGGACGCCCGCCTCATCGTCGAGGCGGGCGAGCGGCGCGGGGTCGCGATGGATGTCGCACGCGCCGGGGCTGAGCGCTTCGTGCGGCTGGTCGACCGGGGCCTGGGGGAGAAGGACATGGCCGCCAGCTACCTCGCCTCCTTCGACGACCCGGAGAAGGCCCCGGAGCCGCGCGCCGAGTGAGGCCCGCGTCAGCCGGGGCCCCTCGTCCGCACCTTCCCGGATGAGCCCCCTCGTCCGCACCTTCCCGGGCGAGAAAAGGTGCGGACGAGGACGGATTCCTCAGGCGCGGGCGAGCCGCAGCGTCAGGATCTGGAACGGCCGCAGGGTCAGCGTCACCGCCTCCCCGTCGCAGGACACCGCCTCCCCGGCCAGGGGCCGCTCCAGCAGGTCGTTCACCTGCGCCCCGGCGAGGGGGAATCCGGTGCGCAGCGTCGCGTGTGCCCGCCCGCCGAGGCTCTCGTAGAGCCGCACCACGACATCGCCCGAGCGGTCGTCGGCGAGCTTGACCGCCTCCACCGTGACGGCAGGATTGTCACTGGTCACCAGCGGAGCGACGGGGCCCGCCTCGGCCACCCGCAGCGGCAGATTCAGCGCGTACCCCTCCGCGATCGCGTCCTGCACCGTCGCCCCGGGCAGCAGGGCGTAAGTGAAGCGGTGGCGCCCCTGGTCGGCCTCGGGGTCCGGGACGCGCGGCGCGCGGACCAGACTGAGGCGGACCGTGGTCGTCGTGCCGCCGTCCTCGCGGGTGGTCCGCGAGACGTCGTGCCCGTAGGTGGAGTCGTTGATCACGGCGACGCCGTAGCCGGGCTCCGCGACATGCACCCAGCGGTGCCCGTAGACCTCGAAGCGGGCTGCCTCCCAGCTGGTGTTGGTGTGAGTGGGCCGGTGCACGTGCCCGAACTGGATCTCCGCCGTGGACCGGTCGGCACGGACGTCGACGGGGAAGGCCGCCTTGAGGATCTTCTCGGCCTCGTGCCAGTCGATGTCGGTCTCCACGTCGATCCGCCGGCTCCCGGCCCGGACCGTCACCGTCTGGGTGATACGGGATCCTTTGCCGAAGGCCCGCTCGATCCGTACCGCGCCGAGCAGCGGCCCCGACTCCACGACCGTGACCGACTCGGCGTCGAGCAGATCGGTGAAGCGGTTCTGGTAATGCTTGTCGATGTCCCAGGCGTCCCAGTAGTTGGGCAGATCGCTGTGCAGCCGCAGCAGATTGCCCGGCGCGGCCAGCACCTCACGGCCCGCCACCAGATCGCGTACGGAGGCGAGCGTGCCGTCGGCCGCGAACTCGACCCGCACCAGACCGTTGTCGAGCACCCGGTCCGTCGTCGTGACCGGCCGCGGAGCCGTGCCCGTCCCCAGCGCGGCACTTCCGCTGCCGGGCACCTCGGTGTACGTCAGGCCGCCGTCCGGGGTCCGTACCACCTCGGCGCGGTTCAGCGGGCTGGTGTTGAACACCTGTGGTGCTCCCTCGCCCAGCGCGGCCAGGGCCTCGGAGGTCAGCGCCTCCAGCTCCCCGGCGACCCGCGCGTACTCCGCCTCCGCCTCGCGGTGCACCCAGGCGATCGACGAGCCGGGCAGGATGTCGTGGAACTGGTGCAGCAGGACCGTCTTCCACAGCCGGTCCAGCCACTTGTACGGATAGTCGTAGCCGGGGATCCGCAGCGCTGCGGCCGTCGCCCACAACTCCGCCTCGCGCAGCCGGTGTTCACTGCGGCGGTTGCCCTGCTTGGTGCGAGCCTGCGAGGTGTACGTGGCGCGGTGCAGCTCCAGGTAGAGCTCGCCCGACCACACGGGGGCGTCCGGGTATTCGGCCCGGGCCGCCTCGAAGAAGGCGTCCGGGTGCTCGACGCGCACCTTGGCCGAACCCTCGAGGTCGGCGAGCCGCCGGGCACGCTCCATCATCTCCCGGGTGGGGCCACCACCGCCGTCGCCGTGCCCGAACGGCGCGAGCGAGCGCGTACCGCCGCCCTTGTCCTGGTAGTTGCGGACCGCGTGGGCCATCTCCTTGCCCGAGAACTCGGCGTTGTAGGTGTCCACCGGCGGGAAGTGCGTGAAGATCCGCGAGCCGTCGATGCCCTCCCACCAGAAGGTGTGGTGGGGCAGCTTGTTGGTCTGGTTCCACGACAGCTTCTGGGTGAGGAACCATTCGTTGCCGGCGAGCTTCGCGAGCTGCGGATAGGCCGCGTTGTAGCCGAACGAGTCCGGCAGCCACACGCCCTTGGTCTCGATGCCGAAATGCTCCATGAAGAACCGCTTGCCGTGCACGAGTTGGCGTGCGATGGCCTCGCCGCCGGGGAGATTGCCGTCCGACTCCACCCACATGCCGCCGACCGGCGCCCACTGTCCGTCGGCGACGGCCTTCTTGATGCGCTCCCACACCCGCGGGTAATTCTCGCGTACCCAGGCGTACTGCTGTGCCTGTGAGCAGGCGAAGACGAATTCCTCGTACTCCTCCGCCAGCGCCGTCACATTGGAGAACGTGCGCGACGCCTTGCGCTTGGTCTCGCGGATCGGCCACAGCCAGGCGCTGTCGATATGGGCGTGTCCGACCGCCGACATCGTGTGCGCGCTCGCGTGCGCCGGCCGTGCGAGGACCGGCCGCAACAGCTCCCGTACGTCCGCCGCCGAGCCCGGGATGTCGTCCAGGTCCAGCGCGTCGAGCGCGCGGTCGAGGGCGTGCATGATCTCGTGGCGGCGCGGTTCGTGTTCTCCGAGCTCCAGCATCAGCTCGCGCAGCACCTGGAGATCGAGGGAGAGGTGCCAGACGTTCTCGTCGAGTACGGCGAGGTCCGCGCGGGCGAAGGTGTAGAGCGGCGCACGGCCCGCGGTGGCCGGATCGCCGAGCGGGGTCGGGCCGCGGAAGTCGTCGGCCAGGATGTCCGGGTTGGAGGCGGCCTCGATGAGGTAGTCGACCCGTTCGCCGCCGGCGGCCGGGTGCGCCACTGGGACGTACTGGTTCTGCGGGTTGACCGCCTTCAGCGGGGTGCCGTCCACCGTGTGCACCAGCGCTTCCGCCTGGTTGCCCGGCCAGTCGCCGACGAAGCCCAGGTCGAAGACGGACTCGACCCGGCGGCCGGCCCAGTGGGCCGGGACCTCGCCGCGCACCCGGAACCAGGTGGTGCCCCAGGGCGGACCCCACGGAGTGCCCGTCACGAACGGTTCGTACGACTGGGCCGCGGCCTCCTCGAACGGCACCGGCTCACCCGGCGCCTGCCAGGCCTCGATCGCGAAGGGCACCGCGTCGGCATGGACGGCGGGCCGGATGCGCTGCTCCAGGATCCGCTCGACACGTTCCTCGATACGGCGGCGTTCGTCGTGCATGTACGGCTCCTACGTCAGATACGCGAGTGCGGGATGGGCGCCGGTGTATCCGTCGACGAGACGGCGGGCGACGGTCACGGAGTCGACCAGGGGATGCAGGGCGAAGGCTTTGACGGCAGCCGCCCGTGACCCGCTGTCGGCCGCGGCCAGCACTTCACGTTCCACCGCCTTGACCGAGAGGACAAGACCCGTGGCGTGGGCGGGCAGTGGACTGACCGAGACCGGATGCGCGCCGTTCGCGTCGACGAAGCAGGGGACTTCGACGACGGCGTCCGCGTCCAGCACGGACAGGGTCGTCCGGTTGCGGACGTTGAGGATCAGCGTGGTGCCCTGGTTGTGCGCGATGGCCCGCATCAGGGCGAGCGCCACCTGCTCGTAGCCGCCCGACTCCAGATCGCTCGCGTCCCGCTCACCTGCCCCGGCGGCCTCGCGGTTGTGCGCCATGTACGTCGCCTCGCGTTCGGCGCGCGTACGGTCCCAGGTCTCCAGGGCGGGCGCGTCCGGGCGTTCCATCTCCGCGTAGAAACGGGCCTGTTGCTCGTGCAGGAACGCACCGCGGGTCTGCCGCGCCTCCTGGTACGCGCGCACCGCCTCGCGGTTGAAGTAGTAGTAGTGCAGATACTCGTTGGGGATCGCGCCGAGGGACTGGAGCCAGTCGGGGCCGAAGAGCTTGCCCTCCTCGAAGGAGCCGAGCAGCTCGGTGTCGGCGAGCAGCCGGGGCAGCTCGTCGCGGCCCTCGATGCGCAGTCCGCGCAGCCACCCGAGGTGATTGAGGCCGACGTAGTCGATCCAGGCGGTGTCCGGGTCGGCGCCCAGGGCGCGCGCCACACGTCTGCCGAGGCCCACCGGTGAGTCGCAGATGCCGATGACCCGGTCGCCCAGATGACGGGCCATGGCCTCGGTGACCAGCCCCGCCGGGTTGGTGAAGTTGATGACCCAGGCGTCCGGCGCGAGCCTCGCCACCCGGCGCGCGATGTCGAGGGCCACCGGAACCGTCCGCAGGCCGTACGCGATGCCGCCGGCTCCGACGGTCTCCTGGCCGAGGACTCCCTCGGCGAGGGCGATGCGTTCGTCGGCGGCGCGGCCCTCCAGGCCGCCGACCCGGATGGCGGAGAAGACGAAGTCGGCCCCGCGCAGCGCCTCGTCGAGGTCCGTGGTGACGGTGACCCGTGGTGCGTCCGGCACTGCGGCCGCCTGATCGGCCAGAACCCGCGCGATGGCGGTGAGCCTGCCCGCGTCCAGGTCGTGCAGGACGACATCGGTGACCCGGCCCGCGGCGTGGTCGCCGAGCAGGGCGCCGTAGACGAGCGGCAGACGGAAGCCCCCACCGCCGAGGATCGTGAGCCTCATACCTCCACCACCTTCACTCCTGCCTCGTCGAAGGCGGCGCCGGTCGCCGGATCCGCGGGGGCGTTGGTCACCACGGTGTCGAGTGCGTCCGGGCCGCACACCCTGGCCATGCCGGTGCCGGGGAACTTGCCCGCGTCGGCCAGCAGGACCACCGTGTCGGCGGCCGCGATCATCGCCCGCTTGACCGGGACCTCGACGACGGTGGTGTCCATGACGTGGCCGTTCGGGCGGATGCCGCTCGTGCCGAGGAAGAGCCAGTCCGCGTGCAGCTGGCGCAGATTGTCCTCGGTGAGGAAGCCGACCAGGGAGCGGTACTCCCGGCGGACCATGCCGCCGAGCAGTATCAGCTCGATGCCGGTGTCGTCGGCCAGCTCCTCGTACACCACCAGATTGCTGGTGATCACGGTGAGCCGGCGGCCGCGCAACTGCCGGGCCAGACGGTAGGCCGTGGTGCCGATGTCGAGGAGCACGGACTGCCCGTCCTCGATCAGCGCGGCCGCGCGGACCGCTATGGCGTCCTTCTCCGGCACCCGGATCTCCGCGACCTCGGCGAAGGGCTGATCGCCCTCGTCCACGGCGGCCCCGCCGTGGACGCGGGTGAGCAGACCCTCCTCCTCCAGCTTGACCAGGTCCCGCCGGACGGTGGCGGCGCTCACGCCCAGCTGCTCGGACAGGTCGGTTACGGCTGCGGGGCCGCCTGATCTCAGGGCCCGCAGGATGAGTTGATGTCGTCGCTCAGCCAGCACACCGGGCACGCTACTCGTCAATCTCAAGCATTTCCATGCATCTTCATGCTCGACTCTTGCCAATTCTGTTCATCGGGCGCACGATCCTGTGCACAGCTTGCAGGTCTTTGACGAGAGGGCGGGCCCGTGGATGAGGAGCCGAGGGTCGATGTCCTGCTGACCGGCCTGCTCTTCCACGACATCGTGCTCACCGGACTCGGCAAGCCGCCCACTCCGGGGGAGGAGATCTGGACCCGCGGCATGGGCTGCGGCCCGGGCGGGATCGCCAACCTCGCCGTGGCGGCCGCCCGCTACGGCCTCACCACCTCGCTCGCCACCGTCTTCGGCGACGACCTCTACGGCAGACAGCTCAGGGAGATCCTCGCCGGACAGGAGGGCGTCGACCTCACCGGCTCCCATACGGCCGAGGGTTGGGACACACCGGTCACCGTCTCCCTCGCCCACGGCCACGACCGCGCCCTGGTCACCCACGGCACACCGCCCCCCTACACCCAGGACCAGCTGCTGCCCGACCCGCCGCCCGCCCGTACGGCCCTCGTGCACCTCGCGGCCGAACCCCAGGAGTGGCTCGGCAAGGCCGCCGCCTCCGGCACCCTGCTCTTCGCCGACATCGGCTGGGACCCCAGCGAACAGTGGTCCGGCGAGCTGCTGGAACGGCTCTCCCTGTGCCACGCCTTCCTGCCCAACGACACCGAGGCCATGAGCTACACCCGCACCGGCAGCCCGGCCGCCGCGCTCGGTGCGCTCGCCGACCTGACCCCCGTCGCCGTGATCACCCGCGGACGCGAAGGCGCGCTCGCAGTCGACCAGCTCACCGGGGAGTACGCCGAGGTCCCGGCCCTCGACATCGTTGCCATCGACGCCACCGGAGCCGGCGACGTCTTCGGGGCGAGCTTCGTCGCCGCGAGCCTCGGCGGCTGGCCGCTCGCCGACCGGCTGCGCTTCGCCACCCTCGCCGCGGGCCTCTCCGTCCAGCGGCACACCGGCGCGCACGCCGCCCCCGGCTGGCACGGCATCGCCCACTGGTGGCACACCACCGGTGCGCACACCCCCGGGCTCTCGCGCGACTACGCCTTCCTGGCCGACCGGCTGCCCGCCGACCCCGGCCCTGCCCCGCACGAAGCCCCCGGCACCCCCCGCTGAGCATCCGTCCGGACACACCGACCCCGAAAGGCGGTAGGAGCAGTGCACCTCTCCCGAAGAGGGCTGCTGCGCGCAGGGCTGGCCTCCACGGCCGCCGCCGCGCTCGGCTCCACCGCGGCAGGCTGCGCCGTCCCCCGCGGCTCCACCGGCCGCACCATGACCCTCTGGTACTGGTCCGGAGGACTGAGCGAGAAGGTCGTGGCCGACGCCGAGCGCCGCTTCACCGACGTCTCGCTCAAGCCCGTCCGGATCGGCGGCTACTACCGCTCCAAGCTGATGACCACGATGACCGGGCAGGCATACATCCCCGACATCGCGGGCCTGCGGGGCGAGGACATGGCGTCCTACCTCCCGAACGCCGACCAGTTCGTGGACCTGCGCACCCTCGGCGCCGAGACGTTCAAGGACCAGTACCTGCCCTGGAAATGGGACGCCGGCACCGCGCCCGACGGCCGCCTGATCGGCTTCCCGATCGACGCCGGGCCCGTCGGGCAGTTCTACCGCGCCGACACCTTCGAGGCGGCCGGACTGCCCACCGACCCCGCCGAGGTGTCCGCCCGGACCTCGACCTGGGAGGAGTACTTCGCGACCGGCGAGACGCTGCAGAAGAAGATCGAGGGCGCGTACTGGGTCGTCGACATCATCGCCGTGTACAACTACGCGATCGGCCAGGGCACCCGGCGCTTCGTCGACGAGAACCGCCACTTCATCGGCGACGGGGAACATGTCCGCCGCGCCTGGGACCTGGCGCTCGAAGCCCGCCGCCGCGGCCTCGTCTCCCCGATGCTCTCCGGCACCCCCGACGCCATCGCCGCCACCGAGAAGGGACTGCTGCCCGACCAGCTCGGCGCCTCCTGGGTCGGCGGCGACCTGAAGCTCAACCTGCCGAAGACCAAAGGGACATGGCGCGTCGCCCAGATGCCCGGCGGGCCCGCCAACGACGGCGGCTCGTTCCTGTCCATCACCCGGGCGTGCCGCGAGCGCGAGCAGGCCTTCGAGATCATCACCTGGCTCCTCGGGGCCGACAACCAGACGCGGGGCTTCGTCGACGCCGGCCTCTTCCCCTCCACCCCGGCGTCGTACCGGCAGAAGGCGATGCTCGACCCCGACCCCTTCTTCGGCGGCCAGCGCACGGTCGACGTCTTCGGACCGGCCGCCGAGAAGATCCCCGTCGCCTACAACAGCCCGTACGACGTGGCCCTGGGCCAGCCCATCAGGGACGAACTGACCCGTGTCTCGCAGGCGGGCAAGGATCCGAAGCGGGCCTGGAAGGACGCCATGAAGACCTGCCGCCGCACAGCCGACCACCTGGGGGTGAGCGTGTGACCACCGCGACCGCCCTCGACCGGACGACCGCGAGGCGGCGTACCCCGCCCGAGCGGCCGCCGCGCTCCAAGGCCCGCTCGGTGCTCCGGCACTGGCGGCTGTATGCCGCGATATCGCCGTTCTACCTGATCTTCCTGGCGTTCGGCCTGATCCCCGTCGGCTTCTCGCTGTACCTCTCGTTCCACCGCTGGGACGGCCTCGGCTCCATGGAGTTCGCCGGCCTCGCCCAGTACCGCTATCTGCTCTCCGACACGCAGTTCTGGAACGCGCTGGGCAACACCCTCGTGATCTGGGCGATGGCGACCTTCCCCATGCTCTTCCTTGCGCTGCTCGTCGCCGTGATGATCAACTCCGCGAAGCGGATGACGAGTTTCTACCGCTTCGCGTTCTTCGTGCCGAACGTCACTTCGGTCGTGGCCGTCGCCATCGTCTTCGGCTCGGTCTTCTCCACCAACTTCGGCCTCGTCAACGCCGTACTCCAGGGACTCGGCCTGCACCCGGTCGCCTGGCTCCAGACACCGTGGAGCATCAAGGTCGCCATCGCCGCCCTGATGAGCTGGCAGTGGGTCGGCTACAACGCCATCATCTTCCTAGCGGGCCTCCAGACCATCCCCGGCGAGCTCTACGAGGCGGCCCGGGTCGACGGTGCCAACCCCGTGCAGACCTTCTTGCGGATCACCGTCCCGCTGATGCGCCCCGTCATCCTCTTCACCCTGGTCGTCTCCACCGTCACCGGACTCCAGTCCTTCTCCGAGCCGCAGGTGCTGCTGTCCACCACGTCCAACACCTCGACCTTCGCGGGCGGCCCCGACAACGCGGGCCAGACGATGGTCCTCTACTTCTTCCAGCAGAGTTTCGACAACAACGACTTCGGCTACGGCGCCGCCGTCGCCTGGGGCATCTTCCTCGTCGTCGTCATCTTCTCGATCGTCAACTGGCGCCTGGTCGCGCGCAGGGAAAAGTAGGAGGGGCCCGCCGTGCACCGCGACAAGGCCGCCAAGGGCGCCCGCGCCTCGGGAGTCGCCCTCCACGGATCACTGCTCATCGGCGTGATCCTCTCGCTGCTGCCGTTCTACTGGGCGATCGTCATGTCGACGCACACGTCCAGCGAGATCTTCCAGTACCCGCCGAAACTGCTGCCCGGTTCGCACTTCGCCGAGAACGTCCGCAACCTCTTCGACAACATCGACTTCTTCGGCTCGATGCTCAACTCGCTGATCGTCGCCGGATCCGTGACCGTGCTGGTGCTGTTCTTCGACTCACTGGCCGCCTTCGTCTTCGCCAAGTTCGCCTTCCCCGGCCGCCGGGCGCTGTTCGTGATCATGATGGGCATCTTCATGGTGCCGGCCCAGCTCCAGGCCATCCCGCAGTTCGTCATCATGGCGAAGCTGGGCTGGATCGGGTCGCTGACCGCACTCGTCGTCCCCGCCGCCGCCAACGCCTTCGGCATCTTCTGGATGCGCCAGTACATGAAGGGAGCGATCCACGACGAACTGATGGACGCCTCCCGGCTGGACGGCTGCGGATTCCTGCGCCAGTACTGGCACGTGGCACTGCCGGTGGTGCGGCCGGGACTCGCCTTCCTCGGCATCTTCACCTTCATGTCACAGTGGAACGACTACGCGTGGCCACTGATCTCCCTCGTCAACCCCGACAACGTGACCCTCCAGGTCGCCCTGTCCCAGCTCAACAGCGTGCACGGCAACACCGACTACGGCATGGTCATGGCCGGTGCGGTCCTCGCGCTGATCCCGCTGCTCATCATCTTCCTGATCGGTGCCCGACAGATGATCGCCGACCTGGCCAAGGGAGCCATCCGCTGATGCTGCCGCTCCGTCCGTGGGAATCGCCCGAGATCACCTCCTGGCGCCGGCTGCCGATGCACGCCGTGGACCGCCGCCCCGGCAGCATCGGCCTCGACGGCACCTGGCGCTTCCAGTTGCTGCCCGCCCCCGACGCCCCGCCGGCCGACCACTGGGCGACCCTGGAGGTCCCCGGCGCCTGGACCATGCAGGACGCCGGCGGGCCCGATCTGCCCCACTACACCAATGTGACGATGCCGTGGCCGCACCATCCGCCCGCGTCGCCCGCGGCCAACCCCACCGGCGTCCACGAGCGTGACATCGACATTCCCGCCGACTGGGCGGGCCGCAGGATCGTCCTCCAGGTCGGTGCCGCGGAGAGTGTGCTGATCGTCGAGGTCGACGGACAGGCCGTCGGTATCGGCAAGGACTCCCACCTGGCGAGCGAGTTCGACCTCACCGACGTGGTGCGCCCCGGGGAGCGCAACACCCTGCGGCTCACCGTCGTGAAGTGGTCCGACAGCTCCCACATCGAGGACCAGGACCAGTGGTGGCACGGCGGCATCACCCGCTCCGTCCTGCTCTACGCCACCGATCCGCTGTACCTCGCCGACGTGGCGGTACGGGCCGGCCGCGACGGCGCGCTGCGGGTCGACTGCCAGGTGCGCCGGAGCGGCGGAGCGCTGCCACGGGGCTGGTTCGTCAGCGGGGAGCTGGAGGGCTGGGGTGAACTCGCCCAGGACACCGCCTTCGACGCGGCGAACCGCAACGACGAGCGCGTCTCGGAATTCCTCGGCGAGGCGCGGCTGAGCGCCACGGTCACCGGCGTACGCCCGTGGTCGGCCGAGACACCCGAACTCCACCGGCTGACCGTGCGGCTCCACCGGGCCGACGGCACCGTCGCCGACCGCTCGCAGCACCGCGTCGGCTTCCGCGACATCGAGATCCGCGGCCGCGACCTGCTCATCAACGGCGAGCGCGTGTTCATCCGCGGAGTCAACCGCCACGACTTCCATCCGCTCACCGGCCGCACCCTCACCGTGGAGGAGATGCGCGCCGACCTGACGACGGTGAAGCGCTTCGGCTTCAACGCGGTACGCACCTCCCACTACCCGAACGACCCCGCGCTGCTCGACCTCGCCGACGAACTCGGCCTGTACGTCGTGGACGAGGCCGACATCGAGAGCCACGACCACGCCCACGAGATCGCCGACGACCCGCGCTATCTGCCCGCCTTCGTCGACCGTGTCTCCCGCATGGTGCTGCGCGACAGGAACCATCCGAGCGTCGTCGTCTGGTCCCTCGGCAACGAGAGCGACTACGGTGCCAACCACGACGCCGCCGCCGGCTGGCTGCGCCGCCACGACCCCACGCGCCCTCTCCAGTACGAGGGAGCCGCCAAGACGGACTGGTCGTCGACCGGGATCGCCGGCGACATCGTCTGCCCCATGTACGCCTCGCTCGACGAGATCGTCGCGCACGCGCGCTCCGGCACCCAGACCAAACCGCTGATCCTGTGCGAGTACTCGCACGCCATGGGCAACAGCAACGGCACCCTCGCCGACCACTGGGCCGCCATCGAGACCACGCCCGGCCTCCAGGGCGGCTTCATCTGGGAGCTGTGGGACCACGGCATCCTCCAGCGTCTGTCCGACGGCCGCCCCGCCGGACGGGCCGGGGCCGGTGCGTACGCGGACGGGGTGGCGGGCGAGGGCCACCGCTGGGCGTACGGCGGCGACTTCGGCGACACCCCGAACGACGGCGCCTTCTGTGCGGACGGGCTGCTCTTCCCCGACCGCACGCCCAAGCCGGCGATGTACGAGCACCGCGAACTCGCCGCGCCCGTACGGCTGTCGTACGACGGCCGCACGGTCACCGTCCACAACCACCAGCACTTCCGCGACCTGTCCTGGCTGACGGGGGAGTGGCTGCTGTCCTGCGAGGACGCGGGCGGGTCGAACGCTCCGGCCGCGCTGCCGGCCGTGCTGCCCGGCTGCTCCGCCGAACTCCCTGTGCCGCCCGAACTGATGGCCGCGCTGCCCGCCGAGGGCGGGGAGACCTGGCTGACGCTGCGGGTCACCACGGCCGGCGACGAACCCTGGGCGGCGCGCGGTACCGAGATCTGCACCCCCCAGATCCGGCTCCGCGAGCGCGCACCATTCGCCACGGCCACCACCCCCGCGCCCGGTCGCATCGAGGTCGACGACGACGGGCTGCTCCTGCACCCCCTGCTCACCGCACCACCCACGCTGAACCTGTGGCGCGCGCCGACCGACAACGATCTGCTCGGCGGAGCCGCGGACCTGTGGCGCGAACTCGGCCTGAACACCCTGGTCCGCAAGCCGCTGTCGGTGAGCGGTGCGGGCGCGAAGGTGTCGGTGCGCTCGGCGTACGACACCGGTGCCGGGACCGTCGTGCACGAGCAGATCCTCACGCCGGTCCGGGACGGGCTGCTCATCGAGGAGCGGGCGGTGCTGCCGGACGGCCTGTCCGACGTAGCCCGCGTCGGCTCGGTCTTCGAGACGGTCGCGGGGCTGGACCGGATCGAGTGGTACGGGCAGGGCCCCTGGGAGTCCTACCCCGACCGCTGCTCGGCTCCGGTCGGGCGGTACGGCGCGGACGTCGACGCGCTGTTCACCCCGTACCTGCGGCCCCAGGAGAGCGGAGGCCGCCACGGCGTCCGCGGTTTCACCCTGCGGCCCGCGGACGGCGGGCAGGGCCTCGCGGTCCGGCTGGACAGCCCACGGCAGGTGGGAGTGGGGCGCTACCGGGACCAGGACCTCGCCGAAGCCGCCCACCACGACGAGCTGGTGCCGCGGTCCTGCCCCGTGGTTCGCATCGACGCGGCCCATCGCGGCCTCGGCACGGCCTCCTGCGGGCCCGACACCCTGCCGCCGTACCTCGTGGGGGCCGGCACCTACACCTGGTCGTGGGTACTGCGTTCGCTCTGACGCGCGCTCGTGCGGTACGCCAGTCCGGGGTAGTCCACGACGAATCCGTCCGCGTCGAACTCCACGTCGCGGCGGAAGCCCTCCGAGACGAACCGGACCCGCGCGCCGTGCTCCGAGGCGCCGAGGTGGGTGTAGGTCTGCGGCGAGGCGTGCACGGTGAGATCGGGTAGCGACACCCACGCCATCACCAGGCTCTGCTCACCCGCTGCGGCGTGCAGTCCATGACGCAGCACCGGCATGGTGTTGGTGAGCGGGCACAGCGCCAGATCACAGTCGAGCGCGCCGTCGAGCCCGGGCAGCGGCTCCCCGTCCGCCCGCCACACGCCGTCGCCGTCCCGCTTCAGCCCCAAGGCCCGCACCCCGTCGGCGGACTCGACCGTGACCCGCAGTTCGCGGGTCACGAGGCCGGTGTCGGTCTCCAGCTCGTACGAGATCCAGTACGGCTCGGGCACCATGCCGACGGCGCGGCCCCGGGCCCGCAGGTCCGAAGGCCCGAGTTCCACCCACGCCGTCTCGTATCCCTGGCTCCCAGTGACTTCCCACGTGAGAACGTGCGACGTGACCATGGACACAGATTATTCGTGTCGTGGGAGGTCCGGGCGCCGCCGCAGCGCCGATCTTTGTCTCAAACCCTTACGTAAGGGTGCTTGGACTTGCGTTCGAGGGTGGCCCGCATGGTGGGATGAGCCGATGCGACCCCCCACACGCATATCGACGCATTCGCGAAATCCGTACGAGGAACTCGCTCAACTGGCAGATCCGGAGCCCGACTACACCGACTACGTTCCGAGGGATCCGCTGGAGCTCGGACTGCGGTCCGACACCGACGACGAGGACGACTGGCAACCGCCCAACCACCGCGGCAGAAGCCGCTTCGCCGCACTGCCCGCCCTGGTGAAGCTGGTTCTGGTCACGGGTCTGTTCGCCGTCTGCCTGCTGCTCGCCGACCGGCTCGCCGAGGCGTACGCACAGAGCAAGGCCGCCGACAAGCTGCAGAAATCGCTCGGTCTCGCCACCCGGCCGGATGTGGACATCCACGGCTTCCCGTTCCTCACCCAGGTGCTCGGCGACCGGGTCGACCGCGTCGACGTCACTGTCCCGGACGTCTCCGCGGACCGGGTCTCGCTCGCGGAGGTACGGGCCAGTGTGCGCGACGTCCGTATCGTCGGCGACGCGCCCACCTCGATCCAGGGCGCGGTCATCGGCCGCCTCGACGGCGAGGTCCTGCTCTCTTTTGACGATCTCAATCGCGAACTCGGCGCTTCCCAGCTGACGTTCACGGGGAGCGGCGACGACGCCGTCCGGGTCAGCGGTGAACTCGCCGTCGCCGGACAGGACCTGAGCGTCCGGGCCCAGGCCCGGATCACCCGCGACAACGGCCGCGCCCTCACCACCACCATCGACGGCATGCAGCTCGACATCCCGGGCATCGCCGTCTACCGGCCGGGCAAGGACCCCGAACACTCCGGCCTGCGGCTGCACCGTGAGACAGCCGACCTCATCAGCCGCGAGGCCGCACGCGCCAAGGCGCTGCTCTCCGTACCGGCGATCGTCGAACGGCTCGGCGTCAGCGACGCGCAGGTGCGCCGGGCGCTGGCGAGCGAGAAGGAACTGAACCGGCTGACGGGCGCCCCGAAGTTCGCCGAGCAACTGATGAGGGTCAACCTCGTCGACGTGGTGGTCGCCCACCCGGAACTCCTGGAAAAGCTCGGCATCGACCCCGCCCTGGTCAAGGGCCTGCTCGCGCTCAAGCCCCCGGAGCTGTCGGAACGGCTCTCCCTTTCCTTCGAACTGCCCGCGTCGCTGCGTGAGTTGAGCCTTCAGGACATCAGGGTGGAGAAGGAGGGCATCAAGGCGCGGGTGGTCGGCTCGGGAATCCCGGTCGGAGAGGCGGGCGACCCGCAGGCGTCCGGGCGGTGAGACGACGCGGCGGGAGGCGGGAGCCTTCCGCCGCGCGGGGTCCATCGCTCCGGGGCCTGGCCCGCACCAGGGCGCTCACGCCCGCGCCCGCGAGTGCCACCCCGGCCCGGCGGCCGAGCCCGCCGCCCCGCCCGGCGGCCGAGCTCAATTCCAGGCCCGCGCCCGCGACCACCGCCCCGGCGCACGCCGGGACACGCCCTACGGCTGTGGTTTCCAGAACGCGTCCAGAATGCGTTCCGCCGCCAGCGTCGCCGTCAACCGGCCCTCCCGGACCTGCTGTTCGAGATCGGGCGCGAGCGCCCGTACCTCGGGGTGGGCGCGCAGCCGGTCGCGCAGGCCGTCGTGGACCATCGTCCATGCCCAGTCGATCTGCTGGGAACGCCGCTTCGCCGCGAGGCGTCCCGTCGAGTCCAGCAGCGAGCGGTGCTGCTCGATCCGTTCCCACACCGTGTCCAGGCCCGTGCCCTCGCGCGCGCTGCAGGACAGCACCGGGGGAGTCCACGCCGCGTCGGCGGGGTGCATCAGTCGCAGCGCGCCCGCGAGTTCACGTGCCGCGGAACGGGCGTCCCGCTCGTGCGGTCCGTCGGCCTTGTTCACCGTGATGACGTCGGCCAGCTCCAGCACACCCTTCTTGATGCCCTGGAGCTGGTCGCCGGTGCGGGCCAGCGTGAGCAGCAGGAAGGTGTCCACCATGTCGGCCACCGCGGTCTCCGACTGGCCCACGCCGACCGTCTCGACGAGCACCACGTCGTAGCCGGCCGCCTCCATCACGATCATGGTCTCGCGTGTCGCCTTGGCGACACCGCCCAGCGTGCCCGAGGTGGGGGAGGGCCGTACGAACGCCGCAGGGTCCGTCGACAGCCGCTCCATCCGCGTCTTGTCGCCGAGGATGGAGCCGCCGGTACGGCTGGACGACGGGTCGACGGCGAGGACCGCGACCCGGTGCCCGAGCCCGGTCAGCAGCGTCCCGAGCGCGTCGATGAAGGTGGACTTGCCGACCCCGGGCACTCCGCTGATCCCCACCCGCCGGGCCGTGCCGGCGTACGGCAGCAGCTCGGTGAGCAACTGCTGCGCCAGCGCCCGGTGATCGGCGCGGGTGGACTCCACGAGCGTGACGGCGCGCGCGATGTACGCCCGCGACCCCTCACGTACGCCCTTGACGTAACTGTCGATGTCGATCGTCGGTGGCATGAGCTCACAACTCGTGGCCGAGCGAGGCGCCCAGCGTCTTCACCAGGTCCTGCGCGGCGTCGGGGATGACCGTGCCGGGTGGGAAGACGGCTGCCGCGCCGGCCTCCAGCAGGGTCGGGACGTCCTGCGGGGGGATCACCCCGCCCACCACGATCATGATGTCCTCACGGCCCTCCGCGGCCAGTTCCTCCCGCAGCGCGGGCACCAGTGTCAGATGGCCCGCGGCGAGCGAGGAGACACCGACGATGTGGACGTCCGCCTCCACCGCCTGGCGGGCGACCTCGGCCGGCGTCTGGAACAGCGGGCCCACGTCCACGTCGAAGCCGAGGTCGGCGAAGGCCGTCGCGATCACCTTCTGGCCGCGGTCGTGGCCGTCCTGGCCCATCTTGGCCACCAGGATGCGCGGGCGACGGCCCTCGGCCTCCTCGAACTCCTCGACCAGCGTCCGGGTCCGCTCCACCGCCGGTGACGTCCCGGCCTCGTTTCGGTACACACCGGAGATCGTACGGATCTGCCCCGAGTGGCGCCCGTAGACCTTCTCCAGGGCGTCGGAGATCTCGCCGACGGTCGCCATGGCACGCGCCGCGTCGACCGCCAGGGCCAGCAGATTGCCCTCCAGACCCGCGCCCGGACCGGACTCGGCGGCCGCGGTGAGCGCCCGCAGCGCGTCCTGGCAGGCACCCTCGTCGCGCTCCGCGCGCAGCCGCCGCAGCTTTTCCACCTGCTGGGTGCGCACCGAGGAGTTGTCGACCTTGAGAACGTCGATCTCCTCGTCGGTCTCGACGCGGTACTTGTTGACGCCGATGACGGGCTGGCGTCCCGAGTCGATCCGGGCCTGCGTACGGGCGGCCGCCTCCTCGACGCGCAGCTTGGGGATGCCCGCGTCGATGGCCTGCGCCATGCCGCCGGCCGCCTCGACCTCCTCGATGTGCTGCCAGGCCCGCCGGGCGAGGTCGTGCGTGAGCTTCTCGACGTACGCGCTGCCGCCCCACGGGTCGATGACCCGGCAGGTACCGGACTCCTGCTGGAGCAGGAGCTGGGTGTTGCGGGCGATGCGCGCGGAGAAGTCCGTCGGCAGCGCCAGCGCCTCGTCGAGCGCGTTGGTGTGCAGGGACTGCGTGTGTCCCTGGGTGGCCGCCATGGCCTCCACACACGTACGCGTGACGTTGTTGAAGACGTCCTGCGCCGTCAGCGACCAGCCCGACGTCTGGCAATGGGTGCGCAGCGACAGCGACTTGGCGTTCTTCGGGTCGAACGTCTTGACCAGCTTCGCCCACAGCAGGCGCGCCGCCCGCAGCTTGGCGACCTCCATGAAGAAGTTCATGCCGATCGCCCAGAAGAACGACAGCCGGGGCGCGAAGGCGTCCACGTCGAGACCGGCGCCGATGCCCGCCCGCAGGTACTCCATGCCGTCGGCGAGGGTGTACGCGAGCTCCAGGTCGGCCGTGGCCCCGGCCTCCTGGATGTGATACCCGGAGATCGAGATGGAGTTGTACCGCGGCATCTTCTGCGAGGTGTAGGCGAAGATGTCCGAGATGATCCGCATCGAGGGCCGGGGCGGATAGATGTAGGTGTTGCGGACCATGAACTCCTTGAGGATGTCGTTCTGGATGGTCCCGGCCAGTTTCTCGGGCGGTACGCCCTGTTCCTCGGCGGCCACGATGTAGAGCGCCAGAACGGGCAGCACGGCACCGTTCATGGTCATCGACACACTCATCCTGTCCAGCGGAATGCCGTCGAACAGCTGGCGCATGTCGTAGATCGAGTCGATGGCCACACCGGCCATGCCGACATCGCCCGTCACCCGGGGGTGGTCACTGTCGTAGCCGCGGTGGGTCGGCAGGTCGAAGGCGACCGAGAGACCCTTCTGCCCGGCGGCGAGATTGCGCCGGTAGAAGGCGTTGGACTCCTCCGCGGTGGAGAAGCCGGCGTACTGACGGATCGTCCACGGCTGGTTGACGTACATCGTCGGGTACGGGCCGCGCAGATACGGCGCGATGCCCGGATAGGTGCCGAGGAAGTCCAGCCCCGCCAGATCCCCGCCGGTGTAGAGCGGCTTGACGGGAATGCCCTCCGGGGTGTCCCACACCAGGTCGGTGTCGCCCTTGCCGGTCGACTCCTTGACCGCCGTACGCCACTGGTCCTCGGAGACCTGCGACGTGCCGCCGGCCCCGAGTTCGATCTCCGTGAAGTCCGGGATCCGCATCACGCCACTCCGATCCGGTCGAGGACGGAGGTGAGGACGGCGACCGCGTCGCCGCCCGCGACGACGAACTCGTCGACCCCGGCCCGTTCGTACGTCTCACGCTGGTCGCCGGGACGCCCGGCGAGGAGGACAAGCCGCGCGCCTGCCGCCTTGAGTGCCTCCGCCACCGGCACCGCGTGCTCGGCGTAGAGGCTGTCGCTGGAGCAGACGCAGGCGATCTGCGCCCGGCTCGCGGCGAAGGCCCCGGCGGCCGTGGCCGCGTCGACCGACACCGGGTCGTGGACCGGTTCGACGCCGCCCGCCTGGAAGAGGTTGGCGGCGAAGCCCACCCGCGCGGTGTGGGCGGCCGCCGGGCCGATGGCCGCGACGAAGACACGCGGCCGGGCGCCGGTGGCGGCCAGATGGGCGTCCGAGCGGGCCCGAAGCGCCTCGAACGCCTCGTCGCGGCGCACGGTGGGAAGTCCGCCGGAGGGCGCGGCGGGCGCCGGGTCGCGCTCCACCGGTGCCTGGGCGAGCAGCGGGAACTCGCTCACGCCCGTGACCGGTTCGCGCCGCTCGGCCAGCGAGGCGCTGCGGCTCTCCCAGGTCGCGCCGATACGTTCGGCCACCAGGCCGGAGCGCAGCGCGGCGGGCAGCCCGCCGGCCCGCTCGATCTCCTGGAACCAGGTCCAGGCGGCCTGTGCGACCTCGTCGGTGAGCTGCTCCACGTACCAGGAGCCGCCGGCCGGGTCGATCACACGGGCCACGTGCGACTCCTCGACGAGGATGGTCGAGGTGTTGCGCGCGATACGGCGGGCGAACGCGTCGGGGAGACCGAGCGCGTGGTCGAAGGGGAGCACGGTCACCGCGTCGGCACCCCCGACCCCCGCGGCGAGCGAGGCGACCGTGGTGCGCAGCATGTTCACCCACGGGTCGCGCCGGGTCATCATCACCGGCGACGTCACCGCGTGCTGGCGCTGTGCGCCCGCGGAGCCGGCCCCGCACGCCTCGGCGACGCGCGCCCACACCCGGCGCGCCGCACGGAGCTTGGCCACGGTGAGGAACTGGTCGGCGGTTGCGGCGTACCGGAACTCCAGCTGAGCGCAGGCGGCTTCGACGGAGAGCCCGGCGGCGGTGAGTTCACGCAGCAGGGCGACACCGGTCGCCAGCGAGCAGCCGAGTTCCTGCGCGGCGGACGCGCCGGCCCCGTGGTACGGCAACGCGTCGACGGTCAGGGCGCGCAGCCCGGGCCGGGTCGTGTGGCACAACCGGGCCAGTTCGACGGCCGCGGCCGTCTGCCCTGCGAGGTCATCGTACGCACCGGTGCGCGCGGCATGCCCCAGGGGGTCGGCACCGAGGTTGCCCCGCACGGCCTCGGGAGCGATACCGCGCTCCTCGTGGATGCGCAGCAACTCCCTTGCCGCCGCCTCGAAATCGGCTCCGGCGTCGAGGACGACGGGAGCGAGGTCGAGGTAGACGTCCTTCAGGGCCGTCGCCATGCCGGAGACCGGGACACCGGCCGGCCCGACGGAGAGCCACAGGGAGGTGACGCCGTTCTCCAGGTCCGCGAGGACGGCCTCGTTCGTACGCTCCGGATCCGGGCGGTCGTGCCGCTGGCGCACGTCCCAGCCGGCCACCGCGCCGCCCTCGGGCCTGCCGCCCCGGGTGAAGGGGGCGAAACCGGGAAAGCCGGCGCCGTCGTACGCGGTGTCGACCGCGGTGTACAGAGGACGGGCGGAGATCCCGTCCTCGATGGCTGTGGACAGCGCGTCCTCTGCCGCCGTGTCCGCGGTGTCCTTGCCTGCCTTGCGCAGCACGCCGGCGACCAGTTGCTGCCACTGCTCGTGGGTGGCATCCGGGAATTCGGCGGCCAGTGAGAACCCGTCATCGGGGAGGACCGTCATGCTCAGATGCTAGGTCAAGCACACAACTGTGCAGCAGAGGAGAAGGCTGTGACCTTGCACTCTCCCGGCCGCTCTTGATCCTTCCCGGGCGATGCCCTATTTCCGCCGGGCCGTTCGACGTGCGGGAACATCCGTCCTGCGCGCATTTCGTGCCACGGTCGGCGGCGGCCGGGCCGGGGAGGGGGCGGCGCGCCGCGGACCGGGGACAGCCGGGTGCGCGGGTCCGGCGCCGGCCGTAGCGTGGACAGCACAGTCACAGGAAGGCGGAGCCCGCTATGACCGGTGAGATCTCCTTCTTCGAACTGGGCGTCGGCGACCCCGCCCAGGCCCGCGCGTTCTACGGTGGACTCTTCGGGTGGTCCTTCGAGGAGGGCACGACGGAGGGCGGCGGCTACGCCATCCGCACCCCGGACGTCCCTGGCGGTGTGCACGGCGGCGACCCCGGCGCCGGCCCGTACCTCTTCTTCCGCGTCGACGACATGCAGACCGCCCTGGCGCGGGTCGCCGAACTCGGAGGCAGTGTCGACGACTTCGACGTCGGCGGCGACGAGGAGACGGTCGCCCGTTTCGGCCGGTTCACGTTCTGCCGCGACGACCAGGGATCGCCCTTCGGGCTGCACGAACCTCCGAAGGGCGAGCCCGCCTGAAGCCCGCCCGGGGGACCGTGGCAGGTCCTCCGTAGGGACGGATGCGCTGCTGGCGGGGTCCGTCAGCGCGTCTCCTGTGTCCGGCGGACACTCCACTCGAAGCGCCCCCGGCAGACCACCTCTCCCGAGGCGTCGACGATCTCGGCGCGGGTGGTGAGCCGCGCGCGGGCACTCGCCCCGGACAGGACCGGCCGCAGCGCGAGCAACGCCTGATCGTCCAGCCGGCAGCCGGCGGTGAGCCGTCCCCGGGCCGGGGCGAGGAACTCCATCGAGGCGACCGCGCCCAGCGGGACGACGCCCGCGAACTCGTCCGGTTTCTCGGCGACGGCGATCATCGCGGCCAGCCCGGCGGCGTCGACGAGCGTGATGAGCCCGCTGGAGTGCAGGGAGCCGATCACGTTCGTCTGCGCCGCGGGCGTCGTCAGGGCGAGTTCCGCGGCGCCGTCGGCGGCGCTCAGCACCTCGAGACCGGCGGTGCGGTGCGCCGGGACCGGTTCGAGCAGCGAGCGGGCGAGCTGTGTTGCGTCCACCCGGCCAGCCTCTCCGGCCCAGGAGACGGGAGGGTGGACGGCCGGTCAACAACGGGTCATCCCCGGCTGTGTGCGTGTTCCCCGCCCATCGCTCAGGTGCGTCGCCCGGCCCTCGATCTGGCCCGTCGCCGGGTACGCCGCCCTCCCGTGCGCCCGCTCAGCCGATCGGCACCGGCAGGGGCACCACGTCGTACGCGAGGTCGATGACATCGCCGGTGGCCGGGTCGCCCAGTTCCACGCGCCAGCGGCCGGCGAACTGGTCCACGCCCTCGCGCATCGGGATCGTGCCCGAGATCAGCACCGTGCCCGGAACCAGATCGCCGCGTCCGCGCAGCACGTCCGCCCAGTAGGCCGGCGTCAGCAGCTCGGCCAGCGTGCCGTCCTGGATGAGGAACTCGTCGCCGTCGTGGGTCACCCAGGCCCGCAGGGTCAGCGTGTCGAGCCGGTCCTCGACGTCGGCCAGCCGCCAGGCCCGCCGGGCGAGGACATCGGGGCCCGCGTTCTTGCTCCAGGCCACGCCGTGCACCTCCAGCTCGCGGTCGGTGTGGTCGCAGGCGGCGGTCAGCAGCAGCTCGCCGTCACGGTCGACGATCAGCGCCCACTCCGCCTCGCCGGAGGTGCGCCCGTGCTGCGCGCCCACCTGAACGGTCTGCTGCGCCAGGTAGGCGGAGACCGGATACAGCGCCGGGGTCGTCGAGGGGGCGGGCACGCCCAGCTCGGCGAGCTCGGCCACATGGGCAGCCACGTCGTCCTGGCTGCGGCCGGCGTATCCGGCGTTGAGCACCTGGACGACGTCCACCTCCCGGGTCGATCCGTCGGGAAGTTCGAAGCTCAGCAGGGCCATGATCTCTCCATACCGGGGGAAGCGAAGCGGATGAATGTGCGCCGAGGGGTTGCGCATACGACCTGTATACAAGAAGTATGCCGGAAGGTCGACATCACGCCCTCGCACAAGGACGGAAACCGTGAAGCGCACCAGCACCAGCATCGACAAGCCCCGGGGCGGCAGGTCGGCGGTCCGCCGCGCCTTCTTCGCCAGCCTCACCGGTACCGCCCTGGAGTGGTACGACTTCGCCATCTACTCCGCGGCGGCGGCCCTGGTCTTCGGCGACCTCTTCTTCCCCTCGGGTGACCCCACGACCGGGACGCTGCTGGCCTTCTCCACCTACGCGGTCGGCTATGTCTCCCGCCCGCTCGGCGGCTTCGTCTTCGGCCGGCTCGGAGACGTGATCGGCCGCAAGAAGGTCCTGATCGCGACCCTCGTCCTGATCGGCGCCGCGACCCTGCTGATCGGCCTCCTGCCGACGTACGCCACGATCGGCGTGACGGCCCCGATCGTGCTGGTGCTGCTGCGCTTCGCCCAGGGTGTCGGCGTCGGCGGGGAATGGGGCGGTGCCGTACTGCTGTCCAGCGAGTTCGGCGATCCGCGCAAGCGCGGGTTCTACGCCTCGGCCGCCCAGATCGGTCCGCCGGCCGGAAACCTGCTGGCCAACGGTGTGCTCGCCGCCCTCGGCGTCCTGCTCACCGAGGACCAGTTCCTGTCCTGGGGCTGGCGCGTGGCCTTCCTGCTCTCCGGAGTCCTGGTCGGCTTCGGTCTGTGGATCCGGGCCAAGCTGGAGGAGACGCCGGTCTTCAAGGCGATGGAGGCCGAGCAGACCCGCCCGGAGGCGCCCATCAAGGAGGTCTTCGCGACCCATCCCCGCGCCCTGACCGCGGCGATCCTCAGCCGCGTCGCCCCCGACGTGCTCTACGCGCTCTTCACCGTCTTCGTGCTCACCTACGCGACTGGCGAACTGGGCATGTCGCGCGGCTCCGCCCTCGCCGCCGTCCTCATCGGCTCCTCGCTCCAGGTCGTCCTGATCCCGCTCGCCGGAGCCCTCTCGGACCGCGTCAACCGCCGCCTGGTGTACGGAGTGGCCGCCGCGGCGGCCGGTATCTGGCCCTTCCT
The DNA here is from genome assembly GCF_040302905.1 of Streptomyces sp. NPDC096193. NCBI lineage: Bacteria > Bacillati > Actinomycetota > Actinomycetes > Kitasatosporales > Streptomycetaceae > Streptomyces > Streptomyces sp. NPDC096193. The sequence continues at coordinate 306,661 of NZ_JBEOSJ010000001.1, read as the reverse complement.
CTTCTTCCCCATGATCGGCGGCGGCAGCTGGCCGCTGCTCGCGGTCGGAGTGGTCGTCGCGCTCGCGCTCCATTCACTGATGTACGGTCCGCAGGCGGCCTTCATCGCCGAGCAGTTCACCCCCCGACTCCGCTACACCGGCTCCTCGCTCGCCTACACCCTCGCGGGCGTGATCGGCGGCGCGGTCGCGCCCCTGCTGTTCACCGCGCTGCTCGACGCCTACGACAGCTGGATCCCGCTGGCCCTGTACGTCGCGGTGACCGCCGTCGTCACCGTCACCGGACTCCTCCTCGGCCGCGACGGCACCGACGACGAGGACGACGCACCGGTGGCCACGGAGCACACGGCGCCGGCCACCGGCCCGCGGGCCACGACCACCGCCGGCTGACCTCAGCACCCCCGGAAAGGACCCCCATGCGCATCGCCCTGAGCCAGATCACCACCGGCCCCGACCCGGCACAGAACCTTGCCGTCCTGCGGGAACAGGCTCACCGCGCGGCGGAGTCCGGCGCACGGGTCGTCGTCTTCCCCGAGGCCGCGATGGCCTGCTTCGGAACCCGCCTCGGCCCGCTCGCCGAACCGCTCGACGGGCCGTGGGCCACCGAGGTCCGGCAGATCGCCGAGGAGGCCGGACTGGTCGTGGTCGCCGGGATGTTCACACCGGCCGCCGACGGCAAGGTGACCAACACCCTGCTGGCCACGGGCGCCGGCGTCGAGGCGGCCTACGACAAGATCCATCTGTACGACGCCTTCGGCTTCGCCGAGTCCGACACCGTCGCCGCCGGATCGGAGGTGGTCACGATCGACGTCGACGGCCTTCGCATCGGACTGGCCACCTGCTACGACGTCCGGTTCCCCGAACTGTTCCGGGCGCACGCCGACGCCGGAGCCGTACTCACCCTGCTGCCCGCCTCCTGGGGGGACGGCCCCGGCAAGCGTGACCAGTGGGAACTGCTCACCCGTGCCCGGGCGCTCGACGCCACCCTCTGGGTCGCCGCCGTGGGCCAGGCGGACCCGGTCGCGTCCGGCGGGACGGTGACCTCGAAAGCGCCGACCGGGATCGGCCACAGCGCGGTCGTCGGCCCCGACGGGACCGTACGGCAGCGGCTCGAAGCCGGGCCGGGACTGCTGGTGGCGGACATCGACCCCGACGAGGTCGCGGCGGTACGCCGGGCCATTCCGGTCCTGGCCAACCGCAGGCTGCGCGCATAAGCGGGCCAGGCGGAGCGGGGCCCGGTCCTTCGGGATCGGGCCGCGCACGGTTCTAGCCCGCGAGGAGCACCTTGAGTGTCGTCTCCAGATGGGTGTCGATCGCGGCGCACGCCGCTTCTGCGTCACCGGAGGCGATCGCCGAGAGGATCGCCCGGTGCTCCTCCAGCACCGCCGCCTGGCGGCCGTGCTGGTTGAACAGGGCCACCACGCCGGCCCGGATCTGCCGGCTGCGGAGCCCGTCGTAGTGCCGGTCCAGCAGTGCGTTGCCGACCGCCGAGACGATCGTGGCGTGGAAGAGATGGTCCACGGCGATGAAGTCCCGGGCCTGGTCGGGTGTGCTCAACGTCCGCTGGCGCTCCAGGATTTCGGTCAGCTCCGGCAGCGGCGTACCACCGCGTGCGATGAGCTGCTCGGCCGCGTACCGCTCGACGATCCCGCGCAGTTCCATCAGTTCGGTGATCTCACGGCCCGTCAGCGGCACGACCTGGGCGCCGCGCTTGGGCACCAGGTGCACCAGGTCCTCGGCGGCGAGCAGGAGCAGCGCCTCCCGGATGGGAGTGCGGGAGACCCCGATGCGGTCGGCGAGGTCCTGCTCCGAGAGAAAGGTGCCCTGCATGTCGGGATCGGTGAGGACATGGTCCTTCAGATACGCGTACGCCTTGTCCCGGCCCGACGCCACGGCTACCCCCACTTGATTGCATACAACGGGTATACCGAAATTACCACGCGCTCCGTGGTCCGCGGGTACGAATGCGTCCCCCTCGGGTAACACCTACCCCATGTGCTGGAGTGCGACGGCGGACCTGGTGGCGGGCACCGGCATCGCCGCGATCGGCGTCGTCTGCGTGGCCCGGGTCCGTCGGGTCCGCGATCTGCGGCGCTGCCCCTGCTCCTCGGGGCACACCAGATCATCGAGTCACTCGTCTGGCGCAGCGGCGGCGGGTCGGGTGCGGCGACTTGCGCCTGGGCCGCCATCGATCTGCCCCTGCTGCCGCTGTGGGTACCGTTCGGAGTCCTGCTCACCGAGCCCGCCCAGGTGCGCAAGCGGCTCGCAGTCCCCGTCGCGGCCGGCCTCGCGACCGCCGCCGTACTCTCCTACTGCCTGGCCACGCGGACGGTCACGGCCGAGATCCGCGGCCACACCGTCGGGTATCTCCTCGATCTGCCGCGCTCGCCGCTGATCATCGCCGGCTACCTGCTGGCCACGGTCGGAGCGCTGCTCCTCGCCCGGGACCCGGCGCTGCGACTGCTCGGCATCGTGGCGGGGGTGGGCGCGGTGTTCTGCCTCCTGCTGTGGCGGGAGGAGTTCGTCTCCCCCTGGTGTGCGCTGGCCGCTGTCGCCTCGGTCATTCTGCTCGTCTGGGTGCGGCGGCGGTCTCAGCCTCCCGCGGCACCGCGCGTGGCCGTCTGAGAACCCCGTACGCCCGCGGCCCCGGCAGCACCGGCGGCGGCCTCGCCGTCGAGCGCGGGTCCGGCGCCCGGCTCGTCGCTGCGGGCGCGCAGGGTGAGCCGCCCCGGCGTCTTCTGCGTCGGCAGGAACGCGGCCAGCACCAGCCCGGCGAGCACCGCGCCGGTGGCGATCAGGAACGAGATCCGGAAACCGCTCATGCTCGGCACGAGCACATCGCCCATCGGGACGGCGGTGTGCGCGAGCACCATGCCGATCACGGCACTCGACACGGACGTGCCGATCGACCGCATCAGCGTGTTCAGGCCGTTCGCCGCGCCCGTCTCGGACGGGTCGACCGCGCCGGTGATCAGGGCGGGCAGGGACGAGTACGCGAGACCGATGCCGGCGCCGAGCACGACGGAGATGACGACGGTCTGCCAGGCGGCACTCATCAGGCCGAGACCGGCGCCGTAGCCGATCGCGATGACCAGCATGCCGAGCAGCAGGGTCGCCCTGGGCCCGCGCCGGGCGGAGATCCGTGCGTAGACCGGGGCGACGAACATCATCGTCAGACCCAGCGGCGCGACGCAGAGTCCCGCCACCACCATGGAGCGGCCGAGACCGTAGCCGGTCGACTCCGGCAGCTGGAGAAGTTGGGGAAGGACGAGCGAGACGGCGTAGAACGCGACGCCGACCATGATCGACGCCAGATTGGTGAGCAGCACCTCGCGCCGGGCGGTGGTCCGCAGATCCACCAGTGGGGCGGCGCTGCGCAGCTCCCACACGCCCCAGAGGAGCAGCACGACCACCGCGACGCCGAACAGACCCAGCGTCGTCGGGGAGCCCCAGCCCCAGTCGCCGCCCTTGGTGACCGGCAGCAGCAGGGACACCAGGCCGGCGCTCAGCCCGAAGGCCCCCACCAGGTCGAAGCCGCCCTTGGCGCGCAGCGAGGACTCCGGCACCACGAGCACCGTGAGCAGCATCGACAGTAGACCGAGACCCGCCGAGGCGAAGAAGAGCGTGTGCCAGTCGGTGTGCTCGGCGACGAGGGCCGCCGCGGGCAGGGCGAGGCCGCCGCCCACCCCGATCGACGAGCTCATCAGGGCCATCGCCGAACCGAGCCGCTCGCGTGGCAACTCGTCGCGCATGATGCCGATCCCCAGCGGTATCGCGCCCATGGCGAAGCCCTGGAGCGCGCGGCCGGCGATCATCGTGACCAGGTCGTCGGTGAAAGCGCAGATCAGCGAGCCGACGACCATGACCGCAAGGCTGGCGAGCAGCATCCGCCGCTTACCGTAGAGATCACCGAGCCGTCCCATGATCGGGGTGGCCACCGCACCGGCGAGCAGGGTGGCCGTCATCACCCAGGTCGCGTTGGCCGGGCTGGTGCTCAGCAGGACCGGCAGATCCTTGATGACGGGCACGAGCAGGGTCTGCATGACCGCGACGGTGATGCCGGCGAACGCGAGAACGGGCACGATGCCACGAATGCCCCGTCCCCCTGCGGCGGGCAGTCCGCCGCCCGGCTCGGCGCCTACCGGCTCTTCGGTTGTCGTGTGCGGCATGCGGGCGGCCTCCGGGGGCTGACTGGGTCCAGCGGTTCGCGCCATGTGCGGGGGAACAGCAACGTTCGCCCGGCCCCTGCCGGACGAACCTGGGTGTGCACTGGCGAGTCAAGTATGTGCACAGTGAACGTTTTCTTGTCCGGCCGTTATTCCGTGGGCATTCGGGTACCCGGCGGGCGCAGTGAGGTGCCGAGGACGACAAGGAGTTGAGCACATGCGCCGTCCACCGCGACACCGCGCGCCCGGGCGGGGCGGCGGGGACACGATGGAGAGGCGGCGCCGTGCGGTCCGGGTGACCGAGGACCCGGAGTTTTCCCTCTCCGACGCGGCACCGGCCCGGGCGGAGATCGAGCTGCCGGGGACGCGAGGTGCGTGATCGCTGTACCGCGGCCACCGCCTGCTTCGAGCGGGCGATGCGGACCGTCCGGCAGGCCGCCGCCCGCTGACCGTGCGACAGGCCGGCCGCCAGGCCGGGCAGAAAGGAAGGACCATGACGGACCGTCGGCAGGAGGATCCCGTGCAGAGCGATCACGAGCCCGACCAGCCCGTACCCCGCGACCCTCCCGACCAGCAGAACCTCGGCGGTGACGACGCGCTGGACATCCCTCGCGCCTCCTCCGACGAGACCGAGAACGAGGACGAGTCGGGCCGCCGGAGCGGCAGGAGCGACGACGACAAGGCCGATCGGAGCCTGCCGGACGCGGACGAGTCGGGCGCGGGCCGGACCGGAGAGCCGCGCAGCGGCTCCGTCCACCCCGAGCAGCCGGTCCCCGACGAGCCATCCGGCTGACCGGGCTCGCACCCCGCGCCGAGTCGGGCGAGCCTGGAGGGGCGCCACCCCTCCCGGCCCGCATCCACAGCCGCACCGGAGGAAGAGGAAAGCGAGAGGAATCCGATGGGCGTGTTCGAGCCGATCCGCAGCCGGGCCGTGTTCCGGCCGCTCACGGGATCGGATCCGCTCGGCAGGTGCCGGGCCGTGATCGAGGCTCGTGCCCGGCCAGCGCGCGACATCGCCGGACTCCTCGCCCTCGACGGCCCGGCCGGCGCGGGGCCGGTGGCTGTCTCCCGCTGGCTTGCCGCGACGGTGGACGACGTCGTCGGGGCCGCGAGGTTCGCCGGCACGCTGCGGGTGACCGAGCCGACATCGTCGATGGGCACGCGTGAGTGGGGGCCGGTGGCACGCGGGCCCGCGGCCGCGGGCGGGGCGAGGGTCCTGGGGCCGCGGGCCGAGGCGGCCGTCCTGGGCTCCGCGCCTGCCGCATGCACCGTCGTCGCCCTTACGGCCCGGTTCGCGGTCTACGCCGCGGGCCGGGCGGGGCATGCCGCCCGAGTCGCTGACATCCGCGCCGGCGCGGCGCCGCGCACGCCGGGACAGGCCCTGCCCCGTCACCGCGGCGACGACCGCCGTCGCTCCGCGCGGGGCCCGCAGCCCGGCCCCCGCCACGAGAACGCACCGATCTGGTCACCGACCCGGTGCGCAGCGCATCCCCGGGCCTTTGAACGGCGGCTCGGCAGGGTCGTCCTTCGGCGCGAGGATCGGCCAGGTGCCCAGCGGCGCCCTGCCTGCCGGCCCAACGCGGCCGGCACCGCCGGAGCCGTACAGCGTGCAGGGCGCACCGGAACTTCCGGTCGGCAGCTCAGCGCGGCCGGCACCGCCGGAGCCGTACCGACCGCCCCGCGCTCCCGCACCGCTACAGCCACCCCCCGCCGGTGGCCCCATACAGCCCCGGCCCCCACACGCATCGGGTTCGCCGCCGAGTGCATCGCGCCCCCACCGACGCGAACCCATCCACAGTCGGCCCTCAACGGCCCCCGCGAACACCGCACGGAGAGCGAGGAATCACGGTGAACAGTGCCGAACAGAGCTCCACACCTGTCGTGGTGAGCATCACCGGCTGCGCCAAGGAGGACGCCGACAAGGTCTTCCGGGCGCTGGGACAGTCGCATGCGTCCGACCGCGACGACGGGGACGCCCCCCAGTACGTCTCGGGCGATCACGCGACCGTGTGGACGGCGACGTTCGACGTCTCCGGTACACACACGGCCCCCGGACCCGTAGAGCTGTCCGAGCCTGTCGAGGCCGAGATCCAGGGCGGCTACTGGGCCGTCGACCGGATCCAGGAGACTCTCGCCTCCGCCTTCACCGTGGAGGAGCAGGGCATGGCGGCGGGTGACCAGGAGAAGGACGTACAGCTGCGGCTTTCCAGCGGCGGCAGCTGACGGCCGTCCGCCGCTGGCGGACGGCCGGCGGCGCGCACGTGTCGAAGAACCGAGTTCGAGGAGGACAGTGCCCATGCCCATCGCCACGGTCGACCCGGCCACCGGTGAGACGCTCAGGACCTTCGACGCGCTCGGAGCCGATGAGATCGAACGGCGTCTCGCGCTCGCGAGGAACGCTTTCGCCGAACACCGACTCACCGACTTCGGCCGGCGCGCGCAGCTCCTGGACCGAGCCGCCGATCTGCTGGGCGACGACGAGGAGGAGATCGCCCGCGTCATGACCACCGAGATGGGCAAACCCATCGCGGCGGCACGTGCGGAGGCGGCGAAGTGTGCCAAGGCGATGCGCTGGTACGCCTCCCACGCCGAGAAGCTCCTCGCCGACGAGCACCCCGACCCCGCCGACGTGAAGGACTCCGGGGCCTCCCGGGTCATCGTCCGCTACCGGCCCCTCGGTGTCGTGCTCGCCGTCATGCCCTGGAACTTCCCGCTCTGGCAGGTCATGCGGTTCGCCGCCCCGGCTCTGATGGCCGGCAACGTCGGACTGCTCAAGCACGCCTCCAACGTGCCGCAGACCGCCCTGTACTTGGAGGACCTCTTCCTTCGCGCGGGCTATGCCGAGGGGTGCTTCCAGACCCTGCTGATCGGTTCCGGCGCCGTGGAGGACATCCTGCGCGACAGCCGGGTGGCCGCGGCGACCCTGACCGGCAGTGAGCCCGCCGGCCGTTCGGTGGCCGCCATCGCCGGCGACGAGGTGAAGAAGACCGTTCTGGAGCTCGGCGGCAGTGACCCGTTCATCGTGATGCCGTCCGCCGACATCGACCGTGCCGCGGCCACGGCCGTGACGGCCCGGGTGCAGAACAACGGGCAGTCCTGCATCGCCGCCAAGCGCTTCATCGTGCACACCGACGTGTACGACGCCTTCGTGGAGCGCTTCACCGCCAGGATGCGCGAACTCACCGTCGGCAACCCGATGGACGAGTCCGTGCAGGTCGGCCCGCTCGCCACCGAGCAGGGGCGCGCCGACCTCGAGGAGCTCGTCGACGACGCGCTGGAGCGCGGCGCGACCGCGCTGTGCGGCGGCGGACGCCCCAAGGGACAGGACCGGGGCTGGTTCTACGAGCCCACCGTCCTGGCGGATGTGACCGAGGAGATGCGCATCCACCGCGAGGAGACGTTCGGCCCGGTGGCCACTGTCTACCGGGTGGCCGACGCGGAGGAAGCCGTCGCGCTCGCCAACGACAGCCCGTTCGGTCTGAGTTCCAACGCCTGGACCCGCGACGCGAGCGATGTGCGCCGGTTCGAGCGGGACATCGAGGCGGGTGGCGTCTTCTTCAACGGCATGACCGCCTCGCACCCCGCACTGCCCTTCGGCGGTGCCAAGCGCTCCGGCTACGGCAGGGAGCTCTCGGACCACGGCATCCGCGAGTTCTGCAACATCACCACGATCTGGCACGGCGCAGCACCCGACCGCGCGAGCTGACGCCGACAGGAGCCCACACCCATGGACGACGCCACCGCACCCGCCCCGGCACGCCTCAGCGACACGGAACTGGCCGCTCTGGACGCCCACTGGCGGGCAGCCAACTACCTCGCCGTCGGCCAGATCTACCTGCTGGCCAACCCGCTGCTGACGGAGCCGCTGCGACCCGAACACATCAAACCGCGGCTGCTCGGTCACTGGGGCACCTCACCCGGGCTGAACCTCGTCCACACCCACCTCAACCGGGTGATCAAGGCACGTGGGTTGGAGGCCCTGTGCGTCTGGGGACCGGGCCACGGCGGCCCGGCCGTCCTCGCCAACTCCTGGCTGGAGGGCACCTACTCCGAGACGTACCCCGACGTGAGCCGTGACGCGGCGGGGATGGAACGGCTGTTCCGGCAGTTCTCCTTCCCCGGCGGGGTGCCCAGCCATGTCGCCCCCGAGACGCCCGGATCCATCCACGAGGGTGGCGAGCTCGGCTACGCACTCACCCATGCCTACGGCGCGGCCTTCGACAACCCGCACCTGGTCGTGACGTGCGTGATCGGCGACGGAGAGGCGGAGACCGGGCCGCTCGCCGCGTCCTGGCACTCCAACAAGTTCCTCGACCCCGTCCACGACGGTGCCGTCCTGCCCGTCCTGCACCTCAACGGCTACAAGATCGCCAACCCCACCGTCCTCGCCCGGCTGCCCGAGGCCGAGCTGGACGACCTGCTGCGCGGCTACGGTCACGAACCCCTGCACGTCACGGGTGACGACCCCGCGACCGTGCACCGTGCCATGGCGGCGGCGATGGACAAGGCGCTCGACCGCATCGAGGAGATCCAGCGCACCGCCCGCAGGGACGGCGTGAAGGAGCGTCCCCACTGGCCGATGATCGTCCTGCGTACCCCCAAGGGCTGGACCGGACCCGCGGAAGTCGACGGCCTGCCGGTCGAGAACACCTGGCGCGCCCACCAAGTGCCGCTGTCCGGCGTCCGGGAGAACCCCGAACATCTGCGGCACCTCGAAAAATGGCTGCGCTCCTACCGCCCCGGGGAGCTGTTCGACGCCGCCGGCCGGCCCGTCCCCCAGGTGCTCGCCTGCGTCCCGGGCGGCGAGCGGCGCCTCGGCGCGACACCGCACGCCAACGGCGGACTCCTGGTCCGCGAACTGCCGTTGCCCGCCCTCGAAGAGCATGCCGTCGCCGTCGACAAACGGGGCGCCACGCTGCACGAGCCCACCCGGGTGCTCGGCACCCTGCTGGCCGACGTGATGCGGGCGACCGCCGAACGACGGGACTTCCGCGTCGTCGGCCCGGACGAGACGGAGTCCAACCGTCTCGGCGCCCTGTACGACGTCACCGACAAGGCCTGGCAGGCCGAGGTGTACGCCACCGACGAGCATCTCGCCCGCGACGGCCGGGTGATGGAGGTGCTGTCCGAGCATCTGTGCCAGGGCTGGCTCGAGGGCTATCTGCTGACCGGCCGCCACGGCCTCATCTCCAGTTACGAGGCCTTCGCCCACATCGTCGACTCCATGGTCAACCAGCACATCAAATGGCTCAGGACCTCCCGCCGGCTGACCTGGCGCCGGCCCATCGCCTCGCTGAACTACCTGCTGACCTCACACGTCTGGCGACAGGACCACAATGGTTTCTCGCACCAGGACCCGGGCTTCGTCGACCATGTCCTCAACAAGAGCCCCGAGGTCGTCCGCGTCTATCTCCCGCCGGACGCCAACACACTGTTGTCGGTGGCCGATCACGTCCTGCGCAGCCGGGAGTACGTCAACGTCATCATCGCCGGCAAGCAGCCCACCTTCGACTGGCTCAGCCTCGACGAGGCCCGCGCCCACTGCGCGCGCGGTGCCGGAGCGTGGGCCTGGGCGGGTACGGAGGACGGCACCCGTGAACCCGACGTGGTGCTCGCGTGTGCGGGCGACGTACCGACCCAGGAGACGCTGGCGGCCGCGGAACTGCTGCGACGGCACGCCCCGGAGCTGTCCGTACGGGTGGTCAATGTCGTCGACATGGCCCGGCTCATGCCGCACGAGGAACACCCGCACGGCATGACGGACCCCGAGTTCGACGCCCTGTTCACCCGGGACCGGCCGGTCGTCTTCGCCTACCACGGCTATCCCTGGCTGATCCACCGCCTCGCCTACCGCCGCGCGGGCCACGCCCATCTGCATGTCCGCGGCTACAAGGAGGAGGGCACCACCACCACGCCGTTCGACATGGTCGTCCGCAACGACCTGGACCGCTACCGGCTGGTGATGGACGTCGTGGACCGCGTCCCGGGGCTCTCCGTCCGGCTCATCGCGCTCCGTCAGGCGATGGCCGACATGCGCAACCGCCACCACGACTGGATCCGCGAGCACGGCACGGACATGCCCGAGATCGCCGACTGGACCTGGGGCAGCTCGGCGGGAACCGAGGAGGTGCACGCCTGGCGGGGCGGTTCCTGACCGACCCGCGGCACGGGGACGTGGCCGGCTCCGGCAACCCGGGCACCTGCGACCACAGCGGGAGCCAGGGGGACCCCGACCGTCGCTGGGGCCAGGGCATCTCCGACCGCACGGGCGCCCGAGGGGCCGCACACAGCGGGCGCCCGGCGCTCAACCCGTCCGGCGCCGCGCCGCCGGAGCCGTGATGGCGCGGGACTGCACATGCTCGTACACCATGGTCGACTGCACGTCCGCGACCTCACGGCGCTCGGTGAGCCGGTCGATGACGAAGGCGTACAGGCCGTTCACATCGGGCACGGCGACATGGATGAGGAAGTCGAACGGCCCCGAGGTGACGAACAGGCCGATGGTCTCCGGCAGTTGGGCCGCCCATTCGCGGAACCCCTCGATGACCGGACGGGACGGCGGTCTGATCCGGACCGAGATCAGGGCCTGCACCGGCCGTCCGACCGCCGTCAGGTCGAGCGCCGCGTGATAACCGCCGATGACGCCGCGCTCGCGCAGCGACTTGACCCGCTCCAGTGAGGTGGAGGGGGAGACACCGGTCTTGGCCGCCAGATCGCGGTTCGTCTGCCGTGCATCGTGCTGCAGCTCCCGCAGAAGAGCCCAGTCGAGCGCATCAAGTTCCATGAATACTCTCCTTTGCCTGACGACGTTCGGCAGAACTCCATAGAGTACGCATGAGTGATTAGCGTTTCGCGGTATGACCGATCACCACAACGTGGCAGCCGCTCGGCTGCCCCGGACCGACGTACGCACCGACATCCCGACCCGCCGGGCGCCGCTGAAATGGGTCGTCGTCGTCGACGAGGACCTGCCCGCCGGGAGAGCGGCGAACGCGGCGGCCTGTATGGCCGCGGCGGTGGGCAAGGCCCTGCCCGACCTCCTCGGCAGCGACGGCGAGGACGGCTCCGGCACCCCGCACGCCGGTCTGCCCTGGGCGGGCTGCTCCGTGCTCGCCGCCGACACCGCGACCGTCCGGGAACTGCGGGAGAGGGCCGTCGGCAAGGAGGGCTTCTTCGTCGCCGACATGCCCGAAGCCGCACAGACCTCACGCGTCTACGACGAATACCTCGACCAGCTGGCCGGCACGAAGAGGGAGGACCTGACCTACCTCGCCGTCAGCTTCGTCGGTCCGCGCAACCAGGTCGGCAAGCTGGTCGGCAAACTGGCCCTGCTCTGAGCCCGCCCGGAACCGCGGTCAGCCGGCCACGTGCAGTACCAGCTTGCCGCGGGTACGGCCCTGCTCGCCCCGGCGGTGCGCCTCGGCCGCCTCCGCCAGCGGCAGTACGTCCTCGACCTCCACCCGGACCGTGCCCTCGTCGATGAGCGCGGCGATGCGGGCGAGTGAGGGCCCGTCCGGCTCCACCAGGTACGGCTTCGCCATCAGGCCCCGGGCCTCGGCGGCGGCGACCAGTTCGGGGGAGACGCCCGACGGCACGGCGACCAGCGTCCCGCCGGGGCGCAGGGTCGCCAGCGACCGGGTGCTCGTCTCCTCCACACCGTCGCCGATCAGATCGATGACGACGTCCACGTCCTTCACCGCGTCCTCGAACCGGACCGCGGTGTAGTCGACGAGCTCGTCCGCTCCGAGCGAGCGCAGCCAGTCGTGCTTCGCCTCCCGCGCGGTGCCGATCACATGCGCGCCGAGGTGCTTGGCGAACTGCACCGCGAAGTGGCCCACGCCGCCCGCCGCCGCGTGGACCAGGACGCGCTGCCCCGGCTCGACCCGCGCGGCGTCGACCAGTGCCTGCCAGGCGGTGAGCCCGGCCAGCGGCACGGCGGCTGCCAGGTCGTGGCCGACCGTCGACGGCTTGCGCACGAACTGCCGTGCCGGAGCCGTCACATACTCGGCGTACGCACCGGCCTGGCGCGGGAACCACGGCATGCCGTACACCTCGTCGCCGACCTCCAGGGTGTGGACACCGAAGCCGACCGCCTCCACGACGCCCGAGACGTCCCAGCCCAGAACGAACGGCGGCTCACCGAGGACGCCGGCCATGCCGCCGCCCTCCCGCGTCTTCCAGTCCACCGGGTTCACACCGGCCGCGTGCACGCGCACCAGAACCTCGGTGGGCAGCGGCTCCGGCCGCGCCACCTCGGCGAGGCGCAGGACATCCGGACCCCCCAAGGTGTCCTGGGTGATCGCGCGCATGGTCGGGCTGCTGGTCATGTACATCTCCTGAGACAAGTGCCGGGTGTGCGGGCGCACGGCCCCGGCGAGCTGATCGACAACGCCGGAACGCTACCCGTGGGGTAGTGGTATCCCGCAAGGGCGTCTACTATCCCGGGGAAAGTATCGAGGTCACAGCCCTACCGAGGAGACGTCCATGCCCATACCCTGCACCACGGGCCAGCACGCGGACCACGATGTGTACGCGTCCCTGTGCCCGTGCCGGGACGTTCTCGACCTGCTCGCGGGCAAGTGGTCGGCCCTCGCGATCGGCGCCCTGGAGGAGGGCCCGCAGCGCTTCGGCACGGTGCAGCGACGGCTCCAGGGTGTCAGCCCCAAGGTGCTGACCAACACCCTGCGGAAGCTGGAGGCGCACGGCTTCGTCGAGCGGACCGTCTACCCGGCCGTGCCGCTGCATGTCGAGTACGCGCTCACCCCGCTGGGCCGCGGTGTCGCCGAACCTCTCGGACGGCTGCGTGACTGGGTGGAACTGCACCTCCACGAGATCCGCGGCACGGACTGCGAGACCCCGGCCCTGGTCTGACGGGCCGGGGAGTCGACAGCCTCCTCTCCGGACACGGAACAGCCGGACAGCACGAACTCCTCGACGCCACGGCGGCAGGCGGCTCGCGGGAGTCGTCAGCCGGCCGCCGCTGGCACGGCGGTCCGGCCGAGCGCGGACGAGAACTGGTCGACGGCGTGATCGAGTGCCTCGGACGCGTGCGGCGCGATGGCGAGCCCGCCGTTCTCCTGGACGGTGATGTCCTGGTCGAGCGTGAACCAGCCCTCGCCACATGGGCCGCGCCCATCGAACTCAGCACCGGCCGCAGGGCGTAGTCGATGGCCAGGACGTGCGCGGTGGTGCCGATCGTCGCGAGGGGCAGCGCGGTCTTGCCGGTGAGCGCGTACTGCGGCAGCAGATCGAGCAGCGCCTTGAGCACACCGGAGTACGAGGCCTTGTGGACCGGCGTTCCGATGACAACTCCGTCGGCGCGCGCGAAGAGTTCGGCCGCCGCCACGATCGCCGGATGCCGGAAGTCGGCGCCCAGCAGCGCCTCCGCCGGGACGGTGCGGACATCGAGCGGGAGCACTTGATGGCCCTGGAGAGCCCGTCGTGTGTCCAGATGGCGCAGCAGACGGACGGTGCGGGAGGTCGCGGAGGGACTGCCGGAGACGGACAGGACGGTGGCCATGGAAATTCCTTCGGGGGAGTGGGCGGGCCGACTGCTGCTGCGTCATCTCGATGCATTCGGGCAGGCGGAACGAACATGCGGGAACAGCTGAATTCAGGCGCACAACCATGGAGGAATGGCGCGGAATTGTTCATACGCCGGCAACAAGGGAAATCCCCGGACCCGGAACCCCTGGAGGGGCCGGCGGTGCGGGGATTCGGCCCGTCAGCGGGCCGCGACGCAGCAACAAGAGGCGCTGGAGACACGGGCGAGGTCGACGTGGCGTCGCCGTGTGAGGTCCAGTCGCGTCTGCATGTCCACGATTGCAGTAGGCAACGACGGCGAGTCAAGCAATCCGTGATCGGTCTCGTATACCGGACCCCCGGTCGCCTCGCGCCCGACCATCGGGCCGGCCCTTAGCATCCGGTGCCGTGAACCGCATCCCGTCCGGCCCGGCTGCGGGCCGGACGGCCAGATGATAGGACGGTCCTGAGGGTCGGCAGCGGACGGGACAGCAGCTCAGCACCTCCGGCGTCCCCTTCCCTCCCGTTTCCCCTCCGGTACCCAATGACCTGCCTGCACGGAGAGGCTCGCTCATGGCCGAGGAACAGTCCGCATCGCATGGGACAACTGCGTCCGGGGCGACGAACGGCACGTTCGCCGCGCGCGACCGGGAATTCGGGGCTGTCACCGACCTTCGGCGTACCGGTATCGACCCGAATTTCTGGTACCCGGTCGCCGTGTCGAAAAGTGTCCGCAAGAACAAGACCTTCGCGGCCACCTTCGCCGGTGAGCGGATCGCCCTCTATCGCGGCGAGAGCGGCAAGGTCTACGCGCTGGAGGACCGTTGCGCCCACCGCCAGGTGCCTTTGAGTATGGGCGTCGTGGAGGGCGAGGCCCTCCGCTGCTGCTATCACGCCTGGGCCTACCGCGGAAACGGCCGAATCTCGCAGATTCCCTATCTTCCCAAGGGGGTCGACCGGCCGCCGCGCGGTGTGCGCGCCTATCCGATCCGTGAGGCCTACGGCCTCGTCTTCGTGTTTCCCGGCGACCCGGAAAAGGCGGACACGACAACGCTTCCCGAACTGCCGGAATTCGCCTCGGCCGGGCACAGGACCATGACGTTCTCCCGAACCGTGCGCTGCCACTACACGTTCATGCACGAGAACCTCCTCGACATGAACCACCAGTTCCTGCACCGGGGCGTCCTCGGCAGGATCCAGCCGAAGCTCCTCGGATTCGACACGGGTCCGCGGTCGGTGGAGGCCCGGTACCTGTTCGTTCCCGCCGGCGGGAAGAAGGACCGCGGTGCCGGTCTGCTGTCCGCCGAGGGTGTCGGCGGCGCCGATTCGCCCGACGTCGTCACCATCCGCACCGAGTACCCCTACCAGACCCTCCGGACGGTCCCGCAGAACGCCGAACTCCCCGCGTTCTCCCTGTGGGCGGCCTACGTACCCGAGGACATCGAGCAGCGCCTCACCCACGTCTACGGCCTGCTCATGATCGCGAAGCCGCCGATCCCCGGGGCCCTTCACGTCGCCTGGCCCCTCATCCGCCGTTTCACGGAACGGGTGTTCGCCCAGGACCGGATGGCGGTCGAGGCGGAGCAGCGGGCCTGGGACGAGCAGGGCGCGGACTGGAACCAGGAGATCTTCCCCCTGATCCGCGACGTCCGCGACGTGCTGCGCACCAACGGGGTGCCCCTCCGCCCCGAATCCGCGCTGTGCGGCGCCGCCGCGCTGTGCGGCGACGCGATGCTCAACGCCGCCGCACCGCACGCCGGTCGGAGCCACGCCGGCTGACGCGGATTGCGCGGCAGTGCTCAGTCGGCGCACTCCAACGCCGTGAGGTCGACCGCGTCGGCCATCGCCTGCATCCCCTTGTCGTTCGGATGCAGATGGTCGCCGCCGTCGAAGGTCGGCAGCAGCCTTTCCTCGTCGTACGGACTTCTCAGCGCCCGGTCGAAATCGGCCACCGCGTCGAACAGGCCGCTGGTCCGGATGAAGTCGTTGACCTCCTTGCGGACGGCCTCCTCGGCGGGGCCCCACTCGGACCACCCCTTGAACGGCAGCACCGTCCCGCCCACCACGCAGGTTCCCGCCGCCCGGGCCCGGGCGGCGATCTCGCGGTAGCCGGAGACGAGGTCGGCGGCCGCCACCCCGGAGCGGGCCTTGATGTCGTTGATGCCCTCGAAGACGACGACGGTGCGGACGCCCGCCTGCGACAAGACGTCCCGGTCGAGGCGGCGCAGGGCGCTCTGTCCGGCGCCGTCCGCGAGTACTTTGTTGCCCGAGATCCCTTCGTTCGCCACGCCCCGCACGCTGCCTCCGGCGGCCTGGAGCCGGCCGGCCAGATAGTCGGGCCAGCGGCGGTTCCTGTCCACCGACGACTGCCAGCCGTCGGTGATCGAGTCTCCGAGGGTGACGACCGCACCCGTGCCGGGCGCCGCCTCCACGGTGAGTGCGTCGAGGTAGAGCCAGGAGCCGTGCTGCTCACCGAAGTTGTCCGCGCCGGTCTCGGCAGCATGGTCGCCCGTTGCCGCGTACGACGTCTGCATGGCCATGCCGTGACCGGTCGCCGGACCCCCCGCGTCCCGGACGTGGAGACTGATCGCCAGATTGCTCCGGGCCTTCACCTGCCCCGGCAGCGGGTCGCTGTAGCGGACTTCGCCGGGTGCGAGCGTCACGGACCGGGAGCCGGCGAAGGTCAGCCCACGGTTGCTCCCCGGCACCAGCGCGGCTCCGTGCGCGGGGACGCCGGCGTAGGCGGCCCCGAAGGTCACGGGCCGGTCCCCGAACGCGTTGGACAGCCGGATCCGCAGTCCGCGTCCACCCGTGCTGGTGTGGACGACGAGGCGGAGGCTGCGGTCGGCGACGGCGTCGCCCATCCGGTCCGCGCTCGCCGCCCAGGTCACCACCTGCGCGCGCACAGCAGCCGGCACCGGCGCGGTGGCCGGTACCGAGGAGGCCTGTCCCGGCGTGCAGAGAGCGAGGACCAGCGCAGACCCGAGGAGCACGGCCCGGCGCCGCGCCCTCACCCGAAGTCCCGCAGGGTGACGGACTGCCCCGGCCGCAGCGTGACCGTTCGGGACGAGCCCCGCGACGACACCGCGGTCGTCCGCCCGCCGACGCTGGTGAGCCGTGCCCGGTCGACCGTGCCGTCGCTCCAGTCGAGGTCGACGACGAAGCCGCCCCGGACACCGACACCGGTCACGGAACCCGACGCGGCCCAGGCGGCGGGCAGTGCCGGCAGGAGTTCGACATGGCCGGGGCGCGCGTACACGAGCATCTCGATCACGGCGGACGGCGTGCCGAAGTTGGCGTCGATCTGGAAGATGCCGCGCCCCTTCTCGACCTCGTAGATGTCGAAGAGGTTCATCGCCGTGCCGTTGACGCCACCCGTGGACGGCCGGAGGTTGTTGGCGAACAACTGGTACGCGTTCTCCGCCTTCTTCAGGCGCGCCCAGCACAGCGACCGCCAGGCGTTCGCCCAGCCGAAGCTCTCCGTGCCGCGTGCGGTGAGCAGGGCCGTGGCGCCGTCGAGGAGTTCACCGGACACGGCTCCGGGCCGTATGCGGTCGCCGGGGAACAGCCCCATGAGCGGCGAGAGATGACGGTGTGTCGTCTCGCCGAGGTTGTCCGGCGACATCCATTCCTGGAGCCACCCGGTCTTCGGACTCACCTCCGGCAGATACAGCCGCTCCTGCATCGCGCCCACCGTCCGGCTGTACGCGGCGTCCCTGCCCAGCACGGAGCACGCCTGGCGGTACTGATCGAACAGCGCCCACACCACCTCCTGCGCATACGTGTTGCCCCGGGTGTCCTGCGGCCCGTGCTCGGGCGACCAGTCCCGGTCCGCCACCAGAATCTCTCGCGGGTCGCCGGTCTCCCGGTCGGTGACCGTCGTCGCCACGAGCCGTGTCTCCCAGAACTCGCAGGCACCCTTCAGCAGCGGGTGGATACGGGCCAGATACGCCGTGTCCAGGGTGTACTCGTAGTGCTCGAACAACGACATGCACAGCCAGGCGTTGCCGGGCGGATGCCACCACCACCCGAGACCGCCGTGCACATTGGTCGAGTACGCCACGGTCCAGCCCGCGACCTCGCCGGAGGTGTTGCGGAAGCGGTTGCGCGGGTCGTTGAACAACTCCTGGGTGAGCTTGCTCCACGACGGCAGCTGCGCCAGGCAGTAGTCCGCCAGGGCGTCGAAACAGCGCGAGAGGCCGGTGCGGTCTGCCATCCAGTAGTTCATCTGGATGTTGACGTCGCTGTGGTAGTCGCCCATCCAGTCCGGGTCGTTGCCGTCCAGCCACAGGCCCTGGAGGTTGAGCGGAAGTCCGTCCCGCGATCCCGAGATCATGAGGTAGCGGCCGTACTGGACGTACAACGCCTCCAGTTCCGGGTCCGGCTCCGCGTTCTGCGTACGGGCCTTCAGCCGCTCCCAGGTGTCGAGACGTCGCTGCTCGTCCGTCGACTCCCCGAGAGAGAGGCTCATCCGGTCGAACAGGGCCCGGTAGTCGGCCACATGGGTGTGCAGCAGCGCCGTGGAGGACTGCCGGGCGGCGGCCGCCACCTTCGTGCGCGCGAGTGCTGCCGGGTCCAGATCCGGATCGCGGTAGTCCTGGGCCGCGTTCGGCGCGTAGTTCGTACCGCCGGTGACGACGACCGTGAGCTCCGAGCAGCGGGAGAAGGTGATCCGACCGCCCCGCACCGAGACGGAGCCGCCCCGGCCGGTCGCGGTGACGGCCGCGCCGTAGCGCAGCCCGTTGTCGAAGGCGTCGCCGAACCAGAGCGTGTCCCGTGAACCGTCCGCCTCCGTCGTCTCGCCGTGGGTGCCGTCGAGACCGATGGAGCCGGTGTAGCGGCCGCCGCCGCGCTGGATGAGGCGGACGACGATCACGTCGTCGGGCTGACTGGCGTAGATCTGCCGCTCGTACGTCACGCCCGCGCGGGTGTACTGGGCGCTGACCAGGCCCTGGCTGAGGTCGAGGCTGCGGCGGTAGCCGGAGACGCCCTGGAGTTCGTGGTCCGGTATGTCGATCGACAGATGCGTGAGCTGGGTGAAGCTCCCGAAGTTCTCGCGGGCGTAGGGGAATTGGCCGTCCTGGTCGAGTGTGCCGTTCCGGTGTCCCGTCCACAGCGTGGCATCGGTGAGGTAGACCAGCTCGCGGCCGGGATCGCTGGTCACCAGTGCGCCGATCCGGCCGTTGCCGACCGGGAGGGCCTGCTCGATCATCTTCCGCTCACCGGCCGGCGCGCGGTACCACATCAGGGTCGTCGCACCGGGGGAGAGCATCGGGGAGACGGTGGGCCGGACCGGAGCCGCGGTGGCGGTGAAGGCAGGGAGTCCGCCGAGAGCGGTCGCCGTGCCGAGGGCGGTGGCGAGGGAGAGGAATCCCCGGCGGCTGGGCTGTGCGGGTCTGTGCGGGTGCTGGTCGTCCACGAGGCACTCCGGTGATCGGGGCATGACAGGGCGGAGGTTGGCGAGGACCGCACGAGACGTGGGACCTCGGGGAGGAGCGGGCGGCCGGGGGCGGTCAGGCGCCCCCGGCCACCGGTTCAGGACCGCTGCTGCTGCGGGACGTCGATCCGGTCGATGTCGGGCGAGTAGCCGGAACCGCTGTCGAACGTGATCGTGTTGCTGCCGGCCTTCAGCGTGACGGGGACGCTGATCCTCTCGGCCGCGCCCCAGCCGCCGCTGGACGGGAAGCCCCAGGTGGCGCCGGGCGCGCCGTTCGCGCCGATCCGGATCTGCCGCGGGTCTCCCGAGGTGTAGGAGACGTTGAGGACGTAGGTGCCGGCCTTCCGGACGACGACCTCGTTGAAGCGGAGCGAGCCGCCGACGTACAGGTTGCCGACCTTCTTGCCGCCCGAGCACTCGTCGCAGCCGGCGACGGACGCGTTGCCGGCGAGCGTGTTGGCCGGGGCCTCCGCCTCGTAGGCCGTCATCGCCGGGGCGGGCCCGCCCGGCTGTACGACGAACAGCCGTGAGCCGTGGGCGGGTACGGCCTGGGTGATGCCGCCGTTGTACCGGCCGAGGTTCTCCTTGTTCCACACGTCGCGCACGGAGGCCCGGCCGCCGAAGCCGAGGCTGGACCAGTCGGCCGTGACCGCGGCCGGTGCGTCACCCAGGTTGAACAGGGCGACCGTGTACGTCCCGTCCGGGTTCTTCGCGCCCCACACCTGGCCGTCGCCCGCGGTCACCGGCCGGGCCGCCGGCGAGGCCTGCTGATTGAGCTTCAGCACCTCTCGGTTGGTGAGCAGGGACAGGCCGTAGGAGTCCAGCCCGGTGAGGTCGTCACCCGTGTACAGCGGCGACTTGGAGATCGCCCACAGGGTCATGTAGCTCTGGCGCTCGGCCTTGGTCAGCCCGTCCATCGCACCGTTGCCGACGTTCAGGGAGTCCAGGTCGTTGAAGCCGCCCGGGCCCCCGTGCCGGGTCCAGGCCGGGGTGTCGCGCCACCGGTCCTCGACGGAGTTGTCCCAGGTCACCAGTGTGTTGCAGTAGCACTCGACATCGGTGTCGATACGCCAGCCGTTGGAGTGCTTCTTCCAGTCGGCGATGTAGTCGACGTCCAGCGACCACGAGAGTTCGAGGTGGATGGGACGCCCGGCGGTGGCGATGGCCTGCTTCCACGCGGCGATGTCGGCGCGGTTGTCGTAGTTGTCACCGCTCTTGAAGGAGCCGGGGCCGACGCCGTCGATCTTGAGGAAGTCGTAGCCCCAGTCTGCGAACAGCTGCGCCTGGGAGTCGATGTACTTCTGGGCGCACGCCCGCGAGAAGTCGATCTTGTACGCGCTGTCCCAGCCGTTGGTGGTGCGCAGATCGCTGTGTACGATGTCGCCGGTGGTGCAGCCGGGGGCGTTCCAGATGGGCACCTTGCCCTCGCCGTACCCCTCCTTCTCCAGCCCGACCGGCAGATAGATGCCCGCCTTCAGGCCCTTGGAATGCAGGCGGTCGGCCACCGCCTTCATCCCGCTCGGGAAGCGCTCGGGGTCGGCCTGCTGCCGGCCGTACGCGTCGAAGTGCGGCTTCCACTGCCAGTCGCGCCACCAGCCCGCGTCGATGTTGACGTATTCGTAGCCGTAGGGCTTGAGCTTGGCGGCCATGGCGTCCGCCTGCTTGAGCACGTTGGCCTCGGTGAGATAGCTGTAGTCACCCCGCGGGTTGAGGCCGGGGTACTTGCTGGACTGCATGGACCAGCTGGTCCATCCCATGTACGGCTTCTGCGCGAGGGCCTCCTGAGCGGGGGCTTCCTGTGCGAGGGCTTCCTGCGTCGCCGGCGCGTGCGCGGCGGCGACGGCGGGGGCCGGTCCCTGTGGCGATGCCGTGGGTCCGGTGGGGGGTGCGGCCGAGATGAGGGCGGTGGCGACGGCGAGTGCCATGGCTCCTGAGGTGAACGCTGCGGGGGACAGCATGGGGCTCCTATCGGGGTTCGGATCCGATGAATGTCTGAATCGCGGCGGCCGCGGCTCCCCGGGCCCATTCCTCGAAGGGCAGCGGGCGGGTCGTCACCTCGCACTGGGCGGCGGCCCCGAAGGCCGCCGTCCCGAAGGCGTCACGAATGTGCTCGGCGAACAGGTCGTACGCCGCGAGTCCCTCACCCGAGATGATCACGCGCTCGGGTCCCAGCAGATTGACCACGGCCCCGATGGCCCGCCCGATCGCCTCACCGGCGCGTGCGTACGCCTCGCGGGCACCGGCGGCGCCCGCACGGGCCAGCTCCAGGGCTTCGGCGGAGTCGGCCACCGGCCGGCCGGTGGCCTCCCGGATGCGCCGAAGAATCGCGGAGTCCGAGGCGATCGCCTCGACGCAGCCGGTGTTCCCGCAGTGACAGACGGGCCCTTGCGGGTCGATGGGGAGATGGCCGATCTCACCGGCCACACCGTGCGAGCCGGAGACCACACGGCCGTCGACCACGAGGCCGCAGCCGATGCCGGCGCCGACCGTGACGACGGCGAAGTTCGCGCATCCGACGCCTCCGCCGAACCACTGCTCGGCGATCGTCAGGGCGCGGACATCGTTGTCGACGGTGACCGGGAGCCCTGTCGCCGCCGACACCAGCCCGGCCAGTGGGATGTCGCGCCAGCCGAGGAAGGGGGAGTAGTGCACGACCCCCGCGGAGCGGTCGACGTCCCCGGAGACGGCGACGCCGACACCCTGCACCGCGACTCCGAAGCTCCGCGCCTCGGCGACCAGCTCCTCGGTCAGCGCGGTGATGAGCCCGATCACATCGGCCGGCCGCTGCGCGGTGAAGGGCACATGGCGCGCGGTCCTGATGCGGCAGCACAGATCCGTCAGTACGGCGATGACCTCGTCGCCGGTCACCTTGACACCGATGAACAGGGCCCGGCCACCGTCGACGTGTACGGGATTGGCGGGGCGTCCGACGGATGCGCGCACCCCGTCGTCCTCGGTCTCGATCACATAGCCCGCCTCGATCAGCGGGCGGATCGCCTTGGTCACGGCGGCGGGGGAGAGCCCGGTGCGGCGGGTGAGTTCGACCCGGGTGAGCGGGCCCTGGGAGAGCACGGTGACGAAGACGGCGGAGGCGGCCGGGGTGGCCACCGGGAACGTCTCCACACGGTACGTCGACGGCATGGCGGGAAACGTAGGTGAGTTAATTTCCGCTGTCAATAAAGGAAACCGAAACCGTGGAAAGAGCCGCCGCCGGGGCGGTGACGCCGTCACATCCCGGGTCCGGGAGCCGAGTTGACCGACCGTTCCGGCGACGGCGCGGGCGGTGTGGAACCCTCCGTTGCGTCCGCGATGTTCCGGGGCGGGCGACGCCGATGCTCCGCGGCCGGGACGGGCAGGCCGCGCGGCCGGTGGTCAACTGCGCCCCGCACGGGGTCAGTTGCGCAGCGCCTCGTACGCGACGCCGGCGAGGACCAGGTCCTCCCATGCCATCCCGACGCTCTTGAACAACCGAGGCCGGGAGTGGTCGACCCCTGCCTCACCGCGTGCGAGCCCGGCGAAGGTCACCAGCTCGTCCGGGTCCAGCGCCCCCGACTCCACCGCGAGCACGACATCGCCGGCCTCCCGGAACGCGGCGGTCCGCGCCTCCACCACCACGGTCGAACGGCGCACGGTCTCGTCGTCCACCTCCCTCGCGTCGAGCTCGTGGGAACCGACGGCGACGACCGTCGAGCGCGCGGGCAGTGCCGATCCGTCGAACAGGGGAGTACGGGCGGTGGTGCAGCAGGCCACCAGGTCCGCGCCGGCCACCGCGTCCGCCGTCCCCGCCTCGACGACCACGTCCGCCGCCTCGTACTGCCCGACGAAGCGCGCCAGACGCTCCGGGTCGCGGCCGACGATCGTGATGTGCCGCAGCGGCCGGATCGCCCGCAGGGCCTCCACATGGCTGTGCGCCTGGGGTCCGGTACCGAAGACGACCAGGCGCTCCGCGCCGGGCACGGCGAGCAGATCCGCCGCGGCGGCCGACACCGCCGCGGTGCGTACGGCGGTCAGTGCGATCCCGTCGAGTACGGCGACCGGACCGAGTGTCTCGGCGTCCAGCAGCAGATAGCTGCCCTGGACGCGGGGGAGTCCGCGGCCCGGGTTGGCCGGGGCGACAGAGGCGATCTTGACGCCTGCGTAGCGTGCGGCGTGCGACGGCATCAGCAGCAGTTGTCCGTGCTCGACGGGGACCACGGAGCGGGCGGGATCCGACTCCGGGTCCAGCCCGTCGCGCAGAGCCTTCTGGATCGCGGCGATCGCCGATGCCAGGGGAAGTGCGGCGCGTACCGCGTCGGCGCCGAAGAGGGCGATCGTGCCGTCGTCCATCCGTACCTCCGGGGGAGAGCTGCCCTGCCTGCGCGGCGGGCGGCGGGCGCCGGAGCGGCCGGCTCCGGCGTCGCACCTGTCTGACGCGAACAGTCTCGAACGCGTCGTGCCCGCCGCGCGACCGGACCTCAAGGGCTGTCCCGTCCTACCCGGCGGGCGCACGGCGACGGCTACGGACCCTCGCCGCGTTGTCGGATCGCCCGCATACGCCCGGTGGAGGACGGCTCCGCCTTGCGACGTGCCATCCGACGCCGCGCGCTGCCCCACCGGTGATGACGGGGCAGCCCTCAGGCGCGCGTGACAGCCCTCAGGCGCGGTCTGGCCCCTGCTCCCGTACCTCCTCGACATGCCTGAGCGAGTCGCGCAGATCGGTCAGCCAGGTGTCCGCGTTGCGCTGGACCAGGCGGACGCACCAGGCGAGGGCATCGCTGCGGCTGCGGGCCACACCCGCGGCGATCAGTGTGTCCAGGAGCTGCCGCTCCGGCTGGCGCAGCCGGGTCATCGTCGGCGCGGAGACGGTCGTGAACATGGTCCGCAGGCCGCCGCACTCGACGCCCCACGAGACCTTGCGCCCGAACTTCCGCTCCGCCTGCCGTGCGACCTGCACCCGGTCGTCGCGGGTGCGCTCCCTGAACTCCGCGGCACGGCCTTCCTGCGCCGCTTCCCTTTCCGCGGGCGAGACGTCGTCGGCGAGCTCCGGCTCGGGTATCCGGCCGACGACGGTGATCTCCTCGCGGTCCACGGTCACTTCCAGGAGCTCGGTGAAGAGCCCGTCGGGCAGTCGCCCGGCGAACCAGCCCCGCAGCACCTGTTCCGGCTCTTGAGTGATCATGTAATTCAGATTACATCGATGCTTCCGCGGGCGGGAGAGGGATCAGCCGAGGGCGTAACCGGAACCGGGATGCCCTGGTGGAGCGCCGCCCGGCAACGGCTCGCGCGTCCTCGCGGCCGGTCCTAAGGTGACGACTGTGAGAGCGGAACGGCAGACCTCTGCCGACCCGCCGCCGGGATGCCCGACACCCCGGGTCCCGTCGCGGCTTCGACCGGCGACGGCACGGCCGCGCCGGACCGGCCGGCGGCCGTCGTGAGAGGTGCGGCCCATGCGTGAGATCCTCCCGACGCTCCGTCAGTGGTACGAGGCGGGTGCCACCTTCGGTCTCGCCACCGTCGTCGCGGTCAGCCGCAGCGCACCCCGCGATCCAGGTGCGTCGATGGCGGTCGGACCGGACGACCAGGTCGTCGGCAGTGTCTCCGGGGGATGCGTCGAGGGCGCGGTGTTCGAACTCGCCAAGGAGGTCGTCGAGAGCGGCCGGGCCCGGCTGGAGACCTTCGGATACAGCGACGAGGACGCGTTCGCCGTGGGTCTCACCTGTGGAGGTGAGATCACCGTCCTCGTACGCCCGGTGTCGGCGGCGACCGACCCGTCCTTCGGCGAGGTCGCGGCATCGGTCGCCGAACACCGCCCCGTGGTGGTCGCCACCGTCGTCGACGGCCCCGCGGCACGTGGCGCGGCCCTCGCCGTCTGGCCGGACAGCGTGTCGGGCTCGCTCGGCTCCACGGGACTCGACGCCGCGGTCACCGACGACGCGCGCGGCGAACTGGCCCAGGGCGCGACCGGCCGCCGCCACTACGGCCCGCACGGCGAACGACGCGTGGACGACGTCACGGTCTTCCTGCACTCCTTCGCCCCACCGCCCCGCATGCTGGTCTTCGGCGCCATCGACTTCGCGGCCGCGGTCGCGGGGATCGGCGCCTTCCTCGGCTACCGGGTCACGGTGTGCGACGCCCGCCCGGTCTTCGCGGACCCACGTCGCTTCCCCGACGGCGTCGAGGTGGTCGTCGACTGGCCGCACCGATATCTGCGCACGACCGGAACGGACGACCGGACGGTGCTCTGCGTCCTCACCCACGACCCCAAGTTCGACGTGCCGCTCCTGGAGGTGGCCCTGCGCGCACCGGCCGCGTACATCGGCGTCATGGGCAGCCGCCGCACCCACGAGGACCGCATGACCCGCCTGCGGGAGCGGGGCCTGACGGAGGACGAACTGGCCCGCCTCCACTCACCGATCGGTCTCGACCTCGGCGCCCGCACCCCGGAGGAGGTGGCGGTCTCGGTGGCGGCGGAGATCGTGGCCCTGCGCTGGGGCGGCACGGGCGCACCCCTGACACGGACGGCGGGGGCGATTCACGGGGCGCGGGTGTCGGGGCTGAAGCCGGTCTGAGACGGGCGTGGGCTGTACAGGACGCGACCATCCCCCGGCACGGCGGCCGGCCGTTGAGTCGTACACATGGTCGGACGTCCGAAGCAGGATTCCCTGGGGAGCCTGCCACACTGGCCGGTGTGACGGACAGCGAACAGCAGATGGACCGGCGTCTGGAGCGAGCCATCCTGGAGCTGCTGGAGCGTCGCGGCCCGACTGCGAGCATCTGCCCCTCGGACGCTGCACGGGCCGTGTACCGAGGGGACGGCGACGGGTGGCGCGCGCTGATGGAACGGGCCCGGGACGCGGCCCGGCGGCTCGTCGCGGCCGGCGAGGTGGAGATCACCCAGTCCGGCCGCCCCGTCGAGCCGACAGCGGCCCGCGGCCCGATCCGTATCCGCCGCGCCCGTTGACACACCCCAGGCGTGGGACTGCCGGCGGGCGTCCCAGTGGGCCCTGGCCTACTGGAGCATCAGCGCCGCACCGACGACCACGAGAACAGTGCCGGCCCCCGCGGCCACGGGGGATCCCGTCACGGCGGCCACTCCCAACAGGGCGGCCCCCACCAGGGCGATGCCCGCGCCCCGCCGGAATGTCGTCCCCATCACGAATTCGCCGTTCCCCGCATCGCTGGTGTCCCTGGAGCTGTTGCGGATCAGCAGCTCGCCCAGACCGAGGTTCTGGTCGGTCGCGACTCCCAGGAGGGTGGACATGTTGTGCGGTGCCACCCCTGCCATGAGCATGAGGTTCTCGAGTACGGAGTCATCGACCTGTCCCACCAGCCCGGACGCGAATTCGACTTCCGCGTCGGCCACGGCTCCGAGGGTGTCGAGGCTTGCGGCGAGCCGGTCCGCCGCGCCTTCCTCCCGCAGCCACACCTTTGCGATGTTCTCCTGGAACGGCACCTGCTGGACGCTCGCCGCGATGTGCTCGGCCCGCGTGGCGTCCTCGTGCGTGAGTCGCAGAGATACGTCCGAAGGCTCCTCACGGGCCGGCTCCGCCTCGCGGAGCAGCACGTCTCCGGCCCCGGGTGCGGACTGGTAGGTCAGGCCGACCGTGACGATCGGCCTGCGCGCGAGGACGGCCTGACGGTCGACCGGTCCGTCCGGCCCCGTCCCTCCGGCCTCCTCGGCGCGGGACACGGCGCGCATCACCGCGGCAAGGAAATCCTCGACGCCGACGACCGGCTCACTCTGACGAGGCATGGGTCTCTCCTGTCCGGGACGGTTCCGCGACCGTCACCTGCTCCGGCGTCGGCCAGACCGTTGTGGTCACGACCTGGGGGCAGCGGAAACACGCCGCCGCACCCTCCTGGTGCCACCAGCGACATGCGGGGCGGGCGTGGCACCGTGGCAGGACACCGATCACCGGGGGAAGAACCGCGGTGATCCGTTTCGCCAGAGAGCAGTCCCGACCGTCGAAGTGCCGGCAGCCGCTCTCCACGCAATCGGCGGAGAAGCGGAACACCTCCGTGGGGAGGAGGTCTCCCGCCAGTGAGGTGATCTCCGTTACAGCGGGAAGTGCGCTTGCCAGATAGCGGACCTCCGGGGCGTCCGCAGTGCCCTCGACGATTCCGAGGACCGTGCTTCCCGGCATATCGGGTTGTGCGCTCGGGCAGGCCTTTGTCCGCGCATCACTGGGCATCCAGGGGCTCCCGACAGGCTGCTCGCACAAGCGAGGAACGATTGCGCTCTCATCGTGCGGCGCCGTGAAAACAGCCGCAACGGCAGTACGGCCGTTGGAGTGCCGCTCGGCGGGACAGGGTCAAACTCGGGGCACGCCGCTTCGGGTGCCGGGCCGGCCGGAATCCGCCAGACACCCCCGTACGAACGCATTGCGAAACGTCCCGGCCGGATTCAGCTTCTCCGCAAGCGCCGCGAAGTCGCCCAAGTGCGGATAGCGCGACCGCAGTTCCGTCGGCGGTATGGCGAAGACCTTGCCCCAGTGCGGTCGCGGTGCGAAAGGCGACAGGCGTTCTTCGACCAGGGCGACCACCGGCAGGACCGCCGCCGTGTCCGGGACCCAGGTGAAATGGAAAGCGACCGTGTCGCGGCCCTGGGCCGGGCTGAGCCACTGGGTGTCGGCGGCGACCGTGCGTACCTCGCAGATCTGGAGGACCGGGGCCAGCGCCGTGCGTACGGAGTCCAGCTGCCGCAGCGCGGCGAGTGCGTCGGACCGGGGGAGCAGATACTCCGACTGGAGTTCGGCGCCGCTGCTCGGAGTGAACTCGGCACGGAAATGCGGCAGTCGCTCGTGCCACGGCCCGGGGACACCCAGCTGCGGAGTGCAGTTGACCGCGGGCATGCCGGGTACGGGATGCCGTTGGACCGTGGCGGCCACGGAAGGAGTGCGGGGCACGTCGAGAGGCGGTCCGTCGGAGCGCCGTTTGAACCACGCCTGCGTGAACCGGGACTCGCGCCAGTCGGTGAACAGACTTACGCTGTACGCCGCCGAACTCACCGCCTCGAAGTCCAGCCCCGCCAGCGGCAGATCGGTGAAAACGTGCTGGCTCACCTCGAACGCCGGCTCCAGATCGAGCGTGAGCGCGGTGACGACACCGAGGGCGCCCAGCGAGACCACAGCGCCCTCGAAACCGGCGTCGCCGCGGCGCATCACGAGCGAGGAGCCGTCGGCGGTGACCAGTTCCACGGCGCTCACCGCCGATGACAGCGGACGGTTGGCGCTGCCGGAACCGTGCGTGCCGGTGGCGACCGAGCCCGCCACCGAGATGTGCGGAAGGGAGGCCAGGTTGGGCAGCGCCAGTCCGTGCGCGTGGACGAGCCGGGCCAGTTCCGCGTACCGCACACCGCCACCGACGCGCACCGTACGGGCCTGAGTGTCGACTTCCACGGAGGACGGGAGCCGCGCGAGCGAAAGCAACGTGCCGCCCGGACCGTCGACGTCGGCGATCGCGTTGAACGAGTGCCCGCTGCCGAGGACCCGCACCTGAGTGCTGCCGGCGACCAGGCTGCGCAGCTCGTCGAGTGATCCGGGTGTGTGCAGCCGAGCCGTCGAAAAGGTGATGTTCCCTGCCCAGTTGGTCACACCCATGCCCGCAGCCCTCCCGGAAGCCCTCTTCGTCAGTGCGCTGCCGGGCATGC
The DNA here is from genome assembly GCF_040302905.1 of Streptomyces sp. NPDC096193. Lineage (NCBI taxonomy): Bacteria > Bacillati > Actinomycetota > Actinomycetes > Kitasatosporales > Streptomycetaceae > Streptomyces > Streptomyces sp. NPDC096193. The sequence continues at coordinate 277,910 of NZ_JBEOSJ010000001.1, read as the reverse complement.
TCCCACGCGGTCGTACAACCGGCTCCGCGCAGGCTCTCCTACGCCGACGTGCTGCGCGCAGCCGCTCTCCCAGGTGCTCCTGCGGCCCGCCGCCCTACTCCGATGCGCCGCCCTGCTCCGGCATGCCGGACTGGCCGTTGCGCCGGGTGACCATGGGGAGCGCACGCACCAGGTCGGCCGGGAGGGTGAGGCCTTCCTCGGAGGACGGATTGACCGCGAGCCACAGATCGTCCGCCGGCCAGTTCGCGGCCAGGTCGACGACGGGGATGCGCACCGCGCTCTCGGGGTCTCCGCCGACCGCCAGCAGCGCGTCCTCCGTCGTGAAGACCGGGATGTACCGCGTGCCGTCCTGTTCGATCACCGGCAGCGCGATGGCGCCCTCGGGGCGCTCCTCCTCGCCTTCGACCGGCGGCGCCTGCGGCAGCAGGGCCATGCTGTTCGCGAGATCGATGAGCGCGGCCTGCGTGTCCGCCATGTCCGCCGCGGACGGGGGCTCCTCGGGGGAGGGGGGCGGGGGTCCGTGCTCGTCGGGGGTCGAGGGGGTCATGGCCAGTCCTCTCGTCGGCGTTGCCTACCGCCCGTCCGCCGATTGCGGGTGGACGCGGGTTGCCTCGGTCGCCGCCGGATGCCGCCCAGCGGCGCAGGGCCGGGGCAAGCGTGGCAATACGTCAAGGCTAAGCCGCCGGGCGCCGGGTGCGAAGTCGACGATCACCGCGAAGTCGACGATCACCGCACCGGTGGTCGGCGAGGGCCTGTCCCACGGAGCCCGGCGGTCGACCCGCTCGACGGTGCGCCCCCGTAGTGCCCGGGCGGCCACGTGCGGCACCGGCGGCTCGCGGACAGCCCGCGCAGCCGGCCCGGCGAGCACGAGCGCATCCACGCCCGGCGAGTACGAGCGCGCCACGGCCCGGCGAGTACGAGCGCCCCGGCGCGTCGATAGCCCGGTCCGGGCGCCGCAGGGCGGACGATCTGGGGGACGTCGTCCATACACAGGAGGCATTCTTCGTGGCCACCACACGCAACGCGCACACCGAGTGGGAAGGCGAACTGCTCAAGGGCTTCGGGGAGGTCACGTTCGACTCGTCGGGCGTCGGTCACTTCCCTGTGACCTGGGCTTCTCGTGCCGAGGATCCGAACGGGAAGACGAGCCCGGAGGAGCTGATCGCCGCCGCCCACTCCAGCTGCTTCTCGATGGCCCTGTCGAACATCCTCACGAAGGCCGGTACGCCTCCGACGATGCTGACGACGAAGGCCGCGGTGACGTTCGAGCCGGGCCCCGGGATCACCGGTATCCACCTCACGGTGACCGGTCAGGTGTCGGGTACGGATGAGGCGGCCTTCAAGGCGGCGGCCGAGGACGCGAAGGCCAATTGCCCGGTGAGCAAGGCTCTCACCGGTACCACGGTCACGCTCACCGCCGAGCTCGACTGACGCTGCGGTCCTGGTGACGCGCCGCCGCCGCCCGCGATCCGGGCGGCGGCTCGCCCCGGGCCGGGGGAGAGCCGTCAGGGAACCCACTTGTACTTGCCGCCGCCGACCCATCTCACCTGGGCGGGGTCGTCCAGGTCGATGTGCTTCAGCCCCGCGCTGTACGCCAGGTCCAGCAACTCCACGAGGTCGCGGGCGATGCCGGCCAGTTCCCCGTTGATCTCGACGGAGCGGAACGGCGGGTCGCCCGGCATGACGGGGTGAACCACGATCGGCGGGGGCCAGGGGCTCCGCGGCTCATCCTCAGGGGTGGTCATCCTGACCGACCGGGACGATTGGGCATCACAGCTCCCTGTTGCAACCGTGGTTCGTCGGACGCAGGGCGCGGGTGCGCAACGCGAGGTGCGCGTACGAAACGCAGGATGCGCGTACGAGATCCATTTTAGAAGCGCGGCTGCTCACCGCACCTCGGGCGCAGGCGTGCCCTCCCGCAGCCGGTGCCCCACCGAGGCCGTCGGCGCCGGGATCCACTGGACGGCGTTGTCGCGGAAGACGCCGCGGGTCCAGGCTGCGTCAGAGGATGGACGTGGCTCATCAGGGCCCGCGGGGCGACCCGGGTGACCGCCTCGCCGGGCCCGTCGGCCGACTGCCGGTAGCGGTGGGCCACCGCCCGCCAGCACATCGAGGTCGTCGCCGGTGGCCACCCCGATGCCTTCGCCGGGCTCGGCCACCCGTGCCGCCCACCGACCCGGCCGATGTGTCCGTCCATGACCCCACGATGCGCTTCCGCGGCAGCACGGGTGCCTCGCGGGACGGCGGCGTTTGCGGCGGTCCCCGGTCGGCGGGATCCTGGATCTACGAGCCATGTGGACACCTGAGAGGCCCTGACCGCGCGCCGGTTGCGGGCCATGCGCCCGTCGGCGGGGACCACGACGGCGGGACGTTCGGAAGCTGCGGCCGGGACGGCCGAAAGAGCCGGAAAGAGCCAGAAGCCGGAAAGAGTCACGAGCGGACGCAGCCGAACGAGACGAAGGCCAGGCGGGTCACGGTCCGTGCCCCCGCTCTAGGAGATCCTGATGGACGACACCACTCTGGAAGCGATGCGGACAGTGCTGCGCGGTCCGGTCATCGGCCCCAAGGACCTGGACTACGCGCAGTCCTGCACGGTGTACAACGGGATGATCGACCGTCGGCCTGCGGCCATCGCGCAGTGCACGGACGTGGCCGATGTCATGGCCGCCGTCGATTTCGTACGCGACCACGGTCTCGAACTCGCCGTCAGAGGCGGTGGCCACAGCGGACCCGGACTGTGTCTGGTGGACGACGGCGTCACCATCGACCTGGCGCCCATACGGTGGACGCACATCGACCCCGGCACCCGCACCGCCATGGTCGGCGGCGGCAGCCAGCTCGGCGACCTCGACCACGCCGGCCACGCCTTCGGCCTCGCCACCCCCTCGGGCATCCAGTCGACGACCGGTGTCGGCGGGCTCACCCTGGGAGGCGGCCACGGCCACCTCACCCGCAAGTACGGCCTCACCATCGACAGCCTGCTCTCCGCCGACGTCGTCCTCGCGGACGGCAGCCTCGTCACCGCGAGCGAGAGCGAGCACCCCGATCTGTTCTGGGCGTTGCGCGGCGGTGGCGGCAACTTCGGCATCGTCACCTCGTTCCGCTTCCGGATGCACCCGGTCAGCACCGTGGGCGTGGCCATCACCGTGTGGCCGATCGAGCGGACCCGTGAGGTGCTCGGGTGGTACCGCGACTTCCTGCCGCAGGCCACCGACGACCTGAACGGCTTCTTCGCGCTGCTCTCGGTGCCGCCCGGTCCGCCGTTCCCCGAGGAGCTCCACGGACGGAAGATGTGCGGCGTGGTGTGGTGCTGGACCGGTGACCCGGACCGTCTGGAGGAGGTGCTCCGGCCCGTGAGCGACGCCGGGACCCCGGCCTTCCACTTCACGGCACCGATGCCCTACCCGGCTCTCCAGAGCATGTTCGACGACCTGCTTCCGAGCGGACTCCAGTGGTACTGGCGCGGTGCCTTCTTCGACCGCATCACCGACGAGGCCATGGACGTCCACCTCCACTACGGCGAGAACCTCCCCACCGCCCTGTCGACCATGCACCTCTACCCGGTCGACGGTGCCGCCTCCCGCGTGGGGAGGGACGACACCGCCTGGAGCCACCGGGACGCCACCTGGTCCGGTGTGATCGCGGGCATCGACCCCGACCCGGCCAACGCAGCGGCGCTCAAGCAGTGGTGCACCGCCTACGAGGAGGCGCTCCGGCCGTATTCGATGGGCGGTTCCTATGTGAACTTCCTCGGGGAGGACGAGGGCCAGGACCGGGTCAGGGCGACCTACGGCGACCATTTCGACCGCCTGGCGGAGATCAAGCAGACCTACGACCCGCACAACCTCTTCCACGCCACCCAGAACATCCGGCCGGCGGAACCGGCAGGCCGCTGACGAGCCCACGGGCCATGCTCCGGGTTCCGGTCCCGTCGTCGTCAGGTGAACCACACGACGAGCACGGCCGCGACGACGGTGGCCGCGGCCACGCACAGGAAGACCGTCCGGACGGGCGCCACCAGGAGGTCGGTCACGGCCTTCCGGAATTCCCCGTCCGGCGCGGCGAGGACATCTTCTCCTGCGGTACACACGCCACCGCCCTCGTCGTCGGCGCCGCGCGGTGGTGAGTCCGGCGGCCGGGTGACGGTCACGACCGAAACCCCGGCCACCGGCAACGGGTCACTCTCCCAAGCGCTCATGCCGGATCAACCGCCCAGCCCGCCGAAAGGGCCCGGCATGCGTCCGATCCGCAATCCCGCCGTCACCGAGCCGTTAGCCGATGTGGCGCCCGGCTCGGTGGAGGAGGAACCAACTGCCCTGCCGTCAGGGCTGCTCGGGGGCGGAGAAGCGCACCACCTTCTGGCCCTTGAGCGCTTCGGTCATGTACGTCCGCCAGATCTCCGCGGGGAACGAGGCGCCGTGGACCTTCGCCTGGCCACCCGTGCCGAACATCTCCAGGAACCTGCCCTTCTGGTTCTTCTCGCTGTCGTCGAGGCGGTACATGTCGATGGCGGTCGACAGCTGCGGGGTGTAGCCCACGAACCAGGCGGACTTGTTGCCGTCGGTCGTACCGGTCTTGCCGGCGACCTCACGGCCCGGCAGCCGCGCGTTCCGGCCGGTGCCCTCGTCGTTCGCGACGACATCCTTGAGCACGTCGGTCACGGAGCCGGCGACCGCGGCGGGGAAGGCCCGCTCGGGCTCGTCCTTGTGCGAGTAGATCACCCGGCCCGTCCGCTTCACCTGCGTGACGGAGTACGGCTCACGCTGCTCGCCCCCGGCCGCGAAGGTGCCGTAGGCGCCGGCCATACGGATGGCGCTGGGCGAGGAGATACCGAGGGAGAAGGAGGGGACGTCCGACGTGTTGAGCGAGTTCTCGAGAAGGCCGGCGTCGACGGCGGCCTTGCGCACCGAGGGGATGCCGGTGTCCATGCCCAGCTGTACGTACGGTGAGTTCGCCGAGCGGACCATGGCCTCACGCAGCGAGACGTTTCCGTACGACTCGTTGCCGTCGTTGGTCTGCAGCCACTCCTCACCCTCCGCGGTCAGCCAGACCGAGCCGTCGTAGTTCTTGATCCTGAGCTTGTCCTGGCCGCTGTAGACGGTCGTGTCGGGATCGACGGGCGTACGCTCGGCACTTCCCTGGGTCGCGCCGCGCTGCGGGTCGCGCACACCGTCGCGCAGGGCCGCCGCCAGGACGAACGGCTTGAAGGTCGATCCGACCGGGACGCCGGTCGCGTCGGCGTTGTTGGTGAAGTCTTCGGTCGCGTCCTCGCCGCCGTAGATGGCGACGATCGCACCGGTCCGCGGGTCGACGGAGGCACCGCCGAACTGGACATGGGTGTCCGTCTTCGGTCGCTTGTCGGGCCTGATGTCGGCCTCGCGGACCTTCTTCACCGCGGTTTCGAGCTGTTCGACCTTCTTCTTGTCGAAGGTGGTGTGGATCTCGTAGCCGCCGCGCGCCAGGTCATCCGCACTGAGGCCGAGGGCCTGGTCCTTGAGGACGTTCGCCTTGGCGAGTTCGACCAGATAGCCGACCTGACCCCCGAGCTTCGCCCCCTTCGAGACGGACCGGGGCATGGGGAACTCGGGGTACTCGGCCCGCTCGGCGGCGGTCAGATGCTTGTCCTTGACCATCTCGTCCATGACCCACTTCCAGCGGTCCGTCACCCGCGTCAGATTGGCCTTCGGCGTCGCCGCCGGGTCGATGTCCACGGAACCGGCAGGATCGAAGTACACGGCGCCCTTGAGCAGCGAGGCGAGGAAGGCGCACTCGCTGGGGTTCAGGTCCTTGGCGTCCTTGCCGTAGTACGTACGGGCGGCGGCCTGGATGCCGTAGGCACCACGCCCGTAGTACGAGGTGTTCAGATAGCCCGCCATGATGTCGGGCTTGTCCATGTCGGCGCCGACCTTGATGGAGACGAACAGCTCCTTGACCTTACGGCTCACGCTCTTCGGCTGGTCACCGAGCATCGCGTTCTTCACGTACTGCTGGGTGATGGTGGAACCGCCCTGGGTCTCGCTGCCCTTGGCCATGTTCGCCACGGCGCGGCCGATACCCATGGGGTCGATCCCCGAGTCGGTCCGGAACGTCTTGTTCTCCGCCGAGATCACCGCGTCCTGCATGGCCTTCGGGATCTCGCCGATGTCGACGACCTGACGGTTGATCTCACCACCGGTGGCGGCCATCTGCGTGCCGTCGGCCCAGTAGTAGACGTTGTTCTGCGCCTCGGCCGCCCTGGTCGGGGCGGGGACCTCCACCAGTGCGTAGGCGACCGTCGCTGCCCCCACCGTCGCGGTGACGACGCCGAAGGAAGTGCCCAGGACGAGCCGCCACGAGGGTATCCAGCGGCGCACCCCACCCTTGCCGCGACGCGGGTAGTCGATCAGGCGCTTCTTGCCGGGACCTGCGTCCGTGACGCTTTCGGCCTTGCCGCCGTCACCGTCTTCGACGTCTCCGCGGTCACTGTCACCTTCGGCGTGGCCGGTGTCCGCCCCGTCCTCGGGGGCCGGTCCGGGACGACGGCGGTCGTCCGTGTTCTCGCCGTCGGGGGACTGCGGCCCTCGGGGACGGTTCTGGGTCATCGAACGGACACTCCTCCGGGAAGCGAATGTGTGGGCCTGACGTGCAACTCCCGGCACAACCATCACGGTTGCCGGAGCGTTGGCACGGCGGCGCGGCACACAGTACACGCCGGTCACAGGAGTGCCTGAGCGTTGGTCGGGACACGGAACCGGCCGCGCCGGAGCGACGTACGAACCCTCGATGTGAACGCACGGTCGTTCGTGCGCTCGACGTGAAGGCCGGAGATTCCTCAGCGCACCCCGTCGCACTGTCGCGGCCGGTCGCGCATCAGCCGGGCTGGCTGTTGTCCTTCAGGGTGCCCCACCCGTGCCAGCGGTCGATCTCGATCCACGCGCTGAAACGGCGGCGGTCCCGCTGGGGGTACGGCTTGCCGAGGTACTGCTCGGCAAGCCGGTCGATGTCGAGCAGCTCCTTGTCCTCCACGAGCTCGGCGACGCGGCCGATGATGCTGAGGTGGGTGTACCAGTTGCCCTCGTCGAGCACGGTGAGCGAGACACGCGGGTCGTTCCGCACGTGCTCCAGGCGCTTGCGCCCCTCGTCCATGTTGATCATCACCCGGCCCTCGTCCCACAGGTACCAGGTGGCCGTGGACACCGGCTGGCCGTCCGAACGCAGGGTCGTGACGACCGCCGGGTTGGCCTTCGTCAGCATGGCGACTGCTTCGTCGGGGAGCGGTGGCTTCGACATGGGACACCTTCCGTCACGCGTTGCTGGAGTCCTGCGGACGGTCATCGCCATGATCGTCCGAACCGGGCGTTTCGAGGCTTTTCGGCGGCCACGACCTTGCTACATTTCGCGGCGTCGCGCCACTGCATCCCTCTCACCGAGTCATACGCGTCAGCGGGTGGTTTTGTTCGCGCAGGTGATGCACACCGTGGCCGTCGGGCGCGCGGCGAGTCGCTCCGGTGCGATCGGCCCGCCACAGCGCTCGCAGACCCAATAGGTGCCTGTGCGCACCCGCTCCGCGGCCCGGTCGAGATCGGCCAGATCGGCCCGTGCCCGGGTCAGCATGTCCCGCAGCTGGGCGCGCTCGAAGGCGACCGTGGCACCCTCCGGATCGTGCTCGTCGTCGATGTTGGTCATGGTCGACGCCTCGACGACGCCGTCCCACAGGCGCGTCAGGGAGTCAATAAGGTGCTGACCACTGGCGCGCGCGTCGTCGATCAGCTCTGCCGCGGCCTTCCGCTGTGCGGGCGAGCCCGCGGGCGCTCCGATGTCGTCCTCCATGCCGGAGCAGAACACACCGGATCAGCCGCTCATTCCGGTGCGTGCCGTCCGTGCCGCACGTGGCATCCGTGCCGTCCGTGTCGCACGTGGCATCCGTGCCGTCCGTGCCGTCCGTGTCGCACGTGGCATCCGTGCCGTCCGTGCCGCACGTGGCATCCGGCTGCCGTCGTCCTCGGCGCTCCGCAGACCCGCGGCCCCTCACCGCCCTGGGGCGCTGCTCCGGCCCACACGGGCGAGGACGAGCACGGTGTCGTCGCTCGGCGGTTCGGGCAGCAGATGCGACAGCAGGCGGTCCGCCATCGTTTCCAGCTGGTCCGGCATCTGGCCCAGCTCCGCGCGTACGGCGGCCAGGCCCTCTTCGATGTCGTGGCCGCGGACCTCGATGAGACCGTCGGTGTAGAGGGCGAGAATCGCGCCGTCCGCGAGATCGGTCTCGATCGTCCGGAACGGGTGACCGCCCACCCCGAGGGGCACACCCAGGACCTCACCGAGCGTCTCGACCGTGCCGTCGGGGTGCCGTACGAGAGGCGGCGGGTGGCCGGCATTGGCGATACGGGCTCGCCCGGTCGTGGCGTCGTACGCGACGTACAGGCATGTCGCCAGCTCGATGCCTGCCTCCTGGGCACAGGCGTCGAGCTCGGCGAGCAGGTCGCCCGGCTCGTGGTTGTGCCTGGCCAGCGCCTTGGCGGTGATGCGCAGCCGCCCCATGTCCGCGGCGGCGCGCACTCCGTGTCCCATGACATCACCGACCACCAGCGCGACGCGGTCGCCGGACAGTTCGATCACGTCGTACCAGTCGCCACCCACCTCGGTGACGTGGCTGCCGGGCAGGTAGCGGTGGGCGACCTCGACATGCGGACTGGTCGCCAACGCGCTGGGGAGCAGCGCGCGTTGGAGGGTGAGGGCGATGTCCTGCACCCGGCTGTACAGACGCGCGTTGTCCAGGCAGAGAGCGGCACGGGAGGAGAGTTCGCCGGCCAGGCCGACGTCCTCGTCGGTGAAGGCCGGCCTCGCCGCGGAGCGTCCGAACATGGTGATGCCCTGGACGGTGCCGCGGGCGACGAGCGGAGCGATGACGAGGCCGGTCAGGCCGCTGTCCTTCAGGAGCTGGGCACGCGCCTGGTGAATGACGGTCCGGGTCATGAACTCGTCGTCGACCGGGACGTGCAGGGGGCGGCCCGACCGCAGCATCCGGTGGATGGCGGAATCCGGTGGGTAGATCACCCGGTCCAGCCCTCCCACGAGCTCCCCGGCCGGTGGAGGCAGGACCGTGCCGGAGGCGATCCTGCGGGTGACGAGCGGCTGCTGCGGGTCGAACACCGCTCGCTCGTCCATCCACTCCACGACTTCCACCACGGCGGCGTCGCAGAAGTCGGGAATCGCGGCGGCGACCATCTCCCTGGCGGTGACATCCACATCCAGGGTGGTACCGATCCGGGCGGTGGCCCGGGCCAGCAGGGCCAGGCGTCGGCGTGCGGCACTCGCCTCCAGGATGGCCTGCTCCCGGTCGGTCACATCCACCATCAGCCCGCCCACCCCGGAGCGTGTGCCGACCGCGCCACTGAGCGGGAAGAGGCTCACCGACCGCACCTGGTCCAGATCCGGATGACCGGGAGTGCGCAGGCCCACGAGAACTCCGGCGACAGTCCGTCCCTCCTCGGCGACCGAGCGGAGTATCCGCCGGTAGTCGCCGCCGTCGTAGGTGATCATGATGTCGTCCATCGGCCGTCCGAGATGCTCGGCGATGGACACACCGTCCATGTCGGCGAGCGCCTGATTGAGGTGGACGTACCGCAGCCGGTCGTCGAGCATGACCAGACCGATGGGGGTCGTCTCGAAAAGGGAATCGAGAAAGGCCAGGTTGGTCTTCACGCGATCGAGCACGTCACTGCGGCTGGCCAGGGCCAGGACCGTCGACGCGCTGTCGGTACCGACCACGCGGAAGGCCCGGAAACCGCAGTCGAAGACCTCGCCGTTCCGATGCCGGGCCGACAGCCGGCCACGCCAGTACCCCAGGGCCCGGCCCTGCTCCGCGAGCCGGACCGACGGGCCGGGGGAGTCGTCCGGACGATCGGCAAACAGTACGGCGGCGGCCTGGCCCAGAACCTCCGCGGAGCCGTGCCCGAAGAGTCCCTCGGCGCCGGGGCCCCAGTAGCAGACGCGGTTGTCCTCGTCGATGCCGAGGACGGCCACCGGCACGTGTTCAAGAAGCGACCCGGGTTCCGACCAGAGCGGTCCAGGAGCCCGATCACCCTCCGAACGGTCTGACGCCACTGAGGTCGCCTTCCACCCGCGGCACACATCGTCTCGCCCGGTACCCGACCGGCGGGCCGAGGCGCCGAGTGTCTTCCTCCACCAGTGTGCCGACATCAGGGCGGCTCCGCCGTGCCAGGACGGGCCCGGGGGAGCCGGACCGGGCCGCGGCGAGGTTCGCGGGCCGGCGACGGGAGCGGGGTGCCCGGGAAGCATGAGGCACGGCCCACGCGCGGAGCGCCGCATCCTGCCCGGAGAACGCCGGTGCTACGCCCGCCCACATTGCCCTCTTCCCGCACGGCGATCCGTGCGGCGGGCAGCAGGCGGCGGGCGGCCAGGGCCGGAGGTCCGCTCCGGGTCGGCGACCGCGTGGAGGGGACGGCCTGGGGCTACCGTCGCGCGGGGCACGGCCCGTTTTCGACGCCGGGTGTCTCGACGGCAACAGGCATTCCTTCCGGGGACCATGGAAAGAGGCCGCGATGTGCGCGGCTCTCTCGAAGGCAAGGGCCGACCGTCAGGTCCCGGAGCGCCTGGACCGCCGACGGAACACGAACCAGAGGCCCACCGCGACGCCCACCGCGCCCGCCCCCGCGACCCCCATCAGGGACGACCGAGACGCAGGCTTCGCGTCCACCGGGATGGCCGCCGTGTCGTTCGTGTGCGTGCGGTCGAACGCGCCGACGGCCCGGACCAGGCCACGGGCCCCGGCCACCTTCCTGTCGATCCGGAAGTGGAAGTCGATCGTGGTGTCCCGCCCCGGCGCGAGCGCCGAGAACGAGTCGGCTCCGAGATCGCAGACGTACGCCTTGGACGGCTTCTTCGGCCTGTCGCACACCCAGTCCGGCCCCTCGTCGTCACTCACGTAGGGAATGGACGTGACTGTCGTGCCCTCGGGCGGGATCACCTCGAAGCGGCCCCGCTCATCGCCGGGATCTCCCGGCCCCTCATTGCGTACGCCGAGGGCGACACGAACGGTGTCACCGACCCTTCCGGCGACGGTCCCCGAGACCGGTCGGTAGTCGGCCTGCTGGGTGGTGCGCACGTCGACAACACTGTTGGGGGCGCGCTGCGTGCCGAATCCCTCGTCGGCGACGCGCGTCAGCGTGAGAGGGGCGCCCCTGCCCCGCACGGTGTGGTCGCTGTCCTTTTCCACCTCGGACGACACCTCGTACACCAGCGCGTCGGCCATGACGCTCGGGTCGGCCCTGGCGGCGAACGGGCGGGTGAGCGCGTAGGCCGTTCCCGGTGCGACCGGGGCGGGGAACACGCACCAGGCGGAGTCCGAACGACCGCCGGGCTCACCGGAGTTGTAGAAGCAGTTGCTGTGCTCCCGGGCGAAGGTCAGGCCCCGGCCGGACGAGTGGATCTTCATCGCCACTCCTCGGTCCGCCGCGTACCGGCTGTGGTTGGCGAAGGCCGGAGTGATCCGCACCGTTCCGCCGGGACGCACTCCGTCGACCGGCGGATGCTCACGCGGGTCCAAGAGCGGACCGCCGACCCGCATCCGGGTCGTTGCGGTGACGGTGGGGGCGTTGTCGGCGGACGCGGTGTAGGTGATGGTGCCGCCGTCTCCCGGCTTCACTCCGTCGACACCGCTGATGGTGAACGGCGTCATGCTCTCGCCCTCGTTCGGGGATCCGTAGTCGCAGGTGAACACCTGTTTGTGCCGCCGGCAGTGGGAGTTGGCGAGCCGTGCCGTGCCCGACAGGGCCGAGACGTCGACGGTGAGCTCGATGTTCCTGGCTTCTGCGCCTTCCCTCCCGGCGACGCCCACCGGCACGGTGAAGGTGTTGTCGAACGCCTTCGCGCCCTCGTCCGCGGAGTACATGACGTACGTCGAGGGCGCGTCGATGGTGAGTGTCACGGGCTGAACTGCCGGGAGGGGAGCGGCCGTCGAGCCGTTCGTGCCGGTCAGGAGAATGGCGGCGCTCATGATCGCCACGACGGCGTGAGCCCGGCCCGACCGAAAATTCATGCGGGCGAGTATTCCACGGCGATCAGCCGTCGGCCGGGGCATGCCACGACCTCGCACCCCGAGCGGTTGATCATCTGATAACAAGCCCCACGGCCTCGCCTGGCCGCGGCGGCGACGAGAAGGCCGCAACCGGGGAGGGATGAACCGTGGCGGCGCGGATCAGGTCCAGGGTGCCGCAGGCCCGCTCCGGTTTCCCCCGGTCACGCCTCTCTGAGCTCGCGGGCCGGCCCCTAGGATCTGCGTATGGCCTCTCCGCGTTTGCGCCAAGCCCGGCGCGTGACTTTGATCGTGCTCGCCGCCGTCGCGGACGTCCTGTCGGTTGTCCTCAGCCGTCGCGGCAAGAGCGGCGGCTCCTCCGGTTCGTCCGATTCGTCCGACGACTGACGCCGAGAAAAATCGGCTCCCGCCCCGAGGCTCATGACCGTTCGTGCCGTGCCGCACGTGCTTGGATCTTCGGATGTCGGATCCCTTGCCCAAGGGGGCGACAAGGAGCCGAGTGCACGGGAACGGGACGTATGCGAACGTCGATGACCGCTGTGACACTGCTCGTGGCCGTGGGACTGATGGGCTGCGGAGGCGGCGGGACCACGAAGGCCGAGAATCGCGGCAGCAGCGAGGTATCGCGGAGTGCCTCACCGTCGTCCGCCGTGGCGGGCGAGTCCCACGAGGTGACCCTTGCGGTCGAGGGGCTGGGCAGGGTGCCGATCACCTACCGCGCCGACACCAGCGGTTTCGACGAGCAGACCCTGCCGTGGCGGAAGACGGAGACCGTCCGGCTCTCCGCCGCGGAACAGAAGACGGGCTATCTGGTGTCGGTCGTGCCGGGGCCCATCAAGTCCGTCGACGGTACGCAGAAGCCCGCCCCCTGCTGCATCACGGTCGACGGCAAGGCGGTCGCCGACAACGACGGCGGTCGGACCCTGAAGGGCTGCTCGTTCAGGATCAGGTAACGAGCCCCGTCGCAAGGAGCCAGGGGGCGAGGGAGCAGGCCGCCTCGGCCCCGTCCGCCCGGTTCACTGCGCCCGGTCTGCCGTGCGGCTCCGCCGGGGGAGCAGGAGCGGTGTGGCCAGCATGAGGAGGCCCGCGATCGCGAGTGCGGCGCGCGGGCCGGTGAGGCCGGCCAGCAGACCCCACAGTGCGGTCATGGCCGCGATGGTGGCCTTGCTGGTGACCGACCAGGCGGACAGCGTGCGGGCGACACGATCCGTTGCGATGTGGTCGAGCCGGTACGTGGCGAAGACCGGGTTGAAGACTCCCATGCAGGTGATCAGCCCGAGTTCGACGGCCATGACGAGCAGGAGCCCGGCAGCTCCGGGGCCGATGAAGGCCAGTCCGAGCGGCCAGCACGTCCGCAGCCACCCGGCGGTGAGCAGAACCCTGTGCGACCCGTACCGGGCGACGAGACGCCGGGCCAGCCGTGAGCCGATCAGTCCGCCGACGCAAGGCGCGGCGAAGGCCAGGCCGTACTGCCAGGGTGCGAAGCCGAGTTCGCCGAGCATCAGGACGGCGAGCAGCGGTGAGGTCGCCATGATCAGGCCGTTGACGAGGACCGTGTTGAAGAACAGGGGACGAAGGGCCGGCTCGGTCAGGATGTGCCGCCATCCGTCGAGCACGTCGCCGGCCCGGGGGCGGGCCCGCGTGCCGGCGCCTGCGGGAGGTGTCTCCTTGTCCCCGATCACGCGGATCCCGGCGGCCGACAGCAGGTGACTGACCGCGTCCGCGAGCACGGTCATCACGGGACCGAACAGCCCGATCGCCGCTCCGCCGACGGGCGGTCCGAGCATGGTGGCGGTCCATGTCGCGGCCTCGAACCGTCCGTTGGCGACCAGGAGGTCCTGCGGCGGCACGAGTGACTTGAGGAATGCCCCACTGGCCGCCCCGAAGGTGATCTCGGCGGCCGAGACGACGACGGAGACGACGAGGAGCTGGACGAAGGTGAGCAGGCCGAGCGCGTACGCGACGGGAATGCTGATCAACGCGGCGAAACGGGCCAGGTCCATCGCGATCATGACGGGCCGCTTGCGGCGGAAGTCCACCCACGGCCCGAGTGGCACCGCCACGGCCGCGCCCACCGCCAAGCCCGCGGCCGCCAGTGCGGCGACCTGCGCCGCCCCGGCGTGCAGCACGAGGATCGCGATCAGGGGGAAGGCCCCGAACGCGAGCCGTGTGCCGAAGGTGCTGATCGTGTAGGCGGACCACAGCCACGCGAACTCCCGGCCCAGCGACCGACTGGCGCCCATGCTCTGCACGCCCCTCGCAGTCGCTCCCCGACACGTTCCGAACCGGCGACATCAAAGCGAGCGGTGAGTCCGCGCGGCAAACAACCGCGCGGATCGTGAGACACAACCAGCGGTTGTACTCCCAGCGCACGGCCTAGGATGTACGCCGTGGATCTCCAAGCCGTACGCACTTTCGTCGTCGTCGCGGACGCCGGGCAGTTCCAGGAAGCGGCCGTGGATCTCTCGATCACGCAGCAGGCCGTCTCCAAGCGCATCGCGGCGCTGGAGAAGGCCCTGGGCGTCCGGCTGTTCACGCGTACGCCGCGTGGTGCCCGGCTCACCCTCGACGGGCAGGTCTTCCTGCCGCACGCCCGTGATCTTCTCCGTGCCGAGGAGCGGGCGGCCGCCTCCGTGCGGCCCGGCGGTCGCGCGCTGCGTGTCGATGTGATCGGCCGGCGGCTTGCGCCGGCAGCTCTGATGCGCGGATTCCACCGTGCTCATCCGGGGATCGCGCTCGACGTGGTGACGCTCTTCGACGCCGGCGCGGCGATCGCCGCCGTCCGGTCGGGCGTGATCGACGCGTCGTTCCGCGCTGTCACCGTGCCCGCTCGGCAGCTTCCCGAAGGCGTGGAGACCGTCCGGGTCTTCGACGAGCCTTTGCACCTGCTCACCGGGCCGGGCCACGCGTTGGCCACCACCGGCGCGGTCGCGCCCGCGCAGCTGGCCGGGCACAGGATCTGGATGCCCGGCATCGTCGCCGGTACCGAGTGGGCCGCCTACTACGAGGACCTCGCCGCCGCGTTCGGGCTCACCATCGAGGCGACCGGCCCCGATTTCGGCACCGAGCCGCTCCTCGACACCATCGCCGACTCCTCGGTGCTGGCGACCTTCGTGGGGGAACGGACCGAGTTCGTCCGGCCCGCCGACGACGACCTGCGGCGCGTTTTCGTGCACGGGCCCACGCCGGTCTATCCCCACTCACTGATCTGGCGCGGCGACAATCCGCATCCCGCGCTCACCGCACTCCGTGACCATCTCGGCTCTCTCCGGTCCGACCGGCGCCATGGCGAGACGTGGACACCGTCATGGGCGCAGTGATCCTGGAAGCTCTGGGCCGTGTCCGTGAAGGGCTGAAGGAAGGACCCTTTCGGCCGCAAACTGCCGCGAACTGCCGGGAACGCTGAATCCTGGACAGAACGGGTCATCACGGACAGGGTCGTCGCTGTGAGCCCACACCTGCCCGGCCCGAGGCTGCGTCCCTACACGCCCGCCGACCGCAACGCCGTCCTCGCTCTGGTCGATGACGACCGGATGGGCGGTGAGCCGGCTTCGACTCCGGCGATGCTCGACGAGGCCCTCCAGGGCCGTTCGTCCGTCGACGCCGGGTGGTGGGCGGAGCTGGAGCCTCCGGAGGCCGTGGTGGCCGAGGACGCGGACGGCGTTGTCGTGGGTGCGCTGTCGTACGCTCCGCGGCTCAAGGACGACACGGGCCAGTTGCTGTGGCTCCACTGCCGGGAGGACGCGCGGACGGCCGATGCGCTGATCCGCCGCACTCTCGCGGCCTTCGGGGCGCGCGAGGTGCATGCCTTCGGCTTCGCGTCGGCTCTTTCGCCGGGCCTGGAGGCGCTGCCGGTCCGGCACCGTCCGACGACGGCAAAGGCGCTTGAGCGGGCCGGGTTCACCGGGCAGCGGCTGGGGCGGTACATGCTGGCCGCGCTGCCTGTCGAGGGCCTGCCGCGGTTGCCGGACGTGCGGGTGGGCCCCGAGCCGGGGGACCGGCAGGCCTGGCGACTGGAGGCTCACCAGGGCCGCCGGGTGGTGGCCGAAGCCGTCGTGGGTTCTCCCGTGCAGGGGACCGGTGTTCTCCGGTGGCTCGGCGTCCTGCCAGACCTGCGCGGCCGGGGTCTGGGCCGCGCGATGCTCGGCAACGCCCTCGGTGTGCTCAGCGGGTGCGGAGCCCACACGGTGGTCCTGTACGTGGACGACGACGCGTCGGCGGGGGACGAGCGGGACCGTACGGCGGCGATCTCCCTGTACGAGTCGGTGGGTTTCGCGGAGGTGGACCGCCTGTACTCCTACTCCCGTCCGCGTGCCCCCGGAACCGGTGGGATGCCTGCGTCCGAAGCGCCGTAGCCGGGTCGCTTCCGGTCGGGACACGGGCGAACGGTCTGGGCGAACGGCCTTGCTACCCGGGGAGCACGCGGACGTCGGCGCTCGGCAACGTGGCCCACCATCCCGCGTACAGGCGGTAGACCTGAGCTTCGCGGTCGGCCAGCAGCGCCGCCAAACTCTTGGCCTCCGCGGCCAGTTCGTCCCAGACCGCGGCCGGCAGGTGGTGGAAGGCGGTCGCCTCGATGCCTCCCTGCACGGGCCGCCACACGCCGGCCACGTAGCCGTCGACCAGCAGGGTGGGCAGGACGTCACCGTTCACCCGGATGACCAGGGGCCGGTATTCCGGCGGGATGACGCGGCTGCGGTCGGCGTATGCGAGAAGGATGCTGTCCCACATCGCCATGAGCCGGGGTGGTGCCGGTGTGTCGGCCGCCGGGCGCGGTGCGCCGGGGATGTCGAACAGGGCCGTACCGTCCGGTCCTTCCCACTGCTCCAGGGAGTCGGAGAGGGCGCCCACCGCCTGGCGGGCTCTCGCGCGCTGAACCGTGGCGAACTGCGCGATGTCGGCCACCGACGCCGGCCCGAACCCTTGCAGATAGCGGCGGACCAGCGTCTGGAGCGAGGCGGCGGACGTCTCCGCGTCGAGCGCCGGCCGGGTCCCCGACACGACATAGGACGGACGGAGTCCGAACGACCACGGCCCGCCGGTGGGGGCGTGCACCAGGGGCGCGTACGACCGCAGGCCCCACCACGCGCCGGACTTCGGCGGCACACCGATCCGTGCTTCGAGCCAGGCTTCCATCTCGGCGGTCGTGCGCGGCCGGTCCGCGACCGCCAGCAGTTCCGGGACCAGCGCGTCCGCGTCGACGGGGGACAGCCCGCTCGCCGTGAAGCGTGAGTTGAGCCTCGCGGCACGCAGCGTCGGATGCATGGCCTCGCGGAACGAGCGGTAGTCGTCCCGGTGGACGGCGTGCAGGGTGATCCGTACCAGCGTCGCCTTCACGATGGCCCGGTCACCGAAGGCGGCGTCGAGGTCTGCCGGGTCGAAACCGCTGAGCCGGTTCCACAACGCGAGATACGGCGATGCGGCGTGCTGGGCCTGGAGTGCGACCACCCGGCGGACCGCGTCGACGGCACCGAGCGGCTCCCGCCGCAGAAGCAGCTGTCTGCCGAGCGTGGACCGGTTGAGTTCCCGCGCAGTGATCCTCATCCCGCGATTGTCCCGAACATGGTCAGCGGGGTCATCGACCCGTCCGGCTCCGGTTTCCGTACAGGTGGATGTGCGGGTGCCGTGGCCCGTCACTTGCACCGGGCGGGGCGGCAGCTCGGCATCCCACGTCGGCGTTCCTGTCCGCGAGCTGTCAGGGACGGCCGTGCCAGTCGAGGCAGACGACCATGGCGTCGTCCTCGGACGGCCCGGGCCCGCGATGGCCGACGAGCTCTTCCAGGACCGCGCGCGGTACCTGGGACGGGGGCAGCAGCCGGGTGTCGCGGACGGCCCTGATGAGGGCACGCTCGCTGTAGCGTTCGCCTCCCGGTGAGAGCACGTCGTAGACCCCGTCGCTGACGAAGAGGAGCCGGTCGCCCGGCTTGACCTGGAAATGCTGCGGTGTGTAGACCGTGTCCTCGAACATGCCGAGCGGCAGTTGGGCCTCCAGTTCCACGGGCTCGACGACACCCTGGCGCATGCGCCACACCCGCGGCGATCCGGCGTCGACGACCTCCGCCCTGCCGGTCGGCAGATGGAAGCGGAACAGCAGCATCGACACATACTGTCGGCCGGCGTGCTGGCCGTAGACCGCCTGGTCGGCCAGGGCAGCCTGATCGGCGAGGCTCAGGCCGGCGCGGCGGGCGTTGCGCAGGGCGTTCACGGCCAGATTGGTGAGCAGCGCGGCCTCGATCCCTTCGCCCATGCCGTTGTTGGCGCTCAGTGTGAGGTGGTCGGCGGAGGCGGACCAGTCGAAGTTGTCCCCGTAGATGGCGTAGGCCGGCTCCAGTTGGGCGCCGATGCTGTACTCGGTACGCGAGCAGGAGCGGCCCGGGAGCAGCTGCCACTGCATCTCGGCGGCGAGGGTGAGCCGCTCGGCCCGCCGGGCGAGCAGGAAGAGGTCCGTGTCGCGCTCGGCCACCATGATCTCGTGAGCCAGGGCGTCGGCGAGCTCCTGAAGCGCTTCGACGGTCGCGGGGGCGGGCTCCGAACCGGGAAGGGTCACACTCAGCACCCCCAGGCGGTCACCGCGGACGCTCACCGGCAGGTGGATCGTCACGGTCGGAGCGCGGTTGCCGGTCTCGGCGACCATGTGCGGCTCCTGCGCTCCGAAGGCGCGGCCGGCGGCGCTGGAGTTCAGAGGCAGGGGGGTGGTCGTGCGTGGCAGTTTGGCCATGGGCTGGAGCCTGGTCATGGCGTAGTCCGCCATGAGGAGGTCGACCGTCAGCGCGTCGAAGCGCTCCTCCACCAGCGCGCGGGCGACATCGAACAGCGCGTGGGGAGCAGAGTCGCGGAGCCGGCGCTCCACCCCGCCGGGTCTGTCAGCCTTCACATGTCCCACTTCCGCGGAGAGAAGCCCATCCTACGACTGGCGGGGGCGGTCGGGCCCTGCCGTGGCGACATGCCTCCAGGGGGTGTCACGCGTGCCGCCCTGGGGCCGGAGGTCCGGAGTTCCTCGCGGATGTCGGTGCCGGGCCCTATAAGTGGTGAGCATGACTCCCGCTCCGATGCACTGGAAGCTCGTCGTCGACGCCGACGATCCGCATGCGCAGGCCGACTTCTGGGCGGCCGCGCTGCACTACACGGTCGAGGACCACAGCGTCCTGATCGACAAGCTCCTCGGCCTCGGCGCCATCCCGGCCGAGATCGTGGTCGACCGCCATGACCGGCACGGCTGGCGGGATGCGGCGGGGGTACGCCACCCCGAGGACCCGCACGACCCGGAGAGCGGCGCGGGCCTGGGCCGCCGGCTGCTCTTCAATCGCGTGCCGCGGCCCGGGAAGACGGTCAAGAACCGTCTCCATATCGACCTGCACGGTCCGGCCGGCGAGCGGGAGGGCGAGGTACGACGCCTGCGGGCTCTCGGCGCGCAGGTCCGGACCCACATCAAGGAACCGGCGGGCGAGTGGGTGGTGATGACGGACCCGGAGGGCAACGAGTTCTGCGTGCACTGAGCTGTTGCGGGGCGGCAAGGGGTTGTGGGGGCGTCGGGCACGGCTCGGATCGACCCGGCCGATCCGCAGCGGCCGGGCGTGATGGGCGAACCGGAGCGGCCGGGCGGGCTCATCCGTACCGGCTGAGGGACGTGCGGCGGGTCGCAGTGATCAGCCTCACTTGCATAGAGCGAAAAGTTGTCGAGCGGCAACAGTGTGAATGTGTGGCGAGTGGGCAGGCGCTCGGCAGACATGGCCCCCACTACGAGGTGAAGTTGTGACTTTCTCGACTCAGTTGACCGGCGCTTCGGCTCAGGACCTCGACGTTGCCGGGGCGTCTACGGACGTGACCGGCAGCGGAGCCGACGCCCTACCGTGGATCGAGGATGCGGGCAAGATCGCTCCCAAGGATGCCCGGCAGCTGTCGAAGCTGTTCTTCGACCAGCTCCAGGTGCTCGAGGAGGGAACTCCCGAGTACCAGTACGCGCGCAACACCCTGATCGAGATGAACCTCTCGCTCGTCAAGTTCGCGGTGCGGCGGTTCCGCAACCGGGGTGACGGCGAGATGGAGGACATCACCCAGGTCGGCACGATCGGCCTGATCAAGGCGATCGACCGGTTCGAGCTGTCCCGCGAGGTCGAGTTCTCGTCCTTCGCCATCCCCTACATCGTGGGGGAGATCAAGCGCTTCTTCCGCGACAGCACCTGGGCGGTGCATGTGCCGCGCCGGCTTCAGGAACTCCGTGTCGAGCTGGCCAAGGCCAAGGAGGAACTCGCGAACCGGCTGGATCGCGACCCCACCGTGAAGGAGCTGGCCGAGCACCTCGATCTCACGGAGGACGAGATCATCGAGGGCCTCGTCGCCGCCAACGGCTACATCGCGGACTCGATCGACACACCGACCGCGGGTGACGAGGACTCCAGCGACGGAGGCCGCACCGTCGTCGACAGCATCGGCGACGACGACCCCGCCATGGACCTGCTCGAGAACCTGCACTCCCTGGCACCGCTGCTCGAACAGCTCGACGACCGGGAGCGCACCATCATCGAGATGCGCTTCGGCCGCGAGCTCACCCAGGCACGCATCGGCGAGGAACTCGGCATCTCCCAGATGCACGTCTCGCGTCTCCTCGCCCGCACGCTGACGAAGCTCCGTACCGGGCTGCTCACCGGCTGACGGGCAGTCGAACGCACCGCGTCACCCCCCACCGGCCGTCCGAAAGACACGCCTTGACCGCACGAACTTGATCAGGTTGCTGGGCAGGCCGGTGGGGAGCGGTGTAGCGTCAGCGTCAGCTGTCGTGGTTCCAAGTATCCAACGTCCGTGAGCCCCGTGTTCACGGGCGTCTTGCTGTTCAGAGTGCCTGAGGACCAGGGCGATCACCTCCGGCTCCGCAAAGTGCGGAGCCGACGTCAAGTCCTTGGAGGACAAATGGCCAGCGGTACAGTGAAGTGGTTCAACGCGGAGAAGGGCTTCGGCTTCATCGCCCAGGACGGTGGAGGCCCGGACGTCTTCGCCCACTACTCCAACATCAACGCGACGGGCTTCCGTGAGCTGCAGGAGGGCCAGCAGGTCTCCTTCGACATCACGCAGGGCCAGAAGGGCCCGCAGGCGGAGAACATCACCCCCGTCTGAGTCGCCTGAAGGTGCATAGAGGGTGCCCCGTTCCCGGCTGCCGGGGGCGGGGCACCGGTGTGTCGTGGGGCAGCCCCGCGCGTCGGAACCGGGGCCGGTGTCGTGCGGCGGCTCGGGTACGTGAGCGGGGTCTGGTGGGTCGCGCGGCGGCGCCCCCGCGTCGTGCGGGGTCTGGTGGGTCCTGCGGCGGCGCCCCGTGTCGTGCGGGGCCCCGGTGTCGTGAGGCTCCGATATGTGAGCGCGTGTCAGTCCTTCGTGTCCTTGCCCGCCTTCTCCCCCTTGCCCGCCTTGTCCTTCGGCTGGTGCGCTCGCCCCTTCGACCGGCGGTGGTCCTTCTCCGGGCCGTGCCCGGGCGATGCGTACTCCGGCGTACCGAAGGACGCGGGCGGCCGGACAGCGCCGGTGCCGCCCGGGGGCGAGGTGCGGACGACCGGCAGCTGTACCGCCGGGACCGCGCGCCGGGTGGGGTCGACGGCATCGGCCGGACCGCGGGTCGCGGCGACCGGGTCCGCTGCCGCCGGCTTACCTCCGGGCTCGGGGGCCGGTGTGCCGGAGTGCCCGGGCCGAGGCGCGGAGTCGGGCTCCGGAGTGGGATCGGGCTGCGGGACGGCCATCTGCTTCCGGCCCGCGTCCGAGCCGTCGTCCGCCGCCGTGAGCGTCGTGCCGAGGATGGCAGCGAGGGCGGCCGCGCCGGCCATCATCAGGCGCCGGCTCCGCGTCGGCGCGGGCACGGCCGAGGCGTTGATCCGGTGGGTCGGGGCACCGTCCCGGCGGCTGGGAAGGCCATTTCGGTGACCTTCCGTGCCGAGCGAGCGGACACCGAACCGCCTCGGGGCGGGCGCGGCGGACGGGACCCGGGGAGGGTCGACACGCTGTGACTCCAGCGCCGCCGCGCACTCGTCCGCGTCCGGTCGTTCCGCGTCGTCCACGGAGGTCATGGCGGTCAGCAGCGACGCCATCTCGCCGGGGAGGGAAGGGGGCAGGACGGGAGGGCGGTGCAGACGGGCTATCGCGGCCTCCAACGGGGCCCCCGTGTACTCGAGTTCGCCCTTGAGGCACTCCAGCAGCACCAGGCCCATCGCGTAGATGTCCGCCGCCGTCCCGGCGCCCTTGCCGAGCACCTGCTCCGGTGAGAGATAGGCCGCCGTGCCGATCAGGGCGCCCGGATCGGTGTGCGAGGGAGTGTCGAGCATCCGCGATATGCCGAAGTCGGTCAGATACGGCCTGTCCTCGGCGTCCAGCAGGATGTTGCCGGGCTTGACGTCGCGGTGCACGATTCCGGCGGCGTGCACATGGGTCAACGCTCCCGCGAGCGCGGCCCCGAACCTGCACACCCAGGAAAGGGGACGCGGGCCGGAGGCGATGCGCCGCCGCAGGGTGACACCCTGGACCAGCTCCATGACCAGGAAGTCGGAACCTTCGTGGTGCCCGGTGTCGTAGACCGTGATGAGGTTGGGGTGCCGAAGGCGGGCCAGCAGGAGCGCCTCCTCGGCGAAGCGCTCCTCCATCTCCGGATCCGCCCCGGGCCGGAACACCTTGACGGCCACCGGGCGCCTCAGGCGCAGATCCAGTCCCCGGTACACGTCGGCGGCCCCGCCTCGTCCGGCAAGGGCATCGATCCGGTAGCGGCCGGCCAGCACATTGGCTGTGAGCCCGGATTCCCACACGGACGGCGGGCGGCGGACCTTCATGAGGTCTCCCGAGTCTTCGACGGCAGCGGGCAGCGTCCTGCGACGCTTCACCCGTGTACCCACCACATGGCCGACCATCCCAGGCAACGGACGCCGTCGCCCTGACGGGCCCTCGCGGGGGCCGTATGTCCTCAGGCGCTGCGGGGCTTGCGTCCGCTCGTCTTCTTGGCGGCGGCCTTCTTCGCGGTGGCCTTCTTCGCCGCGGTCTTCTTGGCCGCGGTCTTCTTCGCGGCCCGCTTCTTGGAGCGGGGCATGTCGTGCACGGTGGCGTGCTCGCCGCTCTCCCCGCGGGACTCCTTCGCCGCCTGCACCGACGCGTTCAGAGCGGCCATCAGGTCGACGACCTCGCCCGCCGGGCGCGTCTCCTCCTCGGCCCTGGGCGGCGTCTTCCCCTCGGCCTTGGCGGCGATGACCTCCTCCAGGGCTTCGCGGTAGTGGTCCCTGTACCCGGAGATGTCGTCCTCGCTCATGGCCTCCATCAGCGCCACGGCACCGTCGATCTCGCTGTCACCGACCTCGACGGGGTCGGGGGCGAGCGCCTCGGGGGAGCGGATCTCGTCCGGCCACCGCATCGCGTGGAGGACGATCGCGTCCTCCTTCACCCGCAGCAGTCCCAGCCGCTCGCGGCCGTGCCACGCGAACTTCGCCACCGCCACCTTGCTGGACCGTTCCAGCGCCTTCCGCAGCAGCGTGTAGGGCTTCGCCGACACCGCTCCGGAGGCGGCCAGGTAGTAGCCGTTGGAGATCCGGATCGGGTCGATGCTGTCCGCCGGCACGAACGCGACGATCTCGATCGCCTTCGCCGTCGGCAAGGGCATGTTCGCCAGGTCCTCGTCGGTGATCTCGATCAAGGTGTCCTTGGAGACCTCGAACGCCTTTCCGATCTCGTCGTCGCGCAGCTGCTTGCCGTCAAGCTCGCAGATCTTCCGGTACCGGATCCGTCCCATGTCGTGCAGGTGGTACTGGTGGAAGCTGATGTTGTGGCTCTCGGTCGCCGGCAGCACCTTGATGGGGATGGTGACCAGGCCGAACGAGATGGCTCCGGACCAGACGGGGCGGGGCATGAGAGACCTCCGTGTGCAGCCCCGAGACCGTCAGCGTACGGCCGTGTCCGCGACGCGGCACCCCCGCAGCCGCCAGTGCGGGGAAGGGGCCCGCGGCCGCCCTCACGGGGTGGTCCGGTCGTGGCGTGAGGGGTCCGGGTCCTCGGTGGCACACCGAGCGGGCCGCACGCGGTCGTAGCCGGGCCCGTCCCGGCTCGGAGAAGCGGGCCCCGCTCCGGTCGACGGCCGTCGGGTGTCTGGGTCTCGCCGCTCCGGGCACTCGGCCCCCTATGAACACTCTCGCCGCCCCCCTCCGAGACAGCAGCATCCCTCTGATGACCAAGGGTTACGCCTGGTTGCCCGACCGCATGCGCGCCAGCGGCGGCCTCCCGGTGCAGACCCGGATCCTGGGCCGGACGACGACGGCCGTCCGCGGCCGGGAGGCCGTGCGCTTGTTCTACGACGACCAGCACGTGAGGCGACGATCCGCGCTTCCCGGCCCCGTTCTCGACACACTGTTCGGCCGGGGTGCGGTGCACACCCTCGACGGGCAACAGCACCTGGCGCGCAAGGCGCTCTTCATGTCCCTGCTCAAGAACCGGGGCGCGGTGGCGCGCCTGGCGGAACGGGCCGGAGCGGAGTGGGACGCGGCCGCGCGGGACTGGGCGGTGCGTCCCGCCGTCGAACTGTTCACCGAGTCGAGCCGGGTCCTCACCCGCGCGGTCTGCGACTGGGCCGGGATTCCGCTCGGCGCGGCCGAGACCGCGGAGCTGGCCGATGATCTGGTGGCGATGGTCGACGGCTTCGCCGCGATCGGCCCCCGGCACCTCAAGGCTCGTGCCGCTCGCGCCCGGCGCGAGGTGTGGCTGGAGGCCCTGATCCGTACGGCGCGGGCGGAGGCGGGGACGGACCCGGGCACCGGCCGGGGCACGGAGTACCCGGCCGGCTCACCCCTGCGGGCGGTGGCGCTGCACCGCGACGACAGCGGCCGGCTGCTCGACTCGCACACCGCCGCCGTGGAGGTCCTCAACATCATTCGCCCCACGGTGGCCGTCGCCTGGTTCGTGACCTTCGCGGCGCACGCCCTCGAGCGGTGGCCGGGCCGACGGGACGCACTGCGCCGGGGTGACCCCGCGGACGCGGAAGCGTTCGCGAACGAGGTTCGGCGCTTCTACCCCTTCGTGCCGTTCGTGGGCGGTCTGGCGGCCGGAGAGCTGCGGTGGCAGGGCGTGGTCGTACCGGAAGGAAGCCTCGTGCTGCTGGACGTCTACGGCCGGCAGCACGACCCCGACGTGTGGCCCGACCCGTACGCCTTCCGCCCCGAGCGCTTCCTCGGCCGGAGCGTGGCGAGCGACGAGCTGATCCCGCAGGGCGGTGGGGACGCGGCCACCGGTCACCGGTGCCCCGGCGAGGACATCACCGTCGCCCTGCTGAGCTGCCTGTCCACGCGGCTGGCGGACATGAACTACCTGGTGCCGCCGCAGGATCTGTCGATCAGCCTGCGCCGGGTGCCCGCGCGTCCGAGCAGCGGCTTCGTCGTGTCCCTGCGAGTGCCTTCCGACGCCTGAGGGGCACAGGCGGCGGCAGACCCCTCGGCCCCGGCCCATCGCGTGGGCAGCGTGGGCGAGTTGGGCCGGTGCCGCCACCGTCGTCGTCCCGGGCCGCGCCACTGCCCGCTCCGGCGCGCGGGAACAGATCGTGTGCGCCGCGTATCGGAGGGCACCCGGTGAAGGAACGTGGAATACCGGATCGTCAGGAAAGGACCCTCCATGTCGGCATCTCTGATCGAAGCCGTGGACGTCAACGCCCCCGTCTCCGTGAGCTGGGGTCTGTGGCAGGACGTGACCGAGTGGCCGCGCTTCCTCAGCCATGTCGAGCGGGTCGACCGGCTCGACGGCCGGCGGTTCGCCTGGTGGCTTTCGCTGCCCGGTGCGGACAAGCAGTTCATCGCGGAGCTCACCGAAGTCGTGCCGGAGGACCGGATCGCCTGGAAGACGGTCGCCGGTGTGCACCACGCCGGTGTGGTCACCTTCCATCACCTCAGTGACACCACCAGCCGCGTGACACTGCAGATCGAGTACGAGCCCGACGGCTTCATCGAACACCTCGGTGCGCTCACCAACCTCGACAAGACGCTCGCCAACTACGACTTGGGCGAGTTCCAGCGCATGGCCGAGGAGCTCGCGGGCCGGCGTGTCTGACCCGCGGCCGCCGCGACGACCCGCGGGAACCGAAGCGGCTCGCTGAACAGGGTCGTACGATCCAGGCCCTCCGCCGTCCACGCACGGCGGAGGGCCTCGGCCTGCCCGTCCGCGCACGACACACCGCGGCTGCCGGTGCGGCCCGACTCCTCGGCGGGGCGACGAATTCGGTTGCCGGGAGCGGATGCCGCTGACAAGGTCGTCGCCATGCCCACCCTCACCGCGTACGACGGCACCGAACTCGCCCACCACGTGGTCGGCGACGGTGGGCCCGTGGTCTGTCTGCCCGGCGGACCGATGCAGGCGTCGGCCTACCTCGGTGACCTCGGCGGCCTGTCCGCGCACCGGCAGCTGATCCTGCCGGACCTCCGCGGGACCGGGGAGTCCGCGGTGCCGCAGAGCGTCGACTCCTACCGCTGCGACCGGCTGGTCGACGACGTCGAGGCGTTGCGTGAGCATCTCGGCCTCGACCGGATGGACCTGCTCGCCCACTCCGCGGGCACGAACCTCGCGGCGCTCTACGTGGCCCGTCACCCCGAGCGGGTCGGCAGGCTCGCGCTGATCACGCCGAGCGCCACGGCCCTCGGTATCGCCGTCCCCGGAGAGATCCGGCGCGAGACCGCGCAACTGCGCAGCGAGGAGCCGTGGTTCGGGGCCGCCTTCGCGGCCCTGGAGGCGATCTTCTCGGGCAAGGCGACGGACGACTGCCGGCAGGCCATCGAGCCCTTCTTCTACGGCCGTTGGGACGACACGGCCCGCGCCCATCAGGCGGCGAAGGACGGTCAGAAGAACGAGGAGGCAGCGGCCGTCTTCGGCGCCGACGGTGCCTTCGATCCGGATGCCACACGTGCGGCGCTCGCGGGCTTCGCCGGGCCGGTGCTGGTGCTCGCGGGGGAGTACGACCTGAACTCTCCTCCCGGCCCGACGGCCGAGTGCGCGGAGTTGTTCCCGAACGCCGAATACGTCGTCCAGGCGGGAGCCGGTCACTTCCCGTGGCTCGACGACCCGGACCGTTTCGTCGCGACCACCGCCCGCTTCCTCGGGCGACAGGCGTGAGTGAACCAGTCGGGATCGACTCGACTGCGCACCGGGGTGATGCCGAGGTCGCGACGGCCGCCGTGCGTGCGGGTGCGGAGGTTGCGCTCGGCAGATACGGGCAGCGGCTCTCCCGCATCGACAAGGGTCCGGGGACTTCGCCACCGACGCCGATGTGGCGGCCGAGGAGGCGGTCCTCGGCGTCATCCGGGCTGCCCGGCCCGACGACGCGGTGCACGGCGAGGAGGGCGGCCGGGGGACGCGGTGCGCGCGTGGTTGGTGGATCCCTTGTGCGGGACGCTCAACTACGCGGCCGGCACCATGCTGGTCGCGGTGAACGTGGCGCTGGGCGACGGCCCGGCGGCGGTGGCGGATCCGTTCAGCGGCGAGGTCTTCCTCACCGACGGCACGACGGCGTGGGTTCGGCGCGACGAGGTGGACGAGCAGCTGGTACCTACGGCCGCCACCCGCTTGGTGGACGTGAACCTGGATCCGCCGTTTCCGAGCGCGCCCGGATTCCGTGCCGTGGATCTGCTCGCTCACCCGGATTTCGTCGCGGGTTCCGGCCGCGGGTGGTGCGAGCACGTCGGCGCTTGCCTGGGGCGCGGCCGACAGGCGTGCCGCGTACGTCACCGACGGCGGTGACCTGACCGAGAGCGTGCACTTCACCGCCGGTATCGCCCTGTGCCGGGCCGCCGGCTGCGTCGTCACCGGAGTGGACGGCGCCCCGGTGGGACAGGCCGGGCGGGGCAGGCAGGGCGGTCGCGGTCTCGTCGTGGCCTCGGACGCCGAGACGCACGGGCTGCTGCTGTCGATGGTGCGCGGACAGCGCTGAAACGGACACCGCGAGGGCCCCTGGCGACTGCCGGGGGCCTCAGTCGTCGCCGACGACGATGGTGCGCTCTTCCTCGTCCCTGCCGTCGCCCTGCTGCGGGCCTGATCTGTCCTCCGGGACGAGTACAGCCGGTATGCACGTCCGCACGGGCTCTCCTGTGCTGCTGTGCCGACTGGTGATCAGCCCGGTTTCCGCGGGTGAGCCGTTCACGGTCCGACTCCTTCTTCCTCAATTGGCGGCGAATGGAAAAATGCCCGAGGGCATTCTGCGACTCGGGTACCCATCGGTGCGGTCGCAACACATCCCCGTGCGTTCCCTCGGCCGGGTAATGCGTTCCGCGCGAGGTGAGCAGCGTCGTTTCCATGAGCTTCGAAATGTTTGAGGTCCGGCCATTCGCCTGCCATCGTGGTCGAATGTCCCACGTCCCACGGGGCGTTGGAGTATCGGAGGACGATCCTCCGATATCGAGAAGGTGATCGTGCGCCATGACGTGATCCTTCTGTGCTCACAAGGGGGAACAACGCATGAGAAATCCGAGAAAGCGGAGAGGGCCGGGGGCGCGCCGGGCACGGAGCGCCCTGGTCTGCGCACTGCTCGCCGGATTACTGTCGGCGGCGCACCTTGCCGCCGCTCCCACCGCGGCCGCACTGCCACCGCCGCCGCAACCGGCGATGAACTGCGATAAGCCATGGGTGATCATCAATGCTTATGGCACGTCGGAGTACGTGGAGGAGGGGAAGACCACTCCGTACGGCTCCGTCGGCGTGAACGACACTTATGTACGCGCAGTGAAACAGGCTCTCGCGGAACAGGGTGTACCGGTGAGCGACATCACCGCCCGTAATCTTCCCTATCCCGCATCCGCGATCGGCTGGGATCTTCCGTGGCCCTTCCCGGGGGACAATCCGGGGCCGGACGACTACTGGACCTCGATGGGGAAGGGACGCGACGAACTCGTCCGCGAGATCGAATTCTATGCGAACTGTCCCAGCCGGCCGACGCTCGTCATGATCGGATACTCCCAGGGCGGTCAGGTCGTCAAGAACGCACTCGCCTCTCCGGCCGTGGCCGGGGACCAGGGGCGGTCCGCCGCGGTGGGCGCCGCGATCACGATCGGTGACGCGTCCCGCCACAACGGGCAGATCGGGATGGCGCAGAACGGCCAGATGCTCACCCTCAGGCCCGACTACCAGCCCGGGCAGACGACCATCGACCGCGGCGGACTGATGCAGCGCGTCTCCGTGCCGTCGGCGTTCGCCGGACGCCTCGGCGACGGACGGTACTTCGATGTGTGCCGGGTCGATGACCTCGTGTGCAACAAGCCGGGCCGTCCCGGGTCCGGCAACTGGCTGCTGGAGTTCGCCCTCAGCATCGACGACGGTACGACCAACCCGCCGCACATCGCCTACCGCGACAACGCCCGTACCAACGGCAATCCGGCGATCGAACGGCAGAACCGCGAAGGCAAGCGCGTCGCCGCCCAGGTAGCCAAGCGTGCGGTTGCCGCCGCGGTGGCCCAGCGCAACATCGTGCACCCGCCTCCGGATCCGGGAGCGCCGGCCGGGACCACGCCGGTGGAGATGTGGGCGACGGACGTCAACGTCCGCACGGCGCCGACAACGGACGCCGATGTGACCCATCGCTTCCCGGGCCCCACCACGGTTCATGTCGCCTGTCAAAAGCGCGGTGAGTCGGTGACGGACGGCGGCGTCACCAACGACGTCTGGTCGTATCTGCCGGTGCAGCACGGTTGGATCAGCAATCTGTATCTGCGGGGGCCCGCGTGGATTCCCGGCGTGCCGGAGTGCGCGGGGGCACCGACACCTCCGAGCCAGGGGCTCTACAAGTGCGCCATCGGGGGCAACCCCAACGACTGGTGCGCCCGGGTCACCGCCATCGACCCGGGATCCTTCCTCGGCCTGTACAACGCGCCCGACTACGACCACGGCCGGGTTGCGAACTACCACGGCCGCAACGGCGATCAGCTGATTGTGCACTGCTGGACGACGGGCGCGGTGGACGCGGACGGCACCGGCAACCGCTACTGGTTCTTCGCGGACACGGGAGGAGCGCAGTCGGGCGGCTACGTCAACGACCACTACCTGACAACGGGCAGGTTTGCGGACTGGAGCAAGGTCATCCCGCCCTGCTGATGGATGCCCGAGTGTTGCTTCGCGATGCCGTGCGTGTGGCGGCCGGGCTGTCGTCCGGTCGCCACACGCCGGTCGTATCCGGGTACGGGGCATCCCCGGCCGCCTGGTCGCGGCCGGGGATGCCTGCGACAAGGTCGACGGCTGTTTCGCCATGGTGGGTCCGGTGGGTCCGCGGCACCCGGCTGCGTCGGCCCCAGCCCATGCGCTGCCCTACTGGTACTCCGCCGTCAGCGTCGCCCTGGTGTCCTTGTTGACGAACACGTACGCATGCGACGTCTGGTTCGCCGCGAACCGCAGACGCAGCTGTGTCACCCCCGTCCGGTTCACCGCCGCGAGTCCCGCCGTCGACAGGTTCGTCGAGGATGTGGTGCCCGAAGTGAACGCGGTGACCTCCGCCGACCCCGGGGCCGTCGTGGTTGCCGACCAGTCCGTCGGTTCGACCGGACAGGTGCCCAGGCAGCCGTGGTGGACGTCGACCAGCAGGCGGTTGCCCGTCGGGCTGGTCCACGGGGAACCGGAGCCGCTGCTGTGGGTGAGCGTCACATAGGCGCGGGTGAGGTTTTTGCCGGCCGGGATGCGGGAGGTGTCGAAGGACAGCACGCTCCGGTTGTATCTCCCGTCGCTTCCGCGGCCCAGAGCGAGGCCGTACGTGGTTTCCAGCGTGCCGACGGACGCGCCCGACCCGTCCGCCGCGGCCTTGATGTAGCCGTCCTGCGCGTCCGTGCTCGCCAGTGTGATCCGGTTGCCGGCGGGCGGTGGTGTGCTGTCGCCGCCGAGTGTCCTCACCATCGCCATGACGGTCTCGATCTGCTTGCCGCCGTGCCGGGCGTATGCCGAGTCGCCCTGATAACCCCACCAGTTCCAGCAGCCGTTGGGGTTGTCGAGTGTGGTGGTGGGGACGGCCTGCGGGTACAGCACGATCAGGTTGTTGGTGTCGGCGTACTCGTTGAGATAGGCCTTGTCGATGAACTGGCTGCCGAAGCCCTGGTAGGAGTAGCCCTGCTTGCATCCGTGCAGGGCGACGACCAGGTCACAGGTGGCGCCGTCCTGGCAGGTGCCCGGTACGTAGACGAAGCCCTTCTCGTCCAGGGAGATCGCCCGTGCCTGGCCGCCGGGGGCGTACGGGTTCTGGTCGAACTGGGTCAGGGTGCCGCCGGGTGTCCCGGCGGGGGCGGTGACGCTGCCCAGGAGATGGCCGAGCAGGTCGCGTTCCGCGTCGAAGCCGCAGTTGTTGATCCACGGATTCGCGGTGACCGTACAGGAGTTGGGGCCGAGGGGGCTGATCCACGCGTGTCCGGCCGCCGTGCTGTTGTTGTAGCGGACGCGCGCGCCGAACCGGCCGTAGTAGTCGGACAGCGCGTCGGCCACCGGACGCTTGACGGTGGTGTCGCCCGATCCGCTGAAGACATAGACCGGATCTTCGGCGAGATTGGCCACCGGGTCCACGAGTCCCTGCGCCGACCAGTCGCGTGTGGTCTGCTCCAGCTTGTCGAGCTGCAGATCCTGAAGGGTGTCCATGCAGGCCAGCAGGGCCTTGTTGAGGTCGTTCTGTGCGCAGTGGTTCGGGCCGGACGCGAACGCGGCCGAGCCGTCGAAGGTGCCGGAGTACGCCACGTGCAACTGGGTGGCCATATAGCCGCCGGACGAGATGCCGACGCTGTAGACGTCGCTCACGTCGTGCGGCCGGAGCTCTCCCGGTACCGGTACCGGCGCCCGTACCGCTGCAGGCGTCTGGGCGGCGGCCGCGGGCGGCGCGGATGTGGGGAAGACGTGCGCCGCGACCAGCAGCAGAAGGAGCGCGGCGGGCCGGAGGAGACGGGCAGCGGGCGACGATCTCATGGACCCTCCCGGGTGAGGTGCGGCTCACGGCGGAATCCCGTCCGTGGATTCGGGAGACTAGGAGCCCGTCACCCGACCGGATATGTCGCTCGCACCTACAAAGCACCGGGGAGCCATGTGCCCACCGCGTGAACCATCACGACGAAGTGCCGCACGGGGCAGGTCAGTTGAGGCCCGCAGCCCGCAGCCCGCAGCCCGCAGCCCGCAGCCCGCAGCCCGCAGCCCGCAGCCACGCCCGCAGCCCGCGGCCGAGGCACCGTGGCCCCGGCCGCTCGCCCTCAGTTCCTCACCACGCTCCGCGGCGCGGCCGGCCGTCGGGTGCGGCCGGGGCCCAGCTGTCGTCCCTCTCCCGTCGAGAACGCGTGTTCGGGCCCGGCGATCGCACGGGTTCCGAAGGGCCTGAGGGCTGTCCCTCGGGGTCCAGTACGTCCGCGCCGTACAGGGCCTGCACCCAGTTGGCCTGGTACACGGTGTCGAGGTAGCGCTCGCCGAGGTCCGGAGCGACGGCCACGGCCGTGAGGTCGCGCGCGTCGTGCCGGGCCAGCCAGCCCATCGCGCCGCTGACCACCGTGCCCGTGGAGCCGCCGAAGAGAAACCCGCTCTTGGCGAGACGGCGGCACGCGCGAACGGTGTCGGCCTCCTCGACGCGGACCGCCTCGTCCACGTACGACTCGTCCAGCAGTGGCGGACGGACGCTCATACCGAGGCCGGGAATCATCCGGCGTCCCGGCGCGCCCCCGAAGCTCACCGAGCCGACACTGTCCACGGCGACGACGTGCACCGGCCGGCGCGACTCGCGGAAGTAGCGGGCGCAGCCCATCAGGGTTCCCGTGGTGCCCGCGCCGACGAACAGGACGTCGAGCTTCGGGAAGGCGCGGGCGATGGCGGGTGCGGTCCGCTGGTAGTGCGCCTTCCAGTTGGCCGGATTGGTGTACTGGCTCAGCCATACGTAGCGGTCGTCGGACGCACACATGGCGCGGACGTAGTCGAGGCGTGCGCCGAGGAGTCCGCCGTTGGACCGCTGGCCGGCGACGATGTGCACCTGGCTGCCCAGGGCCTCCATCATCAGCCGGGTCGCCAGATTGCAGCGGGAGTCCGTCACGCACAGAAACCGGTAGCCCTTGCTGGCGGCGATCATGCTCAGCGCGACGCCGAGGTTGCCGGACGAGGACTCGATCAGGATCGAGTCCCGCGTCAGGATGCCCTCCCGCTCCGCGGCCTCGACCATCTCGTTCGCTGCCTTGAGTTTGATCGAACCGGCGAAGTTGAAGCCCTCGCACTTGAGGAACAGTGAGCGCCCGTAGATCGCCGAGAGGTCGACATAGAGCTCCTCCTCGTTGAAGGCCTGGGGTACGGAGATGACAGGCACGATGGCCTCCGTGTGGTGGGGGCGCTGGTGGGCGGCTCAGCCGTACCGGCGCAGTTCGTGGAAGAAGCCGTCGGCGACCCGGAGTTCTCCGGTGCGGGCCACCTCGTCGTAGACGTATTTGCCGACCGCCAGATCGAGCACTCCGAGACCGAAGGGGGAGAACACGACGGGCCGGTCCGGCGGCACCGTGACCCGTCCGGCCATCACGTCGTCCAGCGTGCCGTGCACGAAGTCCCGGTTGCCGGTGCGCTGTTCGGTCAGATGCGGTGAGGTGCCGGCCCGCAGGCAGTGCTCGATGTCGTCGACGATGTTCGTCGACGCGAGCAGGATCTCCGGGTCGAGGTCGCGCAGCGACACATGCAGGACGACGGGGTTGTGGGCGAACCACGAGAGGTCGCCGACGTGCGGCTGACCCGCGACGGTCGCGAAGACCACCAGGTCGCTGAGCCGGATCAGGTCCTCGGCGCTGTTGTGCACGGTGATACGTCCGCCGCTGCCCGACTGTTCGAGGTAGACGCGGAATCCCGCCGCGCTGTCGGCCGACAGGTCGTGCACCCCGATCTCGTCGAACGACCAGCCCGTCCCCACCAGGAAGGTGTGGATGTACCGGGCGATCAGACCGGCCCCGAAGAAGCCGACGCGCAGCGGTCGCGGCCGGTCACGGGTGAGCCGGTCGGCGGCCGACGCGGCCGAGGCGGCGGTCCGGGTCGCGCTGATGATGGAGCTCTCCAGACAGGCGAACGGATAGCCGGTGTCGGGGTCGTTGAGGATCAGCACCGCCGAGGCCCGGGGGATACCGGACGCCACGTTCTGCGGGAAGCTGGAGATCCACTTCAGTCCGTCCACCCGGTTCCGGCCGCCGATCGACGCCGGCAGCGCGATGATCCGGGAGGTGGGGCGGTCGTGGAAACGGAGGAAGGACGACGGCGGATTCACCGATTCGCCGGCGCCGTGCAGTCGGTATGTGCCCTCCACCACCTCCACGATCTCCTTCTCGCGTCCTTCCAGAGCGCGTTTGACCTGGTCGCCCGTGATCACGGCGAAGGACGGCGCGGACAGCGGTTCTGGCATGGCGGGCTCCGGTGCGGGAGTGGGTGTGGTGGTCATCGGACAGCGGCTTCGACGGTCGGCGAGCAGTCGCCCAGGCGCACCGGGTCGGCCATCGCCACGACCACGTCCCGGGGCCCTTCGAAGGGCTCCCTGCTGTGCGCGGTACGGATGTTGTCGACGAGCATCAGGTCGCCGGCCTGCCAGGGCTGCCGGGCGGTGTGGGTCTCGTACACCGCGTTGATCAGCTGGACGGTGTCCTCGGTGAGGGGATCGCCGTTGCCGTAGCGGGTGTTGAACGGCAGACCGTCCGCGCCGTACTCGTCGATCAGGTACTCCCGCACCTCGGGGGCCGTCGTCCACTCGTTGAGGAACGCGATCTGGTTGAACCAGCAGCGCATACCGGTGACCGGGTGGCGCACCACGGCGCTGCGCAGCTGTCGGGTGCGCAGTCCGCCGTCGGGTTGCCAGGCGAACTCGATCGCGTTGGCGCGGCAGTAGTTCTCGACGGCGACGCGGTCCTCGGTGCCGAACGCCTCCGCGACGGAGGCCCCGATCTCGTCGTTGTAGCTGCGGGTGAGCAGCCATCCCTCGCGCTCGAACCGTTCGGTCAGGGCGGGGGGCAGGTCCTCGAGCACCGCCGCCGAGTCGGCGACCGCGGTGGCCCCGCCCTCGGTGGGCGCGGTGAGGCACGCGAACATCATCAGGCCGGGGAACTCCAGGGTGTAGCTCAGCTCGTGATGCATGCACATCGGCTGGTTCGACGGCCAGGCCGTGGATGAGTAGACGCCGTCGGAGTAGGTCTCCCGCAGCGCGAAGGCCTCCGTGTCGGCCGCCGGTGCGGTGGCGAGCTGCCGGAGCACCGCGGCGACGTCGTCCGCGTCGCGCAGCCCGAGGCCGCGGACCAGGACCGCTCCGTGCTCGGCGACGGCGGCGCGCAGTGCGTCCCGCTGCTGGACCGGCCAGCTCATGGTGTCGGTGCCGGGTTCGATTTCCAGCAGGGGAGGCCGGCCTGGACGCGATTGCAGGCCCGGCAGCGCGGTGGTGAGCGAGGAGGGCATGGTGGGCTTCCTTTCAGGCGGGGGGCCGGACGGATGCGGCGGAGGGTTGGTCGTGCCAGGGGACGGCGCCGTCCGGTGGACCGACCGGCTGGGGGCCGTCCGGCATCGGAACAGGTCTCAGAAGCGGCGAGTTCTGTGGGGAGGCGTCGGTGGCATCGGCTGCCGCGGCCCGTTCGTCGACGAGGGCGGCCAGGTCGGCGAGGACCGGGTGACGGGTGATGTCCTTGAGGGAGACGACGCGGTCCAGGGCCACCACGAGTTTGACCGCCGTCAGCGAGGTGCCGCCGTGGTCGAAGAAGTGGTCGAGCCGGCCGACGCGGTCCTGCGGTACGCCGAGTACCGGGGCCCAGGCCGCGGCCAGCCGCTGTTCGGTCGGCGTCAGTGGTGTGTGGTGGCCGTCCTTCGTCGCCTCGGGCGGCCCGGCCGCATCGAGGCGCTCGGCGAGGGCCGTCAGTGCCTTCTTGTCGATCTTGCCGTTGGCGGTCAGGGGCAGGCCCTCCTGCCAGTGGAAGGACGACGGAACCATGTACGGGGGCAGTGACCGGCCGAGCCGGTGCCGCAGGTCTTCGTCGTCCAGCGGGCCGGGGCCGGAGTAGAAGGCCACCAGGTGCGCACTGCGGCCCGCGGATCGGGTGATCACCACCGCTCCGTCGCGGACACCGGGTGCCCGCAGCAGGGTGTTCTCGATCTCGCCGATCTCGATCCGGAAGCCGCGGATCTTGACCTGACTGTCCCGGCGGCCGAGGAACTCCAGCTTTCCCCCCGGCAGCCAGCGGCCGTAGTCGCCGCCCCGATGCAGCCGCAGGCCGGGACGGTGCGGGTCCTCCATGAAGGCGGGCCGGGTGCGCTCGGGGTCGTTGATGTAGCCCCGGCCGACGCAGACGCCGGAGAAGACGATGGCGCCAGGAGCGCCCAGCGGCACGGGGGAGAGATGCTCGTCGACGACGTAGATGTGCACGTTGTTGACGGGGCGTCCGAGCGGTACGCGGTCGGTGTCCGGCGCCCGGTCCATGACCTCGTGGTTGGTGTCGTCGGAGGTCTCGGTCAGTCCGTACGCGTTGACCAGGGGAATCTCCGGCTGTGCGGCGAACCAGCGCTGCACGAGTTCCCTCTTCAATGCTTCGCCGGTCACCGACACGCGCCGCAGGTCCGGGAGTTCGCGGGGTTCGCGCTCCAGGCAGGAGAGCACGGCGTCGAGATAGGACGGCACCACCTGGAGGACGGCGACCCGCCCGTCGACGATGGTGTCGAGGAACTGCCGGGCGTCAAGCACCGCTTCCTGCCCGACGAGCAGGGTCCGCCCACCGGTCAGCAGTGAGGCCAGCAACTGCCACAGGGAGATGTCGAAGCACTGGGGCGCGGTCTGGGCGACGACCTGTCCCTCGTCGATGCCCAGATCGTCGATCTTGGCGTAGAGGTGGTTGAGCATGCCGGCGTGCTCGCACATCGCGCCCTTGGGTTCGCCGGTGGATCCGGAGGTGAAGAAGACGTAGGAGAGCTGGTCGGGCGCGACGCGGACACCGGGGTCGGCGTCGGAGTGGCCCTCGGCGTAGGCGGCTTCGATGAGGAGTGTCTGCACTCCGGAGCGCGACCGCGATTCCCGGGGCCCCGATTCCGTGGGCCTCGATTCCCGGGACTCCGCCTCTGCGGCTTCCGACTCCCCGCGCGACCTCAGTGCCTCGTCGAGCGTGGCGGTGCTGCCGGGTTCGGTCAGGACGAGCCGGCACGCGGCGCGGTCGAGCATGGCGGCGATCCGGCCCGCGGGAAAGTGCGGTTCGACGGGCAGATACACGCCGCCCGCCTTGAAGACGGCGATCACCGCGGCCATCCAGTCGAGATTGCGCTCGGTGACGACCGCGACGACGTCCTGGCGGCGCAGCCCGCGGGCCAGGAGGGCGCCCGCCAGCCGGTTGGCGCGGGAGTTGAGTTCCTCGTACGTCCACTGCCGGTCGCCCTGTACGGCGGCGACAGTGTCCGGACGGATCCGCACCTGCTCCTCGAACAGTTCGTGGAACCGGCGGGCCGGCAGCTCCCGGTAGGGTCCGGCGAGCCCGTCGAGCTGGAGATGGAGTTCGCCGACGGACAGCAGGCTCTGCCGCCGGTGATCGGCGTCCGGATCGGCAGCGATCAGCGCGAGCGCCGTGAGGTGATAGCCGGCGATCCTGGCGGCGCACTCGGCGTCCAGCACATCGGTCCGGTGCATCAGCCGCAGGCCGCGACGTGCGCCGTGGTGGGGGAGTGCCACGCGCAGTACCGTGTCCCGCTCCCGGTCGTCGCTGTCGCCGTCGCCGTACGGATCGAAGAGGGTCTCGGGCAGCGGCTCGCCCAGACCCAGCTCGCGCCTGAACTCGTCGACGGGGAAGTCCTGGTGGGCCAGCAGCTCCGCCTGCGCCCGGTCGGTGTCCTCGATCAGCGCACGCCAGGACGCGGACGCGGTCGACAGCCGGCACGGCAGCGGTGTGCCGTCCGGCGTGCGGATGTACGTCGCGACCTCCTGCTCGCCGGACAGCGCCGAGAGCACCTTGGCGTGCGCGGCCAGCAGCACCGAACTCAGCGGGAGGTCCGCCTCGTCCGCCCACCGGCGCAGCGATGTCAGCAGGTCCTCCGGTACGGCCGTCCTGTACTCGGCGGTCCCCGGCACGCGTTCGCCCGTCCACCGCGGGATCGCGGTGAAGGTGCCGGCGGTGAGCACCCCGCGCCAGAAGTCGGCGTCGGTCTGCGTGGACGTTGCCATCACTCCTCCCTCCACTGCTCGCCGGTGTCCCGGCCGGCCGGCCGCGCCGGATTCCCGGTCCACCGGGCGCTGTGCGGGACTGCCTCGCCCTTCATGAGGAAGGAGTCGGGGGCCAGCTCCGCGCCGTCGCCCACCGTCACGCCGTAGTGGACGAAGGCGCCGACCCCGAGCGTGCAGCCGGCGCCGATGCTGCTGCGGTCGGACTTGAACGTGCCGTCCTCCTGGGAGTGGCACTGGACGACGCTCCCCGCGTTGAGCGTGGTGTGGTCGCCGACGGCGACCAGGGGCCGCTCCGTGAACGAGCAGCCGTCGTCGAAGACCCTGCGGCCGAGCCGGACTCCCAGCAGCCGCCAGATCAGGTTCTTGTACGGGGTGCCGTTGTAGATGCGCACATAGGTCTCCGAGGGCACCTTCCAGTACCGCTCGCGCCGCCAGAAGCGGCGGTCGTAGATGGAGCAGAACATTGGGCTCGGAGGGTGCGGGGCGGTGACGGCCCGTTCGACCAGCACGTAGTACACCGCGCCGGACAGCAGAGCGAGGACGTTGCCGACCGCGATGGCCGGCGCGCCGATGGATGTGTAGAGCTCCGCGGTCACCGCGACGAGGAGCGTGACCCAGGTGAAGTAGAGCCACCGCACCAGCAGGTACAGCGCCATGGTGACGACGTTGTGCCTGTTCTTGGCGGCGAGGTGGCCGGGCAGCTCCCGTTCGTTCTTGAGCTGGTCGAAGGTGCTGTCCCGGTGGACGGAACGCGGGATCTCGAAGCTGGGGGAGCCCAGCAGCCCGACGCCTTCCCGGACCTCCCCGTCGATGGGCACCATCACCTTCGTGGCGAGCAGGCAGTTGTCGCCGGTCCGGCCCCGCGTGGGGTAGGCGATCTTGTTGCCGAGGAAGTTGCGCGGGCCGATCGAGGTG
This sequence comes from Streptomyces sp. NPDC096193, assembly GCF_040302905.1. Classification (NCBI taxonomy): domain Bacteria; kingdom Bacillati; phylum Actinomycetota; class Actinomycetes; order Kitasatosporales; family Streptomycetaceae; genus Streptomyces; species Streptomyces sp. NPDC096193. The sequence continues at coordinate 238,842 of NZ_JBEOSJ010000001.1, read as the reverse complement.
CGGGACACGCTGAAGGATGTGTTCGAGAAGTCGGCGTTGACCATCGACAGACCGTCGGCGATCATCGTCCCCGTTCCGACGGAACTCATGTACGGCGTCTCGTGCTTCACGTCCGTGCCGAAGTTCGACCCGGTCTGCTGGACGGGCGAGAGGCTGTATCCGAGCGTTCGCAGGTAGTGGACGATGGCGGAGCTGTCGCCGAACAGCCGCGTCATGAACTTCCTGTTGGTGATGAGGACGATCGCCCGGTGCATTCCGTAGTGGATCCCGTACAGGGGGTAGACCCGGCCGGGTGTGATCGCGCGGTTGAACAGCCGGGGCACCGTGGTCATGATCAGCAGGCCGACGGGTATGGCACCGAAGAACAGCACGACGGAGGCCACCAGCGCCTCGCCGTAGAACGTCCAGCTCGTCAGCGCGGCGGGCCCGGGCTCCAGGGCAGCGGCGAACTGCGGCACCTCGGAGAACAGCAGGCCGACAACGCCGACCGCGAGCGGCATGTAGATGACCAGCGCGGTCAGCAGCTGAAGGACACTGTGCACGGCCCGTCGCAGGACTCCGCAGCCGGCCGGTGCCACTCCACGGAAGTCCACCGCGCTGTCGGCCGGAACGGCGGGAGACCCGTGCCAGTGTTCTCCGGCGGGGACGGACTGACCGCTGTGCAGCGAGGAGGCGTGGGCCAGTTGGGCCCCGTCCCCCATGGAGCTCCCGATGTCGAGCACGGTCGCTTCGCTGACGGTCACGTCCCGCCCGAGCGTGACCGGGCCCGTCTGGATCCGGCCGGCGTGGGCCCGGTAGCAGGCGAAGAACGAGTCCTTGCGGATGACGGTTCCGTCGCCGACCGTGAAGAGGTCGGTGCACACCGGCACGGCGCGGGAGAAGATCACGACGCCCCGGCCGACCTTCGCTCCCAGCAGCCGCAGATAGAAGCTGTAGAGGGGGGAACCGACGAACAGCACCAGGGGGTTCGCCCGCACCAGCGTCTTGACGAGCCAGAACCGTACGTATCCCAGGCTCCAGACACGGATCTGGCGCGGCTTCCACCGACCGATGACCGTCCACTTCACCACGACCGGCAGGGCGCACAGCACGAGGAAGCCGATGGCGCCGAACACGACCGAGCGCAGATAGATGTCGGCGACACCCGACCCGGCGGAGATCCACTCGTAGCCCTGCGCGGTGATGTACGCGATGACGCAGGAGTAGCCGGCGAATGCGAGCAGTTGCAGCGCCCCGCACAGGACGTACTCCCGCAGGCTCGTCCGGGCCGCGGGCACGGGAGCGGGTGGTGGTTCGACGGGTCCGGAGGGCTGTGGTGCGTCGGTGAGTGCGGCGGCGAGGCTGTGGATCGTCGGGTGCCGGTAGACGTCCTTCATGGAGACCGACGGCAGGTCCGCGTGCTTTCTGACGCGTGCGCAGAAATGTGCCATGACCAGTGAGTCGGCGCACAGTTCGTCGAAGAAGTGGCTGTGGGCGGACACGTCCGGGACGCCCGCGACGTCGGCCAGCATCTCGACGAGGATCTGCTCGGTTCCGGCCGCGGACCGCTCGGCCGGGGCGGTGGGTGTCTGCTCGGATGGGACTACGGAAGTCTTTTCGCTTGGGACGGTGGCGGTGTCGTACCCGTTTTTCCGGACCGCGGAAGATTTCTCCAGCCCCGGTGCCGGGCCGGGGGCCAGTGCGTCAACGGGCTTTCCCACCATGCGAGCTCCTTGGAAGGTCGTGACGGCCGGACCGCTGCGGGCGCATGTGCCTGGCCCGGGCGTCGCCCCCGCGACGCGTTGAGCGTGCGATCCGTACGGCGGGTGGCGTATCGAGCACGGACGGCAAGCCGGTCGGCAGTTCACCCGACCCGGTGCCCATGGGCTCGACGCCGGACACAGCCGGACGTCTTGACCTGTATTCGGCACGGGCAGTGGGACGGATTGCCGCGATCATGATTTGTCTCGCATATCGGTCTTGATCTCGAACCGTGGACAGTTCCGGCCCGCCCCGCGGGTGGGGGGAGCCGGAACCCTGTACCGTCCGCGCAGCGTGCGCACCTGGGCGACGCGAGGGGGACGTCCCTCAGTCCCGCCCGCCCCCGCGCAGCAGAACGATCTGGGTGAGCGCCGCCGCCGCCAGCACGCCCGCGGTGACGAAGAAGCCCCCGGCGAACGCCGCACCCGGCAGCGGTGGTGGCCCCGAGTGGGCCCGTACGAGCATCGCCCCCACGAGCGCCGTGCCGAGCGTCCCGCCCACCTGGAGACATGTCTCCAGCAGCCCCGACGCGCCGCCGCGCCGACCGGACGGCGGGGCCGCCATCGCGACCGACATGGCCGGGTTGTAGACGAGCGGGATCGAGGTGCCCCACACCAGCAGCGCGGCACCGAACGGCCAGTAGCTGTGACTGCCCACGGCCGCGCCCATGAGGACGAAGCCGAGTGCGCCGCCCGCCGCACCGGCCACCGTCAGCCGGCGAGCGCCGAAGCGGCGGGACAGCGCACCGGTTGCCGGCGCCAGAGCCACGGTGGGAGCCATCGCCGGAAGCATGGCGAGACCGGCGACCGCCGGGCTGAGCCCCAGTGAGTCCTGCACATAGACGGCGCCATAGACGACGGCGACGAGAAAACTGAACTGCGCGCCGAGCACCAGAACCGCCGAGCCCAGAAACCGCCGGTCGGACAGCAGTCCCAGATCCACCAACGGCGCCCGGTGCCGGGTCTCGGTCCGGACGAAGGCGTACAGCAGCACCAGCCCGGCCGCGAGCAGCGCGAGGGCGACGGTGGTGGGCAGGCCCGGGCCGCCGGACTCCATCACCGCGGTCACCACCAGGGCGAGCCCCGCGACCAGAGTCGCCATGCCCCAGGTGTCGAAGCTGCCCCGGGACCGGGCGGGCGGCGTCCGGGGCACCGTTCGCCAGGCCAGCAGAAGGACGGCTGCCGCCAGGGGGATGTTCAGGAGGAAGACCGAACGCCATCCCAGACTCTCGGTGAGCACCCCGCCGACCAGGGGTCCCGCGGCCAGGGCGACGGACGCGGCACCGACGTACATCCCGATCGCCCGTCCCAGGCGATCCGGCGGGAACGTGTTCGTGATGATCGCCATCGTCTGGGGCAGCATGGCCGCCGCGGCGGCGCCCTGGGCAGCTCGTGCCACCACCAGTGCCCCACCGCTGTCGGCGAGTGCGCAGAGAAGGGAGGCGGCGGCGAAGCCCGCGGTGCCGAGCAGGAAGATCCGCCGTGACCCGAAGAGATCGCCGAGCCGGCCCCCCGCGGCGGCGAGAGCGGCGAAGGCGAGGATGTACGCGTTGGGCACCCAGTGGGAGAGCGGGACACTCATCCCCAGATCGCCCCTGATCGTCACCAGCGCCACGCCCACGACCGTCTCGTCCAGAAAGGTCATGGCGAGGGCGAGGCTCGACGCCGCGAGCACCGCCTGCTGCCGGCGGCGGCCTGGGTCGGCCTCCTTGTGTGCTGTGGGCGGCGGCGCATCCGGAACCATGGGGCGACTCTACGAAGACCGGCCGCATGGTGCGGTCTCTCCCGTAGGGGAAGTCATGGCTGAATATGCCGATTGGCTCGTTTGCGGCATGCGGGCGGCATGGAGATGCTGGAGACGACGCCTCAGGCGGCCCGCCCGTGCAGGGCGGACGCCATCCCTTCCGGGGCGGACCAGGAGGCCCATGTGGTCGGGACGGCCGGGCGCCGACGCCGTGACTTCGCGATGCTGGCCGGAATCCTGGTCATCGTGCTCACCGGGGCGAACATCCCCGCCCCTCTGTACGTCGTCTACGAGTCCGTCTTCCACTTCCGGCCCGACCTCACGACACTGATCTTCGCCGTGTACGCCATCGGTGTGCTGATGTCACTCCTCTTCTTCGGAAGGGCCTCGGACCACTTGGGCAGACGCCCGGTGATCGGAGTCGCACTGGCGCTGATGGCGGCGAGCGCCGCGGTCTTCCTGGCGGCCGAGAACGTCGCCATGCTCTGTCTGGCCCGCTGGCTCTCCGGTCTGGCCATCGGTCTCGTCGTGGCACCGGCGACAGCGGGGCTCAGCGAACTCGAGCCCGCGGGGAACGCACGCCGGGCCGCGCTGGTGGCGACCTGCGCGAGCATGATGGGTCTCGGTACCGGTCCGCTGATCTCCGGTTTTCTGAGCGAGTACGCCCCGGCTCCGACCCGCCTGGTCTATGCGGTCTATCTGGGGCTCCTCGCACTGGCGGCGCTCGCCCTCCTCCTGCTTCCCGAGACGGTGACCGAGCGGGACCGGCGCTATGTGCCCCGTATCGACATCCGCCTCCCGTCCGAGGTCCGCACGGAGTTCCTCCCCGCGGCCATGGGGGTCTTCTCCGGCTTCTTCGTCCTGGGTCTATTCGTCGGGCTGATCCCCTCCTTCCTCGGCAACGATCTGCACTGGACGAGCCACGCCCTCGGCGGAGCCGTCGTCTTCCTGCTCTTCGGCGTCGCGACGGCGGCCGAACTCCAGGCACGCAGACTGCCCGACCGGCGCGCCCTCGGCCGGGGTCTGCTGGTGCTGCCGGTGGGCCTCGTGGTGATCGTGCTCGCCTTCGCGCACGCGAGCCTGCCCGCTTTCCTGGTGGGCACGGTGCTGGGCGGCACCGCCGTGGGCCTGGTCTTCATCGGTGGGCAGGCGACCGTGAACCGTATCGCCCCCGCGGAGGCGCGCGCCGGTGTGACGGCCGCCCTGTTCACCGCCGCCTATACGGGCTTCTCCGTGCCGGTGGTCGTGGTGGGGGTGGCATCCGTACAGGTGGGCACCCTGCGCGCCACCACAGGGGCGACGATCGGCTTCGCGGTCGTCTGTGCGTTCGCCCTGTGGGTGCTCACCCGGGCGGGCCGTCGTTCCTCACGGACGGGGTGAAGGCCGCCGCGCACCGAACCGGCCACAGGGGCGGTGCCGCACCGGCGGGAAAGGCGGCCACGCGCTGTGCCCCGACCGGGCGGGGTCGACGCAGAACGTCGCCCCGCCCGGTCGGGGAGCCCCTGGCGAGAGGCCGTGCACGGCGCGCTCATCCCCGAGCTGCGGTCACTGCCGGCCGTGCATCCCCCGCGTGCCCCCGTGGCGCGGCATCAGGCGCGGCCGATCAGGTGAATCCATGGACGCGGCGATGTGCCGGCCGGGCCGTGTCTACGCGGGAGGGGCCACCAGGCTCTCCGGCTGGTTCGCCCTGCGCAGCGATGCGGCGACGAACCCGCGGGCCTTCAGGTCCTCGACGAGCTCCCAGAGGAACCGGACGGTCGCGGGCCGTCGGGTGACGGTCGTGCCCACGGCCTGCTGGATCTGCATGAACCGGTCCTCGATCAGACGCACGTCGGGATGCGCGGCGACGAACTCGGTCATCGGCTGCCTGATGCCCGCGGCGACCTCCAGCCCCTTGGTGCGGAACGCGTCGATCCCCTCGTCTCCCCGCACCACCGTCGCGTGCCGGAGTGTGCGGGAGAGGAAGAGATCGTAGGCCGATCCCTGCTTCACCCCGATGCGGACGCCGGCGCGGTCGATGTCGGCGGCGGAGGTGAACGGTGAGTCGCGGGGTACGGCGTAGACGCCCTCGATCACGACGTACGGGGCGGTGAAGGCGACGTCGGCCTCCCGCGCGGGATCGATGGCGAGGAAGCACAGGTCGGCGCGGCCCGAGGTCATCGCCTCGTACGACTTCCGTGCCGCGTCGAAACAGAGGAGTTCCACCCCGACGCCCAGCCGCCTGCCGACCTCACGCGCGATGTCGACCGTGATACCGGACGGCGCCTCCGGCGTGCCCTGGGCCAGCACCGGGTTGCCCAGATTGATGGAGGCCCGCAGTACGCCAGTCGGGGCCAGATCCTCGGTGACGGCAGCGGTCGTGGGACTCATGGACGGGAGTGTAGGCGCCGGGCCGGCGTCACCGGAGTGGGGGAGCCGCCGCCCCGGCCGGGACGATCTCCGCGCTACCGCGAAGTCCTTCGGGGGCCCAACTCCACACCGCCACAGGCATGGTGGGGGCCGAACGAATGATTTTGACATAGCCTTGACAAATTAAGATTGCGTTGCGAACATGCAAAACACTCGCACAAGGTAGACAAGAATCTTGCGATCCATGCAAGAACCCCGCAGGGCCGTATGCCCCTTGACGGTGGACGCATGCCGTCGCGCGCCTTGCCTGACGCACCCCCACCAGGTCAGGAAGGAACCTCCATGTCCTTACGCCGTCTTTCGGGATGGGCGGCACCACTCGCCGCCCTCGCGCTGGTGCTGTCCGGCGCACCCGTGACCGGCACGGCTGCCGCGGCGCCGGCCGCCATCCCGCCCTCCGACTACCAGCAGGTCCAACTCGCCTACGGAGCCGCCGAAATGGGCGAGGCGATGTCCCTCGCCGTCCTTCCGGACCGCTCCGTGCTGCACACCGCCCGCGACGGCACGGTCCGGTACACGGACCCCGCGGGCAACACCAAGGTCGCCGGCAAGCTGGACGTCTACACCCATGACGAAGAAGGTCTCCAGGGCGTCGCGGCCGACCCCGGCTTCGCCGCCAACCGCCACGTCTACCTCTACTACTCGCCCAAGCTGAGCACCCCGGCGGGCGACGCCCCGGTCACCGGCACCGCCGCCGACTTCGAGCGGTGGAAGGGACATCTGAATCTGTCCCGGTTCACGCTCAGGAGCGACGGCACACTCGACCCCGCCAGCGAGAAGATCGTCCTCGAAGTCCCCAACGACCGTGGGCAGTGCTGCCATGTCGGCGGCGACATCGACTTCGACGCCGCCGGCAACCTCTATCTGACCACCGGCGACGACACCAACCCGTTCGAGTCCAGCGGCTACAGCCCCATCGACGAACGGACCGACCGCAACCCGCAGTTCGACGCCCAGCGCTCCTCCGGGAACACCAACGACCTGCGGGGCAAGGTCCTGCGGATCAAGCCCCGGGCCGACGGCGGTTACACCGTCCCGGCCGGCAACCTCTTCGCGCCCGGCACCGCCAGGACCCGGCCGGAGATCTACGCGATGGGCTTCCGCAACCCGTTCCGGATGTCCGTCGACCGTGCCACCGGGGTCGTCTACCTCGGCGACTACGGCCCCGACGCCGGCGGCACCGACCCCAACCGGGGCCCGGGCGGCCAGGTGGAGTTCGACCGCATCACCGGTCCCGGCAACTACGGTTGGCCGTACTGCACCGGCACCAACACCGCCTCGGAGACGTACAACGAGTACACCTTCCCGAGCGGACCGGGCGCCGCCAAGTACAACTGCGCCGGCGGACCGGCCAACAACTCCTTCCGCAACACCGGACTGCCCGCTCTCCCCGCCGCAAAGCCCAGCTGGATCAAGTACGGCGACGCGGGCTCGCCGCCCGAGTTCGGCGGCGGCTCCGAGTCGCCGATGGGCGGCGAGGTGTACCGGTACGACGCGGGCCTCAACTCCTCGGTGAAGTTCCCGCAATCGCTCGACGGGCGCTACTTCGCCTCCGAGTACGGCCGCCGCTGGATCAAGGCGGTGGAGGTCAAGTCCGACGGCTCGTACGGTCTGATCGAGGACTTCCCCTGGACCGGCACCCAGGTCATGGACTCCGACTTCGGCCCCGACGGCGCTCTGTACGTCCTCGACTACGGCTCAGGCAGCGGCAACCAGGCGCTGTACCGCATCGAGTACATCGGCGGCAGCAACCGCAACCCCATCGCGAAGGCCGCCGTCGACAAGACCTCCGGGCCCACACCTCTCACGGTCGCCTTCTCCTCACAGGGCAGTTCCGACCCCGAGGGCAAAGCCCTGACGTACTCCTGGAACTTCGGTGACGGCACCACGTCGACGGCCGCCAACCCCAGCCACACCTACACGACGGCGGGGACCTACCGCCCGACGCTGACCGTGCGCGACCCCGAGGGTCTGACCGGCACCGCGAGCCTGGTCGTCACGGCGGGCAACACCGCACCGACCATCACCCTGACGACTCCCGGCGACGGAGCACTGTTCTCCTTCGGCGACACCGTGCCCTTCGCCGTCACGGTCACCGACCCCGACGACGGGCCGGTCGACTGCGCCGAGGTGAAGGTCACCTATCTCCTCGGGCACGACAGCCACCGGCACCAGATCACGTCGAAGAACGGCTGCTCCGGCTCCATCGCCGTTCCGGCCGACGGCGAGCACGACAGCGCGGCCAACCTCTACGGCGTCTTCGACGCCGAGTACACCGACAACGGCGGACTGACCTCCCACAGCGTCCGCATCCTCCAGCCCAGGCACCGGCAGGCAGAGCACTTCAGTGCCCAGTCCGGCGTCCAGACGGCGGACCACGCAGCCGCCGAGGGCGGCAGAACGGTCGGCTTCACCGACAACGGGGACTGGGTCTCGTTCCAGCCCTACGCGCTCTCGAACGCCAGGAGCGTGACGGCCCGGGTCTCCTCCGGCGGCGTCGGCGGAACCATCGAAGTGAGGGCGGGCTCGGCGACCGGCACCCTGCTGGGCAGCATGGCCGTCGCGCCGACCGGCGGCTGGGAGAACTTCACCGACGTATCGACGAACCTGGCGAACGCCCCGGCCGGCACCACCACCCTCTACCTCGTCTTCAAGGGAGTGACGGGCCAGGGGAACCTCTTCGACGTCGACGCGTTCACCTTCGCCACCGGTGCACCCACCGGACCGAAGACCGTCGAGGGCGAGGCGTACACCTCCGGCTCCGGCGTCCAGGCCGCGGCACACGGCAACGCGAGCGGCGGCCAGACGCTCGGCTACATCGAGAACGGCGACTGGGCCGGTTATGCCTCCGTCGCCACGGCCGGTGCGAAGACCTTCTCCGCCAAGGTGTCGTCCGGCGGAGCCGGCGGCACCGTCGAGATCCGCGCCGGCTCCGCCACCGGCACGCTGCTCGGCACCGTCGCCGTCGCACCGACCGGCGGCTGGGAAACCTTCACCACCGTCTCCACCACGCTCACCGCCACAGGCACCGGACCCCTGTTCCTCCGGTTCACCGGCGGGTCCGGCTCACTCCTCGACATCGACACCCTCACCCTCGGCTGACGGGTGGAAGGAGACATCGTGAAACGCATCCACCGCACGCCCGGACGCCGCTCCCTGGCCTTACTCGCCACCCTGGCGCTCGGATTCGCCGGGGCAGTGACCGTGCCCGCCACCGCGGCCGCGGCCGACTACGACGTGCTCGTGTTCTCCAAGACGGCCGGCTTCCGGCACGACTCGATCCCGGCCGGTATCGACGCCATACGCTCGCTCGGCACCGCCAACAACTTCTCCGTCACCGCCACCGAGGACAGCGCCGCCTTCACCGCCTCGAATCTCGCCGGCTACGAAGCCGTCGTCTTCCTCAACACCACGGGCGACGTGCTCGGCGACGCGCAGCAGAACGCCCTCCAGTCCTACGTCGACGGAGGCGGCGGCTTCCTCGGCGTCCACGCCGCCGCCGACACCGAGTACGGCTGGCCGCACTACGAACAACTCGTGGGCGCCCGCTTCCAGAGCCATCCCGCGATCCAGCGGGCCACGGTGAAGACCGAGGACCGGTCTCATCCGGCGACCGCCCACCTCGGAGCCGACTGGAGCCGGACCGACGAGTGGTACAACTACCGCTCCAACCCCCGGCCCGGGGTCCGAGTCCTGCAGAGTCTGGACGAATCCTCGTACAGCGGTGGCGAGATGGGTGGGGACCATCCCATCACCTGGTGCCATCAGCAGGGTTCGGGACGCTCGTTCTACACCGGGCTCGGCCACACGGCCGAGTCGTACACCGACCCCGCGTTCCGCTCGCTGCTGCTCGGCGGCATCCGCTACGCGGCCGGCAACGCACCCGCCGACTGCACTCCCCGCGGCGGCACCGGGCCGACGACCGTCGAGGGGGAGTCCTACACCTCGGGGTCGGGCGTACAGAGAGCGGCACACGGCAACGCGAGCGGCGGCCAGACCCTCGGGTACATCGAGAACGGTGACTGGGCGGGCTACGCGTCCGTCGCCACGGCCGGCGCCCGGACCTTCACCGCGAAGGTCTCCTCGGCAGGCGCCGGCGGCACCATCGAGGTACGGGCGGGTTCCGCGACGGGCACGCTCCTCGGCTCGGTGCGTGTCGCGCCGACCGGCGGCTGGGAGACCTTCACCACCGTCTCCACGACCCTCACCGCGACCGGCAGCGGACCGCTGTTCCTCCGCTTCACCGGTGGCTCGGGCGCCCTCTTCGACATCGACACCTTCACCCTCGCGACAGCTCCGCCCGTGACCGAGGCCCTGTCGGAGAACGTGCACCTCTTCTACTACCCCTGGTACGGCACCCCCGCGGGCCAGGGCTGGCGGCACTGGCAGCAGGGCGGTCACACCCCGCCCGGCGACATCGGCGCCGACCTCTACCCGGCCCTCGGGCCGTACGACTCCGGGGACACCGCCGGAGCCGTGGACCAGCACATGCGATGGACGGCGCAGTCGGGTGCGGGAGTGCTCGTCTACAGCTGGTGGGGCCGCGGCGGTTACGAGGACGGCATCGCCCGCCGGGTCATGGACGCGGCCCAGCGCCACGGGATCAAGGTGGCGTGGCACATCGAGCCGTACGCCGGGCGCACCGCGCAGTCCGTCGTCGACGACATCCTCTATCTGAACTCGACCTACGGCACCCACCCCGCCTTCTACCGGGACGCCGCCCACGGCAACCGCTCGGCCTTCTACATCTTCGAGAGCCTGCGGATCGCCGACTGGACGGCACTCGACCAGGTCACGGCGAGCAGCATCGTTCTCGCCCAGACCACCGACACGACGAAGGTCGCCCACTTCTCCGGTCTCTACACCTACGACGGCATCGCGGGGGCCACCGCCCCCGGCTGGAAGCAGGCCGGTGACTACGCCCGCGCGAACAACCTCATCTGGGCCCCCTCGGTCGCGCCCGGCTATGTCGACGACCGTGCCGTGCCCGGCAACACCACGCCCACCCTGGGCCGTTCGAACGGCGCCACCTACGACAAGGAGTGGAACAACGCGCTGGATCCGGCGATCGGGGGCTCACCTGCATGGGTCTCCGTGACGTCCTTCAACGAGTGGCACGAGGGCAGCTCCATCGAGCCCGCCGCGGCCAACCCGCCTGCCGGCCACGGCTATCTGACCTACTCGGGCGCATACGGGAAGACCGGGGCAGCGGCCGAGACGGCGTATCTGGACCGTACGAAGTACTGGGTCGGCGAGTTCGAGAAACAGCGAGCGGCGCGACACCCCTGAGGTGAGTCCGCCCGGCCCTGCCGCGGCGCCGGATTCCGTGTCCGGCGCCGCGTGCGTCTCTTCGTGGGTGTCTTGCGGGCCGGCCGGTCAGTGACCGATCGTGCTCCGGGGCAGGGGGAGCGGTAGTTCGAGCGGGCGGGTGCGGGCGTCCGGGTCGATCCAGTTCACCGGCGGCGGGTCGAGAAAGGCCTCCGCGTGGGAGACGTGACCGCGTTGTCTGACCGAGGTGGGCAGCGGATCACGGATGAGCGCACCCTCGGGCAGCCCGCATGCGTGCAGCAGCTCAGCGGTCTCCTGCACGAACATCACCGGCCCGCAGAGGTAGACCGTCTCGTCGGGCCAGTCCCGGCGTTCCCGTAAATGTGTGTGCAGTCGTTCCGCGGCCCGCATCCGGCCTTCGCCGCGTTCCTGGTACCACCAATAGGCGCTCAGATACGGGTGTTTGCGCAGGATGCCGTCGAGGGCGGCGCCGTCGTAGAAGTGCGCCTCGCCGCGAGCCACGACGTCGATGCGGATACGGGCTGCGGGTCTGCGGGAGAGCAGTGCGTCCAGGACGGACTTGACCGGGGCCCAGCCCGTGCCCGCGGCGATGAGGGTGACGGCGCGGATGTCGGGCGTCGGGGTGAGCGCGGAACCCGAGGCGGCGCCGAGCCGGAGCACCTGACCTGGCTCCGTCCGGTCGCACAGCACATTGCTGAGCTGTCCGCCCGGCACACGTCCCACATGGAATTCGAGCACACTGCTGTCGCCCGGGCGCCCCGCGAGCGAGTAGGGCCGCCACACACCCAGCAGCTCCGGATGCTCGATCGTCGCGTACTGGCCGGGCAGCCAGGGGTAGGGCTCGGACGTGGACGCGCGCACGACGGCCGTGTGATCGCCGTGGAGCCGGTGCGACAGGACGGTCGCCTCCCACCAGGCGGGCTCGCCGGTGGCATAGGACCGGCGTGCCCCGCCGGTCATGGCGCCGGCGGCGTAGTCGTACACCCGCTGCCAGGACGTCTCCGTGCGCCGGTCCCACGAACCGGGGCTGTGGTGGCGGATCGCGGCGACGAGGCTTTCGCCGACCGCCCGGTAGTCCTCGTCGAGAATCCCGAACTTGCGGTGGTCCCGGCCGAGGAGCTCCAAATGTGCGGGGAGTCCGGGGTGCCCGAGGTGCTCCACCACATGGACGAGGGCCGTGAACAGCCGGTCGTACTGGTCGTCCATGGCGCGTGGGAACAGCGGGCGGAGCTCGGGATGGTGTGTGAACAAATGTGCGTAGAAGTATCGGACCACATGAGCGGCCCGGAGTCGGATCCGTTCCAGACTGGCTCTGACCACATGAATGTCGTCGTATATGTCGTCGTCCATGGAAATCCCCCGGGGCTGCACGTACGTGCGTCAGTTGAACGCGCGTCAAGTGCCGAGCCAGCGCACCGTATCAACTCGGGGGCGGATAAGGGCCGTTCGGAGCAGAATTAGTTCTGAACGGGACAATATCGTGAGCCGCCGGACAGAGTCGGCGTCTGCCGTCCGGACCGGCCGGGCGGGATTCGAACGACAGGGGCCGTGTCCCGGGGGCGGCTCTCAGAGCCCCTGCCAGGCGGGCTTGGCGGCGTAGGTCGCGCGGAAGTAGTCCCCGAGCTTCAGCCGGGACGCCGCCGCCTCGTCGACCACCACCGTGGCGTGCGGATGCAGTTGCAGGGCGGAGGCGGGGACCAGGGCCGACAGCGGGCCCTCGACGGCGAGCGCCACCGCGTCGGCCTTGGCCTCGCCGGTGGCCAGCAGGACGAGGTGGCGGGCTTCCAGGATGGTGCCGATGCCCTGGGTGATCACATGGTGCGGGACCTCGTCGAGACCGCTGAAGAACCGGGCGTTGTCCTGCCGGGTCTGCTGGGTGAGCGTCTTGATCCGGGTGCGCGAGGCGAGCGAGGAGCACGGCTCGTTGAAACCGATGTGCCCGTCGGTACCGATGCCGAGCAGCTGGAGATCGACTCCGCCCGCCTCGGCGAGGGCCCGGTCGTAGGCGGTGCAGGCGGCGGCGACGTCCTCGGCGGTGCCGTCGGGGCCCATGAACGCCTCGTCGGTCAGTCCGAGCGGTTCGACGACCTCACGCAGCACCACCGACCGGTACGACTCGGGGTGGCCGTGGGGAAGGCCCACGTACTCGTCGAGCTGGCAGATCCGGGCCCGGGAGCTGTCCACCTCCTCGGCGCGCACCTTGGTGGCGAGGGCTTCGTAGACCGGCAGCGGGGTCGATCCCGTGGCGACCCCCAGCAGCGCGTCGGGCTTGCGTCGCAGCAGGTCGGCCATGGCTTCGGCGATGAGCTCGCCGCCCGCGGCGGAATCCGGAACGATGACAACTTCCACGAAGATCCCTGTCTGTGAAGACATCACTGGTGTAGACCAATCTACCCGGTGAGCGGGGGTGCTGTCGCGCGAAGTCCCCCGGTACCTCCGGGGAACGCGGGGTGGCCCGGCCCGGAACGCCTGTGGGTACGGCGCCCCGGGTGTCGCGCCGTCCGTCAGAACAGCGGCAGCTGGCCGGGGAAGGCGGGCACCACGGAGCCGTCGAGCGACGCTTGCACCGCCGGGTCGTACGGCGCCTGCCGCAGCGAGCCGGGGCAGGAGACCAGCTCGGCCGCGGTACGCGAGGCGGCGGGGTCGTGGCGGGCGAAACGGCCGCCGACGACGGCGATCTCGCGGCGGCAGACCGGGCACAGCCGGCGGGGAGCGGACATGCGTCCAGTCTGCCAGCACGGTCGGACGAGGGACGTTTGCCGGACGGGTGCGCGACGGGTGGCCGGGCCGGGAGGCCCGTTCCCGCACCCGTGCCCTTCAGGGGCGCCCGCGCTGCACAGAGTTCCACGTGCGGGCCTGTGGCTGTCCGGGCGGGAGGACCGCGCCCTGATCCGAGTCAGCGCACGTCGACGAGACGTGCGAAGGCGACCACGTTGGCGTCGTACCCCGTCTTCGCGGAGTAGCCGCCACCGCAGGTGATCAGGCGGAGTTCCGGGTCCGGCCCGTCCCGGTAGACGCGGTCGGCGGGGAAGTCCTTCTTGGCGTACATCTCGACGCCGTAGACGGAGAAGACCGCGGTGCGCCCGTCCTCGCGTGCGACCTCGATCCGGTTGCCCGGCTCCAGCGAGCCGAGCAGGTAGAACACCGCGGGTCCGGCGGCATTGTCGACATGACCCACCATCACTGAAGTGCCGCGCTCGCCGGGGGAGGCGGCGCCCATGTACCAGCCGGTCAGGTTGTTGTCCGTCAGCGGCGGTGTCGCCACCCAGCCGTCGTCGTCGAGTCCGACGCGGGTCACCGGGGCGTCGAGGCGCAGGGAGGACACGCTGATCCGCTTCGGCGGCGAGTGGGGGAGGGGACCTGGCGCGGACGGCAGCGGCCCTGCGGCCCGGTGCTGGGCGACGGCAGCGGCGACGGGGCGGGGTGGCCCATCGGCGGTCTCCGTCGACCCGTTGCGCAGGAAGAACAGGCCGAGCAGCAGTACGCACACGAGGGTGAACCACGAACTGCGCCGAGCGGTCGCGTGCACGGATGCCCCGCTCAGATCCCGTCCCCGGCACGCCGGCGCAGCATGACGACACCGCCGCCGACCGCACCCGCGACCAGCAGGGAACCCAGGGCGATCTGCGTCGGGCTGAGGCCGGAGAGACTGCCACCGGAGCCGGCCTGCACTCCACCGCCGGGCTTCGTCAGCCCGCTCGGGCCGTATGTGGGGCTCGTGTGTGTCCCGGTGGACGGAGGCGTGTGGTCGTCCTCGGCGCCGCCGACGCTCAGCGTCGTCGTGCCCTTCTCGCCCTCGCAGTCGAAGGTGACGTCGTACTCGGCACCCGGCTCGGCGTCCTCGAAGACGGTCGCCGTGGCGGGCAGTCCCTCGGAGAGCGTCACGGTGTCGAAGACCCCCGACGAGGCGGTGACGGTGGGGGATTCGCACTCCGTGGCGTTGAGTGTCACGGTGCCGCCGGGCTCGACGTCCTCGGGGCTGACGGTGAAGCCGAACGAGGTGACGGTTCCCCCGTCCTCGGCGAGAGCGGCCGGGGCGCCGAGTGCCAGCGCGGCGGTGGTGCCGGCGAGGGCCAGGGACGCGACACGTAGGGCACGCATGGTCAGGTCTCCGTTGGTAGGAAATGCACCACAACGAGACCGACGCTAGGAGCGCCGTCCGCCCCCTGCCACTCCTGGGGGGCCGAACGGCCCCCACGCTCCCCGGGCGTGGAGACCGCGGCTCACAACCTCGCGGGAGCCGGCTCACACCTTCCGGTAGCCGTAGGCCTCCGAGGCCGCCGCCTCCACCGCGTCCAGGTCGCCGCCCGCCGACGCGGTGACCACCGCGGCCACCGCACCCTCCAGGAACGGCGCGTCGATCAGCCGCGTGGCGTCCGGGAGTTCGTCGCCTTCGGCGAGCAGGGCCTTCACCGTCAGGACCGCGCTGCCCAGATCGACGAGTACGGCCACCCCGGCGCCCCCGTCGACCGAGGCCGCCGCCTCGGCGATCAGCTCGGAACTGGTGCCGAGACCGCCGTCGGGGGTGCCGCCGGCCGGAGCGACGGGCGCGGTTGACCCTCCCGCCAGACCGGTGGCCAGGGCGGCGACGGCCGCCGCCACCTCCTTGCTGTGCGAGACGAGGACGATCCCGACCGTGCTCCCCTCGCTCATACCGCCACCTCCGCGAGCGCCGCCAGCAGGAGCGCCGACGAGGTCGCCCCCGGATCCTGGTGCCCGATGCTGCGCTCACCCAGATAGCTGGCCCGGCCCTTGCGGGCCTGCAGGGGGACCGTGGCCAGGGCGCCCTCTCGCGCGGCGTCGCGGGCCGCGGCGAAGGACTCGGTCGTGTCGCCGAGCGCCGCGACCGCCGGTTCGAGCGCGTCCAGCATCGTCTTGTCGCCGGCCTTGGCACCACCGAGCTGCGCCACGGCCGCGACGCCTGCCCGCAGTGCCTCGGCCAGCTGCGCGGGAGTCACCTCGGCGTCGTCGCCGAGGGCTTTGCCGGTGCGACGCAGCAGCGTCCCGTACAGAGGTCCGGACGCGCCGCCCACGGTGGAGATCAAGTGCCGTCCGGCCAGGGTCAGTACGGCCCCGGGGGTCTGCGGCGCGTCCTTGTTCAGCGTCGCGGTCACCGCCGTGAAACCGCGCTGGAGGTTGCTGCCGTGGTCGGCGTCGCCGATCGCCGAGTCGAGCTGCGTGAGATGCGCCGCCTCACGGTCGACCAGCACCGCGACCGCGGTCAGCCAGCGGTGGAAGAAGTCGGCGTCGAGCACATGCACTCCCTGAGGTGAGTCGGTCCCGGTCGGTTCAACGGCCCCAGCGCAGGGCGGGGGTCTCCACCGGCGCGTCCCACAGCCGCAGCAGGTCCTCGTCGGCCTGGCACAGCGTCACCGAGCAGCCCGCCATGTCGAGCGAGGTCACGTAGTTCCCGACGAGCGTACGGGCGACGGACACACCGCGCTCCGCCAGCACGCGCTGGACCTCGGCGTTGAAGCCGTACAGCTCCAGCAGAGGGGTGCCGCCCATGCCGTTGACGAGCACCAGCACGGGGCCCGCCGGCGGCCGGTCCACGAGAACCGCGTCGACGGCGAAGTCGGCGATCTCCCGCGAGGTCATCATCGGGCGCCGCTCACGGCCCGGCTCGCCGTGGATGCCGATGCCCAGTTCCAGCTCGCCCGAGGGGAGATCGAAGGTCGGGGTGCCCTTGGCGGGGGTGGTGACCGCGGTCAGCGCGACACCGAAGCTGCGGGAGTTCTCGTTGACCTGCCGGGCGATCGACTCCACGCGCTCCAGCGGCATCCCCGCTTCGGCGGCCGCTCCGGCGATCTTCTCGACGAAGAGGGTCGCGCCGGTACCGCGCCTCCCCGCCGTGAACAGGCTGTCGGTCACCGCGACGTCGTCGTTGACCAGGACCTTCGCCACCTGCACGCCTTCGTCCTCGGCGAGCTCGGCGGCCATGTCGAAGTTGAGCACGTCCCCGGTGTAGTTCTTCACGATGAACAGCACGCCCTGGCCGCTGTCGACCGCGGCGGCGGCCCGCGCCATCTGGTCCGGGACCGGACTGGTGAAGACCTCCCCGGGACATGCCGCGGAGAGCATGCCGGGACCGACGAATCCGCCGTGCAGCGGCTCGTGGCCCGACCCGCCGCCGGAGACGAGCCCGACCTTCCCGGCGACCGGCGCGTCCCGCCGCACGATCACCCGGTTCTCCACGTCCACGTTCAGCTCGGGGTGTGCTGCCGCCATCCCGCGGAGGGCGTCCTCGACCACGGTCTCCGGGACATTGATGAGCATCCTCATGGGTTCCTCCTGATGGCGCGGTCGACTGGGGCTCTGTACAGAAACCCAGCACTGTCGGGCCCCGCCGTCAAGCGCACGAACCTTCCCGGCGTGACCGGCGATACAGGTCATGGGTCCCGTCACCCTCAGGATCAGGGGGGTGACGGCGTTCGTCCACGGGAAGCACCGCGGCGACCGATCCGAGGCCGCGCGCCCACCCCCGGGACGCGGAGCCGGGACGCGCCCGTCTCCGCCTCACGCGCACCCGGCCGCGGAGCGCGGACGCGCCCGTCTCCACCCCGCTACGGCGTCTCAGTCGCCGTGCGCCCCGGCCGGAGCAATCCCGCGATCGCCGTCTTCGCCACCTCCCGGTGGACATCGCTCACCTGGCCGTCCCCGACCTCCACCACCCGCCACACCCCGTCCGCGCGCAGGGCGAGGTCGGTGGTGACGAAACGGCAGCCGAGACGCCGCACCGCGGCCCGCACGTGCCCCAGCTCGGGTTCCGGAGGATGCGGGGAGACGCTGTCGGGGTGCGCCGTCACCAGACGGGGCTCGCCGTCCAGCCACCACACCCGCGCCTCGGTCGCCGTGGACCGCGGCCGTACGAACGACTCGTACGCGCGCAGGACGAGCCCTCCCGCCAGATCGTCGCCCTGGAGATCCACGAAGCGCCGCACGACCTGCGCCAGGCGGGCGGTGTCGGCGAGATCGGGGACGAAGCACGCCTCGTCCCACTCGTGCTTGCGGGACTTCACGTAGTCCTTCACGATCCCCGGTCCGGCGGGAAGCTTCCCGGCAGCCGCGGCAAGGTCCTCGTGCGCCGGGACACGGCCGGGCGCCGACGGGAGCCACACGCTCTCGGGAGTGATCCCGGAGAACGCGCCGTACCAGCCCGGCAGCTCATGGGCGGACCGGTACTGCGCGGGCGGTACGACCAGGCTGCCGCCGCGCAGGCGCACGGCCGCCGCGAGCGCCTCGTACCGGTCGGACGGCATCATCCAGCCCCGGTACCAGGCCGCGGCCGGACCGCAGGGGATTCTCGCGACCGCCTGTTCCGCGTCGCCGCCCATCAGCGCGTCGTGGTCGATCAGAGCCACCCGGCCGCCGCGCTCACGGACCGCGTGCGCCTCCGCCGCGAAGTGCTCGTCCACGCGGCGAGGTGAGAGGACATCGCTGCAGTACAGGACCGCTGGTGCCATGGCGGACACCCTATGGGGAACGCCTGATCGAGGCCGGGCGTTTTATGCTCGAAGTGGCGGCCACGCCGTGGCGCGCCCTCTACCGGACCCCCGGGAATTCCATGCATCTGTCCCGAGCAGTCCCCACAGCCCTCGCCGGCGCGCTCATCGTGGTGCTCGCCGGCTGTTCGACGGGCGCCGCAGACACCACCGACGCGCTGCGGAC
Organism: Streptomyces sp. NPDC096193; assembly: GCF_040302905.1. NCBI lineage: Bacteria > Bacillati > Actinomycetota > Actinomycetes > Kitasatosporales > Streptomycetaceae > Streptomyces > Streptomyces sp. NPDC096193. The sequence continues at coordinate 219,993 of NZ_JBEOSJ010000001.1, read as the reverse complement.
CAGGACCACGACGGCTCCCGTTACCGGCACCCCTTCCGAGCCACCCGCGCCGGCGCCGGGCGCGGCGAACGAGCCGGTGAAAGCGCCGGCGACGAGTTCTCCGTCGGCGGAGCCCGCCGACCGGACCACACCGCGGACCGAGACCGCCCTGCTGTCCATCCCGGCGATCGGACTCGAGGACCTGCGTGTCGTGCCCTACGAAGGCACGACCGACGACTGGCCGGGCACCCGCATCCAGGACCGTGGCGTGGGGGCCAGCCCGTACGGCGAGAACGGCGGCGTCGGTCCCGGGGACATCGGAAACTACCTGGTCACCGCCCACCGGTTGTCCGCGGGCGGACCTCTGCGCGACCTTCCCTCGCTCAAGAACGGCGACTCGGTGATCGTCGAGGAGGACGGTCTCGTCTACGAGTACGAGATCACCGGCACCCGGCAGACGTCCTTCCGCTCGGACAGCTCGCTCGCCGCGCAGCGCGCCCCCGTTCCGGGGAAGCCGGGTGAGAAGCCCACCCAGGCGATGATCACGGTCTCCACCTGCGCCACCCCCGAGGACGACGCCGCCGGCAACTTCTGGCGCGACGACCGGCACAACCCCGAGCACCGCATCGACAAGATCGGTGTGCTGAAGAAGGCACCCTCCGCGGCCCCGGGCAACTGACCGCCGCCGACCGTTGTCGGTCGCCCCAGGTCACGGCCTTCGTCAGCGGGCGGGCTTCACGGCCTTCGGCGCGCACCGCAGTTCGTTCCCGTGGACCGGTGCGCCTTCCACGCTGCTGCGGTCGTGGACGACCTTGATCACGGTCGACGCCCGGGCGCCGACTCTCACATCGAAGATCTCGCCGTGGCCGGGAACGGCACTGAGCCGGGCTCCCGGGATCGCGGTGGCGAGCGAGGCCGCGTAGCGCACCCGGCGCGGGTCGTACGTGATCACGGTCGGACCCGGCAGTCGCGGCCCTGCCGGTACGTCCTCGATCACGAAGCCGTCGGCCCGCAGGGCCCGCGCCACAGCGGGATCGTCGACACGTGCGTGGATCGAGCCCGGTGCCATCTCGACGGGCGTGTCCGTGCTGGGCCGGATGCGCGTGTCACCGACGATGGACCGGTCCTCGCGCAGTGCCGCCCACAGAGCCGCCGACCGGGGTTCGTCCCACAACAGCGTCGACCCCCACTCGGGCACGCGGTGGTCGAAGTCCGCGATCGGCACGGTCGCGAACTCCGTCTGCTCGGCACTCAGCCGCCCGAGCGCGAGGCCGAGATGCATCAGATCGTCGAGCCCGGTGTGCGCGTCGGTGCGTACCGCCTTCGTGAGCTCCAGGGCGGTGAGCACCGAGGCCGCCGGGTTCGCGAAGGCTCCCTCGCCGCGCAGCCGGTTCACCATCTCGATCAGCAGTCGCTGCTGGCGGCGTACCCGGCCGAGGTCGCCCGGTGGGGTGACGTGACGGGCGCGGACGTAGCGCAGGGCCCGGTTGCCGTCCACATGGTGGGTGCCCGTGGGGAGTCTCAGTCCGGAGCCGGTGTCCACCAGGGTCTTGTCGGTGCATACCGTGGCGCCGCCCAGTCGGTCCACGGTGTCGGCGAAGCCGGTGAAGTCGGTCTCCAGATAGTGGTCGATCCGCAGCCCGGTCGCCTTCTCCACCGTCCGTACGGCCAGGTCGCCACCACCGTGCTGGAAGGCGCCGTTGATCTTGCCGGAGTGGCGGGGGTGGTCGTGGTCGGCGAACTCGACATAGGAGTCGCGGGGGACGGACACCACGGTCGCCCGCCGCTCGTCCTCGGCGAGATGGACCACCATCATCACGTCCGTGCAGTTGCACTCCTTGCCGCCCACATGGAGGCGTTCGCGGTCCTCGACAGAGATGCCGGTACGGCGGTCCAGCCCGACGACCAGGATGTTGGTGCCGTCCGTCGTGTCGTCGATGCCTCGGGGGGACGCGGCGCCTTCGGCCGCCCAGAGAGAGCCACCCGACGCCAGTGCGGCGATCAGAACAGCCGTGACAGCGAAACTGCGCATGGATGACTCCTCCGGCACCGGGTCTCGGGGGTGGACCGATGACATGAAGAAATCATGAAGGTGGTGCAAAAGGTGCGTCGGCACGCCAGAAGCCGTCCCCCGTGCGCCGCCCAGGGGGCCGTCCGCCGTAACGGAGGACGGCCCCGGCCCGGTGACGAGCGGCCCGAGGAGAAGGGCTCAATGCGAAGGGGCCTTGTGACAGCGGCTCAGACGGTGAGGATCGCCGGGTCGCTGACGCCGGGGCGGCCGTTCTCGACATGACCGGCGAAGCGCCGCAGGAATCCCGCGTCCTTGTCGGACACCACCGTCAGGTCGTACCACCGCTTACCGGCCGTGAGGTCCACGACATGCACGACGCGCCCGCCGGCCCCCACGGGGAACGTCTGTTTCCTGCCGCCGTAGGCATTGGTGACCGTCAGCCGGCAGGTCGTGGTGCCCGCGTTCGTCATGGTGAGTTCGACGGCGCCGTTACCTGCCACATGACGGGCCGTCACCTCGGGGCCGGCCGTCGTGCCCGGGCCCTTGAAGCCGCGCACGAAGCCGTTCGGGCCGTACACGGTGAGGTCGTACGCGCCCTTGGAGTAGGAGGTGTTCCAGGTGTCGGAGACCTTCTGGCCCGCGGCCGTGGTGTACGTCCACGGCCCATCGGTCCGGTTGCCGGCCGCGACCAGGAAGAAGGCGCCCGCCGCCGCTCCACCGCTGAACGTCAGTGTGAAACGTCCCGTGGACGGCGTCGAGGCGCCGTCGACCAGGGGTGCGTACGGCAGCGGACGCGCCGGCCTCGACCCCTTCTCCTGCCGGGGCAGCACGGCGGTGGCGGGCGGCTTCGGCACATAGTCCGGATGCCGGTCGTTGTCCGGCGGTTCGTAGGCGTCGGTGTCCGGGAGCCCGGCGGGATCGGTGTTGCGCAGGCCGAAGTCGAAGGCCGAGGTGAGGTCGCCGCAGATCGCGCGCCGCCACGGCGAGATGTTCGGCTCGGTGACACCGAAGCGCGCCTCCATGAAACGGAGGATCGAGGTGTGGTCGAACGTCTCCGAGCAGACGAACCCGCCCGTGCTCCACGGGGACACGACGAGCATCGGCACGCGCTGGCCGAGGCCGTAGGGACCGGCGGCGTAGCTCCCGTTGCCGGCGAACCGGTCGAGTGCGGTGTCCACCGTCGACAGCCCCTGCGCGGCGGAGGCCGGCGGATAGGGCGGGGTCACATGGTCGAAGTACCCGTCGTTCTCGTCGTACGTGATGAACAGCGCGGTCCTGCTCCACACCTCCGGGTTGGAGGTGAGCGCGTCAAGGATCTGCGCGATGTACCAGGCGCCGTAGTTCGCGGGCCAGTTGGGGTGCTCGGTGAAGGCCTCGGGAGCGGCGATCCAGGAGATCTGCGGCAGCTTCCCGGCCTTCACGTCGGCCCTGAGGTGGTCGAAGTAGCCGTCGCCGTCCTTGACGTCCGTTCCGGTGCGGGCCTTGTCGAAGAGCGGGTCGCCGGGCTTGGCGTTGCGGTACTTGTTGAAGTAGAGCAGCGAGTTGTCGCCGTAGTTCCCGCGGTACGCGTCCTCGATCCAGCCCCAGGAACCGCCGGCGTCGAGGCCGTTGCCGATGTCCTGGTAGATCTTCCAGGAGACACCGGCCCGTTCGAGACGCTCGGGGTAGGTCGTCCAGTCGTAGCCGAGTTCGTCGTTGCCGAGGACCGGACCGCCGCCCTTGCCGTCGTTGCCCGTGTGACCCGACCACATGTAATAGCGGTTGGGGTCGGTCGCTCCGACGAACGAGCAGTGGTAGGCGTCGCACACGGTGAAGGCGTCGGCCAGCGCGTAGTGGAACGGGATGTCCTGGCGGGTCAGATAGGCCATCGTTCCCGCGGACTTGGCGGGTATCCACTTGTCGTACTTGCCGTTGTTCCAGGCCTTGTGACCGCCGGCCCAGTCGTGGTTGAGCCCCGCGATGAACTGCATCCCGAGGTCCTCGGCGTCGGGGTGGTAGGGGAGCACGTCCTTCGTGCCGTCCGACTGGTGCCACACCGACTTGCCCGGGCCGGTGGTCACCGGACGGGGGTCGCCGAATCCCCGCACTCCCTTCAACGCCCCGAAGTAGTGGTCGAAGGAACGGTTCTCCTGCATCAGGACGACGATGTGCTCGACGTCCTTGATGGTGCCGGAGCGGCGCCCGGCCGGGATGGCCGCCGCGCGGTCGATGCTGCTCGACAGCGCCGCGAAGCCCGCGGTCGCGCCGGCGATCTGGAGAAACCGGCGCCGATTGAGTTCAGGCATGAAGGTGGGCCCTCTTGGAGTAGGGGGAAGGGTCTGGCGGAGTGTCCAAGAGGAGCGAAGGGAAGGGAAGGGACGCGGTGGTGTCAGGGGTGTGAAGGAGCGCGGTACGGGCCGCGAACAGCCCTCCTGAGCCGCTGGTCAGGGTGGTGCGGGAGCGTCGTCGTGGGCCGGGTACCGGTTCCGCTCGGGCCCGGGCGCGGCCTTCGGGTGAGGCCGGGCGGGCGTGTGGTCCCGAAGACGCGGCATGAGCGTCGCGGACAACGACGACGGGCCGACCGCCACACGGTCGGCCCGTCGCGCGGGACGTCGGGGCCCTCGACCGGATGTCGCCCCGGCCCTGCCCCTCCTCGGTCAGCACATCATCGGTCAGGTGGCGGTGCCCCGTTCGGCCTCGACGATCGCCGTCAGCTCGTCCTTGCGCGTCTGGCGCGTACTGCGACGCGGCTGCGGCGAGACGGCCAGCGTGAACGAATGACCCGCCGGGTCGGAGTAGATACGGACGTCGCGCGGCCCGCTGTTGTCCTTCGTGTCCACCGGCCTCGCCCCGAGACTCACGGCCTCTCGCTCCGCCTCGTCCATGTCTCCGCGCTCCACGAGGATGCGCAGATGGGCCTGTTGGGAGTCCTCGGGCCGTGGCCAGCTCGGAGGTGCGTAGCCGAAGTCGCGGTGGATGGCCATGTGGACACCGTCGTGACCGACGACCTCCACGAAGTCGGGATCGGTCCCGACGTGAACCTCCGCGCCGAACAGGCCGGCGTAGAACTCCGCCAGTTCCATCGGTTCGGCGCAGTCCAGTACGAGCACGCTTGTCTTGTGGACTGTCATGCGCCTCGCGTACCCGCGGTTGTCGCGGACACACGGCGCGTGCACCGGACGGTCACTTCTTCCGCGGCCAGTTCTCGGCCTGGAACATCCAGCTCTGCTGCTCCAGCACCGCGGTCAGCCCGATCAGCAGATCCTGGGTCACCAGGTCCGACTCCTCGGTGACCGTGATCCGTTCACGCAGCCGCTGGATCGCCGTGTGGAGCGCTTCGACGAGCAGCTCGACCACGTCGGTGTCCTTCAGCCAGCCTTCCTCGACGTTCGGCAGAGCGCTGGTCTTGGCCACCGTCTCGACCCGCCCGTCGGGGGTGACGCCGAGCGACGCGGCCCGCTCGGCCACGGTGTCGGCGTACTGCCGGGCCGTGTCCACGACCTCGTCGAGTTGCAGATGGATGCTGCGGAAGCGGGGTCCCACGATGTTCCAGTGCGCCTGCTTCGCCAGCAGCGAGAGATCGAGCAGGTCCACCAGGGTCCCCTGAAGCGCGTCACCGGTCACCTGCCGGGCCTCGTCGGTGAGCGTGCTCTTCACAACAGACATGTCTTTCCTCTCCTCGATCCGTACGGAGGTGCGTACGGGTTCCCTTCGTACGGGGTGCGTACGAAGGGAACGGGTGCCCGGGCAACCACCGCGAAAACGGGACTTCCGTCCTTGTGTCCCGGGGCGCCGGGCCCGGGACATTCCCGGCGGGAGACGGACCCCACGGGACATTGCCGGCGGGAGAGGACCCCGGGACATTGCCGGCGGGAGACGGGCCCGGTGCCTGATCCTCAGGACAGGCCCGAAGCCACCCGGTCGAGCAGGCCGGCCGCGCTCAGGGTGTTGATGACACGCTCCGCCGGAACGCCCGCGCGCTCCGCCCGGTCGCAGCCGAGGATCTGCCAGTCCAGCTGGCCCGGCGCGTGCGCGTCCGTGTCGATGGCGAACTGCACACCTGCCTCGACCGCGGCACGCAGCAGACGCATCGGCGGATCCAGCCTCTCCGGCCTGCTGTTGATCTCCACCGCCGTACCGTGCGCGGCGCAGGCCTCGAAGACCGCGCCCTCGTCGAACCGGGACTCGGGCCGGCCCCGGCCGGTGACCAGCCGGCCGGTGCAGTGGCCGAGCACGTCGACCAGCGGGTTCTGCACGGCCCTGACCATGCGCGGGGTCATCTTCGCGGGTTCCATCCGCAGTTCGGAGTGGACGGAGGCCACCACCAGATCGAGCCGGTCCAGCAACTCGTCCTCCTGGTCGAGCGAGCCGTCCAGCAGGATGTCGCACTCGATGCCGGTGAGGAGCCGGAACGGCGCCCACTGCCGGTTCAGCTCGGCCACCACCTCCAGCTGCTCGCGCAGCCGCTCGGCGGACAGCCCCCGGGCCACCGTCAGCCGGGGCGAATGGTCGGTGAGCACCACCCACTCGTGCCCCAGCGCGATCGCCGCCCGGCCCATCTCCTCGATGGAGCTGCCGCCGTCCGACCAGTCAGAGTGCACATGGCAGTCGCCGCGCAGCAAGGCCCGCAGCTCGCCGCCGCCGTCCGCGAGGGGCGCGGACGACTCCTCCTCCAGCCGCTCCAGATAGGTCGGCACCCCACCGGCGAGGGCCTCCCGGACGACCTTCGCGGTCTTCGGGCCGATGCCCTTGACCGCCTCCAGGGTCCCCGCGTCGGCCCGTTCGGTGATCTCTTTTCGCGGCATGGCCGAGAGGGCCGCCGCCGCGTTGCGGAAGGCGCGGACCCGGTAGGTCTCCGCGAGCGAGCGCTCCAGCAGAAAAGCCACTCTGTCCAGCGCTTCCACCGGATCCATCACGGCTCCTTCCTGTGCGGCCGTCGTTGCCTCCACTGTCGCCCGCACCAGCGGTCACGGCATGCCGAAAGAACGCGACCGGTGCTTGTCCAGGGTTTGGACGGGCGCAGACGTGCAACACGCAGTCGGGAGGAGCCATGGCGAATTCAGCAGAGAACACAGACAACAAGAGCCGGAGCGAGGTTTCCAAGCCGGGCCCGATGGATGTGCTGCGCCAGGCGTGCGCACAGCTGACGGAGCTCACCGGCCGGGAAGCCGAATCGGTCTCGTCGTTCGAGCGGACGGAGGACGGCTGGTCGCTGGAGGTGGAGGTGCTCGAAATGGAGCGCGTGCCCACCACGACCAGTCTTCTGGCCACCTACCAGGTGACGCTCGACGAACAGGGCGAGCTGAGCGGATACCGGCGCATACGCCGATACGAGCGCGGCAGGGCCGACCCCAAGTAGGCGGCCGCCGTGCATCACTTCATTGAGGAGGGCTGACGGCAATGACCGTTGTGCCGGCACAGCAGCAGCAGGGACGTGGTGGTGGTTCGAGTGGCCTCTACGACGTCCTGGAACTCATTCTCGACCGGGGACTCGTCATCGACGCCTTCGTGAGGGTCTCTCTCGTCGGCATCGAGATCCTGAAGATCGACATACGCGTCGTCGTGGCCAGCGTGGACACGTACCTGCGGTTCGCCGAGGCGTGCAACCGCCTCGACCTGGAGTCCGGCCCGAACAAGGACCCGGGTCTGCCCGAGCTGGTCGGCGAGATGACCGAGTCGGGTGCGCGCGGCAAGACCAAGGGCGCGCTCTCGGGCGCCGCGCAGACGATCTCGGACTCCTTCCAGCAGGCACGTGAAGACAGCCAGACCGAATCCAAGCCCCGCAGTTCCCGCACCCGCCGCCCGGCGGCACGCAAGAAGGAGGAGGAGACGGAGTGAGTACCTATGTCTACGGCATAGCCAGGAGCTCGCACCCGAGCCTCCCTGAGAAGGCGGACGGTATCGGAGACCCGCCGCGGCCCGTGCGGGTCGTCCGCCAGGGGCAGCTCGCCGCTCTGGTCAGCGACGCCCCCGACAACCTGAGGCCCAAGCGGCGCGATCTGCTGGCGCACCAGAACGTGCTGCGCCAGGCCGGCGAGGCCGGCTCCGTGCTCCCGCTGCGGTTCGGTGGAGTGTCACCCGACGACGAGACGCTCGCCGCTGTCCTCGCCGACCGCGAGGAGCACTATCTGGAGCGCCTGGGCGCACTCGACGGCAAGGTCGAGTACAACGTGAAGGCCACGCACGACGAAGAGTCCGTACTGCACCGGGTACTCGCCGACGACCCCGAGCTGCGTTCCCTGGCCGAGGCGAACCGTGCGGCGGGGGGTGGCACCCACGAGCAGAAGATCCAGCTCGGCGAGCGCATCGCGGCGGCCGTCCAGCAGCGCGAGGCCCGCGACGGCGATCTGGTGCGGGCAACGCTGGAAGGCGTCTGTGAGGAGGCGAGCGCCGGGCCGCAGAGCGTCGGCTGGCTCGCGAACCTCTCCTTCCTGGTGAACCGCGAGCGCAGCGCCGACTTCGTGAACGCGGTCGACGCGCTCCGGGTGGATCAGCCGCACCTCGTTCTGACGGTCACCGGACCGCTTCCTCCCTACAGCTTCGTGGAGTGAGTCATGGGCCTCATCTCCGAACTGCTGCTTCTGCCCGCCGCCCCGGTGCGCGGCACCTTCTGGGTGCTGCAGCAGGTGGTGGACGAGGCCGAGCGGCAGTACTACGACCCTTCGGCCATCCAGAGCGAACTCGCCCGGCTCTCCGACCAACTGGACGCGGGCGAGATCGACGAAGCCGAATTCGATCGCCGGGAGGACGAGCTCCTCGACCGGCTCGAGAAGATGCAGAACAGAGAGCAGGGATGATGAACAACAGGCTGGTTCTCGGCCTCGCGGTTGGGGCGGGGTACGTGCTCGGGCGTACGAAGAAGGCGAAGCTGGCGTTTGCCGTCGGCACGCTGGTGGCGGGCAAGCGACTCCAGCTGAGCCCCAAGGCCATCGGGGAGTTCGTCACCCAGCAGTTGCAGAACAACCCGCAGTTCAAGGAGTTGGGCGATCAGCTGCGGCAGGACCTCGGCGGCGTGGGCAAGGCCGCGACCGGCGCGCTCGTCAACCGGCAGCTCGAAGGGTTCGCCGACCGGCTGCACGGCCGCACGCTGAACGTCCAGGACCGGATCCAGGGCGTCGTCCCCGGCTCCCGGGACGAGGACGAGGACGAGGGGGACGCAGCGGACGCAGAGGCGCGCGACAGCGCCGATGACGAGGACGGCGGCGACGAGGAAGAGCGCGGCGAGCCGCAGAAGAAGGCGGCCCCGCAGAAGAAGACCGCCGCACGGCGGACGACGGCCAAGAAGACGGCCGCGCCCGCGCGGCGCGCCACGAAGAAGACGGCGTCCAAGACGACCGCCGCGAAGAGGGCCGCCTCGAAGGGAGGCCGGGACCGTGGCTGAGAAGACGTCTCCGCTGAGCGGGGACAACCCCGCCGTCCAGCGGTTGAAGGAGGAGCTGCAGAGCTTCCTGGCGGCGCAGGCGCAGCAGGCGCTCATGTCCGCCGGCCGGAAGCTCGGCCAGAGCACCAACAAGCTCAATGACATCGCCGAAGGCAGAAGTCCCGGCTTCGCCAAGCTCGCGCTGGAAGGCGGCCGCAAGGCGATGGAGGGCAAGGGCCCGGTCCGCAGCGCGGTCGAGCTCGGTGCCTCCCACCTCAAGGACAAGGTCACTGGCGTGTTCAAGAACCTCGGCGGCAAGGGCAAGTCCAAGAGCGGCGGCGGCAACAAGCCGATCGTCATCATCGAGTCCATCGACGTCGGCGTGTCGGTCCGCGACGCGTACGACCAGTGGACCCGCTACCAGGACTTCTCCACCTTCGCCAAGGGCGTCAAGAGCGCGACGGTGGCCGACGACACCTCGTCCGACTGGCAGCTGAAGGTGTTCTGGTCCAGCCGCAGCTGGAAGGCCCGTACGACCGAACAGGTCCCGGACAGCCGCATCCAGTGGACGTCCGAGGGCGCCAAGGGCAGCACCAAGGGCGTCGTGACCTTCCATTCACTCGGCGAGAACCTGACCCGGGTGCTGCTGGTCATGGAGTACTACCCCAAGGGTCTCTTCGAGAAGACCGGCAACATCTGGCGCGCCCAGGGCCGCCGGGCCCGGCTCGACCTCAAGAACTTCGCCCGCCACATATCGATGCGCGGCGAGGCCGAGGACGGCTGGCGCGGTGAGATCCGGGACGGCGAGGTCGTCGTCAGTCACGACGACGCCGTCGCCGAGGAGCAGGAGCAGGAAGAGCAGGACCAGCGCGACGAGGCCGAGGGCGACGAGCCCGAGGAGGAGTACGCGGACGAGGACGTTCCGGAGGAGGAGGAAGAGGAACCGGAAGAGGAGTACGTCTACGAGGACGAGGCCGAGGAGCCCGTGGACGAGGAGGAGCCCGCCGAGGAGGACGAGCTCCCCGAGGAAGAAGAGGAAGATGTCGAGGAGGACGCGGTGCGTGAACCGGCCGGGTCCGGAGGCCGTGGACGCTGATGACCACTGCAAGCAGGCTCCCCGATCCCTACGGCTCCGGCGGAGGCGCGAACCTCGCCGACATCCTCGAGCGCGTGCTCGACAAGGGGATCGTCATCGCCGGTGACATCCGTATCAATCTGCTCGACATCGAGCTGCTCACCATCAAGCTGCGCCTGATCGTCGCCTCCGTCGACAAGGCGAAGGAGATGGGCATCAACTGGTGGGAGGACGATCCCGGACTGTCCACCGGTGCCCGCCGCAACGAACTGGCCGCCGAGAACGAACGGCTCCAGCGCCGTATCGCCGAACTGGAAGAGGCGGTGCAGCCGGCGGTGGACAGTGCGGAGACGAAGAAGGAGCGTAGGGAATCCGCATGAACGAACTGCGCTATGTGTACGCCGTGGCCCGGCCCTTCCAGGCCGCGCTTCCCAAGGATCTCCTGGGGGTGGCCGGGGCCCCGGTGTACGCGCTCGGCCACGGCGACCTCGTCGCCGTGGTGTCGGCGGTGTCGCCCGACGACTTCGACGAGGCTCCCCTCAAGGCACACCTGGAGAACCTCGACTGGCTGAGCGACACCGCCCGGGCACACGAGTCCGTGGTCGCGGCTCTCGCCTCGGTCACCAGCCCGCTGCCGCTCCGCCTCGCGACCGTGTGCCGGGACGACGACGGGGTGCGGCGCCTGCTGGACTCCGGGCACGCCCGGTTCCTGCGCACCCTCGAGCGGCTCGACGGCCGGGTGGAGTGGGGCGTCAAGGTCTACGCCGAAGCGCCCGCGCAGTCGTCGGACGCCGCCGGACCGGCCCCCGCCACCGGCCGCGACTATCTGCGCCGCCGGCTGGAGGAGCGCCGGACGAGCGAGCGGTCCTGGGAGTCGGCGGACGTGGTGTCGCGCCGGCTGCACGAGGAGCTGGCGCGCCACGCGGAGGCGGTACGGCTGCACCGTCCGCAGCAGGCCCAGCTCTCCCAGGCGGCAGGCCACAACGTGCTCAACGCCGCCTATCTCGTACCGCGGGAGGAGAGTGCCGCCTTCGTCGAGACGGTGAACCGTCTCAAGCCGCAGGAGCCGGGGCTGAGCGCGGAGCTCACGGGTCCCTGGGTGCCGTACTCCTTCGCCGGTGACGAGGACGAGCAGTGACCGCCGGTGACGGGTCGCCCCTCGCGCAGCGCCAGGTCGCCCTGGTCGACCTGCTGGACAGGCTGCTGGCCGGCGGTGTCGTGATCAGCGGCGACATCACGCTGCGGATCGCGGACGTCGACCTGGTCCGCATCGATCTCAAGGCCCTCATCAGTTCGGTCACCGAGCAGGTGCGGTCGCCCTGGGAGGGAGCACCATGAGCGAAGAATCGCGGAAACTCGATCTCGACGCCGACACCGTCGAACGCGATCTGGCGAAACTCGTCCTGACCGTGGTGGAACTCCTCCGCCAGCTCATGGAGCGCCAGGCCCTGCGCCGGGTCGACCAGGGAGACCTGAGCGAGGAGCAGGAGGAGCGGATCGGCCTGACGCTGATGCTCCTGGAGGACCGGATGGGCGTGCTGCGGGACGAGTTCGGGCTCAAGCCCAGCGACCTGAACATCGACCTCGGCCCGCTCGGCCCCCTGCTGCCCAGGTCGTGACAGCCGCCCGCCACGGTGGTTCCGAAAGCCCCCGCACCGGTCGCCCCGGAACGGATTCACCCGTCCGGACGCCCGCTCGCGGGGAAGGAAGGCTGCATGAAGGCACTCGTCGTCAACTGCACCCTCAAGCGGTCGCCCGACCCCTCCAACACTCACGCCCTCGCGGAGGTGGTCGGCCACCGACTCATCGAGCTGGGCTGCGACGTCGAGTATGTGCGTGCGGTCGACCTGGACATCAGGCCCGGGGTCGTCTCGGACACGGGGGACGGGGACGAATGGCCTGCGGTGCTCCGGAAGCTGCTCGGCGCGCAGATCCTGATCGTGGCTTCGCCGACCTGGCTCGGCAGGCCCTCGTCCGTGGCGCAGCGCGTCCTGGAACGGATGAGCGCGCTGACGTCCGAGCAGGACCACGAGGGGCGGCCGGTCGCCTACAACCGCGTGGCGGGTGTGGTGGTCACGGGCAACGAGGACGGCGCGCACCATGTCATCAGCGAGATCACGGGCGCGCTCGGCGACATCGGCTACACGATCCCGGGGCAGTCGTGGACGTACTGGCATCTCGGCCCCGGGCCGGGCCCCGACTATCTCGACGACGAACGCGGGCACGAGTGGTCCCACCGGACCGGACGCACGATGGCGGCCAATCTGTACCGGACCGCCTACGCGCTGATCGCCCACCCGCTCGACGTACCCGAGCGGTAGACCTGCCGAGCGGCACCCCTGAGCGGAAGAAGGAGCAGTCCATGGATCGCGCGGCGGTCTTCGATGTCGACGGCACCCTTGCCGACACCAACCACCTCCATGTGACGGCCTGGTGGGAGGCGTTCAGGCAGTCCGGCCACCGGGTGGAGATGTGGGACATCCACCGGGCTCTCGGTCTGCCGAGCCATGACCTGGTCACCCGGTTGCTCGGGGACGACCGGGACACCGACGGGGACGAGACCGTGATCACCGCACACAAGGTGCTCTATGGAACGTTCTTCGACCGCCTCGCGCCGCTGGAGCGGGCGCCCGATCTGCTGCGGGAGCTCGCCGAGTCCGGGTGGAAGGTGGTACTCGCCACCTCGGCGGCTGGGGACGAACTCGCCGCTCTGCGGCGCGCGATCGACGCTGACGACGCCATCACCGCGACGACGAGCGCCGACGATGTCGAGCAGGGCAAGCCCGCCCCCGAACCGATCGAACAGGCCCTGGAACTCGCCGGGGTGTCCGCCGACCGAGCCGTGTTCATCGGCGACTCCGTGTGGGACATGAAGGCGGCCACAGCCGCGAACGTCGTCGGGGTGGGGGTGCTCAGCGGCGGCATCCCACGGGCGGATCTGGAGAAGGCCGGCGCGAGGGCCGTGTACCGGAACGCCGCGGACCTGCTGGAACAGCTGGGCAGCAGCCCGATCGCGGACATCGAGCAACGCCGGAGCGGCTGAGCGGGCCGTCGGCCCGGTCACCCCGCTGCTCCGGGCGCGCTGCCGTGCCAGGCCGATCGCGGCGCTGTGTTGCTCGACCCTGCGCCTCAGGCCGCCTTGTGCCCCTGAAGCGGTGCGGTCGCCTCGCCGGAACCCTTCCGCACCCCGCGCAGGAACTCCTCGATCGCCTCGGTCGCGGACCACTCGGGCCGCCACCCGAGCTCCTCCCGCGCGCGGGTCGTGTTCAGCAGGGGCAGTCGCAGCACCGCGTCGAACAGATGCGGCGAGGCCGGCACGGCGTGCAGTCCCCAGGCCGCAGCAACGGCCGCACGTACCGCCCGGCGGGGCAGCCGTACGATCCGGGCGTCCAGCAGTCCGGCCAGCACCTTCGCGTCGACCGGCGGATCGGCGGCGAGATTGAACGCGCCGCGCACGTCGTTCAGCAGCGCCAGCCGGTAGGCCTCGGCGGCGTCGTCGGTGTGCATCACCTGGAAGCGCAGTCCCTCCAGGTCCGGTACGAACGGCAGCAGGTCCGGCCGGATCAGCGGCCCCGGCAGATGGCGGCCGCCGAAGATGCGGCGCTGTTCGCTCGCCGCTGTCTCCTTGAAGAGGAATCCGGGCCGCATCCTGACGACCCGGATCTGCGGGTGCTGCCGCTCGTAGGTGTCCAGGACCCGCTCGAGGTAGGACTTCTCCCGGCAGTACGCGGCGTCGGGCCAGCCGTGCGTGGGCCAGGACTCGTCGACTCCGGGGGCGGTCTTCGGGCCGGGGGAGTACGCCCCCACCGATGAGGCATGGACCAGGGCGGGCACGCCCGCGGCCACGACGGCGTCGAACACGGCGAGTGAGCCGAGGACGTTGCTCTGCCAGGTGACCACGGGGTCGTGCGTCGGCTGGAAGCGCCAGGCGAGATGGATGACCGCGTCGGCATCGGCGAAATGGCGGCGCAGTGCGTCCGGCGCCGACGTCTCGGACAGGTCGACGGACGCCCAGGTGGTCCCGGGAGCGGTCATGTCGGGGATCCGGCGCGCCAGCCCGAGGACGGAGGCGATCTGTGGGTCGGTGCCGAGGGCCCTCACCACACTCGTGCCGACGTTCCCGGTGGCTCCGGTGACCACCACCCGCAGTCCTGTTTCGGTGCTCATCAGGCACTCCGTACTGTTGGGGCCGTATCGGGGAGGGATGTCCTCCGCGCGCTCCGAGTCCCCCACACGCTGCCGGTGAAACGAGGCCGCCCGGGGGATCGGCCCAGTTGTAGGTTCATCTGAAAACTGCCGCTCCCTGTGACGGCGCGATCTCAACGGGCACCTCAGTCACATGAGGAACGCGAACGAGCCGCCCCCGACGGACCGGCGGGACGACGAGGCGGCCGAGCGGCCGCGCCGTGTGACCGTGACCGAGAACGGCCCGGTGCTCGTCGAAGGTCCGGTCGAGGTCGTCCTCGACGACGGCACCACGGTGACGTCCGACCGGTTCACGGTCGCGGTGTGCACCTGCCGGCGCAGTCGGACCTACCCCTGGTGCGACACCAGCCACCGACGTCGCACCAAGCGGTGAGCGCGCCCGGTCCACGTGCCTGACATGCGCGAATCTGCACGAACGCCGGTCGTCGAACTCTTCCACCGGTACCGCGAGCCTGTCGTCGTCCAGACCGTCCGCTCGACCGCGGCCGCCACCATCGCCTACATCGTCGCCCTCCAGCTGAGCAGCGAACCGGCCCCGCTCACCGCACCCCTGACGGCCCTTCTCGTCGTCCAGGTGACCCTGTACTCCACGCTGACCACCGGCGTCCGACGCGTGAACGCGGTCGTCGCGGGTGTGCTCCTCGCCATCGGCTTCAGCGTGCTCGTCGGCCTCAGCTGGTGGAGCCTCGGGCTGATCATCCTGGCGTCCCTGGTCGTCGGCCGGATGGTCCGGGTGAGTGAATTCGTCCCCGAGGTCGCGATCAGCGCCATGCTCGTCCTCGGGGTGACGCAGGTGGCCGACACCGCCTGGGACCGCATCCTCGAAACGGTCATCGGCGCCGCCGTCGGGCTGCTGTTCAACGTCCTTTTCGTGCCACCGGTGTGGGTGAGCACGGCGGGGGAGTCCATCTCCGATCTGGCCCGGCGGATGCGGCAACTGCTGCTGAGGCTCGGTGAGGAGCTGACCACCCCCACGCCTGTCGCGGACGCCGCGGCGCGGCTCCACGAGGCACGCCGCCTCGACCACGACATCGCCGACGTCGACGCCGCCCTGCGCCAGGCCGAGGACAGCCTGAGGCTCAACCCCCGGGTCAAGGAAGGGCTGCTGCACCGCGTCGTGCTGCGGACCGGACTCGACACCCTGGAGATCTGCGCGGTCGTCCTGCGCGTCCTCGCCAGGACCATGACCGACCTCGCCAAGGCACGGGACGAGGAGGACCTCTTTCCCCCCGAGGTGGGCCGCGAACTGGAGGATCTGCTGGGGCATGCCGCCGACGCCCTCGTCAGCTTCGCCGTTCTCGTCACCACACAGACGAGCGAGGCGGCCGAGGCGGCGGAGACCCGGCTGGCCGGGGACCTGGCGGCGGCCGCCAGCCGTCGCGAACGGGCGGCCCAGCTGCTCCTCGAGGGCGTGCAGCGCCATCCGCGCCACTGGCAGCTCCACGGCGCGCTCCTCACCGAGATCGACCGCATCCTCGACGAACTCGCCCCGGAACACCGCTCCCAGCGCCTCATGGAGGAGCTCGACCGCGCCGCGCGGGAGCAGCGCGAGAAGTACCCGAGAATCGCCGCGGCCCGTGAGTGGGTCAAGGAACGGCGGCGCGAGCGCGTACGGGCGGCCCGCTGACCCGGCCGTCCCCCCTCTGGCCGCGTCGGCCTGGTCGCCCCCAAGAACCGGGCCCACGGGCTGTGTACGGCCCCGTTTACCGGGTTTGGCCTTCGGGTACCCGCATGCGGCGTCATGGGCGGTGAACGGAAGACCGCCCCCGAGGAGGCACTGCCCATGAGCTCTGGCGGAGAAGCGGCCACCGGGACCATCACCACCAAGGTCCCCGCGAGACTGGACCGGCTGCCGTGGTCGCGCTGGCACTGGATGATCGTGATCGGTCTCGGCACCGTGTGGATCCTCGACGGTCTGGAAGTGACCGTCGTCGGCAACATCGCGAGCCGGCTCTCCGAGGACGGCAGCGGACTGGCGATCAGCGACGCCCAGGTCACCGGCATGGCCGCGGCCCTCTATGTGGCGGGCGCCTGTTCGGGCGCCCTGTTCTTCGGCCGGCTCACCGACCGCTACGGCCGCAAGAAGCTGTTCCTGATCACCCTCGCGGTCTACCTCGCGGCCACCGCGCTGACCGCCGTCTCGTTCTCCGTCTGGTGGTTCTTCCTCTTCCGCTTCCTGACCGGCTTCGGCATCGGCGGTGAGTACGCGGCCATCAACTCGGCCATCGACGAGCTGATCCCCAGCAAGTACCGCGGGCGCGTCGACCTGATCATCAACGGGAGTTACTGGCTCGGCGCCATGGGCGGCGCTCTGCTGTCGGTCCTCGCCCTGAACACCGACATCTTCCCCAAGGACCTCGGTTGGCGGCTGACGTTCGCCCTCGGTGTCGTCCTCGGCCTCGTCATCCTGCTCGTACGCCGCCATGTGCCGGAGAGCCCGCGCTGGATGTTCATCCACGGGCAGTCGAAGGAGGCGGAGAAACTCGTCGACCAGGTCGAGCGCGAGATCGAGGAGGAAACCGGACGGCCGCTGCCGGAACCCGCGACCGAGATCACCATCGAACAGCGGCGCAGCATCGGGTTCGTCGAGATCGGCAGAAGCGTCTTCCGCGACTATCCCCGGCGGGCGACCCTCGGCTTCGCGCTCTTCATCGGCCAGGCGTTCCTCTACAACGCGATCACCTTCGGTTTCGGCTCGATCCTGGTGAAGTTCTTCGATGTCTCCAGCAGTACGACCGGCTACTTCTTCGCCGTCATCGCCTTCGGCAACTTCCTCGGCCCGCTGCTGCTGGGCCGGTTGTTCGACACCTGGGGCCGGCGTCCGATGATCGCGGGCACCTACATCCTCTCCGGCGTCCTGCTGTTCGTCACGGCCTGGCTGTTCGGGGCCGGCTGGCTCAACGCGACGACGATGACCCTGTGCTGGTGCGTCGTGCTGTTCTTCGCGTCGGCGGGTGCCAGCTCGGCGTACCTCACGGTGAGCGAGATCTTCCCGATGGAGACCCGGGCCATGTCGATTGCGTTCTTCTACGCCATCGGCACGGCGGCCGGTGGAATCTCCGGCCCGCTGATCTTCGCCGAACTGACGGAGAGCGGAGTCGTCGCCGACGCCGTGCTCGCCTTCTGCATCGGAGCCACGCTGATGGTGCTGGCCGGCCTGGTGGCGGTGTTCTTCGCCGTGGCCGCCGAGCAGAAGTCCCTGGAGGACATCGCCACCCCGCTCTCCGCGGTGAAGGCCAAGGGCGGCGAGCTGCGGGACAAGGGCGGTGAGCTGCGGCCGACGGAGCCCGGTGGGCCGCCGAGCGCGCCGGCCGTGTGACCGGGCGTCAGGAGGTACGTCCGCCGTGCTCTCCCGGGCCGGTACGCGGTCGGCGCGTTTTGAGGCAGGCTTGCCGGGCACTTTGCGTACATCCGGGGAAGCACCGGGAGCGCTGTCCCACCGGCGGCGACGGGTGCGTTCTGCCGGTCTCCACGCGGCGCGCACCCGGTGCGGGTGGGCGGCCGGATTCACGGCAGAAAGGCGGGAGAGCCCCATGGTCTCGGGAGAATCCGGGCAGCCACCGGGGGAGGACGCGACGGACGGACGCTTCGGCGTCGAGGTGCGCCCCGGCGGGACGACCGTGGTCGTGCTGCTCACGGGCGAACTCGATCACGACACCGCGGAGCCCCTGCGTGAGGCCCTTCAGCAGTGTCTGGCGGCCGCTCCCGAGCGTGTCGTGGTCGACTGCGGGGATCTGCAGTTCTGTGACTCGACCGGCCTGAACGTCCTCCTCCGGGCGCGTCTGACGGCGCGCGAAGCAGGAAGCCGCCTGGAGCTCGCCGCGCTTCGGCCTCCGGTGGCACGCATGTTCGACATCACCGGTGCCCATGCGGTGTTCCGGGTGTACGCCGGCCTGGACGAGGCTCTGGCGGACGAGCGGCCGACCTAGCGGAGGATCTGATGGGTGCAAGCCTCCGTGGACAAGGGCAGACACGTCGTCTCGCCCTGTTCGGGACGAGGGGCGTGGTGAGCCGATGTCGCGACTTCACCGCCCAAGCCCTCGACGACTGGGGATGGACGCCGGCGGTGGGGGAGCGCGGAGCGGTCGTCGAGGATGTGCTGCTGCTCGTCTCGGAAATGGCCACCAACGCGTGTCTGCATGCCGGCGGACCCACCGAGCTGGTGCTGCACCACGGCCCCGACGGTCTGCGGATCGAGGTCGCCGACCCCAGCGCGCAGCCGCCGCATCCGCGGCCCAGGGAGGTGTCCCTGCCCGGTGGTCACGGACTGATCGTGCTGGAGCGTCTGTCGCAGAGCTGGGGCTGGGCCGCGACGGACGGCGGAAAGATCGTCTGGGTCCAGGTCACGTCGCCGGACCGGGAGGCGGGAACGCGGGCTCGGTAGGGCCTTCGGCGGGAGGCTCGTCGCTCAGCAGTCCGTCGCGCAGCGTGCCGAGGATGCGGGCCAGCAGACGCGATACATGCATCTGCGAGAGGCCGAGACGGTCGCCGATCTCCGACTGCGTCAGCTCGTCGCCGAAGCGCAGGGACAGTACGAGCCGGTCCCGCTCGTCCAGCGCGGCGATGAGCGGCTTCAGGGATTCCAGGCAGTCCACGATGTCGTAGGACCTGTCCTCGCAGCCGAGGTTGCGGGTGAGGGCTCCTACCGTGCCGTCGTCCTCGTTCGCCGGGACGTCCAGGGAACGCGCGACATAGCCGTTCGACGCCCGCTCGCCCTCGACGATCTCCTCCTCGGTGATGGCGAGCCGTTCGGCGAGCTCGGCGGTCGTCGGCCGGCGTCCCAGGTCCTGTTCCATCACGTCGACGGCCTTGGCCAGGTCGATCCGCAGCTCCTGGAGCCTGCGCGGCACCCTGACGGCCCAGCTGGTGTCACGGAAGAAGCGCTTCATCTCGCCCACGATGGTCGGCAGGGCGAAGCAGGCGAATTCCACGCCGCGCTCGGTGTCGAACCGGTTGATCGCCTTGATCAGCCCGATCGTGCCCACCTGGATGATGTCCTCCATGGGCTCCGCCCGGTTGCGGAACCGGGTCGCGGCGAACTTCACCAGGCTGAGATTGAGCTCGACGAGGGTGTTCCGGGCGTAGGCGTACTCCGCTGTTCCTTCGTCCAGCGTCGCCATGCGCTCGAACAGTGCCGCCGAGAGTTCCTTGGCGTCCGCCGTGCTGACGGAACCGGGGTCGGGGAGTTCCACGGTCGCCGGAACGGCGAGGGTGCTGGACATGGGGCTCCTTCGACGGGGCGGAGGCCGGCGCTGTCGGATACAACGGGACCGTCGTCTGAGCTTCCTGCTGAGAAAGTCCCATTTTAGTCGCTTCGCGATGTTTCGGCCGGGATGTGTGGCTGCCCGGACGCCCCACGGGACGGCACGGGCCGGGCCGCCGCCCGGAGGGGAACATCTGTACGCAGTTCCGGGTGTCGCGGGAATGGCGGCGTGCCACAGTGGAGTCGAAAACCGCCGTTCACCACGGTCAACCCCATGGCAGTCCTCTCACGGCGCGGCCGGTGCGGCGCCGTGCACCATGACAGGCGAGGTCGATGATGGATGTGCCGGACCGGACGCCCGATCCGCGCCGGACGCCCCCCGCTGCCCAGCTCAGCGAGGAGGGGCTGCGCAAGCTGCTCGCGGGGCTCACGGCCGTACGCGACGGCGATCTGTCCGCCCGGCTGCCCGACGACGCCGAGGGTCTCCTGGGCGAGATCGCGATCGTCTACAACGGCATGGTGGAGCAACTGTCACTGGTCACCTCCGAGGTCACCCGCGTCGCCAACGAGGTCGGGGGCCAGGGCCTGCTCGGCGGCCACGCGCGCGAGCCCCGGGTCAGCGGCGTCTGGCGGGAGCTGACCACCGGCGTCAACACCATGGCGGACAACCTCACCTCCCAGGTCCGCAACATCTCGCAGGTCGCCACCGCGGTCGCGCGCGGCGACCTCACCCAGAAGATCAGGGTCGACGCCCGCGGGGAGATCCTGGAGCTCAAGGAGACCATCAACACGATGGTGGACCGGCTGTCCTCGTTCGCCGAGGAGGTCACCCGGGTCGCCAGAGAAGTGGGGACAGAGGGAAACCTGGGCGGTCAGGCGACCGTCCGCGGTGTGTCCGGGACCTGGAAGGACCTCACCGACAACGTCAACTCCATGGCGAACAACCTGACCAACCAGGTCCGTAACATCGCCCAGGTGACGACGGCGGTCGCGCGCGGTGACCTGAGCCGCAAGATCGACGTCGACGCGCGCGGGGAGATCCTGGAGCTCAAGACCACCATCAACACCATGGTCGAGCAGTTGTCCTCGTTCGCCGCCGAGGTCACCCGAGTGGCCCGCGAGGTCGGCCGGGAGGGCCGTCTCGGCGGCCAGGCCGAGGTCGAGGGCGTCTCCGGCACCTGGAAACGCCTCACCGAGAACGTGAACGAGCTGGCCCAGAACCTCACCCGGCAGGTCCGCGCCATCGCCGAGGTGACCAGCGCGGTCGCCGAGGGCGACTTGACGCGGTCCATCACCGTCGTGGCGCCCGGCGAGGTCGGAGACCTCAAGGACAACATCAACGCCATGGTCGAGTCGTTGCGGCAGACCATCCGGGCCAACGAGGAACAGGACTGGCTGAAGACGAACCTGGCCCGCGTGTCCGGCCTGATGCAGGGCACCCGCAGCCTGCCGGCCATCGCCGAACTCATCATGGACGACGTACCGCCGCTGGTCTCGGCGCAGTACGGCGGGTTCTTCCTCACCCACGAGAGCGACCGCGGTCCGGAACTCGTCATGACCGCCGCCTACGGCTCGCCCGACGACCCCTCGGCCGGCCCGCGCCGCTTCCTGTTCGGGCAGTCGCTCGTCGGACAGGCCGCCCGCAGCCGGCGCACCATCGCCGTCGACGACCTTCCGCCCGGATACGCCACCATCGCCTCCGGCTCCGGCAGCATGGAGCCGAGCAGCCTCCTCGTCCTCCCCATCGTGGTCGAGGACCAGGTGCTGGGGGTCATCGAACTGGCCGCCCTGCGCCCTTTCACCCGCATCCACCGCGACTTCCTCGACCAGTTCATCGAGACCGTCGGGGTCAACGTCAGCTCGCTGATCGCCAATCTGCGCACCGACGAGCTGCTGGAGCAGTCCCAGCGCCTCACCGCCGAACTGAGCACCCGCTCGGCGGAGTTGCAGTCACGACAGGAGGAACTCCAGCGCTCCAACGCGGCGTTCCGCGAGAAGGCGGCACTGCTCGCCGACCGCAACCGTGACATCGAGCGCAAGAACCTGGAGATCGAGCAGGCCCGGCAGGAACTGGAGGACCGCGCGCAGCAGCTCTCGCGGACCTCGATGTACAAGTCCGAGTTCCTCGCCAACATGAGCCACGAGCTGCGGACACCGCTCAACAGCCTGCTGATACTCGCCCAGTTGCTCGCCCAGAACCTGGAGGGCAATCTCACGGAGAAGCAGGTCGACTATGCCGAGGTCATCCACTCGGCCGGCTCCGACCTGCTCCAGCTGATCAACGACATCCTGGATCTCTCCAAGGTCGAAGCGGGAAAGATGGACGTCCACCCGGAGGCGTTCGAGCCGGCGCAGCTCCTCGACTACGTGGAGGCGACCTTCCGGCCGGTAGCCGGCGAACGTGAGCTGGAGTTCCGGGTCACGGCTGCCGCGGACATACCCGCCCAGCTGACCACCGACGAGTCCCGGCTCCGTCAGGTACTGCGCAATCTGCTGTCCAACGCGCTGAAGTTCACCGAGCGCGGCCGGGTCGAACTGCGCATCGAGAACGCCGACGCGGACGAACTTCCGCTCGCCCTGCGCGACAGCGGGGCGACCCTGGCCTTCCGGGTCACCGACACGGGCATCGGTATCCCCGCGGACCGGCTGCAGACCGTCTTCGGGGCCTTCCAGCAGGGGGACGGCACCACATCACGGCGATACGGCGGCACCGGCCTCGGGCTCTCCATCAGCCGCGAGGTCGCCCAGCTCCTCGGCGGCACCATCACCGCCGAGAGCACCCTGGGCGAGGGCAGCCGCTTCACGCTCTATCTGCCGGTCCACGCCCTGGCCGCACCCCGGGTGCCCGCCACGGCGGAACGGGCGGAAGCGCAGACCCGGACCCTCCCGCGGACGGATGGCCGGGTTCCGGGCGCCACCGTGCTGGTGGTCGACGACGACACCCGCAATGTCTTCGCCCTCGCCGAAGTCCTGGAGCACGAAGGGATGCTGGTGCTCCAGGCGGCCGGCGGCCAGGAGGGGATCGAGATACTGAAAGCCCACGAGCACGTCGATCTCATCGTGATGGACGTGATGATGGCCGGCATGGACGGCATCGCCACGATGGGCGCCATCCGGCGAATCCCCCGGTTCGCCGAGGTGCCGATCATCGCGGTCACCGCCAAGGTCATGCCCGGTGACCGGGCCGAGGTGCTGGCCGCGGGAGCCAACGACTACGTGGCCAAGCCGGTGGACACGGACTATCTGATGACGAAGATCCGCAGCTTGCTGGCCCGGGACGGCCGCGGCTCCCGGGAGTGAGCACCCGCGGACGGGACCGCAGGCAGCCCGGCTCCTGCGGACGGGACCGCCGGAAGCCCAGCGCCTGCGGACGGGGCGCCTGTAGCCCGGCGCCTGTAAGCGGCCCTCGGACGTTCAGCGCACCCGTACCGCGATCAGAGCACCCGTACCGCGATCAGACTCGTGTCGTCGTCGGTGTCGCCCGTCGCGGCGCCCAGCAGCCGGTCCACCTGGTCGTCGATCTCCCGCCCGGCCAGTTCCTCCGCCGTCAGCAGCAGCGACTGGAGGCCTTCGTCGAGGGCGTCGCGGCGGCGCTCGATGAGACCGTCGGTGAACAGCAGCAGTGTGTCGCCCGGCTTCAGTTGGGTCGTGATCTCCTCGTACCGGGCGTCCGGAGTGGCCCCCAGAAGGATGTTCTTCGGCGGGACCAGCAACTGCGCGTGCCCCTCGCGGAGCAGCAGCAACGGCAGATGGCCGGCGCTCGCCCAGCGCAGGGTGCGATCCGCCGGGTCGTAGAGCGCGCACACGGCGGTCGCGGTCGGGCGTCCCTGGGTGTGGATCGTGACCTCGTTCAGCCAGGACATCAGACGTCCGGGCGTGTGGC
Source organism: Streptomyces sp. NPDC096193 (assembly GCF_040302905.1). NCBI lineage: Bacteria > Bacillati > Actinomycetota > Actinomycetes > Kitasatosporales > Streptomycetaceae > Streptomyces > Streptomyces sp. NPDC096193. The sequence continues at coordinate 196,297 of NZ_JBEOSJ010000001.1, read as the reverse complement.
CGGTGAAGGCCAGACCGCGGAGCGCGTTGCGCAGGGCGACCATGCCGGTGGCGGAGTCGATGCCGTGCCCGGCGATGTCCCCGACGGCGACGAGGACTTTCCCGTCCGGCAGAGGCAGCACGTCGTACCAGTCGCCCCCGACGCGGTACTCCTGAATCGCGGGCCGGTAGCGGGCGGTGGCCTGGAGTCCGGGCAGTACCTCCAGGGCGGGCATCTCCGGAACGATCGCCTGCTGGAGCTGGAGCGCGAGGCGATGACGCAGGGCCGCCTGCGCCTGGACGGCGGTCAGTTGGTCGAAGGTCGCCGACAGGGCCACCTCGGTGTGGAACTCGGCGGAGACGTCCTGGTAGATGCCGGAGATCCCGATGAGAGCCCTCTGGTCCAGCAGCGGTTCGGCGGTGATGCGCACATGCCGCTGCCGGCCGTCGTCCCGCACCACACGGATCACCGTGGCGGCGCCCCTGCGCCGCCGGCTGAGGGTTCGCAGCAGCTCGGTCAGGTCCTCGTCGTCCTCCGGATGGACCCACTGGTACAGCTCCGTGAGCGGGACCGGGGGCGCGTCCCTGGGGACCCCGAAGATGCCGTACGCCTGCTCGCCCCATGTGGACGTGCCGGTCAGCAGGTTGTCCTCGAACGGTGCGACGCCCTGGAGTCTGGCGACGGCACGGGTGGCAGCCGTGCCCCGGTCGGTGCTGCTGTGCCACAGGACGACGGTCCGTTCCGCCCCGGCGGGCAGCACCCGCACATCGAGCAGCGGAACCGCCCCGTCGGCGTGATCGACCGCGGGCAGCCTGGAGGCCCGCTGGAGCGACGAGGTGGAGTGCGCCAGCTCGGCCAGCTCCGCGATCGGCGCGTGGAGCAGGGGAAGCGTCCTGCTCAGCAGCTGACCGGTGGTGTGTCCCGCGACGCCGAGGGCTTCCACAGCCGCCTGGTTGAGGTGCTCGACCGCGAGAGCCCCCGTCTCCGGATCGCGTACGAGCGTGAGCGCGGGGTGGGCCATCGCGTCGAGCATTTCGTCCAGCGCCGGCAGCTGGGCGGGCTCCCACACCGGAGCCGTCAGGACCCGCGCGGCCACGTCCATCAGATCGGTCAGCGCGCGGCGCACCGGCCCGTCGAGTTCGGCGCGGTCGGGCCAGACCGCAAGGGCCACCCCGACGGTCGTACCCCTCAGCCGCAGGGGCAGCACCGCACGCGCCGCCTGCGGCGCCGGGCCCGGCAGCACCTCGTCGGGCGGCGGACCCGCCGAGAGCCAGACCGGCGAGCCCTCCAGCAGAGCCGGCCGGAACGACGCGGGAAGCGACGGCGGGATCCACCGCCACTGCGACGCCTCGGTGGCCCCGACGCCGGCGTGCCCGGCGAGCTGGAGGCATCCCGAGCCGGTCCGCCGCCACAGCCACAGGCTCTGCACCCCCAGAGGCCTGAGCGCGCCGTCCAGGAGGGAGGCGGCGGCCTCCTCGACGGTGTGCTGGGCCTCCGCGTCCGTCATCGCACGACGCATCCGGCGCGCCTCGTCGCCGTGCGGTCCCCTGTCGGCGTACGCGTCGGGCGACGGGACCGCCGTGGCCGGCGGGGCAGTGACCGCGACCGTACCCGCGACGCCGTTCACCACGTCGGCGGCGAAGTCCTCCGTGCTCAGGCCGGTTTCGGCGGCCAGCCGGGCCAGCTGCTCGGCGGCCTCGGAGGGGGAGGTGGCCAGCCGGGTCACCAGTACTCCGGTCGCCAGGTCCAGCAGATGCCGTCGCACGAGTTCGGCCCGCAGATCCGCGTTCCGCGCGGACAGCTCGGCCACGGCCGCGGACAGATCTTCCCGCTCCCGGCCTGCGCCGGAAGGACCCTGTGCGGACGTGCTCACGGACTCTCCCATCCCGGCAGAGAGGCGCGACACCGTGTGAGCGCACCCGCTGCGGATTCTACGGGGACGGGCCCGGAGCGGCACTGCCTGCGAGGGCCCTCACGAGCCCGGCCGCTGCGCCCTACCCGGTGCGCCCGGGCAGGGCCGCGATCGCGGCGCGCAGTGCGGTGCGTACGGCCGGGGGAGGCGGCGGTCCGTTGACGCTGTCCACGATGTGCCGGGCCACCTCGCGCAGCTTGACGTTGCTGTGCTGGGAGACGTCCACCAGCAGCTGCCAGGCCTGCTCCGGTGTGCAGGCCGCGGTGGCCATGACGATTCCTCGCGCCATGTCGATGACCGGGTGCGAGGCGAGCGCCTGCCGCAGTCCGTCGACCTCTTTGCGCAGCTCCGCGGACTCGGCCTCCGCGCTCACGGCCCGGTACTGCTCCTCGTCCGAGGCAGCCCATGACGCGCCGGCGGTGTTCTCGGTGCCCGCCTGCTCGTCACTCATCCCCGACATGCCCGCATCCCTTCCGGCCAGGTCGAGCCGTCCCGCACGGTGGACGGCATCCTCATTCCGCTCATTCCCACGGCCGGGGAGGACACGCCCACCTCCGGGTCCGTCCACCCCGACGTGTTTCGGTCCGCCGGACCGCGGTACCCCCTCAGCACGTTCCCTTCGCGCGAGGAAGCGCAGGCGCCGGGCAGGTTGGGCCCATCAGCTCCCGGCGCCGCTTCCCGTCTCGGTGCGGCTGGTGAGGGTGAACAGGGCGCCGTCGGGATCCCGGATCGCGGCGTCCCTGCCCTCGCGGGTCAGCCGCTCCGCCATCACCGTGCCGCCGTGGTCGCGGACCGCGCGTGTCGTGGCGTCGAGGTCGGCGACGGGGAAGTGCACGTCCCAGCGGGGCCTGACGAGCGGGTCGGGTGCCGCCTCCACCGCGCCGGAGTTCAGCCGCGCCAGCACATGACCGTTGTTGAGGAGAACCACCTCGTCGTTCTCGTAGCTGACCTCGCAGCCGCCCGGGCTGTCCCCGGCCCAGTCCAGGACCTCGCCGTAGAAGATCGCGGCGTCGAAGGCGTTGCGGGTGCGCAGCAGGAGCCAGGCGGGAGCGTCCTTGTGGCCGGACTGCCAGTCGGGCAGGAGCGCTCCCTCCCAGATGCCGAAGACGGCACCCTCACGGTCGGCGGCGAGGGCTCCGCGACCGAGGGAGAAGGCGAGCGGGCCGACGGCGACCGTGCCGCTGCGCTCGCGGATGCGTGAGGCCGCCACGTCCGCGTCGGCGACGGCGAAGTACGGCGTCCAGGCGACGGCGACCTGGAGGCGGGGCGCCAGCGCCCCGATGCCGGCGACCGGCGTTCCGTCGGAGAAGGCGACGCTGAACTCGTCGCCGAGGGCCGCCCGGCGGAATTTCCAGCCGAGGACGGCGCCGTAGAACTCCTGGGAGGCGCGCAGGTCGCGGGCCATGAGGCTGACCCAGCAGGGTGTGCCGACCATGTCCGCGCTCGACGCTGTGCCGGCGGCGTGGGCAAATCTCTTCTTGTCCATCACAACACTCGTGTCCTGAGGTTACGCGGCGTCCTCGACGTGCCCCGAAACGTGCGGCCGCGGGCCAGGGGGCGGGTGCAGCCGGGATCCGGCTCCTCCTCATAGTCCCCTCAGGTCCGCCTCCCCGCGAGTCGCGCACCGGGGCACCGGGACCCGGGCCGGGCGCCGGGCAGCGGAGCGCTCAGGCGCGTTCCTCGTCCTGGTACGGCCCGCGCGGCAGGGCGCCGAGCCCGCCGAGCGGGCACGTGGGGCAGTCGCCCGGCGGCCCGCGGGAGACCTCCGCGTTCGCACGGTCTCCGGGGCCATGAGCGCCTCGTAGGCGGCCCTGCCGGTGTTCGTCCGTGCCCTGTGCGCTCAGCCCGCGGCAGGCCGCGGGCTGAGCGCACAGGGCGGCCGGTGTCCGCCTCGTCGGCCCGGTCCATGCCCTGACGGACACCGGCGCAGGTCCGGGGCGCTCAGGGAGCGTGAGAGATCCGAGTTGCACGGGCCGTCCACACGTGGGCCGGATAGTGGGTCGGGGTGGGTACCTGTCTGCACAGGACCGACACGGCAACCGCCGAACGGAAGGAGCACGGCTGTCATGACGCAGGCCGAGAACGAGCCCAGGGGCATCGACGCCGGCAGCCTCGGCGAGCAGGAGCTCATCCGGGAGCTGGAGACCATCCACCGCAGCCGGCACGACACACTGCTGCACGGCTCGCCCGCCGCACTCACCGCACACACCACCCGGATGGCGCAGCTGGAGGAGGAGTATCTGCGCCGCCACCCCGAGCGCTCGGTGTCACCGGGTAGGACGCGGGCGGGTGCGCGGGAACGGTCGGAGGCCGGGCCGGACGCGGGGTGAGCGGTGGGCGGTCGGCCGCGGCCACGGCAGGGACGGGCCGGCCGCGCTTCCCGCTGAACGGGAGCACGGCCGGCCGGTAGCGCCCTGCCCGGCGGCCGGCCGTTAATGTCCTGCCCGGCGGCCGCCGTACGGGCGGTTCGTCAGCCGGCCGAGACCTTGGCGAACTCCTCGGTGAACGCGGCGTTGAACGCCTTCAGGTCGTCCGGCTTACGGCTCGTGATCAGGGTGTTCGGGCCGGACGTGCAGACCTGCACCTGCTCGTCCACCCAGGTGGCGCCGGCGTTGCGCAGGTCCGTCCGCAGGCTGGGCCAGGAGGTCACCGTCCGGCCGCCGACCACGTCCGCCTCGATCAGGGTCCAGGGGGCGTGGCAGATGGCCGCGACGGGCTTGCCCGCGTCGAAGAACGCGCGGACGAAGGCGACCGCCCGCTCGTCCATACGCAGGGCATCCGGATTCGCGACTCCGCCCGGCAGCACGAGAGCGCCGAACTCGTCGACGGATGCCTCGCCCACGACCTGGTCCACGGGGAACGTGTCCGCCTTGTCGAGATGGTTGAAGGCCTGGACACGGCCGGACTGGGTGGAGACAAGGCTCGGAGTGTCGCCCGCGGCCTTGACGGCCTGCCACGGCTCCGTGAGTTCGACCTGCTCGATGCCTTCGGGCGCCACGAGAAATGCGATCTTCATGAGTGTCGCTCCTTCGATGGGACGGCCGGGGAGCCGGTCAGGGCTTCCCCTCGGCCATGCTGATGTCCGCGAGTGCTGACTCCGGGTCCTGTGCCACGGCGAGGTCCCCGACGCTCACCATCCCCAGCGGACGGCCGTCCTCGACCACGGGCAGCCGACGCACCGCGTGCGTCCGCATGAGCCGTACGGCGGTCGAGACCTCCGCGTCGGGGTCGATACACACCGGATCCGCCGTGCACACGGACTCCGCGCTGACGGTCACCGGGTCGATCCCGTCCGCGACGGCGCGCACGGTGATGTCGCGGTCGGTGACGACGCCGACGATCCGGTCGCCGTCGGCCACCAGGGCATCGCCCACGTTCAGGGTGCGCATCAGACGCGCCGCTTCGACGAGGGAGGCGTCCGGGCGGACAGCGGCCACACCGGCCGTCATGACTTCCCGCACGAGTTGTGCCATGGCTCCTCGCTTTCTCCGCGGGTCCTGCCGTGGGCCGGCAGGGGACCGGACAGCGTCCGTCGCGCCCCGCAGTACCCGCCGTAGGCCGTTGTATGCGGGGAGGGGGCGCGGGATCGGGGATCGACGCGAGCGCGGATCGAGGGGTTTGAGGACGATCGGCGCGGAGACCCGCTGGACGGGCCGAGCGGCCATGGGAAAAGGGATGAGGGGTGCTTCGGGTGCGGACGGCGGTCCGCACCCGAAGTCGTCCCGCGGCCGATTCCCGGCCGCCGGCCCACGCCGTTCCGCAAGCCTTCCGCAAGTATGACGGGCCCTTCCGGGGGTACTCGCGGAAGACCAACCGTCCGTACAGGAAGGTGAGTCAGATGGGCCTGGGTGGGTGCATCATCCTCATCGCCGTCGGTGCGATTCTCACATTCGCCACCGACTGGGAGATGAAAGGCGCCAACCTCGATGTGATCGGCCTGATTCTGATGGCCGTCGGGATCATCGGGGTCGTCACGTTCAGCAGCATCGCCAAGCGCCGGCGCGTCGTCGTACCGCCGACCACGCCCGTGGTGACCGAGGAGCGCCGCCCGTACGAGTGACGGAACACGCGGCCGCCGGGTTTGGCGGGGGGTCTCACGGGCACTCGAGAGGCCGTTCACCAGTCCATACTCCAGCGCCGGAGTCGATCGTGAATCGTTCCCGTGTCGTCGTCGTAGGAGCCGGATTCGCCGGTTACCAAGCTGCCCGCTCTCTCTCCCGGACCCTTCGGGGCGAGGCCGAGATCGTGGTGCTGAACCCCACGGACTACTTCCTCTATCTGCCGCTGCTGCCACAGGTCGCCGCGGGGATACTGGAACCCCGTCGGGTGACGGTCTCGCTGCTTGACACGCTGCCGGGAGTGCGGCTGGTCCTGGGCGAGGCGGACCGCGTCGATCTGGATGGGCGTACGGTCCACTACGCGGATCCGGAGGACGGCCGCGGCGAGCTGCGCTACGACCGCCTCGTCCTGGCTGTGGGAAGCGTGAACAAGCTGCTGCCCGTGCCCGGCGTCGCCGAGCACGCGCACGGTTTCCGGGGTCTCCCCGAGGCGCTGTACCTGCGTGACCATGTCACGCGCCAGATCGAGCTGGCGGGCCCCGGGCCTTTCACCGAGGAGGACGTCGCACGTCGCACCTTCGTGGTCGTCGGCGCCGGATACACGGGCACCGAAGTCGCCGCGCAGGGACAGCTGTTCACCGACGCCCTCGCCCGGAAGCAGTCCGGGCAGGGCGTCGGCGGCCGGCCGCGCTGGATGCTCCTCGACATCGCCGACCGCGTCCTGCCCGAACTCGACCGCAGGCTCTCCCGCACAGCGGACCGGGTGCTGCGCGAGCGGGGCGTCCGGGTGTGCACCAACACCTCGGTCCGCGAAGCGACGCGCGACGGCGTGCACTTGGACAACGGGGAGTTCGTCCCCACCCGGACGCTCATCTGGTGCGTGGGCGTGCGCCCCGATCCGCTGGTGTCCGACGTCGGACTGCCCGTGGAGCGCGGACGTCTGCTCGTGGAGCGCGATCTGGGGGTTCCGGGCCGCCCCGAGGTCTTCGCCTGCGGCGACGCCGCGGCCGTGCCCGACGCGACCAGGCCCGGCCAGTACACACCGATGACGGCTCAGCACGCCTCACGCCAGGGCAAGCTGGCGGGTCACAACGTCGCCGCCTCGCTCGGCCACGGTGAAAAGCGCCCGTACGAACACCACGATCTGGGATTCCTCGTCGACCTCGGCGGCGTGAAGGCGGCCGCCAACCCGCTGGGCATACCGCTGTCCGGACCGCTCGCCGGAGCGGTCACCCGCGGCTACCACCTCGCCGCCATGCCGGGTAATCGCGCACGCGTCGCGGCCGACTGGCTGCTCGATGCCGCCCTGCCGCGCCAGTCCGTCCAGCTGGGCCTCGTGCGCTCCTGGTCGGTCCCGCTGGACAGCGCTTCACCGGAGCTGGCAAAGGTCTCGGGCGGTTCCTCCAAGGAGCATTGAGATGCGAAACGACCAACTCGCGGAACTCGGGCAGCAGTTGCGGGTGGACGCCGTCCGCGCCGCCGATGCCGCATCGTCGGGTCACCCGACCTCCTCCATGTCGGCCGCCGACCTCGGCGCCGTACTGCTCGCCAACCATCTGCGCTACGACTTCGCGCAGCCCGACCATCCCGGCAACGACCGGCTGATCCTCTCCAAGGGGCACGCCTCACCGCTGCTGTACGCCATGTACCGCGCCGCGGGCGTCATCGACGACGAGGAACTGCTCACCTTCCGCCGGCTCGGCAGCCGCCTGGAAGGACATCCGACACCCCGTCTGCCCTGGGTCGACGTGGCCACCGGCTCGCTGGGTCAGGGGCTGCCTGTCGGTGTCGGCATGGCCCTCGCGGGCAAGCGGCTCGACCAGATCCCCTACCGCGTCTGGGTCCTGTCGGGTGACAGCGAGATGGCCGAGGGTTCTGTGTGGGAGGCCGTGGAGCACGCCGCCTATGAGCATCTCGACAACGTGACGCTGATCATCGACGTCAACCGGCTGGGGCAGCGCGGGCCCACCCGCCACGAGTGGGACCTCGACGCCTACGCCCGCCGGCTGCACGCCTTCGGCTGGCACACCATCGAGATCGACGGCCACGACGTCGGCGCCATCGACTCGGCCTTCGCCGAGGCGGAGTCGACCATCCAGAAGCCGACCGCGATCATCGCCCGGACCCGCAAGGGACGCGGAGTCCATGACGTCGAGGACCGTGAGGGCAAGCACGGCAAGCCCTTGCCCGACGCCGAAAAGGCCATCGAGGAACTGGGCGGCCCGCGCTTCATCACGGTGGACGTGGCGGCGCCGCCCGCGGCGCGCGTCCTGTACGGATCACGCGGCGGCCGGGTGGACACGCCGGCGTACGACGTCGGCACCTCGGTCGCCACCCGTGATGCCTTCGGGGAGGCGCTCGCCGCGCTCGGCTCGGTACGTCCGGAGGTCGTGGCCCTGGACGGTGAGGTGGCGGACTCGACCCGCACAGCCGCCTTCGCCAAGGAGCACCCCGACCGCTTCTTCGAGTGCTACATCGCCGAACAGCAGCTGGTCGCGGCGGCGGTGGGGATGCGCACCCGTGGCTACATCCCGTTCGCGTCCACCTTCGCCGCCTTCCTGACCCGTGCCTACGACTTCGTGCGGATGGCGGCGGTCTCCCACGCAGCGATCAATCTGGTCGGCTCGCACGCCGGTGTCGCGATCGGGGAGGACGGTCCCTCCCAGATGGGGCTCGAAGACCTGGCCATGTTCCGTGCCGTGTACGGCAGTACGGTGCTGTACCCGTGCGACGCCAACCAGACCGCGCGGCTGGTCGAGGCGATGGCGAACCTGCCCGGCATCGGTTATCTGCGCACCAGCAGGGGCGAGACACCCGTGCTGTACGGACCCGACGAGGACTTCCCCGTCGGCGGCTCGCGGGTGCTGCGCTCCGGCGATCATGACCGGGTCACCGTGGTCGCCGCCGGTGTCACGGTCCACGAGGCACTGCGGGCCGCCGATCTGCTGGAGGCTCAGGGGATCGGCATCCGCGTCATCGATCTCTACTCGGTCAAGCCGGTCGACGCCGCGACGCTCCAGGAGGCGGCCGAGGCCACCGGCTGTCTCATGACGGTGGAGGACCACCGGCCGCAGGGCGGTATCGGGGACGCCGTGGCATCGGCCCTGTCGGACGGCCGCCCGCTGCCCCGGCTGATCCGGCTCGGTGTGCAGAACATGCCGGGCTCCGCCACCTCCGCGGAGCAGCTGCATCTCTCCGGCATCGACGCCGAGTCGATCGCGGCCGCCGTGCAACTGCTGGTGGAGGAGGCCGTGGTGCGCTGACCGCGCCTGCCGCTGCCGTACAGGAGACGAGGGAGGCACGATGAGCACGAAGAGCGTGCGGGCCGGACAGCACACCGTGGAGATCCACCGGCCCGACAAGAAGCTCTTCCCCGACGACGGCCTCACCAAGGAGGACGTCGTCGGCTACTACCGCAGCATCGCGCCCTTCATGGTCCCCCATCTGAAGGACAGGCCGCTGATGCTGGAACGGCATCCCGACGGCATCGGCGGCCTGCGCTTCATGCAGAAGCAGACACCCGACAGCTACCCGGAGTGGATCCACCGCGTGGAGGTGGACAAGGCAGACGGGACCGTGGTCCACCCGGTCTGCGACAGCACGGCCACCCTGCTCTTCCTCGCGGACCAGGCCACGCTCACCTTCCACCGCTGGCAGTCGAAGGTGAAGCAGCTGGAGCGGCCCGACCGGATGGTCTTCGACCTGGACCCCGCCGAGGACGACTTCGAGGCCGTACGCCGGGCGGCCCGGCAGCTGGGTGAGCTGCTCGACGAGCTCCGGCTGCCGTCGGCGCTGATGACGACGGGGTCCAGGGGACTGCATGTGATCGTGCCGCTGGCCGGTGACGCGGACTTCGACGAGACGCGCGCCTTCGCCCACGACGTGGCGGAGAAGCTCGCCGAGCGCGATCCGGAGCGGCTGACCACGGCCGTACGGAAGAAGGCCCGGGAAGGCAGGTTGTATCTGGACGTCCAGCGCAACGCCTATGCCCAGACGGCCGTCGCGCCCTACTCGATACGAGCGAAGCCGGGGGCGCCCGTCGCCACTCCGATCACCTGGGAGCAGTTGAAGGACCCCGAACTGACCGCGCGGCGCTGGACGGTGACGGACGCTCTGGAACAGGCGCGGACCAAACCGTGGGAAGGGGTTCTGTCCCGGGGCCGGTCGCTGGCGGCCGCGCGCAGGCGGCTTGATTCCCTCGGTTGAATTCGGGTCCGGAATTTCCCGAGGAGGCGGCGATGCGCACTCCGCCGACCCATCCGCGTTTATGTTTGAAGGATTAAGGAAATCGGCCGGGGGACGCCGCGTTTGACGCGATGCGACAGGGGCAGGCGCAGTTTGTGCTTCGGACCGGAGGCACGTCCATGGAGTGGAATCACGCCCCGGCGTGAGCGAGTCCACCGGCCCATGGACGCCATCATTCCCGTTCGCACCGTGAGGGAGTGGCGCGCACCATGCGCACACACGCGAGCACGAAGCACATGCACACCGATGCCCCTGACACCCAGGACGCATTCGACCGGCTTTCCAAACTTCCCCCGGGCCATGAGCGCGACATACTGCGCCAGGACCTGGTGAACGCCTGGCTTCCCATGGCGGAACGCCTCGCCGGCCGGTTCAAGAACCGCGGCGAGACCATGGAGGACCTGCGCCAGGTGGCGGCCCTCGGTCTGGTCAAGGCAGTCGACCGGTACGACCCCGCTCGCGGCTGCGCCTTCGTCAGCTACGCCGTGCCGACGATCACCGGAGAGGTGAAGCGTCATTTCCGCGACCACATGTGGTCACTGCACGTACCGCGGCGGGTCCAGGACCAGCGCAACCGCGTCCGGACCGCCCAGCACGAGCTCGCCCAGAGCGTCTCGGGCCGCGCGCCGACCGAGGAGGAGATCGCGGCCAGGGCAGGCCTCTCGCTGGAGGAGACGAGAGCCGGACTGGAGGCCATCGGATCCTTCAGCACCCTCTCTCTCGACGCGGAGATCCCGGGCACCGAGCGCGGCCACACGATGGCCGACGCCATGGGCACCTCCGACCCGGCACTCGACGTGATCATCGACCGCGAGGCCGTCAAACCGAAACTGCGCTGTCTTCCCGAGAGGGAGCGGCGCATTCTCTACATGCGGTTCTTCCGGGACATGACGCAGAGCAGCATCGCCGAGGACCTCGGAATCTCCCAGATGCACGTGTCGAGGCTCATCAGCCATTCCTGCGACCGACTGCGCAGGGAAATCATGCAGGACGCCGCATAAGCCGGGGGTGCGGATCCGTGACGGGACGGGAGGCTCCCGATGGCGCAGACAGAGGCCGACCGGGATCGCGGCCGTGAGGAGACGGAGGAGGAAAGGGCCGACAGGAAGTGGGCCGATCTCCTCCAGGAACTGCGCGTCGCCCAGACCGGTGTCCAGATCCTGTTCGGATTCCTGCTGACCGTGGTCTTCCAGCCCCGGTTCACCGGTCTGTCGGAGACCGATCAGAACATCTATGTGGCGACCGTCCTGCTGGGTGCGGCCACCACCGGGGCGCTGATAGGGCCCGTCTCCTTCCATCGGCTGCTGACCGGCAAACGGCTGAAGCCGCAGACGGTGGAGTGGGCCTCCCGCCTCACCGTCCTCGGGCTCGTCCTCCTGCTCTGCACCATGGCGTCCGCTCTGCTGCTGATCCTGCGGGTGGCCCTGCACAACTCCCTGGCCCTCTGGCTCGTGGCCGCCATGGTTCTCTGGTTCGTCATCTGCTGGTTCCTTCTGCCGGTCTGGGCCCGTATCCGGCACGCCGACGAGGCGCGGTCCCAGCCGGACAAGCCGGAGCGCCGGCCCGGCGACGCTTTCACCAGCTCCGGCCCGACCAGGCGTCGAGAGGGCTGACACCGAGCACGTCCCCGCCGCGGACGCCCCGGTCCCCTCAGGCCGCGGGCGCCTCCGTGATGTCCAGGAAGACATGGTCGGCCTGCGGCCAGGTGGCGGCGATCCTCCTCTTGATCCGCACACAGACGAGTTCGACCTCCTCGCTGTCGAACCCCGGTGTCAGATCGACACGCGCGGCGACCAGCGTCGAGTCCATCCCGAGCCGCATGGTCAGCAGCTCCGCGACATTGTCGATCTCGGGCTGACCGTGGAGGAAGTCACTGAGACGCTCCCGCAGTTCGGGAGTGACCGCCTCGCCGATCAGCCGGTCACGGGCCTCGCGCCCGAGCCGGTAGGCGACGTACACGAGCAGCAGTCCGATCGCGAGCGAGGCCGAGGCCTCCCAGACGACCTGACCGGTGATCATGTGGAGTCCCATTCCGGCCATCGCGAGCAGCACGCCGAGCACGGCTGTGCTGTCCTCGGCGATGACCGTGCGCAGGGCGGGATCGGCAGCGCCCTCCTTCTGCCTGCGCAACTGGTAGAGCGCGCGCACCAGTGAACTGCCCTCGGCGATCAGGGCGACGGCGAGTACCGCCAGCCCCGCGAGATAGCCGGCGTGCGACTCCCGCTTGTCCTCGCCGAGCGCGTGGATGCCCTGGTAGAAGGAGAAGCAGCCGCCCATGACGAAGATGCCGACGGCGGCCAGCAGCGACCAGAAGTAGCGCTCCTTGCCGTAGCCGAACGGATGGCGGGCGTCGGGCGCGCGGCGGCTGCGGCGCAGTGCGACCAGCAGGAAGACTTCGTTGACGCTGTCCGCGACGGAGTGTGCCGCCTCGGAGAGCAGTGCGGGCGACGCCGTGACGAGCCCACCGACCGCTTTGGCGGCGGCGATCACCAGGTTGGCCGCGAGCGCGACCAGCACGGTGATCCGGGTCCTGGCGTCGGTTTGTTGGCGATCCACTGTCCTCACCGTATGTGCGGGGTCGGTTGAGCACCGGCCGTGCCCTGGCGGCACGGGCGAGTGCCGTGACCAGGTACCCCGGGACAATCCGCGCGAACTCCCGCGCGATCGATCGCTTCACGCCAACTGCTGTGCCACGCCCGGGTAATAAGGAGGTTTAGAAACCGGAAGAGGTGGATGGGGCGGGTGCCCACCAGTGAGGTTGTGGCGGTACTGTGCGCGCACCGCCAGAAGGGTGGCGCGGCAACAGTGGAGGAATCAGTGACAACCAGCAACACATCGCGGCGGCGTTCCGGGGCCCTCATAGCGGTCGCGGCCGCCGGGGTCCTCGGCGTCGGCCTGGCCGCCGGCCCGGCGTTCGCCCACACACCGAAGTGGTCGGCGACCTGCACCGAGGTGAGCGTCGATCTGACCGCCTACGGCGCCAGGTCCGAGAACACCGTGACGATCACCGCGGACGGCAAGGACCTGCTGCCCACCGAGACGTTCCAGAACGAGTTCCACCAGAAGATCGAGCTTCCGAAGCACGACAAGGAGCTCACCCTCCGGCTCGTCGTGAAGGCCGCCGACGGCGAGCGGTTCTCGGTCGACGAGACCAAGACGGCGCCCGTGTGCGAGAACGACGACAACCCACCGCCGTCGGCGACGCCGTCGGACACCCCGAGTTCGTCCGCGCCGACCCCTTCCGAGGCGCCGAGCACCACGCCGCCCACGTCCGACGCCCCCGTCCCCTCCAGCGCGCCGACCCCCAACGCGGGCAGCGACGACCTGGCCGAGACCGGCTCCTCCGACTCCACCCCGCTGATCGCCGGCGCCGCCGCCGTGGTCATCGTCGCGGGCGCCGGCATCATGTGGGCCGCGCGCAAGCGCCGCAACACCGCCTGATACCGCACGCCGGCCCGTGACGGGCCGGTGCGAGTGACGCGAGAAGCGGGCCGGACGTCACAGAACGTCCGGCCCGCCGTGCGCTGTGGAGTGTCAGGCCGCGGACGGGGTGTAGTGCGCGGCCTCGTCGCCCTCGACGATCCGGCTCGCCGTGCCGTGGATGCCGACCGGAACGTCTCCCGCGAGCGTCACCCGGTGCAGCAGGCGCGGCAGGTCGCCGTAGTCGTCCGGGACGAAGTGCTGGGTGATGCGGTTGTCGAACAGGACCAGGTCGCCCGGAGCCCATGTCCAGCGCACCACGTTCTCCGGGCGGGTCACGTACGCCTGGAGGATCCGCAGGATGTCGCGGGACTCGGACGGCGACAGACCCACCAGGGACTGCGCGAACCCTCCGATGAACAGGCCCGTTGAACGTGCCGCCGAAGTCGGTCCGGCCCGAGGCGGCGGGCTGGATGTCCTGGGGCCCGATGATGGTGTCGCCCACCCAGTCGAGTTCCGGATCGCCCAGATAGCCGAGCGACGCGGCGAGTTCGGGCGGGGTGACGGCGCCGGCCGAGCCCTGATGGCGGAGTGTCTTGGTATGACGGATGCCGCTGCCACTCGCGGTGCCGCACCCGGCGGCCGCGAGTGCGGAGATGCCGGACAGCACGAGGAAGCTTCGCCTGGAGAAAGTCATGTCATTCCGATTCGGGTACGCGAAAGTGCCTGAAATCGCGCGCGAGAAGGACGCAATGCATTCAGGAAAGAGTCGGCGCAAGACGGCAGGAAAATGCCGGGAAAGGCCCCGCCGGGTGTCATCACCGCGTGACGGAAGCGAGAGGTTTCAGGCCGTCAGAAGTCCACTGGAGGAGGGGCGTGCGCGGGAAGAGTGGTCAGCTGGGCGTGTTTCAGCGGCCGGCGGCACAGAGTGCGCCGGCGTGCCGTCGAAGGTCGACGTGCAGGCGCGATACGAGAATGTCAGCTTGACCCACATCGGCGAGAGTGGCAGCGATTTCAGGTCGCGTCACTGCGCTGTGGGAGTCGTCTCGCATGGTGAATTGTTTCGGCATTCTTTCGCGAATGTGGCCCCGTCGGGGACGTCAGGATCGCGAGACGTCCACGATCATGACAGCGCCTGTTCTCCCGACGGTCCCTCAAGCCCTCTGGTGCAACGGCCCGAGCGCCGCGATGCTGTCCGCCGACAGCGCTTACTGCGTGCTCAACCAGCCGTGATCCAGGAGTAGTTGTGATCCCAGGCAGAGCAAGACGGGCCGTCGTGCTGATCGCGACGGCGTCCGCCCTGGCGGCGGGGGTCTCCCCGGCCGCCGCCGACTCCACCCCCGACCCCCGCCCGCGCGACGCCGCGGAAGTGTTGCGCCCCGTTGCGCCGCCACCCGCGAGCGGACCCCCCGGCAGCGCGAGATCCGTCGCCGACGGCGACGGCATCGAGACGGCGCGCAGCTCCCGGCCGATCGCGCCGGGCGTCCGGCTCACCTCGTACGACCGGCTCGAGTCCGACAAATGGCTGCGGGTCGACGCGCTCTCCGTCGACCTCGACGGCGGCCGTGTGCGGGCCGACTACCTGTCCTCGGGCAAGGTCTCCGAACGCTCCACGGTGTCCGGGCTCGCGGCCGCGCACGACGCGGGCCCCGGCCGCCGCACGGTCGCCGCGATCAACGCGGACTTCTTCGACATCAACCAGACGGGTGCTCCGCAGGGCCCCGGCATCAAGGACGGCAAGGTCACCCACTCGCCCGCCGACGGAGCCAACCGTGCCGTCGGCATCGGGCCGGAAGGCGCGGGACGCGTCCTCCAGCTCTACTTCGAGGGCACACTGACCCTGCCCGGCGGGCAGCACCCGCTCGCGGCCCTCAACGCCGCGAACGTCCCGCCCGGCGGCATCGGGGCCTACAACGCGGCATGGGGGAGCGCCGACCGCGCGCTGACCGTGGACGGGGCAACCGCCGCCACCGAAGCGCTCGTACAGGACGGCAAGGTCGTCTCCGTCACCGACCGGCCGGGCAGCGGGCCCGTTGCCGAGGGCAGCACCGTGCTCGTCGGGCGGGAGGCCGGCGCGACCGCGCTCGCCGCGCTGCGACCCGGCGACCCGGTCTCGACGGAGTACCGGCCGCGCACCGACAGCGGCCCCGTCCCGCGCACCGCGGTCGGCGGCCGCGAACTCCTCGTGGTCGACGGCACACCGCAGAACCACGAGGGCGAGGGCAACAACATCACCGCGCCCCGCACGGCCGTCGGCTTCTCCCGCGACGGCAGCGCGATGCAGGTCATCACCGTCGACGGACGGCAGGCCGACAGCGGCGGAGTGACCCTCACCGAACTCGGTCTGATGATGAAGCGGGCCGGCGCCCACAGCGCGCTCAACCTCGACGGCGGCGGCTCGTCCACGCTGCTCGCCCGTGAACCCGGCAGCGACGCGCTCCAGGTGGAGAACAGTCCCTCCGACGGCAGCGAGCGAACCGTCCCCAACGGACTCGCGTTCACCGCACCCGACGGCAGCGGCCGGCTCCGCGGCTTCTGGGTGGAGACCCGCACTCCGCCCGGCTCGGCGCCCACCGCCGATCCGGTCAGGGGCGGCCACCCGGAGCGGGTGTTCCCGGGACTGACCCGGCGTCTCACCGCCGCCGGATACGACGAGAGCTACGGGCCGGCGGCCGGCGCACCCCGGTGGCGGTCGCTGCGGCCCTCCGTCGGCCGGATCGACGAGCGAGGAATCTTCCACGCCCGCGACAGCGGTACGGCCGTGATACGCGCCGAACGGGCCGGTGCCCAGGGCAGTACCGAACTCACCGTGCTGGACGATCTCGCCCGTATCGAGCCGACCACCCGGCGCATCGGGCTCGCCGACGGCGACGCCACCGGAAGCTTCGGGATCGTCGGTCACGACGCGCAGGGCAACAGCGCTCCGGTGGAACCCGCCGATGTGGAACTCACCTACGACCACACGCGGTTCGAGGTCGAGGACGACGGCGCCGGTGCTTTCACGGTGACCTCCCGCACAGGTGGCGGCGCCGGGCGGATCACCGCCACGGCCGCGGGCGTCACCACGTCCCTGGCGGTCAGTGTGGGCCTCGCCGAACAGCCGGTCTCCTCCTTCGACGACGCCGGCGCCTGGACCTTCAGCCACGCCCGCGCGGCCGGTGCGGTCGCGGCCACACCCGACGGCCGGAGCGGCACCGGACTGGAGCTGACGTACGACTTCACCCGCTCCACCGCCACACGCGCCGCGTACGCCAACCCGCCGCGGCCCATTCCCGTACCCGGGCGCCCGCAGTCCTTCACCCTGTGGATCGACGGGGACGGCAACGGCGCCTGGCCGACCTTGCATCTGAAGGACGCGGCGGGCTCGGACCAGTTGCTGCGGGGGCCGTACGTCGACTGGACCGGCTGGCGTCAGGTCACCTTCAGCGTGCCCGCGGGCGTCGCCATACCGCTGTCGGTGCACCGCTTCTACCTCGCGGAGACCGCCGCGGCCCGGCAGTACACCGGACGCGTCGTCATCGACGGACTGTCCGCGCAGGTCCCGCCGGACATCGCACTGCCCGAACAGCCGCGCATCGCCGATCCGCTGATCGACTCCGCTGCCGAGACCGGGGACCGGGACTGGCGGTTCGCCGTCATGTCCGACGCCCAGTTCGTCGCCCGCGCCCCCGACAGCGCGATCGTCCGGCAGGCCCGGCGCACCCTGCGGGAGATCAAGGCCTCCGGGGCGGACTTCGTCGTCGTCAACGGCGACCTCGTGGACGAGGGATCACCCGCGGACCTGGCGTTCGCCCGACAGGTGCTCACCGAGGAATTGGGCGGCGATCTGCCCTGGTACTACGTGCCCGGGAACCACGAGGTGATGGGCGGCAGAATCGACAACTTCATCGCCGAGTTCGGCCCCGCCCACCGCACCTTCGACCATCGTGGCACCCGCTTCCTGACGCTCGACACGTCGAGCCTGACGCTGCGCGGCGGCGGCTTCGAACAGATCAAGGCGGTACGCGCCCAGCTGGACGCGGCGGCCGAGGACCCGTCCGTGGATTCGGTGATGGCCGTCGAACATGTGCCGCCACGCGATCCCACCGTGCAGAAGGGCAGTCAGCTCAGCGACCGCAAGGAGGCCGCGCTGATCGAGCGGTGGCTCGCGGAGTTCCGCCGTACGACGGGAAAGGGTGCGGGGCTGATCGGCAGCCATGTGGGCGTCTTCCATGCCGAGCACGTCGACGGCGTCCCGTATCTGATCAACGGCAACTCGGGGAAGGAGCCGGCGGGCCCGGCCGACGAGGGCGGCTTCACCGGATGGTCGCTCGTCGGGGTCGACGAGGTGAGCCTGGGGGAGCAGCTGATCGCCCGGCACCGTCCGTGGGAGGGGCGGCCGGACTGGGTGTCCGTCCAGACGCGGGCCCATGTCGATGCCCTCTCTCTGGAGGCGCCCGCACCACTGCCTCCCGGGAACAGCGCGGACGTCCGGGCGACGGTCGTGCAGGGCACGCGCACGGTCCCGGTGGCCTTCCCCGTCAGCGCGGACTGGACGGGATCGCTGAATCTGCACATCGGTGATCCTGACGACGCCCGCCGGCGGCACGCGGCGGCGTACGACCCGACGACGGGACGGATCACGGCGCTCAGACCGGGCACGGTGACCCTCGCGGTGACCGTGGGCGGACACAGGCGCTCTGTGGAGCTGCGTATCGCCCGGCAGGCGACGGCAGAACGGGCGTCGTAGCCGGAGCACGGCACGCACGACCGCACGGCGGGCGGGGACGCGCGAGCTCCGCGGACCCCGCTCGCCGTGCGGGAGTTTGCCGCAGCGGGCCGCCTTGCCGTGAGGGCTGTCCCGTCCTCCCCGGCGGGCGCACGACGACAGCTACGGCATCTGGCTGCGTTGTCGGATCGCCCGTATACGTCCCGCATACGTCTGGCATGAGGACGCCTCTGCGCCTTGCGATGCACCGCATCCGAGGTCGAGCGCCGGTCCACCGCATCCGACGCCGCTCGCCGACCCACCGGGGCTGACCCCGGTTTCGGCCGGGGCCGCCGCGATCCCGGCCCGTGCTTCGGCGGGCTGCGACCGCGGGCGGTTCCTTCCCGGACGCGGGCCGCGCCTCTCGGCCGGCGGCCCGACCGCCACCCCGGTCAGCCCTTCGCCAGCCCGAGTTCGTCGTCGCCCAGCGGCTCGAAGAACCGCTCCACGTCCTCGTCCGTCACCTGCGACAGCAGCGCCGGCGACCACTGCGGCCTGCGGTCCTTGTCGACGACCTGGGCCCGCACGCCCTCGGCCAGATCGGGCCGGGAGAAGGCGGCCGACGACACCCGGAACTCCTGGTCCAGGACCGGTTCGAGCGCGCCGAGCGACCGGGCCCGCCGCAGCGCCGTCAGGGTCACCTTCACCGACGTGGGCGACCGCGTCAGAATCGTCTCGGCGGCCTCCTTCGCCGCCGGCTCGCCGTACGCGACCAGCCGGTCGAGGATCTCCTCCACCGAGTCGCTCGCGTAGCAGGCGTCGATCCACCCGCGGTGCGTGGCCAGTTCACCCTCGGGGGCCGGTCCGGCGTGCGCCCCCAGCACGTCCGCCACCTCCAGCCGGGCCAGCGACGCGGTGAGCTCCGGCAGACGCCCGGACGGCACGAAGTGATCGGCGAGCCCGCACAGCAGCGCGTCGGCGGCGCCCACCGGAAGCCCGGTGAGGGCGAGATGGGTGCCCAGTTCGCCCGGCGCCCGGGCCAGCAGATGCGTACCGCCGACGTCGGGTACGAAGCCGATGCCCGTCTCGGGCATGGCGACCCTGGAGCGCTCCGTGACGATCCGCACGTCGCCGTGCGCGGAGATGCCGACCCCGCCGCCCATGACGATGCCGTCCATCACGGCGACGTACGGCTTGGGGTAGCGCGCGATACGGGCGTTGAGCCGGTACTCGTCCCGCCAGAAGTCCGTGGCGGTCCGGTCCCCGGCGAGCGCTGCCGTGCGGATGGCCCGGATGTCGCCGCCCGCGCACAGCCCCCGCTCGCCCGCGCCGGTGATCACGACGACCCGCACGGCGTCGTCGTGCTCCCATGTGGTGAGCGCCTCGTCGACGGCGTGAACCATGGGATGGGTGAGGGCGTTGATCGTCCGGGGGCGGTTGAGCGTGATGTACGCGGCGTGGCCCTCGGTGTGCAGGAGTACGGAGTCGTCGCGGGCCATCGATAGGGTCCTTCCCGGGTGCGGATCGTCGGTCCCATCCTCGCGCACGCGACCTCGTGCACACGAAGCGGAACACTTCCCGGCAGTCCGACCAGTCGGTATGTTCGGTTCGGACGGACACGGCAGGCCGGACCACCGGCCGAGGGGACGGAGGGCCCATGTCTCGGAGCGCACCCATGATCGACGGACACTGCGACGACCGGTTCCGGTCGGTGCGCGAGGCCTTCGAGGAGAACTTCCGTGACCGGGGCGAGCTGGGGGCCGCCGTCACCGTGATCCACGACGGCGAGACCGTCGTCGACCTGTGGGGCGGCTGGGCGGACGAGGCCCGGACCCGGACCTGGGGGCGCGAGACGCTGGTCAACGTCTGGTCGACCACCAAGGGCGCCACCGCCCTGTGCGCCCATCTGCTCGCCGACCGCGGCGAGTTGGACCTGGACGCGCCCGTCGCCACGTACTGGCCGGAGTTCGCCGCGGCGGGCAAGGACCGCATCCTCGTCCGCCATCTCCTCTCCCACCGCGCCGGACTCGCGGGACTGCGCGAACTGCACACCGTCGAGGACCTCTACGACTGGGAGCTGACCTGCGCCGCCCTCGCCGCCGAGGAGCCGTGGTGGGAGCCCGGCACGCAGTCCGGGTATCACGCCATGACGTACGGCTTCCTGGTCGGCGAGGTCGTCAGACGTGTCTGCGGGCTGCTCCCGGGGGAACTGCTCCACAAGGAGGTCACCGGGCCGCTCGGCATCGACTTCACCATCGGTCTGCCGGAAAAGGAGGCGGGACGCGCCGCCGACCTGGTGCATCCGCCGGCCGCGCCGTCGAGCGAACAGGCCGCGGTCTTCGCTCAGATGGCTCCGGTCGCCCTGGCCGCCCTGGTCAACCCGATCGTCGGTGCGGCGGACGCCAACACTCCCGAGTGGCGCGCGGCCCAGATCCCGGCGGCCAACGGCCACGGCACCGCACGTGGAGTCGCCGCGCTCTACGGGGTCTTCGCCGGGCGGGGTGAGCACGGCGGCCGGCGAATCCTGTCTCCCGAGGCCGCCGAACGGGTCCGCGAGGGCCAGGGCAGCTGCCGCGACCTGGTGCTCGGCCGGGGCTTCCGGCACGACACCGAGGTGGCGCTCGGCCTCTGGCTCAGCGGCGAGAACGGTTCGTACGGCCCCAATCCCCGTGCTGTGGGCCACGACGGTTTCGGCGGCTCGTGCGGTCTGGCCGATCCGGAGGCGGCTCTCAGCCTCGGCTATGTGATGAACCGTATGGGCCCGCACATCGCGGACGACCCCCGGAAGATGGCTCTGGTGAGCGCCGCGTACGCATCGCTGTAGGGCGGGCCCGACGGCGGTGGCGGGGGGACTCCCGCCCTCCGCCCGGCCGTGGCCCTTCCGGATTCTTGCAACACGTTCTACCGTGTGCGCCGCGCCGTGACGGTCGCGAGACTCTGGAGGGGCCGTGCACCTCGAATACACGCCTGAACAGCAGCAGTTGCGCGCCGAACTGCGCTCCTACTTCGCCCGGCTCGTGCCGGACAACGTGTACGCCCGCTACGCCGACCCCGGCGAGCAGAAGCGCTTCTACCGCGAGACCGTTCGCCGCCTCGGCACGGACGGCTGGCTCGGCGTCGGCTGGCCCACCGAGTACGGCGGGCGCGGGCTGAGCCCCATGGAGCAGTTCATCTTCTTCGACGAGGCGGCCCAGGCGGGCGTACCGCTGCCGCTGATGGCCCTCAACACGGTCGGTCCGACGATCATGCAGTTCGGCACCGAGGAGCAGAAGGGGTACTTCCTGCCGAAGATCCTCTCCGGCGAGATCGACTTCGCGATCGGCTACAGCGAACCCGACGCCGGCACCGACCTCGCCGCCCTCAAGACCCGCGCGGTGCGCGAGGGCGACGAGGACACCGGCCACTACACCGTCAACGGGCAGAAGATCTGGACCACCAACGGCGACACGGCCGACTGGGTGTGGCTCGCCGTGCGCACCGACCCGGGCGCGCCACCCCACAAGGGCATCACCATGCTCCTCGTGCCGACGTCCGACCCCGGCTACTCCTGCACCCTGATCAACACCCTGGCCTCCCACGACACGACGGCCAGCCACTACGAGAACATCCGCGTCCCCGCCTCCCGCCGCGTCGGCCAGGAGAACAAGGGCTGGCGGCTGATCACCAACCAGCTCAACCATGAACGCGTCACCCTGGCCGCCCACGGCACCATGGCGATCCGGGCGCTCCACAACGTCCAGCGCTGGGCGGCCGACACGAAACTCGCCGACGGCCGCCGGGTCATCGACCTCGGCTGGGTGCGCGGCCGGCTGGCCCGCACCCACACCCGGCTGGACGCGATGAAACTCCTCAACTGGCAGATGGTGAACGCCGTCCAGCAGGGCACGCTCACCCCGCAGGACGCCTCCGCGGTCAAGGTCTTCGGCTCCGAGGCCCGCCGCGACGCCTACGCCTGGCTGATGGAAGTGGTGGGTGCGGCCGGCCCGCTCAAGGAGGGGTCGGCCGGCACGGTGCTCCACGGTGAGCTGGAGCGCGGGTACCGGTCCGCCGTGATCTTCACCTTCGGCGGGGGGAACAACGAGATCCAACGCGAGATCATCTCGTGGATCGGACTGGGGATGCCGCGGGTGCGGCGATGACGAGGTGCCGGGGCGCCCGCCCGGGTTCCTGAGGCACGTGGCGCGCAGGTCCCCGGGCGACGCGGAGGTCAGCCGGTCACGGCCATGAGCTCGGGACCGTTCGTGAACCGGCCTCCGGCATGGCTTCGCCGCGGTGCCCGCCCCTCGGGGGCGGGGAGGGGGAGGTCCGGTTCGCCGAGCAGCTCGATGAGTGAGGCGCGGGCACGGGCCACTCGGGAACGGACCGTCCCCACCGGGCAGTTGAGGGCCACGGCGGCCTCCGCGTAGGGCAGCCCGAGGAGTTGCGTGAGGATGAAGGCCTCGCGGCGTTCGGCCGGGATCGTGGCCAGGAGTTCCGCGAGGGCGATGCCGTCCTCGAAGCCGGGGCTGTGCCGTGGCTGGGCCAGTTCCGCAGCGGTCTGCCAGTCGGTCCTGTCGGAGAGCTTCGGCCGGGCAGCCGCATGACGCAGGCTGTCCACCACGGTGCGGCGTGCGATGGACAGCAGCCAGGTGCGGGCGGACGAGCGGCCCTCGAAACGGTGGAGACTGCCGAGCGCCCGGAGGAACACGTCCTGCGTGAGGTCGTCGGCCGCCTGGGGATCGGCGCTGAGGTAGGCGACATAGCGCCACACGTCGCGGTGCAGCGCGCGGACGAATCGGTCGACCCGCGCCGGATCACCGTCGCGAGCGGAGAGCGCCAGGCGGGTCACGGCCGCGTCGCTTTCGGGGGTGTGGCGCAGCGGCCTGGTTGCCACGGGACAGTGCAAGGGGTACGAGGCAGGAGTCATCGCCAGAAGTCCTCACGGGAAATCGGGTACCGGCGTCGCGCAGACGGGCGAAGCCGGTGAGGGGTACGGCCTGCCGGACGGCACGGCCGATGCCCGATGCGCGTCGTGCGAGACTCCGCGGCACCGGGGAACCAGCTGTCACAGGACAGCGATCCCCGGTGGTGGGCCCCGTGAGGTGATGGCGTGGGCGAGAAGGAGGCGTCGCGGAGCGTGGGACCGCCTGCTCCGGCGTACGGGGCCGCGAGTCCCGTGCACCGGCACAAACTGACGGAGCATCAGCCGCAGGGGAGCCACCAGCCGGCCGGCCAGCGAGCGCAGAACGCGAAAGGCCGCCCGCTCCCCGTACGCGAGCCACAGACCGCACAGCAGCGACGCCAGCAGGTGCGTCGACAGCATCCCGGTCGGTGACATGCCGCCCATGTCGTGCCCGCTCGACACGGTCGTGCCGGTGGCGCCGTCCGTCAACCCCGCGAGGGCGTGATCGTGGACGTCCATGCCCTCATGAGGCATGGTCATGCCGGGCTGGTGAGACGGGCCGCCACCGCTCACACCATGGAGGTCCGCACCGGAGGACGGTGCGGCTGATTCCCCCGTCCCGAGGACCAACGACCGGGCCCATTGCCGGGCCAACGAGTGCTCGGTCGGCGGCGACGGGTACACCACCGCCTGCGCCAGGGAGAAGCACGCGTGCATCCCCGCCTGCGCCACGACGGTCGCCGAGGTGACGACGAGCAATCCGCGTTCGCGCCCGCCGAGGGCCCAGGCCCCGGCCGTTGTCGCGCCGAACGCGGTGGACATCGCCCACCAGGGAACGGATGTCCCGGACATGAGAATGTGACCGAAGGCAGCGAGCAGCACACAGACGGCGGCGAACACCGCGGCCCGTGACGCTCGACACCCCCGGTCTGACATCATGGCGGGCTCATCCTTGCATTCCCCCTCGCGGCCGGGCACCCGTCGGTACGGAATCCACCACGCGCCCTCTCACTCCGGACCGGATGTGTGGCGCAGGCCACAACTATTGGTAGGAACCGACCGGTTGGGCCGACCGACTCCTGGTGCGGCGGATCGGGACGGTCAGCGGCGGGAACGGGGACACGGTGGTGGCAGAGGGCACAGCGGCAACGGCGTCGGCACCGCTGCCCGACAAGCGGCCGGCCCGCGGGCTCACTCCGCTGCTGACCTGTGCCATGGCCTTCTCGATGCTCCAGTTGTTCCTGCTGGGTGCGCTCGGACCTCGTCTCGTGGACGAACTGGGGATATCACCCGCCGTGTTGGGCCTCACCACCACCATCGGCTTCGGGACGGCTGCCGTGCTCTCCCCCGTGGGCGGGCGCATCGTGGATCGGATCGGCCCGCGGCGCGCACTGGTCGTCCTGTTGGTGGTGTCCGCGGTCGCACTCGCCCTCATCGGTGCCGCGCCCGGCGCCGGTCCGCTGCTGGCGGCGGTCGCGCTGGGCGGCGTTCCCCAGGCGCTCGCCAACCCCGCCACCAACAAGGCCGTTCTCGCGTCGGTCCCACCCGCCCGGCGCGGCTCGGTGACGGGGGCGAAGCAGTCCGGCGTCCAACTGGGGGCGTTCGCCGCCGGGTTGCCGCTCGCGGCCACGGCCGGCGTGATCGGCTGGCGCGGTGCGGTGTGGACAGCCGCGGGCACCGCTCTGCTGACCGGGCTGTGGGCCCTGCGCACTCTTCCGCCCGACCCGCCGCCACCGGCCGCCACCACGCGGCGGTCCCTGGTGCCGCGTGGTTTCGTCGCCTGGCTGGCCGTCTTCTCGCTGTTCCTGGGCAGCGGCATCGCTTCGGTCAACACCTACCTCGCGCTGTTCGGCGTACGGGAGTTGGAGATGGGCCCCGGCACGGCCGCCGCTCTGGTGGCTGTCCTCGGCGTGGCGGGAATCGTCGGCCGGGTGGGTTGGTCGCGGGCCGCCCGGCCGGGACGCGCCGAGTGGCTGCCCGGATGGCTCGCGGCCGGTGCCGTGGGCGCGGCCGCTCTCCTCGCAGCGGCGCTGCTGGCCACGCCCCTGGCCTGGGCCGCCGCCGTCGCCGTCGGGGTCTTCGCGGTCTCGGGCAACGCGGTCTCCATGGTGCTGGTCATGCAACGCGCCGCACCGGGCCGGGCGGGACAGGACTCGGCTCTGGTCGCCGCGGGATTCTTCGCCGGATTCGCCGTGGGACCGCCGCTCTTCGGTCTGTTCGCGCAGGCGGGGCGCTACGGCTCCGGCTGGTCCCTGGTGGCGATGGAGTTCGCCGCCGCCGGTGCCGTCGCCTTCACCTGGGCCGTACGGGACCGGCGAGGACGGGCGGGCCGGTCGTCATGACCTCGCCGGACTGGGCCCGCGACGCCCTGACGGCGGTGATCGACCGCGTCACGGTCACCGAGTCGGAGGTCGGCGCACGCTTCCCCCTGTTCGCCGAGCCGGACAGCGGGCGGTGGACCACGACGGGGCGCGGCTCGTGGACGGGCGGATTCTGGGCCGGGCTGCTGTGGTTGCGGGCGCGGTACAGCGGCATCGAGGCGGACCGGTCGGCCGCCGCCCGGTGCACCGCCCGCCTGGCGCCGTGGGTGGACGCCGACACCGCCACCCGGGGCCTGATCCTCTGGTACGGGACCGCCCTGGCCTCCCACGACGCGGAGGCCACCGCGCTACGGGAGCGGGCCGCGCGGTCCTGCCTGGAAGCCATGGACCCCGAACTCGGCCTCGTCCCCTGGGGATCGGCGCTGGGAGGCCCTCGCCTCCTCGCCCGCGCGGACGGCGTGCCGGGGATGGTGCCCCTGCTGGCCGGCGCCGGGCCCGAGGGTGCCACGGCGGCAGGCGCACATCTGCACCGCCACCTCGAACTCTGCCTCGGTGACGGCAGCGAGCACCGGTCCTGGACGCAGCCCGCCTGGCGCTTCGACGCGGGGCCGGGTTGGCAGCCCTGCGAGGACCCGCCTCAGGGCTGGAGCCGGGGAAGGGCGTGGCTGCTCCTGGCGGTCGCCGACGCACTTCATGTCCCGACACCGTCCGGACCGTGGCCCGAGCCTCTCGCGGCGGCGGCCGAGCATCTGTTGGCGCACGGGGCCGTACTGGACGGCCCGTTCGTCCCGCATGCCGATGTCTCCCGTCCCGACGGGCCCCTCGACACATCGGCCGCCGCGATCACCGCCGTCGCCCTGCTGAAACTCGCCCGTCTGCCGGGTCCGAGGACGACGGAGTGCGCGCACCGGGCCGCCGCGATCCTGCGCCACCTGGTCGGGACCCATCTCTCCGGACCTCACGCGCACCGGCCCGCCGGTATGTTGCTCGACGGCTGCTACGACGCCGGCCGGGGCACAGCCGTACGGCACGAACTGGTCTGGGGCGACTTCTTTCTCGCCTTGGGGCTGGCGGCGCTGACCGGATCGGTCGACATCACGAAGGTGTAGTACTCGGCCCGCCGTACCCGCGCAGTACCCGCCGCGCCACAGCGGTGATGTGCAGCTCGTCCGGCCCGTCGAGAATGCGAGCGGCCCGGCCCGTGCGGAAGAGCGCGGGCAGCGCCGTGTCCGGGCCGAGGCCGGCGGCGCCGTGGACCTGGATCGCGGCATCCGTGACCTGCTGGAGCATGCGGGCCGCCGCGACCTTGGCCAGGCCCACCTCGATGTGCGCGTCCTTCCCCGAGTCGATGAGAGCGACTGCCTCATGAACGAGAGGGCCGGTGGTGCGCAGGGCGAGCAGGGCGTCGAACACCTGCTGCTGGACGAGCTGATGGCCGGCGAGCGGGCCACGCGATCCGGCGCGGGTGACCGCCCGCTCACACATCAGATCGAACGCCCGCCCGGCCTGGCCGAGCCAGCGCAGACACCGCAGGATGCGGCCCCGCTGGAGTCGCTCACCGGCAATGGCGAGCGCCTGACCGGGTGCTCCGACGAGATGGTCCGCGGGTACGCCCACGTGGTCGAGTTCGATCTCCCACTGACCGGTCGCGCCGAGAACCGGGAGTTCGCGGACGACACGGAAGCCGGGGGAGTCGGTGGGCACCAGCAGCAGGGAGAGGCCGTCCCGATCGCCCGCCTGCCCGTCGGTGCGGGCCAGCACGGTGACGAGGTCCGCGCCGACGGCCCCCGAGGTGAACCACTTGCGCCCGGTGACGGTCCACCCGCCGTCCGGTCGCCGCACGGCGCGGGTTGCGGTCATGAACGGGTCCGTGCCCGGAACCTCGGGCTCGGTCATCGCGTAGCAGGTCCGTGTCTCACCCGCCACGAGCCGCCGCAGATACCGGTCACGGACAGAGCTCTCCGCGTGCCGCGCCAGCATCGACACATCCAGCAGGGGAGCGGAGCCCAGTGCCGCGGGTCCGTGGTCGCTCGCCCCCTCCGCCTCGGCCAGGTCGGCGTACTCGCCGAACGTGAGGCCCCCGCCGCCCAGGTGCGTGGGCAACGGCAGCGCCCACAGCCCCTCCTGTTTCGCCCGGGCCTGCAACTCGCCCAGGGCGGCAGCGGCATCGGAGCCGCCCGCGTCCAGGACCGGTTCGTACGGGATCACGCGATCGCGGACGAACTCGCCGACGCGCGCACGCAACTCGGCCTTCTCGCCGCCCGGTTGGACGTGAGTCGCGTCCTCGCTGCCTCGGTCTGTCACGTCTCTCCTCGAGTTGCCGGGAACTTGTGGGAACGGCTGTCCGACTGTCTCCACAGAGAACTGGTCGGGTGCGGGCGCTCCCGAGTTCCCCAGGATCCGGACGACCGGGCGCCGGCCACCGCCGCGCCAGGAGAGGAGAGGCATGGCATCACCCGTCACCACGCAGGCGGTCCGGCCACTCGACACGCTGCGTTTCGACACCTCGGGACCGCCGCAGATCATGACCGTGGTCTCGGACCATCTGCGCCTTCTCGGCGCGCAGACGGCCGACACCGCGCCGGGGAGCGAGTCGGCAGGCCGCACGGTGCTGAGCGGCGGGGACTTCGCGCCCGTTCAGGTCCGTACGACGTGGGCCTGCCCCGGGACCGGTGTCAACGACGAAGCCACCGTCCAGGCCGCGACCGGCATCATGGCGGTACACGGCCGTCGCGACGGCGACCCGCGTGGCCTGGCCGTCGACTACGCGTCCGTCGCCACCGGAGTCCTCACCGTGCAGAGCCTCCTCGCCGGGCTGCTGGCCCAGGCACGCGGTGGTGCCGCGCCTGCCGAGATCACCACCAGCGCGCAGCGGGCAGGGCTGCTCGCCGTCTCCCAGTACCTCGCCGCCTCCGGGGCCGATGAGGGCGAGGCGGCCGAACTCGCCCCCGGCGGACCCCCGTTCACCTCCTCCGACGGCCTCCTCTTCGAGCTGGAGACCCTGGACCCGGGAGCCTGGGCCGCGTTCTGGGGTGGTCTGGGCGCGCCACCGGAGGCGATACGCGCCGGCTGGCGGCCCTTCCAGTTCCGCTACGCCACGGCCTGTGCCCCCTTCCCGCAGGCGCTGGAGACCACGACGCGGGCGCATCCCTGGCAGCGGATACTCCGGGCCGCATCGATGTCGGGGGCCGAGGTCTGTGTCCTGCGCACGCTCGCCGAACGGGCGGCCGAGTACGACGGCGCTCCGCCCTGGTCCATGGACCTCCTCGGCCAAGGCCGCATGCACCCGGTGTCCGCACCCTCGCCCGAACTACCCCTCGCCGGTGTGACCGTGCTGGAGGCAGGACGCCGGATCCAGGCTCCCCTCGCCGCGCACCTGCTGGGGCTGCTCGGCGCAGACGTGATCCGCATCGAGCCTCCGGGCGGTGATCCGCTGCGGGGCATGCCGCCGGCGTGCTCCGGTGTCTCCGCCCGCTGGCTCGCACTCAATCGTGGCAAGCAGGCGATGGAGGTCGACATCAAGTCGCCCACCGGACGCCGCCGGCTGCGGGAGACGGCGGCCGAAGCCGATGTGTTCCTGCACAACTGGGCCCCGGGCAAGGCAGCTGAACTCGGCCTGGACGCGACCGACTTCGCCTCCGTGAACCCAGCCCTGGTCTACGCGTACACCAGCGGTTGGGCCGGCCGGCTGCCCGATGCCCCCATGGGCACCGACTTCATGGTCCAGGCCCGTACCGGTGTCGGCGAGGCGGTCCGCCCGGACGGGGAGACACCCGCGCCCTCGCTGATGACGCTGCTCGACGTACTCGGCGGACTGCTCGGCACGGAAGCGGTGCTCGCAGGGCTGCTCCTGCGGGAACGCACCGGGCACGGCGTCCGCGTCGACTCCTCGCTGCTCGGTGCGGCGGACACACTGACCGCTCCCTTCCTGAGGCGGGCGGCCCGCGGTGAGAACCCGAGGCGGCCCGCCGGATTCCGGCGTCCGCTGCCCACGGCCGACGGCTGGATCGTCCCGAGCGACAGGTGCGCCGCCGCGGCCGCCGCGTACGACCTGCGTGAACTGCCGACGGACGACGCGCTGCGGCAGCTGCGTGCGCACGGTCTCACCGCCACCCGCGTCACCACGGACCTGGCCGAACTGCACGACGACCCGCGTTTCGCCGGCTCGATCAGCCGCGACACGCACGGTGCCCCCGCCGTTCCCGACCCCTGGAGTTTCATATGACCGTCGAACTGCACGACCTGGTGCCCGCCGAGCTGCGCCGGTCCTGGGTCGTCGACGGCACCTGCCCCGACCTGGACCTCTACAGCCTCTTCCGGGCCCGTCAGATCATGGACCTGCACCACACAGCGGTCCTCGACGCCAAGGGGAAGCTCTGTTACACCGCGCTGGATCGCAAGGTGCGATGTCTGGCCACCGGCCTCAGAGACCTCGGCATACGCCCGGGTGACGTGGTCGGAGTCCAGCTCCCCAACAACCGCAACGCCGTCATCGCCGATCTGGCGCTCGCCGCCCTCGGCGCGGTTGCCCTGCCGTTCCCCGTCGGCCGCGGCAGCCTGGAGGCCGAGTGCCTGCTGCGCCGGGCAGAGGCCGTCGCCGTCGTCGCGGCCACCGAGCACCGGGGTGCCCACCACGCGGCCGAACTGCACACCCTGTCCACGGCGCTGCCCGCCCTGCGGCACGTGATCGCCGCAGGACCGGGAACTGCCCCTGAAGGAACGGTTCCGCTCTCGGCGCTGCTGCGCTCCGACCCGAGCGGCTTCGTCCCCGCCCGGCCCGACCCCGACAGCGCAGCCCGCATCCTCGTGTCCTCCGGATCGGAGGCCGAGCCGAAGATGGTCGCGTACTCGCACAACGCCCTCGCGGGCGGCCGCGGCAACTTCCTCGCCTCGCTCATCCCCGACAGGACCCCGCCCCGCTGTCTTTTCCTGGTACCGCTCGCCTCCGCCTTCGGCTCCAACGGCACCGCGGTCACGCTGGCCCGGCACGGCGGAACGCTCATCCTCCTCGACCATTTCACTCCCGAAGCCGCTCTCGCGGCCGTCGCGGAACACGGACCGACGCACATCCTCGGCGTGCCGACCATGGTGCGCATGATGCTCGAACGGCTCGACGCCACCGGCGAGAAGCCGGTCACAGGCCGAAAGCCGGTCTCGGGCGGGAAGCCGGTTACCGGTGGACAGCCGGCCTCGGGCGAGAAGCAGGGCGAGACGCTGCCCGCGCTCACCGCCCTGATCCTCGGTGGGGCGCCGCTCGACGAACTCACCGCGGCTGCCGCGGCGCAGGCGTTCGGCTGCCACGTCGTCAACCTCTACGGCTCCGCCGACGGCGTCAACTGTCATACCGGACTGGACAGTACGACTCCGCCCACCGGCGATTCCGGCGTGGTCGCGGGCCGCCCCGACCCCCGGGTCGCCGAGATCCGTATCGCCGACACCGACACCCACGCCGAGGTACCGGACGGCGGCATCGGCGAAATCATCGCCCGCGGCCCGATGACCCCCCTCTGCTATGTCGGCGCCCCCGACCTCGACGCCCGCTACCGCACGCCAGACGGCTGGGTACGCACCGGAGACCTCGGCTTTCTCGACGAGGACGGCACCCTGCACGTCGTGGGACGGCTCAAGGACGTCGTCATCCGGGGCGGCGCCAACATCAGCCCGGCCGAAGTGGAGCGGGAGCTGCGCTCCCATCCGCGGATACGGGACGTCGTGTGCGTCGGCGTGCCGGACGACCTGATGGGTGAGCGCCTCGCCGCGTGTGTCGTACCGCGCTCCGACGAGGCGCCCACGCTCGACTCACTCGGTCGGCATCTGACACAGCGGGGCCTGGAGCAGCGCAAGCACCCCGAACGGCTGCTGGTGGTGGCCGAGTTGCCGTTGACCCCGGCGGGCAAGCCCGACCGCACCGCCCTGCGTGTGCACCTGACCGAGGCCCCGCCGCCCGTTCACGAGGCGCCCGCCACGCCGTCACTCGCCCAGGCCGGCTGAGCCGGAGCCCGAGCGCACCCCGCGGCGCCGCTCGCCCTTCCGTATGACGACCATCCGGACAGGAGAACCGAATGAACCGCAGGAAACTGCTCCGGGCCTCGACCGCGATCGGTGCCGCGGGTGCGATGGTGGCAGTCGCCGCCGCACCGGCAACAGCGGCGACTGCGCAGCCTGCCCAGGAGCCCGGCAGAGCCCTACGGGTGCACCTCGTCATGTACGACGGTGTGGAGGAACTCGACTTCGCCGCTCCCTACGAAGTCTTCTCCGCCGCCCGTTTCTTCACGGACCGCGAGATCGACGTCCGCTACGTCACCGCCTCCGGCCCCGGCGCCGTGCAGGCCGCCTACGGAACGACGATCCGCGTCGAGCACGGCTGGGCTCCGCGCACCGCGGACGTCCTGGTCGTCCCCGGAGGCGGGTACGCACGCCGTGAAGGTCCCGGCGTCCGGGCGGAGATCGCCCGCGGGACCATCCCGCGCGCCCTGGCTTCGGCCGTGCGCCCCGGCCTCGTCGTCGCCGCCGTGTGCACGGGCACCATGCTGCTGTCCGCAGCGGGTCTGACGAAAAACCGCCCGTGCACCACCCATCACCAAGCGCGGCCCGACCTCGACAAGCAGGGAGGACTGCTGAAGAACGCCCGCGTGGTGGACGACGGCGACCTCGTCACCGCCGGCGGCATCACGTCGGGCCTGGACCTCGGCCTGTGGCTCGTACGCCGTGAACTGGGCACGGATGTGGCGACCGGCGTGGAAACCATGCTCGAGTACGAGGCCCGCGGCACGGTCTGGACCCCACCCACACCCCGTGCGCGGTAGTCGCACGCGGCCGAAAGAGGCGGGAGGGCGACACGCTCTGCCCTCCCGCCTCTGTGCTGCCGACGCCTGCACGGCCGGCCGGCGACGCGTCGCTCAGGACGCGCCCATGGCCTTCTTGAGCTCGGCCGCGGCATTGCTGTACACGGGCAGCAGATCGAGGTCGTCGCCCGGATAGTTGACGATCTTCACCTGCTTCGCGCCGGAGTCCGGCAGGACCGTCCCCGTCGACATGTGGGCGTTGTCCAGGACGAGCGCCGGCTTCTTCTTCGAGAGCTCCGCGAGCTGCGCCGGGGTCACGGCCTCCGGCCCGTAGGTCCCGACGGTGGTGGCACCCGCCAGTTCGGCCGACCAGCCCGTGAAGACCTGGCTGACGACATTCGGGCTCTTCCCGCCGGGCCAGGCGGCCTTGAGGTCCTTCGCCAGCTTGGCGTACTGCGTGTCGAAGCCGGCCTTCCACGCCGCCGCGGCCCTGTCCGTGCCGAACAGCTTCGCCAGCTTGTCGACCTCCGCCTTCACCTTGTCGGCGTCGTTGTCCAGATTCACCTCGACCAGCTCGGCCTTCGAGCCGGCGGCCTCCTTGATCTTCTCGGCGTACGGCTCGAAAGGCGCGTACAGCACGAAGTCGGCCTCGCCCACGGCTGCCAGATCAGATGGCTTCGGGTCGTAGTCGGGCGCGTGGTGAACGGACTTGGGGACGATGACCTTGATGTTCTCGGCGCCGGCGGCCTTGGCGAAGGCGCCCTCCCACGTGGTGGTCACGACCACCTTCGGCTTGCCCTTCCCCTTGTCCTTGCCGTCGGCGCTGCCCGCCGACGTGTCACTGTCGCCCCCGCAGCCGGTGACCAGAGCCAGTGCCGCGCTCAGTGCGACGAGGGAAGGGATACGGAGGCGGTTGCGCGCCATGAGGTGTTTCTCCGTTCGGGTACGAGATGGACGGCGAGGACCACGGCCCCCGCTGTCAGGACGAGGACCGGGCCGGGCGGCCAGTCCAGCCACAGGGCCACAAGGAACCCCGTCAGGTTCACGACGACGCCGATACCGACCGCCCACAGCGTGATCGACTTCAGCGAGCCGCCGAGGCGGCGTGCCGCGAGTGCGGGCAGGAGCGTGAGAGCGTCGACGAGCAGCGCGCCGGTCAGCTTGATCGCCCCGGCGACGGCGACGGCCACCAGGACCAGGAGGACGACGGTCAGCCCGCGTACGGGTACGCCCGAGCACTCGGCCAGCTCACGGTCGTACAGGAGCAGGCCCACGTCACGACGGCGCCACCAGAACAGGCCGGGCACGACGAGGGCCAGCACGGCGAGGACGACGAGGTCCGCGGTGCCCACGGACAGGATGGATCCCCACAACAGAGCGAACGCGCCGGAGGCGTTGACACCCGAGACCGCGAGGACGAGCAGCGCGGCCGCGATGGCCAGACTCATCAACAGCCCCATGGCACCTGACAGGCCGTCGGGGGTACGGGCGAGCGGAGCCACGCCCGCGCCCGAGAGAGCGCACGCGACGAGCGCGCACAGCATCGGATCGAGCCCGGTCAGCAGGCCGACCGCGATCCCGAACAGTGCCACGTGCATCATCGCGAACCGCACCGGCATGATGTCCAGACCGACGATCACCACACCGATCACCGGCAGGCCGATCGCCGCCAGCAGGAGGGCGAAGCCGGCCCGCTGGACCGGTACGAGCTGGAGGAGCGCGCCCACATCGGCGGCGGCGAGATTCACCGGACCTCCCGCAGTCGTCCGGCAGCCATGTCCAGCACCCGGTCGCACCGCTCGGCGAGCGTGCGGTCATGCGTCACCACGAGCAGGGTGACGGGCAGCGCGGCGAGGACGTCGGCCGCCTCCTCCTGACCGGTGAAGTCGAGCGCCGCGGTCGGCTCGTCGGCGAGCAGCACCTGGGCACCCGCCGCGACACAGCCGATCGCCCGCGCAAGGTACATGCGCTGCAACTGGCCCCCGGACAGGGTGTGCAACGGTCGCCCGGTCAGCGCCCCCACGCCGAGCCGCTCCGCCGCCTCCCCGGCTTCGGTGGGCGCCGCGCTGCTGGCCAGCAGCTCCTCCCCGAGGAGCGGAAACCGGCCCGCTGCCGGCTTCTGCGGAATCCAGGCACAGGCCCGCCGCCGCCAGGCCCACTCGGCCGATGTGCGCGTACCCCGGCCCCCGACCAGGATGGTCCCGGTCACCTGCCGGTGCAGACCCAGGACGGCGCGGAGCAGAGTGGTCTTGCCCGAGCCGTTGGTGCCGGTCAGCGCCACCCGCTCACCGGCCGCGATCTCCAGATCCACGGCGGCGACGGCATCCACGCGGCCGTGACGGCACGCGACCCCCCGCATGCGCACATCCAGCCCACCCATCACATGCCCCTCTTCGCTCCGGTTCCGAGCGGGAGAGGCCGGATGCTGCGCCCTCCCACGCGGCAGTAGTCGGACGGAGGGCCGGGGGAGTTCCCGGGAAAATCTTCCGGGCGGTGGATACGCCGTGCGCACGGCGGGCCGCTTGTGGCCGCTGCGGGCCGAAACCTGGCTATGCCTGGGCGAGTTGCGTCAGCAAGGACAAGGCGTTGTAGGCCATGGTGCGACCGTCAGGGGTGAGTCCACCCTCGTGGGCACGCCCCCAGGGCGCCGGCCGTGGCAGCAGCCGGGTGATCCGGTCGCGCGGCAGGAGATCGCGGCGCTGCTCCGCATGCGGCGACCAGCCGTCCAGAGGCTTCGGATTGCCCGGGCCGGCCACCACCTGATGGCCGGCCCGCGCTGCTGCGTTGACGATCTCGCGCCCGAGCCCTCTGGAAACTCGATGATGAGGAAGACGGACGGCGTGGGACACACTCCGGCCCACCGTCGGGGAGGGCCCGCCCGGCACGCTCGGGACACTTCCGCCACCCGGTCCCGCTCGTGCGTGCCTGCCTCAGCTGCGTGCGACTCAGCTGCGTGCGAACTCGAGGAGGTCGGTGTTGAATCGCTCGGCGTACTCGGGGACCATCGCCAGGCCGTGGGGCGCGCCCTCGTAGACCTTGTAGACCGCGTCCTTGACGATCTTGGATGACTTCTCGCCCGCCGCCACGATGGGAACGATCTGGTCGTCGTCGCCGTGGACGATCAGGGTGGGGACATCGAACTTCTTGAGATCCTCGGTGGTGTCGGTCTCGGAGAACGCCTTCACGCAGTCGTAGGCACCCTTGATGCCCACGGTCATCGACCAGAGCCAGAACGCGTCACGGGTTCCCTGCGTCACGGTCGAGCCGTCGCGGTTGGCGCCGAAGAAGGGGGCGCTGAGATCCTTGTAGAACTGGGAGCGGTCCGTCGCCACACCCGCCCGGATCTCGTCGAAGACGTCGATCGGGAGACCTTCGGGGTTCGCCTCCGTCTTGAGCATCAGCGGGGGGATCGCACCGAGCAGCACCACCTTGGCGACGCGGGCCGTGCCGTGCCGGCCGACGTAGCGCGTGACCTCGCCGCCACCGGTCGAATGGCCGACGAGGATGGCGTTCTGCAGGTCCAATCCCTCGATGACCGCTGCCAGGTCGTCGGCGTACGTGTCGAGGTTGTTCCCGTCCCAGGGCTGGCCCGAGCGCCCGCCTCCACGCCGGTCGTGAGCGATGGCACGGAAGCCGTTCTCCGCCATCAACTTCAGCTGCGGGTCCCACGTATCGGCGATGAGCGGCCAGCCGTGGGAGAAGACGACAGGCTGTCCCGACCCCCAGTCCTTGTAGTAGATCTCTGTGCCGTCCTTGGCGGTGACGAAGGGCATGTCCGTTCCTTTCGCACTGGTCCTGAACCCGGCGATTCCGCGCAGTTCGGCCCCCCGGACGGAACGCTGGATGTCACCGCCGCGAACCAGCAGCTGACGTGCAAGAGAGCGACGGGGCGGAGGTCGGCAGCGAAGGGCGACCGGGATGGGCACGTCGTGCGAACCACGCTATCCGAGTGTCGGTGCTTCGGCGCGTCGAGCGGGCGCGCGTACGGCGCTGTGCCCGGCACAGCGCCGTACCGGCGGTGACTGCGCGATCACCGTCGCTCTACTTCTTCACCCGGTACCGCGTGTGGGTGACGCCCGTGCCTTCGACCACCGTGACGGGCCCCTCGAACTCCACCGGTGTGGTGCCGAGTTCGCCGAACAGCGTCTTCCCGCCGCCCAGCACGACCGGTACGGGCATTCGTCATGTCGTAGAGGTACCGCCCGACGACGAGGGCACCGGTGTTCTCCCACTCCGGTTCGACGAGCCCGGCGCTGGCGCTGGAAGTTCTCACACTTGAGGAAGACCTCGGCGCCGACGAGCGCGTCCAGCGTGCGCGAGTGCACCACCGGGGTGCGGTGTGCGATCCCCTCGATACGAGCTGCGGCGTCCCGTACGTCGTCCAGAGTGACCGGTGGGTTGTCCGTCGTCACGCGTGTACTCCATGGGGTAGTGGTGGGGGGAACGAGGCGCAACCGATGACACGACCGGTGTTCGGGCTCCCTTCGCGCTCATCCGGACGACCGGCCCGCGGCCGGCTCATGCACCTACCCTCCGAGCCGGCGCCGGCAGGAGGCCGTCGTTGTCCCCGTCGGAGACGACCGGGCCGGCTGCCGGCGGCGGAAGTGGCTGCCCAGAACCCCAGCGTGTCACTCTCGGCGAGCGACTTCGGCAACCGTTCGCGCGTACGCGTCCCCTGCGCGGTGTCGATGTCCACGCAACCGCCGCCACCGTCAGGCGTTGAGGGAGGCCCGCCGCGGTGACCGAACGGCCGGAGTGCGTGGCGCGCCGGACCGCGGGCACGGTCAGTGCCACTGCGAATGCGGGGACGGACGTAACCATGAGCACCAGGAACCCCGCGGTGCAGCCGGATTCCCGGGGAAGTCCGTTCGGCTGGAGCGTGCTGGTCACGACGGTCGCCCATCCGGCCGCGCCGATGGCCGCGCCGATGGTGCGGAAGTTGGCGTTCATGCCGCTCGCGACACCGGTCTGCGGCACCGGGACGTTGCTCACGACCAGGTTGGCCATGACGGACGCCGGTGATCGGTCACCACGCCGTCCCCCTCCGCCCGTCTCCGCTGTGCGCAACGTCCGGCTTCTGAGCCCGCCGCGTACGGTCTCCGGCATCGCGATGGCGAAGGAAACCCTCAGGAGGGCTACCATGCAAAGCGCCCAATGGGCGGTATAACAGCAGAACCCGGCCCGCGATACGCCAACCTCGCCTGTCCCAGGGCCGTGCGCCCGTAGCCAAGTGATCAGTGCGAAGGTAAAGTCCCGTGCGTGCTCGGCGCCCTGACCAGACAGGTGCCGGGCCGATACCCTCCGTGACCACGAGGGGCCCGGCACAACAACCGGGGGAAACGAGTCCGGGGGGACCTGTGACCGACATCAAGACCACGCGCCGAGCCACCGAAAGCACCTGGGCGCTGCCTCTGCTGGCGCTGGCACCACTGGCGCTGCTCAGGCTGCTGACCGAGCCGTCCACGGCGTGGCTCGCCCTGTCCTGGGCCCTGTGCGTGGCCTCCGCGCTGCTCCTGGCCGCCGGATGGGTCGCGTTGCGGAAGAACGGGATCCGGGGAAACACCGCCTGGGGAACCTGCGTTCTGGTCCACCTCATATGGGCCTGGCAGTTCGTCGCGCTCATCGCGGAGTGAGGGCCGGGACCGGCAGGGTGGCGAGGAGCGCATGTGCCCCTCCCCACCCTGCCCCGCCTCAGGACGCGGGCAGTTCCGACCTCACCACACGTGCCGCGGCGACGAGGTTCTCGAGGGACGCACGGGTCTCCGGCCAGTCTCGCGTCTTCAGGCCGCAGTCGGGGTTGACCCACAGGCGATCGGCCGGGATGGCTTCCAGGCCCTCGCGGAGCAGTTCCGCCGCCTCGACGACACCAGGGATGCGCGGTGAGTGGATGTCGTACACACCAGGGCCGGCTTCCCGCGGGTAGCCGTGCCCGGCCAGTTCACGCGCCACCTGCATGTGCGAGCGGGCGGCTTCCAGGCTGATCACATCGGCGTCGAGGTCGTCGATGGCCTGCACGATGTCACCGAACTCGGCGTAGCACATATGCGTGTGGATCTGGGTGTCCGGCCGCACGCCGCTGGTGGCCAGACGGAAGGACTCCGTGGCCCAGGCCAGGTAGTCCGCGTGGCCGGCCGAGCGCAGCGGAAGGGTCTCCCGCAGGGCCGGCTCGTCGACCTGGATCACCGAACTCCCGGCGGCCTCCAAGTCGTTCACCTCGTCGCGCAGGGCGAGAGCGACCTGGCGCGCGGTGTCCCCGAGCGGCTGGTCGTCGCGGACGAAGGACCAGGCGAGCATGGTGACGGGTCCCGTGAGCATGCCCTTGACCGGCCGGCTGGTCAGGGACTGGGCGTACGAGGTCCACTGAACCGTCATCGGCTCGGGGCGCGAGATGTCACCCGCGAGGATCGGCGGCCGGACGTATCGCGTGCCGTAGGACTGGACCCAGCCGTGCCGGGTGGCCAGGTAGCCGGTGAGCTGCTCGGCGAAGTACTGCACCATGTCGTTGCGTTCGGGCTCGCCGTGGACCAGGACGTCGATGCCGGTCTTCTCCTGGAAGGCGATCACCTCCTGGATCTCGGCCTTGATCCGCTCCTCGTAGGCAGCCGTGTCGATCCGTCCGCGCCGCAGGTCGGCGCGCGCGGTGCGCAGTTCGGTGGTCTGCGGGAACGAGCCGATCGTGGTAGTGGGCAGCAGGGGCAGGCCGAGGTGGGCACGCTGGGTCGCGGCACGTTCGGCGTACGGCTGCGAGCGGCGACCGTCGGCGTCCGTCACCCCGGCCACCCGGGCACGCACCGCCGGGTCGCGGGTGAGGGCGGAGCCGGCGCGGGAGGTCAGGTCGGCGCGGTTGGCGGCGAGTTCGGCCGCGATGGTGTCGGCCCCCTGACCCAGGCCCCTCGCGAGGGTGACGATCTCGGAGGTCTTCTGCCGGGCGAAGGCGAGCCACCGGTGGATCTGCGGGTCGATGTCGCGCTCCGCGGCACTGTCCAGCGGGACGTGCAGCAGCGAGCAGGAGGAGGCCACGTCGACCCGGTCGGCGAGGCCGAGCAGCGTGCCGAGGATGGACAGCGACTTCTCGAAGTCGTTGATCCAGATGTTGCGACCGTTGACGACGCCCGCGACCAGGCGCTTGCCGGGCAGCCCGCCGACTGCGGCCAGGGCGCCGAGGTCCGCCCCTGCGGCATCGGTGAAGTCGAGTGCCAGGCCGTCCACGGGAGCCTTGGCGAGCACCGGCAGTGCCTCGCCGAGCCGGTCGAAGTACGAGGCCACCAGCAGCTTGGGCCGGTTGGTGAGGGTGCCGAGGTCGCGGTAGGCGCGTTCAGCGGCGTTCAGTTCGGCGGGCGTACGGTCCTGGACCAGCGCGGGCTCGTCCAGCTGCACCCAGTCGGCCCCGGCCGCGCGCAGGTCGGCGAGTACCTCCGCGTACACCGGCAGCAGCCGGTCGAGCAGGGTCAGGGGATCAAAACCGGGCGCCACGCCGGGGGCGGGCTTGGCCAGCAGAAGATAGGTGATCGGGCCGACCAGCACCGGCCGGGCCGTGTGACCGAGGGCCAGTGCCTCCTTCAGTTCGGTGACCTGCTTGGTGGAGTCGGCGGTGAAGACGGTGCCGGGCCCCAGTTCGGGGACGAGATAGTGGTAGTTGGTGTCGAACCACTTGGTCATCTCGAGCGGGGCGATGTCCTGGGTGCCGCGCGCCATGGCGAAGTACCCGGCCAGGGCGTCCGCCTCGACGGCTGCGCGGTGGCGCGAGGGCAGGGCGCCGACCATCACGCTGGTGTCGAGCACGTGGTCGTAGTACGAGAAATCACCGGTCGGGACCTCGTGGATCCCGGCCTCGGCCAGGTGCTGCCAGTTCGAACGACGCAGGTCCCGGGCGGTCTCTTCCAGGGCCGCTGCGGAGACCCGGCCCTTCCAGTAGCCCTCGATGGCTTTCTTCAGTTCACGGTTCGGCCCCTGACGGGGGTATCCGTGAACGGTGGACCGTGCTGCCGCGGCTGCGGGCTTCGCTGTCACTGAACTCTCCTTCGCGAGTTTCCTGTCACCCGGCGAGGGTGAAGGCGAAGGGAGCACAGACCGGACGGAGGAGGTGGTGCGTCGCTGACGCACGTGCCCGCCGGTATGCACGCCGACCCGCCCTCGAGGTCACCGGATATCCGCGCACGATCGGTCGTGCGCGGACAGCGGGCAGGTCTTCGGACTCACGGGCACGCCTGCCGGACATCTCCCGGCGGACACCTACTGGCCGTCGCTTCCCAGGCCCGTACCGGACCCAGTGCGTATGACGGCGGTCGTTCCCGCTCACCGCTGCGGGGCAGTCCCGGATTCCCACCGGGTTCCCTCTTGCGACGCACATACCTGGCAGGCACGGCGAACCAGCTGCACTCGTCAGCCTAGAGCCCCGCGGGCCACACCGACACCACCGCTCGTCATCCGGACGGCGATCCACGGCGTGCGGGCGTACCGATGGAGCCGCCGGGGGCGCTCAGGCCGAGGGCACCGGAGTACCAAGACGCTCGGGTAGCTGAGGGAGCAGGTGAACGGGTCGACGAAAGAGTTCACGCAGTCCGCCGGCTTCCAGTCGGTGCGCGGGTGCAACGGCCCGGACGGAGGGGCTGAACAGCACGCTGGGCAGGATCGCGGCGGCGGGGCACCAGGAGCAGGGCACGTTCAACGACCTTGCCGACGGCCCGCTCGACCGGTCCGGGAGCACGTAGCTCCACCGAGCGGGTCACCACCAGGCCGTCGCTCCCGGCCCTCGCCCGGTCCGCACCGGCGGCGGCATGCAAGAGCAGGGCGGAACTGTCGACCTGATCCTCGGCCAGGGCGAGCCGATATCCGGTCGGTGTGCTCGCCAGGACGCGGCGCCCAGCTGCGCCCGCGCCCTGGACACGAGGACCTGCACCGCCTTTCCCGGCCGCTCCGGCAACTCGGCCGGCCACAGCCCCGCCACGAGCCGCTCGGTGTTGCAGCCCGTACGGAGGTCGCCGGCGAGCAGTGCGAGCAGGCCGCGCAGCCGGGGCGCTGTGACCTCCTGCCCGCGATAGGCGACACGTGGCAGCAGGGTCAGGTCGGTGGTGACCGGTGCAGACTGGCCAACGCCCCCGGCCGACCGGATCCAGCCCGTCCGAAGTGACGGCGGGCCACCAGCGCCCGGTTGGGCCCCTGTTGGGGCCGAGGTGCGGCCGTCGCGGCGTCATGGAACCACCTGGGACCTACCGTCCCCGTACCGTCGCGATCGCCTCCTTCGCCGTCTTCTCGACCAGCGCGATCCCGGACTCCATCGACGCATGGCCGTCGGAGAGCACGGCGATCAGATATCTGCGTCCGTCGATGGTCACGCGTCCCACGCTGTTGATGTCCCACAAGCCGGTCTTGGTGCGCTGGAGCCAGCCGTTCTTCAGAGCCCAGCCGGAGCCTGCCGCGGCCGACACGCCCCAGTCCTGTTCCGCCTCTGTCCGGTTCATCAGCCTCTGGATGTACGCACGAGAGGGCTGGCTCAGCTCCGGGGGCGTACCGGAGGAAGGCGTCGCCGAGTCCACCGAGAACGCCGCCCGCAACAGGATGAGCTGGTCCTCCGCCGTGGTCTGGGTGAGACCCCAGTGCATTCCCTTGCCACCCTTGGTCGACGTCAGGCCCAGGCGCTTGTTCGCGGCGTCCAGGCCCTCGGCGCGGCCGATCTTGCGCCACAGAGCATCTGCCGAGTCGTTGTCACTGCGCTCGATCATCGCGGTCGCGTACGTGTGCTCCCGTATGGTCAGTTTCCGGTCCTCGTCCTGAACCTTCAGCAGCAGCGCCGCGAGAATGTTGACCTTGACGATGCTCGCGGTGTCGTACGTGGAGCCGTCGCCGTACACCTCGACGCCCCAGTCGTCGGCGTCCAGCGCTGCCACGCCGACGGACATCCGCGCTTTCGGGACGGGCAACACGGACGCGGGTTTCGGGGCCCCCGGGACGGGGGCGGCGGGTGGGTCTGCGGGCGAGGGGCCGGCCGTGCAGGCGGTCCCCAGAAGGACTGTGCCGGCGAGCAACACCCAACGCCGCCTGAACCTCTGATAATGCGTTTTCATGCTTAATGCGTCGCACCATTGCGGGGCGTCGGCCCGGGTGGGCACTCTTATGGGCGCGAGAAAGCACCCGTTGGGCGCAGCGACTCGCCGACAGGCGCTCTCCGGTTCCCCGGGCGACCTGGTGTATCGGGGCCCTCGCCCTCCTGCCCGGCGGTGCGACGCGCCGGGAGCCGGCGGGGTAGACGCTTGCGTAACGCCTCAAGTCATCAGCGCCCGTCGAGAGGGCCCGTGCCCCGGATCCGGAGCCCGGCAGGCCGACACGCGGTCGGCGGCCGGACTGACGCCGGAACCCGTCTGAGGCTGTGACAGATAGCCGGCTACCGGGCTGCGGTCCGGCAGCCGGCTCGTCCCCGGGCTGCCGACCGATGTACGCGCCGTGTCAGCGACGGATGTCTTCCACCTCCGCGAAGCCCTCGCCCGGGCCCGCCGAACCTGTGTCAGCCACTCGACGGACCTTCAGGTGAGGGTGAGTTGCCGACCGTTCCCCGAGGCGGTGGCGGTCTCCCGGCCGACGCCCGCGGACAGGCGCCTGACCGCCGCCGGGGGCAAGGGTGCCGTGGGCCGGGATCGGGACGACTGTCCGCGCGCGCCGCCGGCTGAGCCGGACCGGCCGCCACCGGTCCGCCGACGGGTCCGTCACGGGTCAGGCGGCGGCCTTGCGGCGCTGGAGCAGCCGAGGGTGCAGGGCGAGCAGGATCGCGGCGACGGCGGCCCACAGGGTGAGTGTGATCAGAGGCCCTGATATGTGGGCGCCGTTGAAGTAGCTCAGGTCGTTGACGGCACGGACGGCGGCCCCGGGCGGCAGAAGCGCGGAGACGATCCGGGCGGGGGCGGGGAGCAGGTCGGCGCCGATGACGGCACCACTGGTCGCATTGCCGACGGTGAGCAGCAGGAGCGTGGTCACCGGGAGCCCCACAGGCCCGAGGGCGGTGCCCAGGAACTTGGTGGTGAAGGCCGCGGCAGCTGCCAGGAGGGTGAGGGTGAGGATCAGAGGAAGGAGCGGGGCCGGAACGGCTCCGAGGACGGGTCCGGAGATGATCGCCGCGACGGTGCCGATGGCCGCGGAGGCGCCCGTCAGCAGCCAGAACCGGTGACGCAGACGGAGGACACCGGCGAGGCCGAGAGCGTTCGAGCCCAGCACGAAGCCGGCGAGCGTCACGCCGAAGGCCACGTAGAACCCGGCCAGTCCCCGCGCGTCGAAGTGCGCCAGCGGCACGACGTTCTCAGTGGTGACATGCGCGCCCGAGCCATGGGCGTAGGCGTCGACAAGGCCGCTCACAGCCGCGGTCGTGGACGCGCCGGCCGCTCCGGCGACCTCCAGGCGCAGCTCGTTCGGGCCGTCGGCGCTGAGCACGGCGACGACATCGTTGTGCACCAGCGCGCTCCGGGCTGCGTCGGCGTCCGTCGCGGGGTGGACCTCGACGGCGTCGCCGAGAGCCTGCCGTATCTCGCCCGGCAGGTCGGCCCCGGTGACGGCGATGGGGACCTGGTGGGGCTGGGGATCGCGCTGGAGACCGACGTAGCACGCGATGAACGCCGCCACGACGATCAGCGCGATCACCGTCGGCTGGAGCCATGCCTTGACCGGCGGTCGACGGGCGCCCGTACGGAGCGCGGACGATGTATCGGCCACCGCGGGGGGCATCTGATGACGCTCGGTCGCAGGTCCGGCGGGAACGGTCATCAAGGTCTCTCTCGTGTGGGGCGAGGTGCGCGCGGAGGGCAAGGAATCGCTCAGGCGGATACGAGCATATGCTCCTATCCGGGAAACGGCAAAGGCGCGTCCGGGGGAGCGCCGGCCGTGGATGCCTGGACCCTCGATTTGGGGGCCCGCTCTCCTGGGTTTAGGTGCAGATACTCTTAATGTTCCCGGTGAAGCCTCGGAGGAGATCATGGCCACAACGCCCGCATCGACCGACCCCGCCACGTGCAACAACCTGTCACTGCGCAAGGCGGCCCGGTACCTCGGTGCGACGTACGACAAGGCCCTCGCCCCGGTCGGTCTTCGCGCCACGCAGTTCGGCATCCTCCAGAAGCTCAGCAAGCAGGGGGAGACGACGATCACCCACCTCGCCGACATGATCGCGATGGATCGCACGACACTGGCCACCAACCTCAAGCCGCTCGCCCGGGAAGGGCTGGTGACCGTCGAGCACTCGGCAA
This sequence comes from Streptomyces sp. NPDC096193, assembly GCF_040302905.1. Lineage (NCBI taxonomy): Bacteria > Bacillati > Actinomycetota > Actinomycetes > Kitasatosporales > Streptomycetaceae > Streptomyces > Streptomyces sp. NPDC096193. The sequence goes on along the minus strand of NZ_JBEOSJ010000001.1, from coordinate 151,781 downwards.
CCGACCGCCGGGCGCGCGTCGTCACACTCACCCCGGACGGCCTCGACCGTCTGGAGGCAGCGCTACCGCTGTGGCGCGCCGTGCAGGTGCAGTTCGAGGACACGTTCGGCGCCGACAAGGCCTCTCAGCTGCGCGCCCTGCTCGACGAGGTCCTCGACACGGGCTTCCAGCCCTGGGCCGAGTAACTGCCGGCGCTCGGTGACTCGAACTCGCCGCCCCGTCGCGCGGCCCCAGGACCGGTCGGGGCGCGACACTGGGTTCCGGGGACAGGCGTCGGACCGAGGAGGCAGATCGATGGCCACGACAGGCGACAGCGCGGATGCCGCGCCGGCCGTGCACCGTCGGTCCGAGGCGATCGACGGCGTGGTGTGGGAGCCGAGCGAGCGCTGGGTGCGCGCGACCAAGGGCGAGGACACGATCGTGGACAGCCGGCGACCGGTTCTCGTGTGGGAGCCCGGCCGCCCTGTACCCCTGTACGCGTTCCCGGCCGAGGACGTCCGGACGGATCTGCTGCGCAGGACGGAGCGGCCGGCCAACCCGCGCCGGCACGGGGGAGCGACGGTCTTCTACGACCTCGTCCACGCCGACCGGTCCATCAAGGCGGCGGCCTGGACGTATCCAGGCGAGGAACTGGCCGGATACATCAGCTTCGAATGGTTCGGCCACGATGTTCTGGACCACTGGTACGAGGAGGACGAGGAGATCTTCGTGCACCCGCGCGACCCGCACAGCCGGGTGGACGCGCTGGCGAGCACGCGTCACGTCCAGGTCGAGATCGAGGGCACGACGGTCGCGGACACGCACACGCCGGTTCTGCTGTTCGAGACCCACCTGCCGGTCCGCTACTACTTCCCGCGGGATGACGTCCGCCTCGACCTGCTCACCCCGACGGATGCGCAGACCCGATGCCCGTACAAGGGTGTCGCGACGGAGTACTGGTCCTGGGAGGGCGACGGCGCCGTACTGCCGGACATCGCCTGGAGCTACCCGGACCCTCTGCGTCCCGTGGAGCTCATCAAGGACCGGGTGGCGTTCTACAACGAGTCGGTGGACATCATCGTCGACGGGGAACGGCAGGAACGCCCGGTCACGTTCTTCAGCAAGCGGTCGCGTTCCTGAACCCGGGTCAGGCGTGTCGTACGTAGTCGCCGACCTCCCAATGGTGCTCGCATCCTCCAATGTCCTGATGTGATCAGCAACGACCGGACAGTTGGTCAGACCGATGACACCCTACGAACGGTCGGTTGATTCGATGTGCTGCTGGAGGGTCTGAGCAATCTCATCGACGCTTGCGTACGGGGGAACAATCCAGTAGGCGTCATCGCCGTTGTTGAGTGCCAATTCGCTCGTGAACTGGACGAGATCAGGCGCCGGGACATAGGAGTCGCGCAACCAGGCGGCGAACTGCGCAGCCTCGACTGCCGATGCCTGCATCACCATGACCGAGCCGATCTCGGGATACGGGGTGGTAGCCAAACCATCCAGCCACACCCCTCCGCCGAGTGGCACTTCGAAAGTCAGGGTTTCGGCCGACCGTGGCCCCACATCTTCACCCCAGGATGTGGACGCCCCGGGGAAGGCTTCAGTGATCCTTGCCGAGAGGTCGTCGAGCCGCAGATGCCAGGCCGCAGCGTCGTCGACAGGCGGTGCGAAACTGAACGTGGTCCTCAGTGCATCGTGGTCCGTCATCATGTCTCCGTACTTCTACGGTACGTATCGTGCAGTGCCTGTTACGCCGCTCATAGCCATCATGCTTTGCCAGTAGGGAGCGGATCGCTTGTCGTTCGTGATGATCTCAAAGCCGCGTATCTCATCGTTACGTGGGTCGGAAAGCGCAGCACGGTAGCGCGCCAGTTCATTGCCATCCTTCACGTACATACCGTCACGGTGCGGGTCGAACTTCACCTTTCCGTTCTCGTCGATCTTGGGCGGGGTGCCAAGGGTCTTGTCTACCTGGTCCAGGTCTCGGAATGTCTTCTTGCAATCGGGTTCGCGCACATGCTTGGCCTCGATCGCATAGCCGTCGATGGGGCGCATACCGTCAACCATCAGGCCCCTGCCACTCTTTCCGGTTGCCGCAGCAGGTAGCGGCACTTCACGCTCCGGGTAGCCGGCCACACGCATCTGGTAGGCGTTGTCCGGGTGGCTGGGCCCCCCGCCGCCGGCGAATCCGCCCGGGGGCAGCGAGTTCACCCAGGTACGGAACGTGGTCTGCTCGCCTGGGGTGAGGAGCCGGGTGGTGCCGGGTTCCGGCGGCAATGGGTCGCGGTTGAGCGTCGGGTCGTAACCACTGCCCATAGGGACCAGGCCGGGTGGCCGTGAGCCGTAGGCAGCGAGAGTGAGAGGCACGGGTACCGGTATGCGAATCAGCGGCGGAAGGAAGGGGAAGTCGGGACCTGAGGGCGCACTCGAGCCTTCCGGCAGCTTGATGCGCTTCTGGGCAGCATCGACAGCGTGAGCCACATCGCCGAGCTGGTGAATCCAGGGGTCCGTGAGCACCGCGGCGTGGAGCCCGCCGTCATCGCCGTTTCCGCCGAACCTCGGTGCATCCCATGGCATCTCGGCGTGAAACAGGTCCAGCTTGTTCTGCTGGATCTTCTTCTTTGCCGCCTCTACGTGGTCGGCGTATCGGTCGCAAGCCTTGGCCAACTGGTTGCACGCCGCTACCAGATTCGTCACGAGGGGTTCGTCCGACTGGGCTCGCTCGGGAGGGCATGTTCTGCCAACAGACACGCTGAAGTAGTTGCGGAAGGCGTCAGCAGCCTCACCTGCGTGCGCCGTGTCGGCGGTCGAAGCGAAGGCCTGGGCGTCCTGCAGGAAGCGCAGCATCAACTTTCCGGCGTGGCGCCACGAGCTGGCGACGTCCCGGATCTTCTCTGGTGATCCGCGAAAGCGGTCATTGGCCCCGTACTGCTCGAGGCCGGACGTTTCACCCACCACTTCGGGCAATTCTCGGCCCAGTCCGAGATAGTTCTCAGGACAGTCGGCCCCCGGATCGCCCATGCCTGACGTCAGGTCGACCTGCTTTCCAAGGATGGCCGATGCGATGCTGCTCTCTCTGGCCATGAATTCACGTGCGGTGCGCATCAACCCTCTGCCGGATTCCCCCAGCAGGTAGGAACTGAATCCCATCTGGTCGAGCGTGGTGGACGCAGCGGACGTGTAGACCTTGGAAAAGTCGCGCCCTGCGTCGTCATCTCCGGCCATCCCCTTCTGCCGTTCCAGCTCGTGAGACAGGCCGATCGTTGTGTCACGGGCGCCGGTCATCGCGTTGATGGCCAGTCCCATCGAGGCCCGGATCATGCCCTCCGCTATAACCTTCAGATCAGGCGGCAGTCCGCCAGTCACACGCATCCCCCCGCTCCAGGCTTTTGTGGTCGCGAACGACCCATGCTCTTCGCACAGTTCTACCTCAGGGCGCTCGTTCGCGCGTGCGGCTCACCTCTCGGGCCACGGTGATGCGTCGGTCGGAGACCGTCGGACCGTTCGGGGGAGCGCTGAGCAACATGGATCGGTATGAGACGGAGATGACCGCCGCAACCCCCTACTCGATCGTTCGCAGCCCTCCGGAGCTGCTCGGCCCCGCCCGGCTCGACGTGGACGCCCGGATGATTCGCGAGCCCACCGCGGAGGAGAAGCCCCGCCAGGGGCGGCAGGCATACCTCCTGGCTCGGAAGCCGGAGTCTCGGTGAGGTGAAGCAGGGGATCAGTCGTCGGAGCCGTCCGCGCACACGAAGAGACAGAACGGGTGGCCCACCGGATCGAGCAACACCCGTACGTCTTCCTGGGGCTGGATGTCCGCGAGGGTTGCGCCCAGGGCGCGGGCGCGTGCGACGGCCTCGGGCAGGTCGTCCACTTCGATGTCCAGGTGGATCATCATCTGTTGCCCGTCCGGTGTGGACGGCCACTGCGGCCGGACGAAGTGCGGCTCGGTCTGGAACGACAGGCCTGCGCCGCCCTCGGGTGGGGCGAGCATCACCCAGTCCGGCTCGTCCTCCCGTACCGGCCAGTCGAGCAGGCTCCGGTAGAACGCTGCCAACTCCCGTGCGTCGGGGGCGTCGAGCACAGTTGCGGCGAGTGTGCATCGCGGTCGGGTACCCATGGCGTCACGCTACCGGCGACCGCACTCGGCAATCAGCAGGCCTAGGGCTCCGCGGCGGCATACCAGGCGGTTACGCCTTCGGCAGCGCGGGCCGGCGCCGGCCCGTCACGCCCGCGGGGAGTCCGGGTACAGCCACCGCCGCAGCGCTCGGCTCATGAACGGCATGACCGCGTATGTCAGGAGCGGGGCCAGGATCACCGGGAAGACGAGGGTGCGGGCCAGAAGCGGCCAGCCGTGGAAGTACTCGGCGAAAACTCCGTCGTAGAGCAACGCGAAGGGGTAGACCGCGACGATCGTGACGAGTGACATCTTCCAGCGCGCCGGTGGGCGGGCCGGGCCGTTGGGGACGTTGAACCATGTCTCCAGGCCCGTGGTGGTCAGCTTCGGATGGGCCGAGCGGCCGAAGGGTTTGACGCGATCCTGCCAGGCGGCGCGCTGGGGTGAGGTCATCCACCGGTCCAGGCTCTCGGTGTCCGCGAACCGGACGACCGCGTGGTAGCGGTGGTTGTCGCCCTCGGGCCGGAGCCAGGTCACTCCGCGGTGGCCGGTGAACGAGGCCGCCTCCGTCTCGATCTCGTGGGCCCACTCCTCGAATTGCTCTTCCCTGCCGGGGGCCACCTCCCAGGTGTAGACGGCCGTCACCGCTTCTCGGGCTGCTTCTCGCACACTCCGGCTCATACCGCAAATCTTACGGTTGCGTCGGGTTTGTATGTGTATGAGCATGGAGGGGTGCTTTCTCTGGAGGTGTGCTATGTCCGGACGCGGCCCGGCCCTCACGGAACGAGGGGCTGCACTCGAGGAACGAGGTCCCGGTCCGGTCCGGGTCACCTTGTCGATCAACGGCGCCGAGCACACTCTCGACATCGAGCCACGCGTCAGTCTGTTGGACGCCCTGCGTGAACGTCTGGATCTGACGGGCGCCAAGAAGGGGTGCGACCAGGGCACTTGTGGCGCGTGCACGCTGTGGGTCGACGGAAAACGGGTGCTCGCCTGCCTCACCCTCGCCATGACCTGCGAGGGCCGCGAGGTGACCACCGTCGAAGGCCTGGCCGACGAGGGCGAATTGCACGACATGCAGCGGGCCTTCATCGCCGAGGACGCGTTCCAGTGCGGCTTCTGCACTCCCGGCCAGATCATGTCCGCCGTGGCGTTGATGCAGGAGGGGCACGCCGGGGACGACGCCGAGATCAAGGAATGGATGAGTGGCAACATCTGCCGCTGCGCCGCCTATCCCCATATCCGGGCCGCGATCCGCTCCGTCCGCGACCAACCGTAGGGAGGCCCGACGTGCGGCCGATCACCTACCTCCGCGCGACCGACACGGCGACCGCTGTCGCCGCCGTGAGCAGCGATCCCACCAGCGACTTCCTCGCCGGCGGCACCACCGAGGTCGATCTGCTCCGCCAGAACGTGCTGAACCCCCGTCGGCTCGTCGACATCAACGAGCTTCCGCTGACCGGCATCGAGGGGACGCCGGAAGGCGGGCTGCGGATCGGCTCGCTGGCCCGGATGAGCGAGGTCGCCGCCGCTCCCGTCGTCCGTGAGCGCTTCCCGCTGATCGCCCAGGCACTGGAGCTCGGTGCGTCCGCGCAGCTTCGCAACATGGCGTCCATGGGAGGCAATCTCCTCCAGCGTGTGCGGTGTTCGTACTTCCGCGACGCGCACTCCGCCTGCAACAAGCGCGACCCCGGTTCCGGCTGCTCGGCCATCGACGGCTTCAGCCGCGGTCACGCGGTGCTCGGCACCAGCGAGCACTGCATCGCCACCCACCCCTCGGACGTGGCCGTGGCCCTCATGGCGCTGGACACGCGTGTGCACACGATGGGTCCGAGCGGCGAACGGGCCTATGACATCAACGACTTCTTCCTCCTCCCCGGGGATTCCCCGCACCGCGAGCACCCCCTGGAGCACGGTGAGCTGATCACGCAGATCGAGGTGCCCCCGACCCCTCTCGCCCGGCGCTCCCTGTATCTGAAGGTCCGGGACCGCGAGTCGTACGAGTTCGCGCTCGTCTCGGTCGCGGCCGCGATGTCCGTCGCCGACGGCAGGGTCGTGGACGTGCGGATGGCGCTGGGCGGTGTGGCCACCAAGCCCTGGCGGGCCGAGCGCGCCGAGGACTTCCTGATCGGGGCGACCATCATGCGGGACAACTTCGCCATGGCCGCCCGTGTGGAGATGGCTGCCGCCCGGCCGACCCGCATGAATGCCTTCAAGGTCGAACTCGCGCAGCGGGCGATCGTCCGCGCCCTCGACATGCTCGGCAACGGAACCGGATCCGGAGCGGGAACCGAATCCGGAACCGAATCCGGAACCGAATCCGGAACCGAATCCGGAACCGAATCCGGAACCGAATCCGGAACCGAATCCGGAACCGGGTCCGCGTCCGGAAGCGAGAGCGGGAGCCCGTCATGACCACGACCACCCCCTCTGCCATCGGCCGGCCGCTCGACCGCGTGGACGGTCGCCCCAAGGTCACCGGAGGCGCCCGCTACTCGGCCGAGATCCCCTTGCCGGACATGGCCTACGCGTACGTGGTCGGCTCCCGTGTCGCCGCCGGACGGGTCACCCGCATCGACGCCGCTGCCGCACAGGCCGAGGAGGGCGTACTCGCCGTCCTCACCCACCAGAACCTGCCGAAGATCGCCGAACAGCCGCCGCTCGTGCCCTCGCTCGGCGGCACGGCGGCGCCCGCGCAGACCTTCTTCCCGATGCAGGACGACACCGTCCACTACGCGGGCCAGCAGATCGCGATCGTCGTCGCCGACACATGGGAACGCGCCCAGTACGCCGCGCGGCTGCTGAGCGTCTCCTACGAGGAGACCACCCCGGTCACGACCCTGGACCAGGGCCGGGACCAGGCGTACGAGCCCGAGCGGATCTTCGGCGGCTGGGTACCGGGCCGCCTCGGGCGCGGGGACGCGGAAGCCGGGCTGGCGGACGCCGACCTGCGCGTGGACGGCACGTACACGTACGCCGCGAACCATCACAACCCCATCGAACCCTCCTGCACCACGGCCGAGTGGGAAGGCGACGAGCTGCTTCTGTACGACGCCACCCAGGGGGTCAACGCCACACAGATGACCGTCTCCCGGCTGCTCGGCATCCCGATGTCGAAGATCCGCGTCATCGGCCACTACGTCGGCGGCAGTTTCGGCAGCAAGGCGATGATCCATGCCCACTCGGCGCTCGCCGCCATGGCGGCCCGCGAGGTCGGCAGGCCCGTCAAGCTCGCCCTCACCCGCGAGCAGATGTTCACCTCCGTGGGACACCGTGAGGAGCAGGAGCAGCATCTGGCGATCGGTGCGACGAGCGAGGGCCGGCTGACCGCGATCCGGCACCACAAACTGTCCCCGACGTCCCACTTCGACGACTGGGCGGAACCCTCGATCGGCGTCTCCTCGCAGCTCTATGCCTGCCCGAACTACGAGGGCGTCTACCACCTGTTCCGTGCCAACACCATGACCCCCACGTTCATGCGGGCGCCGGGTGAGGCGAGCGGCATGTTCGCACTGGAATGCTCGATGGACGAGCTCGCCCACGAACTCGGTATGGACCCCATCGAACTGCGGCTGCGCAACCACTCCGACGTCGACGCGATGTCGGGACTTCCCTGGTCCAGCAGCGGCCTGCGGGAGTGCTACGAGCGCGGAGCACAGCGTTTCGGCTGGCAGGGGCGCGACCCCCGGCCCGGCACACGCCGTGAGGGCAACTGGCTGATCGGTACGGGCATGGCCACCGCCACGTACCCGGTGCCCCCGGTCCCCAACGCCCAGCGCGCCCGCGCGCGTCTGTACGCCGACGGGACCGCGGTTCTCCAGGCGGCAACCCCCGACTTCGGCACCGGCGTCGCCACGGTGATGGCGCAGGTCGCCGCGGACGGTCTCGGCATGAGTGTGGACCGTTGCCGTTTCGAGGACGGTGACACCGATCTGCCCAATATCAACGCGGCAGTGGGTTCCGCGGGCGCCGGCATGATCAGCGCGGCCGTGCACAGCGCGGCCACGGCCCTGCGCCAGCAACTCATCAACCGGGCCGTCGGCGACTCCGGTTCGCCTCTGTACGGCACGGATCCGGTCGACGTGGTGGTGCAGGACGGTGTCATGACGGCCGGCACGTCCTTTGACCCGTACACCGATCTGATGCAGCGCAACCGCATGTCGGACGCCGAGGCTTCGGGCCAATGGAGCCCGCCGCCGCCCGATGTCCCCTACGGGATGATGACCTTCGGCGCCCAGTTCGCCGAGGTGGGGGTGGACGCGGAACTCGGCCTGATCCGGGTACGGCGCATGACCGGCGCCTTCGCGCCAGGCCGGGTGCTCAATGCCAAGACGGCCCGCAGCCAGTTGATGGGCGGCATGCTGTGGGGCCTCGGACAGGCGCTCCTGGAAGCCAACTACATGTCGCCGGACACCGGCCGCTGGGTCAACTCGAACCTCGGTGAGTACCTGGTGCCCGTCAACGCGGACGCGCCGGACGTCGACGTCGAGCTCATCGAGGTCGAGGACGGCATAGTCAACCCGCTGGGAGTGAAGGGAGTCGGCGAGATCGGCCAGGTCGGCGCGGCGGCTGCGATCGCCAACGCGGTTCACCACGCCACGGGGCGGCGGATCCGCAAGCTGCCGATCACCATCGAGGACATGCTCTGAAGCCTCGCCGACTGGCGCGGCCACGAGGCGCAGCCCGGACCGGGCGTGGTGGACGACGCCGGCCCTGGGGAGCGGACCGGACCGTCGCCTTCTCCACGCACCCGGTCCGCACCTGCCGCATCGGTGACGACGCCCTCGCCGTCGTTGACGGAGTGTCCGAGAGCACGTCCGAGGGATCTGAACGACCATGGAAAAACCGGACCCCACGCTCGGAACGACCACCCTGACCGCGCTGCTCGAGCAGACGGAGGACGTTGCAGGAGCGGCACTGGCGGCCCTTTTGACGCGCTCCGCGGCCGGGTTCGGCGTCTGGGACACCGACCTGCGGTGCGTCTGGGTGAACGACACCCTGGGGCAGTACGACGGAATCGCCCGGGAGTCCCGGCTGGGGCGGGGGCCCCGGGAGTCGCTCCCCGGCGACGGCGAAGAGCTCGAGACGGCGATGCGGCAGGTGCTCGCCACAGGCGCCGGTCTCACCGGACGCGAGTACCGGGTGCCCGCCGTGGCGGGCACCGTGCGCGACAGCGCCTACTCCGCCTCCTTCGTCCGTCTGGACGACGCCGACGGCCACCCCTTGGGCGTGTGCCTGGTGGTCCTGGCCGTCCGCGACAGACGGTGGGCCGGAGACCGCCTGGCCGTCGTGAGCGAGGCGGGCGCCCGCATCGGCACCACGCTGGACGTCATGCGTACGGCACAGGAGCTGGCCGACTTCACCGTTCCCCTCCTCGCCGACTACGTCACCGTCGACCTGACCGAGGCCGTGCGGCTGGGCGAGGAACCGCTGGAGCGGCTGGAGCCGTCCCAGGGGCGCATCCCCACTTTCCGGCGTGCCGGCAGGGCGTCCATCCACACCGGCGCCCCGGAGTCCCTGTGGACCCGCGGCGAAGTGGTCTACGTCCCCGAGGGCTTCGCCCTTCATGCAGGTGCTGTCGACGGGAGGTCCGGTGCTGGAGCCGACCCTCGACACCTCGGCGGACTCCTAGCTGTCCAACGATCCGGCGCGGGCGGAGAAGATCCGCGCGTTCGGCATGCACTCCCTCATGGTCCTCCCGGTCCGTGCGCGCGGCGTTCTGCTGGGTGTGGCGGTGTTCGTGCGGGACGGACAACCCGATGCCGTTCGACGAAAGCGATCACCAGCTCGCCGAGGAGCTGGTGTCCCGGGCCGCGCTGAGTCTGGACAACGCCCGCCGCTACACCCGCGAGCGGGCCACCGCCCTCGCCCTCCAGCGCAGTCTGCTGCCGAGCTCGGTGAGCGGCGGAACCGCCATGGAGGTGGCCGCCCGCTATCTGCCGGCGGACGCGGCGGACGGCGTCCGGGGAGTCGGCGGCGACTGGTTCGACGTCATCGGGCTGCCCGGCGGCCGGGTGGCGCTGGTGGTCGGCGACGTGGTCGGCCACGGCATCGAAGCCGCTGCCACCATGGGCCGGCTGCGCACGACCATCCGCACCCTCGCCGATCTGGATCTGCCCCCGGGGCAACTGCTGACCAGGTTGGACCGGACGTTCATCGGACTCGTCGAGAGCGAACCGGACGACATGCCCCTGCCGTCCATGGGCGCCACCTGTGTTTACGCGGTCTACGACCCCGCGACACGGCGCTGCACCGTGGCGCTGGCCGGGCACCCGCCGCCCGCGGTGGTCGACCCCGAGAGCGGTGTCACCTTCGCCGACTTGCCGACCGGAACACCCCTCGGTCTCGGGATGCTGCCGTACGAGGCGGCCGAGTTGGACCTGCCCGCGGGAGGCCTCATCGCCCTCTACACCGACGGGCTCGTCGAGGACCGCCATCAGGACATCGACGCCGGCATGGAACGCCTCCGCAACGCGCTCGCCCGGACCGGCCTGTCCGTGGACGGCCTCTGCTCGGCGGTGATCGGCACAGTGCCGACCGCGACCACGTCGGACGACGTCACCCTGCTGCTGGCCCGCGCTCTGCCGTGACGAAGCGCCCGCCCCGGCCGAAGCCGGGGCGGGCGCCGTGACGTCGTGAGCGGCTTGGGGACCGTAGTGCCCTCTCAGTACAGCCGTGCGTACGCGCCCCAGCCCGTACCGATCGTCACCGTCGATCCGAAACCGCCCGCCGCGTTGCCCTTGTTCCGCAGCAGACTGCCGTCTCCGTGGCGGGACACCAGGTCGGGGTAGCCGTCCCGGTTCACGTCACCGACCACCATCATCTCCCGGCGTCCCGCGCCCCAGTCCTGGAGCAGCAGCTTGCGGGGGAGGAACTTCCCTTCCCCGAGGCCGTCGTAGCGCCATACCTCGCCGCCGCTGTCCCGGGCCACCAGGTCGCCGATACCGTCACCGGTCAGATCGGCCGCGCCCATGATGGTGTAGCCGTTCCAGCCGGGGCCGATCAGGATCGGCCTGCCGTAGCCGGTCACTCCCGCGTTCCCCGGATACAGATAGAGACGCCCGGTCGACGCCTGACGGGCAATCAGGTCAGGTGTGTGGAAGGAGTCGTTGTCGGCAGCCGGGACGATCGCGTCGAATCCGCCCCAGCCCGCGCCGACCAGGGTCCGCGGAGTGTCGGGGGCGACCCGGGCCCCGCAGCCCGGGGCGTACCGCCAGAGATTGCCGTCCGGGGTACGGGCCACCACGTCGCCGCAGCCGTCATTGGTCAGATCGCCTGCGGACACGAACCGGGTGGTCGTGTCCCAGCCGGTGGAGGTCCAGGAGCCGCTGTCCCGGGACAGATGGTGGATGGCCAGCTTGCCTGCGGTCGTCATGGAGAACATCTCGCCGTATCCGTCGGCGTCGGTGTCCCGGAACGCACTGCGCCCGCCGGCCCCCCGGGTGTGTGCCAGCCCGCCACTCGTCAGCTCCTGTGTCCCCGTGCCGTCGCCCGAGTCGACACCGAGCGTCCAGGTGTATGCGCCGCTGGGCACCGGCCAATTGTCGGAGTCCTTTCCGTCCCACCCGGCCTGTACCGAAGCGCCCTCCCGGTCCCGCCCACGGATCTCCCTCACCACGTTGCCGTACGGATCCTTGATGGTGACGGTCCAGGACGCTGCCGGACGGCTGAGCCGCCAGTCGCCACGCCAGGGGCCGAACCCGGCTTCGGCGACAAGATCGGTCACCGTGACCCGCTGGCGGGGTACGGTCACGGGCCTGATGCGGATCCGTTCCTCGGCGTCGGTGAACGCCACATGGCCGCCGAACCGGTCGACGTCCCAGACCCCGGACTGTACGTCGGACGCCAACGTCCGCTCCACGTAGGGGAATCCGCCGCCCTTGTGGAAGTCAACCAGCTCCAGCCGGTCCTGCGACGCCTCGTGCCAGACCAGATAGCCGTCACCCAGCCGGACGCCGTCCTGCGAAGGCACCGCGATGTTCTTCCGGGTCGCAAAGTCCCACACCCCGGCCTTGTCGACTCCCGGACAACGCCAGTAGAGCCATCGCCCCACCACCTGGAGCTCGTCCGCGGTGCAGCCCGCCCCCAGGTTGACGTCCCCGGACTTCGCGCCGGTCCTGAGATCGTACGACTGGACGGCGCCGGGCTGTTCGCCCCGGGTCCACACCTCGGTGCCCCATACGGACGCCGGAAGACCGTCGGCGATGTGCAGCGCGCCGGACTCGCTGTCGAAGTCCGCCACTCGGGTGTCGAAGCCGTCGGAGACAGCGACGTACCGGCCGGCGGCCGAGGTCAACCGGTCCTGCCGCCACTCGGGTTGGAGTGCGACCTGCCTCGGTGGCCGTGTTCCGCCGACCGAGCGGTGGTTGCCCCAGGGTTCCTGATAGCCGATCCGGCCGTCCCCGAGTCCCCACAGCCTCGCGTCGAGCTCCGAACAGAAGTGGCTGGGGTTGTCCGGACACGGATAGTCGGTCCAGAAGTTGTCGACGGCGAGACGCCGGGGCCCGGCGGTGGGTGAACCGGTGACGGCGAGGTCGTACTCGTACAGACTGCGCTTGGTCGCGGTGTCCACCCGCCCGGTGACATGCAGCCGCCCACCGGCGAGTGCCAGCGCCTCGGGAGGGATGACGCGGCCGTCCCGGACGCCCAGCGTGATGACGACGTCCTCGGCCGTCCCCGAGGCGGACGTCCCCGTGGTGCCCGGCCCGGCGACCGCCGGGCCGGCCGACACCAGGGAGGCGCCCACCACGAGGGCACAGGCCATGACAAAAGCGGTACGGGTTCTGTGTCCGGAGCTCTTCATCCCGATCCCCCATCGAGCGGTTCCGTCGTGTTGGTGCGTACGACACCGGGGACCGCTGATGGGTTGTACGCACCCGTGTCCGAATCGGAGCGACCGGAGGGCCGGGTCTTACGGCGCGATCGGACAACTTCCGCCCCTTCGCCGGGACATGGCGGATCTGCCGGATGAAGCCGGTCGCGGTTGCGCTACGCTCTCGGCGCCTCCGGCGCGGGCGGGGGAGACGCGACGACGGAGGGCACGATGAGGGCCGGCAGAGGACTGCGACCGCTGGTACCACTGCTGGTCTGCGGCGTCATGGCGACGGCCGCCGGATGCGGCACCGGCGACGACCGGCGCGGCGAGTCCGTGGAGTTGGAGACGAAGTGGCACGGCAGGATCAGTGACGCCGTGAACGTCGAACCCGACGGCTGCCGGGCAGGCGTCGGCAGTGCCTGCGAGACACATGTGGCGGCGGTGCACGCCATCACGGAGCAGCTGCGCGAGGACGTGACGGCCCGCGCGGACAAGGAGCGGTACCGGGCGACGCTCGACGGCGCATCCGCCGTCGACGCCAACTACGACGCCTATGTCGGCAAAATGTGCGCCGCCGTGCCGGAGACCACCGTGAACGCGGCCACCACCGAGGCGCTCGCGACCTGCTCCGGGCTCTACACGACGCTCATCACGGGCGCGGCGACCTCCGACAGAACCTTCGCCCGTCGGACTGAGGCTCGGCCTGTCAGCCGTGGCCGGGGATCGGTCGGTTGCACTGAGTGATGCGGCGTCATGGTGTGTCACCGTCGCCGGGGGCGCGACTGCTTCTCGGGATGCGGTTGGCTCAATTGGGTACAGACTGGTCGAAGTGGGGCTGACAAGAAGCCGGCCCTGGCGCGATACGCCTGCTGCACGTGACGGTCGCCCGGGTCGCAGGATGCGAGGACCGTGTTGTCCCCGTGCTGCCCCCGTCAGGTGATGGCAGTTGACGTCCCCGGGCGGCGAACCGCCCGCATTCCGACGCGATCCGCACCGCGCGACAGTGCCGACAGAGGGTGATGGACTCATGGACAACCAGACGAAGGTGGCTCTGGCGGCGGCTGTTGCGGGCGGTTACGTGCTGGGCCGGACGAACAAGGGAAAGCTCGCAGTGACCGTGGCGACGTATCTGGCGGGCAGACGCTTCGGGTTGGAGCCTCGTCAACTCGCGGCGGAGGCCCTGAGTCGTCTGGGACAGCTCCCGCAGGTGGCCGAGCTTCAGGAGCAGTTCAAGGGCGAAGTCCTGGAAGCGGGGCGGAAGGCGGTCGCGGCTGTCGCCGACCGCGGTATGAGTTCGCTCGCCGACACTCTTCAGAGCCGTACGAGCGCTCTCAGTGACAAGGTGCGGCCGCCGGGCGCGGACGAGGACGAGGACGACGAGGGGGAGCGGGACGAGGACCAGGAGCCCGAGGACGAGTTCGACGAGGACGAAGAGCCGGAGGACGAGCGCGACGAGGAGGAGCCGGACGACGAGGAGGAGCCGGACGAGGACGAAGAGCCGGACGAGGACGAAGAGCCGGATCGGGAGCCGCCGCGTCGTGCGAAGAAGGCGGCCCCGGCCAAGAAGGCGGCAGCCAAGAAGACGGCGGCCAAGAAGGCGCCGGCGAAGAAGGCGGCCCCGGCCAAGAAAGCAGCGGCCAAGAAGTCGGCCTCGGCCACGAAGTCGGCGTCCAAGAAGGCCGCTCCCGCCAAGAAAGCCGCGGCGAAGAAGTCGGCTCCGGCCAAGAAGTCGTCCTCGCGGTCCGAGCGCCGGAGGTAGGCAGCCATGACTGGGAAGGAAGACGCACGGTCCGGGGCGCAGCCCTCGGGTGGGGACCGGCTGCGCGAGGAGCTGTCGGGGTACGCCAGCGCCCAGGTGGGGCGTCTCGCGGGCAAGGCGGGCGACAAGCTCAGGGATGTCACGGGTCAGCTGACCGACGTGGCCGAGAACGGCGGGTCGTTGCCCTCCATCGGCTCGAAGATCCTCGGAGGCGAGTCACCTCTCAAGGCAGTCGTGTCCGGAAAGGCGAAGGACGCCATGGAGAAGGTCAAGGGAGCGTTCGGCGGCGGCAAGGGCAAGGGCAAGTCGAGCGGCAAGTCCATGAACATCATCGAGGTTCTCGATGTGGGAGTGCCCCTGCGCACGGCCTATGACTTCTGGACCCAGTACGACCAGTTCAGCAGCTTCACCAAGGGCGTCCAGAGCGTGTCGAAGGCTGATGAGGCGGAGAGCGACTGGAAGGTCAAGATCGCTCTGTCCAACCGCAGCTTCAAGGCGAAGGTTCAGGAGCAGATACCCGACGACCGTATCGCGTGGACGTCCGAGGGCGCCAAGGGGAGCACCAAGGGCGTGGTCAGTTTCCATGAGCTGGCGCCCGCGCTGACGCGGATCGTCCTGGTCGTGGAGTACTACCCGTCGGGCTTCTTCGAGAAGACGGGCAATCTGTGGCGGGCCCAAGGGCGACGTATGCGCCTGGACTTCAAGCACTTCCAGCGCTACGTGACCCTCACCGACGAGGAGCCCGAGGGGTGGCGCGGTGAGATCCGGGACGGCGAAGTGGTCGTGTCCCATGAGGACGCCGTGGCCGAGGAAGAAGAGGCCGAAGCCGACAACGCGGAAGACGAACCGGAAGACGACGACGCAGAGGACGAGTACGACGAGGACGAGGACGAGGACGAGGAGGCAGAAGGCGACGAGGACGCAGAAGGTGACGAGGACGAGGAATACGACGAGGACGAGGAATACGACGAAGAGGGCGAGCCGGAAGGTGACGCGTCGTACGACGACGAAGCGGAGGAATGGGAGGACGAGGAGGAAGACGCCGGCGGCCGGTAGAAGGCCGACTCGCCGACGCCTGCTCGGAGTTGCTCCGTGCGCCCGGCCGCGCGCACCGGTCGAGCGGGCCCCACTCTGTCGCGTCGAGCCGAAGTCGCTCTACTCGACGCGATCGGTGCGGTCCCGGTCGCCGTCGTCCTCGTCGTCGCCGGGGAGGTGGACGTCGTTGACCTTGATGTTGACCTCGACGACCTCCAGTCCGGTCATCTGCTCGACCGTGTCCACGACGTTGTTGCGGACCTCGCGGGACAGGTCGGGTACGGACGCGCCGTATTCGATGAGGATCTGCAGGTCCACGGCCGCCTGCTTCTGACCGACCTCGACGGACACACCCTGTCCGGCGCTTGCCGATGCTCCCGGGATGCGACCCTTCATCGCGCCGTAGGCCCGTGACGCGCCGCCGCCCAGCGCGTACACACCAGGTACCTCGCGGGTCGCGAGGCCGGCGATCTTCTGGACGACGACATCGGCGATGGTGGTGGATCCCGGACTCCGCTCGGAGTTCTGGCCCCCGGAATCCGTTGTCGGGCCGGTGCTCGTGTCGGTGTCACCGGCGGCGAACGTGGAGTGATCGGCAACCTTCATGACGCCCTCCTCGGGCTCCGGTCGTACGAGGCGGTGTCGCGCTCGTCGTACTGGTAGGACCCGGGGCGGGACAGAATGTCACGGTGTGCCGGGGTATCCGGCTCTGTCCTCAGAGTTCCTTACGGGGACGGGTGAGAGCGGCGGCGTCGATGTCGGTGACGACCAGGCGCAGCCGGGCGTCGCTCCACCTGGTCCCCGCCAGCACTGCGCGCAGAGCCGTCTCGGCACGGCTCAGGACCGCAGGAAGCGGGAGGACGAGCGCGACGAGACGGATCTCGACGACATCGTCGCCGACGGTAACCGCCGACGCGTCAAGATTCCACGGCACGCGTGAGCCGATGGGGGTGGTGGAGGAGGTCGCCGGACGCAGGCCCGGAAGCCCGGCAACGACGGCCAGGAGGGAACGTGTCAGGTCCGTACGAGGTGTCACGTCGTACCGGACCCGTACAGCTCGATGTCCGTGATCGACACCCCTACGGAGCGCGGGGTGAGGCCAGTGGCATCGGCGACCGCGCGCGTGACCTCGCGCTGAACCGCGTACGCCATGGCCGCTGCCTGATCCTGCGCCGAGGTGACGAGGTCGACGGCGATGAACACCACCGGCGGCTCGGCCGACCGGTCCGTCCTCACGCGCACCCCCTCGGTCGGGGCGGGCGCGAGGCCGTTGATCTTCTGCCGGGCCGAGCGGGCCACCTGAGAGGCGAGGCCGGTGAGGCCGGGTTCGAGCCGCACCACACCGGCGACACCGCCCGCGGCATGCGCGGCGACCGCGGCGATCACCGGCTCGGCCATCACCCACTGGGTGCGGGGAGCTCCGGTCCTGTCGTGGTGGAGGGGTGTTCCCATCGCGAGCACCTGCCCTTGTGCGTCGGCCGGTCTCAGAGACCGGGAGCCTCGTCCCGGTGGTGTGGTGCGTCGTAGAGGTCCTCCACCGTCAGATCGACGTGCACGAGGGACACGCCGACGTGGGCGGAGGCGGCGGCCCGTACGCGCTCGCGTACGTCCTCGACGGCGTCGGCGTGGAAGCCGCGGTAGCCGACAGCGATGGTCAGTCGAACCCGTACGGCGCCATCCGTCTCGGTGGCGGTGATGCGGCAGTGCCGGGCGCGTACACCGTCGACGGAATCGGCGGCGGACCGCAGCACGGCGGCTACCGCCTGCTCGCTGACCCGCACCTCGCCGGGCTCGGTACTGGGCAGTTTCAGCATGTGGTGACGACTCCGCTCCGCCCGGACCGCGGACATGATCCGTGTGGCGAATCCGGCCGGCGGCTGGATCTCCTCCGCGACGAGCTCGCCCGTCACCTCCCGCAGTACCGCCAGGCTCTCCCGGGCGGCAGCGCAGTACTCGCAACCCGGGTCGTGGCCGTCCGGCTCGCCACCGGCCCGCGCCGAGGGCTGCTTCCACGCCGTCTCGATGTCGCGGCCGCACGGGAGCGCGGAGCCCTGCGCGTCGTTCATCTCCATGGAGCCATCACCTCCGCCAGGTGGGCGCGGGCGCGTGCGATGCGTCCGCGTACCGCGGTCCCGGTCGTGCCCGTCGCTCGCGCGATCTCGTCGTAGGAGCGCCCGTGCACCTCACGCAGCAGCCAGCAGGCCCGCTGTTCCGCGGTCAGTTGCTGGAGGCCGTCGGAGAGGGCGGCCAGTTGTTCACCGACCTGAGCCGACCGTTCCGGCGATCCGGCGGCGTCGGCCGATGCGCGGGCGTCCAGATCCGTCACGGCCATGGGCCTGCGTGCCCGGATGACATTCAGGCACCGGTTGGTCGTCATCCGGTACAGCCAACCCACGAACGCGGCACTCTCCCGCAGCCGTCCCAATCGGCGCCAGGCGGTCAGGAAGACCTCCTGCACCACGTCCTCGGCGTCGCCACGACTCGCGAGCATGCGAAGCGCCAGACGGTACATCGGGCCCTGATAGCGAAGCACGAGCACCTCGAAGGCCCGCACGTCGCCGTCGCGGGCGCGGACCACCAGGGTGGCATCATCCAGCCCCGCATCCCGCACGAGGGATTCGCCGGGTTGCGTGCCGGTATCGGCCGTCGATGTCACCTGCGACACCTTCCTGCGGCAGACATGATCGCCCCGAAAGCCGGGCGTGGGAAGGACCGCCGGCGAGCGCTCGTCACGGCCCATCGCGCACTGCGTCAGCGGCATATCAGCCGGTGTCCGGACCGGTGCCTGTTGTCGGGCGGGCGTCCAGGTCGGCCCCAGCACGACGCGCCCGATTGCGCGGCGGTGTCGTCGTGCCGGCCGCTGATGTCCTCACTTCCACGGTAGGTCTGCCCGGCCTGCCGAGCCACCGGCACGGGTGGCGGGCACCGTGGGAACGGGTCGTTCTGCGTGAGGTACTGCCACCGATCGAGACCCGTCCCCATATCGGAGCCGTACGGCACCTGGACGCTGCCGCCGACGCAGCCGTTCTCTGTCTCCTGCGGCGACGGCCGCATCGGGGTGCCCGGCGGTGGCGGAACGCGGCGAGCGGGGGCCTGCGACAGGTGAGGTCGGGCAGAACCCGCGGACGGGGGCCGCGGGTTTCCGCGGCCCCCGTCCTGAGCGGGCCTGTCGACCGGCTCTCGTCCTGGCTGGCCTCTTTTGTCCGGCCCTTGTTCCGAGCGCGCCGGTCAGCGCGTGGGGTTGAAGCCCTCGGGCGGTACTTCGCCCTGCTGCCGGCTGGTCCGGCGCAGCTCGCTGGCCTTCTCCCGCAGGCGCCGGCGCACATGCGGGTCGGAGGACTGCTCCGCGGCCTGTTCCATCTTCTGCGCCTGCTGCTTCATGTCCTCGGCGGAGCCGTGTGACGGGTGTTCCGGGCTCATGGTCACTCCTTTGTGACGGAGATGCGGTCCCCCCATCAGCGAAACAGTGCCCAGGACCGGGCGCACGTCGAACGGCTACCCGATGTCACTGTCCGGCCGGCGCTCGGTGAGTGCGGTGTGCCCGAGGCCACCGCCCACTGCTCCGTCGGTGGCGTCGGGCTGTGGGCCCGTCGGTCGACCGGTGCCCCTCGAGCCATGTCCCGACCATCGCGATGTCGCCGACCATCGACACGGGGACTCGGCGCGGATCGTCCTCCAGGGCGACGAGGCCGGCGCGCTTGACGGCCGTGATGCTGCCCGCGCTGTCCTCCCAGCGGCAGGCGTACGCGCCGTTCGAGGTGGAGGCCCGCAGCGCCTCGTCGACACCGATCCTCTCGTCCGGGCCGACCAGTCGTCCCGACTCGGAGGCCCGGTCCACCATGAACTGGATGGGCCGCAGTGGCGCGCCGTCGGCGATCGGGCGGTCCGAACTCCCCACCAGGCGGACGCCGTTTTCGAGGAATTCCCGGCCCCGGTGGAGCCATGGCGCGCGTTCACTTTCCATGATCGCCGCGTAGCCGTCGCCGAAGTACCGAAAGAGCCGGCCTGGACGACGGCGGCTGCCCTCACAGCGGCGAACCGGGCCAGATGGTCCGGGCAAGACGAGGTCGGCGTGTTCGACGCGGTGTGGCGACCAGGCACGCATGTCCGGAGATGTGCCCGAGGTGCACGCGCCCCTGGCTCACGGCGTCCAGTTCCGCGGCGCCCAGGGGCAGTCGACGGTGCGCTGGTCGTAGCCGGCCAGGTCGACCCAGCTGCCGGGCGGTGCGTCGGCGACGGCTTGTGCGGCGACCGGGAGGATGTCGTCGACGCGAGTGCGGTGCACACGCCGTGGACTCGAACGGGTTCGTCATCGCCGGTTCTGCCTCAGCGGCTGCGCGATGCCGGGCCGGCCGCCATCCGCTTCGGTCCGGGCCGGGCGGGGCGGGAGATGGTCCCCGCGGGAGAGGTCAGCGGTCCGCGATGTCCTCGCGGAGGCCGTCGGAGAATTCCCACCACGACATGGGGAGCCAGTCGCCGTCGACAAAGGCGTCGACCGTGGCGCCGCGACCGCGGACAGTCACGGTCGTTCCCGGCGGGTACACGGTGCCTGAGAGCCCCGGTACGGGGACGAGCAGGGTTCCGAGTCGCTGTGCTGACACCTTGGGGCCTCCATCTCAATATCTCGGCAGAATCCGATCGGGTATGCCGAGGCTACCGGCTTGTCCGATCGAGCAGTCCGGAGAATCATGAGAAATAGGTCACGTGGGGAAATCGGGCGGGGGGAAACCGAGAATCGGTCGAAGCGAGGTGGCAACGATGAAGGCAGTCGTTTACCAGGGACCGTTCAGCGTAGCGGTCGAAGATGTTGAAAAGCCCAGTATTCAGCATCCCAACGATGTGATCGTAAGGATCACCTCAACCGCCATATGCGGCTCCGATCTCCACATGTACGAGGGCCGTACCGCTGCCGAGCCCGGCATCGTCTTCGGCCACGAGAACATGGGGATCATCGAGGACTGCGGTGCGGGCGTCACATCGCTCGAGGAGGGTGACCGTGTGGTCATGCCCTTCAATGTCGCCTGCGGGTTCTGCACCAACTGCGTCGAGGGATACACCGGCTACTGTCTGACCGTCAATCCCGGTTTCGCGGGCGGCGCTTACGGATACGTCGCCATGGGCCCCTGGACGGGCGGCCAGGCGGAATACCTCCGGGTCCCCTACGCCGACTTCAACTGCCTGAAATTGCCGCCGGGTGAGGAGCACGAGCGCGATTTCATTCTGCTCGCCGACATCTTCCCCACCGGCTACCACGGCTGCGAACTCGCCCAGGTCCGCCCCGGCGAAAGCGTCGCGGTGTACGGAGGCGGTCCGGTCGGTCTCATGGCCGCCTATTCGGCCATGCTGCGCGGCGCCAAGAAGGTGTTCGTCGTGGACCGTGTGGCCGAGCGACTGGCGAAGGCCGAGGAGATAGGCGCGGTACCGATCAACTTCGCCGAGGGCGACCCGATCGAGCAGATCAAGGACCAGACCGACGGCGTCGGCACGGACAAGGGCGTCGACGCCGTCGGCTACCAGGCGACGGCGCAGGGTACGGACCGAGAGGAGCCGGCGACCGTCCTGAACTCGCTCGTCGGCACGGTCCGGGCCACCGGAGCACTGGGAGTGCCGGGTCTCTACGTCCCGTCCGACCCCGGAGGCCCGGACGAGGAGGCCAAGAAGGGCATGCTCCTCGTGTCGATCGGCAGGCTCTTCGAGAAGGGCCTGCGGATGGGTACGGGACAGTGCAACGTGAAGCGCTACAACCGGTACCTGCGCGACATGATCATCGAGGGCAGGGCGGAACCCAGCTTCGTCGTTTCCCATGAACTGCCCCTGGACCAGGCGCCGTCGGCGTACGAGAAGTTCGACCAGCGGGTCGAGGGCTACACCAAGGTGGTGCTGCACCCGTAGGCACGGCATCGCGGTCCTGGCGGGCCGTCGGATCGACGCCCGTCGTCCGCGATCCGCCGCGTCCCCGGCATGGCCGCCGGGCCGGCCGCTCGCCCATGCCTCAGCGTCGAGGTTGTCGGCGAATGAGCGTGCCGAGTCGCTGCCTGCCGGGGACGCGGCGCTGACCGTGCGCTGGACGAGACCGCCGCCCGCGGCGCCTCCGCCGAGGTGTTCGGGCTCGCCTCCGTCGTCGAGACCGTCGTGACTGTCGTCTGTATCTGCGGGACGGCGAGAGGGCGGCGGCCCTCGGCCTGATCGCCTGCCGTTCCTTTCGCCGAAGATCAACCCCGGAGCGCGAACACGGACCGCCCCCGCTGACCGGGGTCGTTGCCGAGGACGACGAGCACCCACGCGCCGGACGTATTTGCGAGTCCATCGCACCTGGTCAGAGGCGGTATGACGGCAGTAGCCGCAATGTGGTTCCTGTGCCACGGTGGCTGCATGGATGCCACGGAGGGGAACCAGCACCACGACTACGACCACGACCATGCCGAGGCCGGGCACCGGCATGAGCCGCCTGCGTCCCGCCCGGCCCGGGTACGGCACCGGCTGGCTCACCTGATCCGCCCCCACAGTCACCAGTCGGTGGACAAGGTCGACCCGGCGATGGAGACCTCCCGTGAGGGCATGCGCACGCTGTGGCTCTCCCTCGCCGTCCTCGGCGCCACCACGCTCATCCAGGCCGTGATCGTCGCCCTGTCCGGGTCGGTCGCCCTGCTCGGTGACACGATCCACAACGCCACCGACGCGCTGACCGCGGTCCCGCTCGGCATCGCCTTCCTCCTCGGCCGGCGGGCGGCGAACCGTCGTTACCCCTATGGCTACGGCCGGGCCGAGGACCTCGCCGGCATCCTGATCGTCGCGGCCATCGCCGCCTCCGCCGCACTGGCCGCCTACGCCGCCGTGGACCGGCTGCTGCACCCTCGCGACATCACGCACCTGTGGGCCGTGGCGGCGGCCGCGGTCGTCGGGTTCATCGGCAACGAGTGGGTGGCCCGCTACCGCATCCGCACCGGCCGGAAGATCGGCTCCGCCGCCCTGGTCGCCGACGGTCTGCACGCCCGTACCGACGGATTCACCTCACTGGCCGTCCTGTTGGGCGCAGGCGGCGCCGCCATCGGCCTGCGCCTGGCGGACCCCGTCATCGGTCTGCTGATCACCGCCGCGATCCTGTTCGTCCTCAAGGATGCTGCTCGCGAGGTGTACCGGCGTCTGATGGACAGCGTCGATCCCCGCCTCATCGAGACCGCGGAGACCGCGCTGCACGCGGTGGACGGCCTGCGAGGCGTCGGACCGGTGCGGATGCGATGGATCGGCCACACCCTGCGGGCGGAGGCCGACATCGTCGTCGACCCGCACCTGACCGTCGTCCAGGCCCACCGACTGGCCGTGGCCGCGGAACACGCACTGATCCACGCAGTACCCCGGCTGACGGCCGCGACCGTCCACACGGACCACACGCCGTCGGACGGGGACCCGCACGAGCCCCTCGCGCATCACACGGACCGGGTGGACGCGGTCGCGTCGGACCGCGCCGGCGTCGGTGCCCCCTGACGGGCTTCGACGCTGCTTCCGCCCGGCATGGGCGTTGAGCCCCAGCAGTGCCGTCCGGCTCGCGTTGGAGAGCGCGATCAGCGGAAACCGTTCGGCGAGTCGGGCGAGCACTGTGACGGTGTCGGGCCACGGCGGGAGCCGGCGACCGGACAGGGCGAGCTCTGCCACGGCGGACGGGTCGTGGACTCCGGCGGCGTCGGCGACAAGCCGGGCGGCTTCCCTGTCGAGGGCGTCGCTGGTCAGGTAGGGCCGAACGCCGTCGAGGATGCGGCGTTGCTCGCGGTCGATGTGCTGCTGCCACAGGGAGTGGAGTCGCTCGACTCCGGGCTCGTCGAGCGACGGGTCGAGCCCGCGGATGCCGGCGCGGATACCGGCGGGTTCGTCGACGAGCGTGCCGAGCAGGTCGAAGACGATGGCATCGATCTCTGGAGCCGGCAGGGCAGGTCTCCTGAACGCAGCAGGGGTGTGAACGTCGCTGTTGAAGGAACGAAGCGAGAGGCCACCTTGATTCCCCGCGCGTGCGGCGACCTCCCGGCGCAAGTGCAACCCGCCCACGGCCCCTCGCGAAGCCCCCGCGAGAGGCCATGGTGGCACGCACCTCACCCAGAGGTCATTCCGCCTTCGCCTGCGCCGAGATGCCCCCGTCCACCGGCATGGCCGTCCCGGTCACGAAGGACGCCCGCCCACTGCACAGCCACACCGCAGCCTCCGCTATCTCACGGAGATCCGCCATGCGCTTCTGGATCTGCGGGGCGATGAACGCCTGCTCCAGGTACGGGAACCGGCGTACCGCCTCGTCGATCATCTCGCTGCGCGTCGTGCCGACCACGAGGGCGTTGACGCGGATGCCCTGGGCGCCGTACTCGGCCGCCGCCGCGCGCGTGATCCCGAGGATCGCGTGCTTGGCCGCCACGTACGGAACGGACGCGCCCGTCGCGTAGCGCCCCGCCGTACTGCTGGTGTTGACGACCGAGCCGCCCCTGCCCGACGCCAGCATCACCGGCAGTTGGTGCTTCATGCAGTTCCACATCCCCGGACGTTGACGTCCATCGTGCGGTCGAAGATCTCGTCCTCGGTCTCGTGCAGCAGCGTCCCGACGGTGGCGTAACCCGCGTTGTTGAAGGCGCAGTCGAGCCGGCCGAAGTGTTCGACGGCCGCCTCCACCACGTGCCGGACGTCGCCGGAATCGGTGACGTCGCCGGGAACGGCGAGCGCGCGTCCGCCCTTGGCGGTGATCTCCTCGGCGATGGTGCGCAGTTTATCGGCACGGCGTGCCATCAGGACGACGGCGGCCCCCTCCTGCGCGAACAGATGTGCGGCGGCGGCGCCGATCCCGCTGGACGCGCCCGTGATCATCGCCACCCGGCCGGCGAGCATGCCCTGGTGGTTCCCCCGTGTGATCTCTTCTCCGGTCATCGGACGAGCATATGGAGATCACATGCGTCATCGCATCGGCGTTCGATCCGAAGACGTACTCCTCGTTCCGGTCGCTCTGCCGCTACCGTCGTCGGCAGAAGCGCACATCGCGAACGCCGCATGGTCCCCACGAGAAATCCTGGTCACACATGAGCGATGCCGACCCGGGGCTGTTCGGGCCCGACTCCGTCACCTGGCACCTGCACGGCGACCCGATGATGTGGGTGGCGGGTGTTCGCGCCCTGTACCTCCAGGCGCTGCACCCCCGTGCCGTTCGCGGCGTCATGGAGAACTCCGACTTCCGCAAGGACGCCTGGGGCAGGCTACTGCGTACCGCCAACTTCGTCGGCACCATCAGCTACGGCACCACCGATGCGGCCGAGAAAGCGGGCGCCCGGGTGCGGCGGATCCACTCCCGGCTGCAGGCCACCGACCCCGCCACCGGCGAGCGGTACGGCGTCGACGAACCGGACCTGCTGCTGTGGGTGCACTGCGCCGAGATCGACTCCTACCTCCAGGTCGCCCGCCGCTCCGGCTTTCCCCTCAGCGACGCACAGGCGGACCGCTACATCGACGAACACCGCGAGAGCGCACGCCTCGTCGGACTCGACCCCGGGACCGTACCCGCCACGTCCGCCGGGCTCGCCGAGTACTTCCGTACGACACGGCCGCTGCTCGTGGCCGGGCCCGACGCTCGGGAGGTGGACGACTTCCTCCAGCGTCCGCCGACGCCCGCTCTGCTCGTGCCCGCGCGGGAACTGCTGTGGAGACGCGTGGCGAACCTCGCGTACAACGCTCTGCCGCCGTTCGCTCACGAGCTGTACGGCCGTCCGGCGCCCCCGCCCCAGCGCGTGTCCCGTCAGCTGGCCGCCACCGGGAGCCTGTTGCGCCGCATCCCCTCCCGCGTCCGCTGGCAGCTCCCGCCGGGCCACATCCTCAGGGCCATGGCCCGGCTCGGACCGGAGACCCGCCCCGCCCCGTACAAACTCCGCAGACAGGAGGCCATACTGAACGGGCCGGGTGGGGCGCAGCAGAGCGACGGGGGCGACAGCACGCGATGGCGGAATCCAGGCTGATCCAAGGCCGCTACCGGCTGCTCGAACGCATCGGGCGCGGTGGCATGGGCGAGGTGTGGCGAGCCGTGGACGAGGCGCTCGGGCGTCATGTCGCGGTCAAATGCCTCAAGCCGATGGGTCCGCAGCACGACGCCGGTTTCGCCACGGTCCTGCGTGAACGGTTCCGCCGCGAGGCCCGCGTCGCGGCCGCCCTCCAGCATCGCGGGGTCACCGTCGTCCATGACTTCGGCGAGCACGACGGCGTGCTCTACCTGGTCATGGAGCTGCTGGAGGGCCACAACCTCAGCCAGTTGCTGGAGGAGAACCGCCGGCGCCCGCTGCCCGTACGGGACGTTCTCGACATCGCCGAGCAGGTCTCCGACGCCCTCGCGTACACGCACGGGCAGGGCATCGTCCACCGCGACCTGAAGCCCGCCAACATCATGCGGCTCACCGACGGCGCGGTGAAGATCTGCGACTTCGGTATCGCCCGGCTCGGCGAGGACATCGGGTTCACCTCCCGTCTCACCGGTACGGGCATCGCCATGGGCACACCGCACTACATGTCGCCCGAGCAGATCAGCGGCGGCCATGTCGACCACCGCAGCGACCTGTACTCGCTCGGGTGCGTCCTGTACGAGATCGCCACCGGGGTGCCGCCGTTCGACCACGACGACGCCTGGGCCGTGCTCGTGGGTCACCGCGACACCATGCCGGAGCCGCTGCGTACGCACCGGTCCGAGATCCCCGACTCCTTCCAGGAGATCGTGCTGGACCTGTTGGCCAAACCGCCCGAGGACCGGCCCACCGACGCCAAGCACCTCACCCTGCGGATCGGCGCCGCGGCGCGCCCGGGCGTGGCGCACTCCCTGCCGCAACAGAGCCCGGCCGAGGAGCCGGCGCCCGCACCCCGTCTGCCGTCCTGGACCCGTGGCATGACCACCGGGCACAAGGCCACCGCGACCTCGGTGATGCGAACCTCGCTGCCCGACCACACTGCCGGGCTGACGGGGGAGTGGACCACGCTCACCGACCCGCGCGGCGGTCCGGTGCTGCCGGTGTCCGCCGCGGCCGAGCGGCCCACTCCGCCGCCCGAACTGGTCGCCGTCCTCGCCGGCCGGCACAGCGCGGGCCTCAGCCTCGGCCGCCTCGGCCGCTGGGAGGAAGCGGGCGAGGTGCACCGCGCGGTCGCCGCCGAGCGCGAACACGCGCTGGGTCCCGACCATTCGGACACCCTCGCCAGCCGTTACGAGGTCGCGTTCACGCTCAGCAGGACCGGTCGGGCCGCGGACGCGTTGCGCGAGTTCGGCCGGGTGGCCGAGGGGCGCGAACGCACGATGGGTGCCGACCATCCCGAGGCGCTCGCCGCGCGCCAGGAGACGGCGTACGTCCTCGGGCAGCTGGGCCGCCACTTCGAGGCGCACGACGTCTACGCCTCCGTGCTCGCCGCCCGCGAGCGCACCATGGGCCCCGACCACCCCGACACACTGCGCTGCCGGCACAACCTCGCCTTCAACCTCAGCAGGCTGGGACGGCTGGAGGACTCGTTCCGGATGGCCCACGACGTCGCGGAGGCCCGCGCCCGGGTGCTCGGCGCCGACCACCCGGACACCCTGGTCACGCAGTACGAGGTCGCCTACGCGCTCGGCCGCCTGGGCCGCTGGTCGGAGGCGCTCCAGACGTACCGCGAGGTGGCGGCCGCCCGCGCCCGGGCGCTCGGTCCCGACCACCCCGACACTCTCGCCGCCCGCTACGAGGTCGGCATCAGCCTCGGCCGGCTCGGCCACAGCGCCGAGGCGCTGGAGCTCTACCGCTCCCTCGTCGCCGACCGCACCCGCGTCCAGGGCCCCACCGACCCGGAAACCCTGCGCGCCCGGCACGGTGTCGGGGTGAACCTGGGCAGGCTCGCGCGCTGGGAAGAGGCGCTCGCGGAGGCCCAGGACGTCAGCGCGCTGCGCGAACGTGTCCTCGGTGCCGATCATCCCGACACCCTCGTCAGCCTGCGCGAAGTGGCCGTCGGCCTCGGCTGGCTGGGCCGCTGGGCGGACGCGCTGACCGCCCACCGCCGTGTGGCGACGGCCCGCGAAAGCATCTTCGGCCCGGACCACCCCGACGCCCTGGCCAGCCGCAACGACGAGGCACACTGCCTGGAGCAACTCGGCCGCCAGGAGGAGGCGGTGGAGCTCTACCGCACGGTGGCCGCGCTGAGGGAACGCCGGGGCACGCAGGGGCGGTAGGTGTTCGCAGGGCCGGCGGTGCGTGTGCGGTCGGCGCTGATGACCATTCCGACGGTGATGCGCATCCGGGCTGTCGCGGCGCTCCGCGCCATGGGGTTGTTCCTACGGCGTGACTGTCTCTTCCGGGCATGACCGCAGCTGTTCCCGAAGCGACGGCACGGATGCGGCGTCGCACGACAGGACGATCACGAGCCTGCCGCGTTCGACGGCCTCCGGCCGCTGCGTATACGACCATCGCCGGCCTGCTCGCAGCAGGGTCTCGAAGAGCCTCCGTCGTTCGGTGGCGTCGCCCGGCAATGCCTCGTCCGCGGCCTCGACAAGCAGTACGAAGTGGTCCGCGGACAGCCAGTTCAGATCGTGCAGGCAGGTCGGAGAGGGCATTCCAGTTCCACCCGAAGTAGTCGGGCAGCCGCATCCCGTCGTAGAACTGCCGGAAGACGGCATCCGTGTCGGCCATCCGGCGGCCGTCGAGACGCGCCACGTACGTCCTGCCGGTCACGGGAAGCAGGAGATCAACAGGCACGGTGCCCTGCTCCGGGACCACGTGCAGCCAGGGCACGGTGTGCATGGTCACCCTTCCCGCCCGCGACCCGGGCGTACAACGATGTCAGCGCCGGTAGCGGCAGCGATCTCCGGAGTCCAGATCCAGACGAGTCGGCCCGGGTATCCACAGGGCAGGCCCCCCGCCCCCGTCAGGGGATATCGTCCGCCCATGCCCGCACACACTGCGTACGACGTCGTGATCGTCGGCGGAGGCCACAACGGCCTGGTCGCCGCCGCCTACCTCGCCCGCGCCGGTCGCTCGGTCCTCGTACTGGAGCGCCGGGGGAACACCGGGGGAGCGGCCGTCTCCACGCGGCCCTTCGCCGGGGTCGACGCGCGGCTCTCCCGCTACTCCTATCTCGTGTCGCTGCTGCCGGACAAGATCGTGCGCGAGCTCGGTCTGCGCTTCTCCGTGCGCAAGCGCACCGTGTCCTCCTACACCCCCAAGGGCACCGGCGGACTCCTCGTCGGAGCCGGCCGGACCCGGGAGTCGTTCGCCGCGCTCACCGGTGGGGAGGGCGAGTACGCCGCCTGGGAGGACTTCTACGGCATGACCGCCCGTCTCGCCGAGCGGGTCTTCCCCACCCTGACCGAGCCTCTGCCCACCCGTGACGCGCTGCGGGCCCGGATCGACGACGAGACCGCCTGGCGGATCCTCTTCGAGGAGCCCATCGGTGAGGCGATCGAGAAGCGGTTCAGCGACGACCTCGTCCGCGGAGTCGTCCTCACCGACGCCCTGATCGGGACGTTCGCCGACGCCCATGATCCGGGCCTCGCCCAGAACCGCTGCTTCCTGTACCACGTGATCGGCGGCGGGACGGGCGACTGGGACGTGCCCGTCGGGGGGATGGGCGCGCTGACCGACGCCCTGGCCGCGGCCGCCCGGGACGCCGGCGCGAAAATCGTGACTCTGCACGAGGCGACCCGCATCGAGACGGACGGCGAGAGCGCCGCCGTCACCTACCGTTCGCACGAGGCCGAGGGAACGGTTGACGCGGGACACGTGCTGGTGAACGCCTCACCGCGGGAGCTGGCCGCTCTCCTCGGCGACGAGGCTCCTGAGCCGGCCGAGGGAGCGCAGCTCAAGGTCAACATGCTGCTGCGGCGGCTGCCGCGGCTGAAGGACCGCTCCGTCGACCCGCGCGACGCGTTCTCGGGGACGTTCCATGTCTCCGAGGGGTACGGCCAACTGGCCACCGCGTACCGGGAAGCGGCCTCGGGGAGGCTGCCCAGCGCTCCGCCGTCGGAGATCTACTGCCACTCCCTGACCGACCCCTCCATCCTCGGTCCCGAACTCGCCGCGCAGGGGTACCAGACGCTGACCCTGTTCGGACTGCACACGCCGGCCAGGCTGTTCACCGCCGACAACGACGCCGCGCGCACCGAGCTGCTCGCCGCCACGATCGCCGAACTCGACACCTACCTCGACGAGCCGCTCACCGGCTGCCTGGCGCTCGATGAGAACGGCGAGCCGTGCATCGAGGCGAAGACGCCGCTCGACCTGGACCGCGAACTGCTGCTCCCCGGCGGGAACATCTTCCACCGCGACCTGTCGTTCCCCTACGCCACGGAGTCGACCGGGCGATGGGGCGTCGAGACGGCCCACGCCAACGTCCTGCTCTGTGGCGCGGGCGCGGTGCGCGGCGGCGGTGTGAGCGGCGTACCCGGCCACAACGCCGCGATGGCGGTGCTGGGCCGGTGACGTTTCGTCAGTCTGCCGACGGTGTCCAGCCGGTGGCCTCGATCCGGGCGGCGTCCCGGGGCCTGCGTTCGTCGAAGACGGTACGGCCCCGGTCCGTGACCTTGATGGTGTCCACGTAGACGCCGCGGCCCACGTAGAGCTGGTCGGTGGCGTAACGCCAGCGCAGCCGGACGGAGGTGCCGCGCCAGGCGGCGAGGTCCGCGGTGAGCCGGTGCCAGCGCCGGCCCGACCAGCCGGTCGCGGTGCCCGCCGGATGGGACTGGGGCGCCGCACCGTCCCGTGCGGTCGTGAACGGCACCGGCTGCCAGCTCGTGCCGTCGTCGGACGACGCTTCGAGGAACAGGCCGTCCGAGCGCGGCTCGGTGTCCCACCACAGGGAGCACCCGAGCCGGGCAGACCCCGACCCGGACTCACCCCCTGAGAAGGGCGCGGACGAGAGCGTCAGCGCGGGCAGGGTGAGCGTCGCGGACGAGGCCGCGGCCATGCCCGCGAACCAGGCCCTGCGGCCGTGGTCCGGGCGTACGGGCACGGCACGGGCGAGGTTGTTGGCCGCGGCGGCCCGCGGCGCACTCCCGCTGCGCCAACTGCGTACCGGATGGACGGAGTTGCCGAGCACGATCAGGAAAGTGTCGGAGCCGGGGTCGAGGACCAGACTGGTGCCCGTGAATCCGGTGTGCCCGGCGGTACGCGGCGTGGCCATGGCTCCCATGTACCAGTGCTGGTAGAGCTCGAAGCCGAGGCCGTGCTCGTCGCCCGGGAAGGCGGTGTTGAAGTCGGTGAACATCAACTCGACGGAGGACGGGCGCAGGATGCGGGACCGCCCGTAGACACCGCCGTTGAGGAGCGTCCGGGCCAGGACCGCGAGGTCCCAGGCGCAGGAGAAGACGCCGGCGTGACCGGCGACGCCGCCGAACCCGAAGGCGTTCTCGTCGTGCACCTCTCCCCACACGAGTCCGCGGTCCAGGCCCGACCAGGGCAGCCGGGCATCCTCGGTGGCGGCGATCTTGGGCCGCCAGGAAGGCGGTGGATTGAAGCGCGTGCGGTGCATCCCGAGTGGAGCGGTGATCTCGTCCCGGAGCAGTACATCCAGTGCGCGCCCGGTGATCTTCTCCAGGATCAGCTGGAGGGAGATCAGATTGAGGTCGGAGTAGAGATAGGCGGTGCCGGGCGGCTTGACCGGGGCTTCGCTCCACAGCAGCCGGAGCTTGCCCTCACGGGTCGGCTCCTTGTAGAGCGGAATCCAGGCGCGCAGCCCCGAGGTGTGCGTGAGCAGCTGGCGGACGGTGATGTCCTGCTTCCCCCCGGCTCCGAAGTCCGGCAGATACGCGGCGACCGCCGTCTCCAGCCGCAGGGCGCCCCGCTCGATCTGCTGCACGGCGAGCAGTGAGGTGAACAGCTTGGACACGGACGCCAGATCGAAGACCGTGTCCTCGGCCATGGAGATCTGCCGCTCGGGCGGGAACTCCACGCCGGTGTCGGTCTTCTCGTCGTACGCGGCGTAGCGCACCGCCTTGCCGATCGGCCGGTGCAGCGCCACGGTGCCGCCGCGCCCGGCGAGCAGCACCGCCCCCGCGTACCAGGGGTGCTTCGGCGACGGGCCGAGGAACGTCTCCGCGTCGGTGACGAGTTGCTCCAGGTGGCGGGGGATCAGTCCGGCCTGCTCCGGGCTGCCGCGCCGCAGGGTCGGGCGCCCGCCCGCCGGACTCCCGCCTCCGCCGGAGGTCCCACCGCTCTCGGCGGCCGCCGCGTCGGCGAACGGGATCGGCCCCAGCGCGAGCGCTCCGCCCAGGGCCAGCACTCCGCTGCCCAGTCTCCGTCGGCTGATCCCTCTGCCCTCCGCGCCCTGTGTCATCCGGAACCCACCCTCTCCTGAAAGTATCTTTCGGGGATCACGATCAGCAGTGAAACTTTCTTGCGGGGCCCGCACGGTGTCAACCACCCCAAAGAATCTGACGCAGCATCAGAAAAGCTCTTCCCTCGTCCATCCGGCTGCGGCATCCTGCGGCCCATGGAGACGGAGCTGAGCAAGAGACTGGGGATCGAACACGCCATCTTCGGCTTCACGCCGTTCCCCGCGGTGGCCGCCGCCATCACCAGGGCAGGCGGGTTCGGCGTCCTCGGAGCAGTCCGTTACACCGCCCCCGAGGACCTCAGACGCGATCTCGACTGGATGCAGGAGCACAGCGACGGCAAGCCGTACGGACTCGACGTCGTCATGCCCGCCAAGAAGGTCGAGGGCGTCACCGAGGCCGATGTCGAGGCGATGATCCCGGAAGGGCACCGGCAGTTCGTCCGCGACACCCTGGCCAAGCACGGGGTGCCCGAACTCGCCGAGGGCGAGGCGGCCGGGTGGCGCATCACCGGGTGGATGGAAGAAGTCGCCCGCACCCAGCTCGACGTCGCCTTCCAGTACCCGATCAGGCTGCTGGCCAACGCCCTCGGATCTCCGCCGGGCGACGTCGTACGGCGCGCCCACGCCCAGGACGTCCTGGTCGCCGCACTCGCCGGCAGCGCACGCCACGCCGAGCGCCACGCCGAGGCGGGCATCGACATCGTGGTCGCCCAGGGCTACGAGGCGGGCGGGCACACCGGCGAGATCGCCTCCATGGTGCTCACTCCCGAGGTGGTGGACGCCGTCGACCCGCTGCCCGTCCTCGCCGCCGGCGGCATCGGCAGCGGTGAACAGATCGCCGCGGCTCTCGCGCTCGGCGCGCAGGGAGCCTGGCTCGGCTCACTCTGGCTCACCACCACCGAGGCCGACCTCCACTCCCGCGCACTGACCGCCAAACTCCTCGCCGCGGGATCCGGCGACACCGTCCGCTCGCGTGCCCTGACCGGCAAACCCGCACGCCAGCTGCGGACCGAATGGACCGACGCCTGGGACGGCACGGACGGACCCGGCACCCTTCCGATGCCGCTCCAGGGCCTGCTCGTCGCCGAGGCCGTCTCCCGTATCCAGAAGCACGAGGTGGTGCCGCTGCTCGGCACGCCGGTCGGCCAGATCGTCGGACGGATGACGTCCGAGCGTGCCGTGCAGAGCGTCTTCGACGATCTGACCCGCGGCTTCGAACGGGCCGTGGACCGCATCAACCGCATTGCCGGAAGGAGTCATTGATGCCCAACGGTTTCTGGGCCCAGGCGGCCGCCGACCCCGGCCGCACGATCCTGACCGCGCCCGACGGTACGACCTGGACCGCAGGGCGGCTGCACGCCGTCGTCAACCAGCTCGTCCACGGGCTGCGCGCCGCGGGCCTCGCGCGCGGTGACGCCTTCGCCGTCGTGCTCCCCAACGGCGTCGAACTCCTCACCGCCTACCTCGCGGCGTCGCAGGCCGGGCTGTATCTCGTCCCCGTCAACCACCACCTCGTCGGCCCCGAGATCGCCTGGATCGTCGCCGACTCCGGCGCCAAGGTCCTCATCGCGCACGAGCGGTTCGGCGACGCGGCGACGGCGGCGGCCGACGAGGCGAAGCTGCCCGCGAGCCACCGGTACGCGGTCGGCGCCGTCGACGGCTTCCGTCCGTACGCCGAACTCCTCGACGGACAGCGGGAGTCCGCGCCCGAGGGCCGCACCCTCGGCTGGGTCATGAACTACACCTCCGGCACCACCGGACGGCCGCGAGGCATCCGCCGGCCGCTGTCCGGCAAGCCCCCGGAGGAGACCTATCTCGGCGGGTTTCTCGGCATCTTCGGCATCAAGCCCTTCGACGGCAACGTCCACCTGGTCTGCTCCCCGCTCTACCACACGGCCGTGCTCCAGTTCGCGGGCGCGGCCCTGCACATCGGGCACCCGCTGGTCCTGATGGACAAGTGGACGCCCGAGGAGATGCTGCGGCTGATCGACCAACACCGGTGTACGCACACGCACATGGTGCCGACGCAGTTCCACCGGCTGCTCGCGCTCCCCGACGACGTCAAGGCGCGGTACGACGTGACGTCGATGCGGCACGCGATCCACGGTGCGGCGCCCTGCCCCGACCATGTGAAGCGGGCGATGATCGACTGGTGGGGGACCTGCGTCGAGGAGTACTACGCGGCGAGCGAGGGAGGCGGCGCCTTCGCCACCGCCGAGGACTGGCTGAAGAAGCCCGGCACCGTCGGCAAGGCATGGCCCATCAGCGAACTCGCCGTCTTCGACGACGACGGCAACCGTCTGCCACCGGGCGAACTGGGCACCGTCTACATGAAGATGTCCACCGGCGGCTTCAGCTACCACAAGGACGAGGCCAAGACACGGAAGAACCGCATCGGCGACTTCTTCACCGTCGGCGACCTCGGCCTTCTCGACGAGGACGGCTTTCTCTTCCTCCGTGACCGGAAGATCGACATGATCATCTCGGGCGGGGTCAACATCTACCCGGCCGAGATCGAATCCGCGCTGCTCACCCATCCGGCGGTCGCCGACGCGGCTGCCTTCGGGGTGCCGCACGCCGACTGGGGAGAAGAGGTCAAGGCCGTCATCGAACCCGCCGACGGCCACGAGGCCGGCGACGCACTCGCCGCCGACATCCTCGACCACTGCGAGCAGCACCTGGCCGCGTACAAGCGCCCGAAGACGGTGGACTTCATCGAGGTCATGCCGCGGGACCCGAACGGCAAGCTCTACAAGCGCCGGCTGCGCGAGCCGTACTGGGAGGGGCGCGAACGCGCGATGTGACGTGAGTGGCCCTGCGGGCGGCGAGAGGGTTCCACGGCTGTTCCCCCGAGGGCAGCCGACCGGCGCCAGTCGAACAGCCGGTACCGGCCCCGCTGTCGCATGAGAAGGAACTCGCCCGGGAGGCGCGCCGGGACCCCGTTGGCGGAGCACCTCGCGCGTGCCGCCCGTGGCCCTGGCAGCGTGGCGGTCATGAAGACCGGCACCGCACCGCTCGCGGCTCAGTGGACCATCTGGGTGCCGGTCGTCGCCGTGGTCGCGCTCGTCCTGGCCTGGGGTCGTGAGCTGCCCGGGTTCGTCGTAGCCCTCGTCGGGCTCTGTCTGGTGGGTGCCGTCCTCGCCGCCGTGCACCACGCCGAGGTCGTCGCGCACCGCGTCGGCGAACCCTTCGGTTCCCTGGTGCTCGCCGTGGCCGTCACCGTCATCGAGGTGGGACTGATCGTCACCCTCATGGCGGGCGGCGGGGACAAGGTGTCGACGTACGCCAGGGACACCGTCTTCGCCGCCGTCATGATCACCTGCAACGGCATCGTCGGACTGTGTGTACTGGTCGGAGCCCTGCGCAACCGCGTCGTCGTCTTCAACGCCGAGGGCTCCGGCGGCGCTCTCGCCACCGTCTGCACCCTCGCGACCATGACCCTGGTGCTGCCCACATTCACCACGAGTCAGCCGGGCCCGGAGTTCACCGGGGCGCAGCTGACCTTCGCCGCCGTCGCC
Source organism: Streptomyces sp. NPDC096193 (assembly GCF_040302905.1). Taxonomy (NCBI): domain Bacteria; kingdom Bacillati; phylum Actinomycetota; class Actinomycetes; order Kitasatosporales; family Streptomycetaceae; genus Streptomyces; species Streptomyces sp. NPDC096193. Next base: position 116,265 of record NZ_JBEOSJ010000001.1, on the reverse strand, counting down.
TCGATCTGTCTGTACGGCATCTTCGTCGCCGTACAGACCGTGCGGCACCGGGACTACTTCCTGCCCGTCGAACGCGACGGGCAGGAGCACACCGCCGACGAGCACGCGCCCCCGCCCACCGACAGGCAGACGGCGGCGAGTCTGGGCCTGCTGATGGTGGCGCTCGTCGCCGTCGTCGGCAACGCCAAGCTCGTCTCGCCGACCATCGAGGACGCCGTGGAGTCGGCCGGGCTCCCCACGGCCGTCGTCGGTGTCGCCATCGCCCTCATGGTGCTGCTGCCCGAGACTCTCGCCGGGGTCCGCGCGGCGCGGCGGAACCGGCTGCAGACCAGCCTCAACCTCGCGTACGGATCGGCCATCGCCAGCATCGGTCTGACGATTCCGGCCATCGCGCTCGCTTCGATCTGGCTGTCCGGGCCCCTGGTCCTCGGTGAGGACGCCACCCATATGGTGCTCCTCGTGCTCACCGCGGTGGTGAGCGCGCTGACCGTGGTGCCCGGACGAGCCACTCTGCTCCAGGGCGGCGTGCATCTGGCACTGTTCGCCGCGTTCGTCTTCCTCTCCTTCAGCCCGTGACGCGTTCAGCCCTTGCCTGTCAGCGCTCCCGTACCTTGACGATCTTCAGCTGCGGCGAGCGGAGGATGTCCTTCTCGCAGAACCGGGACGTCACCCACCGCTCGCCCGAGAACAGCTGGGTCTGGTCGCTGTAGTGCGGCGAGGCCGGATTCGACGACTGGGAGTACGTCAGCAGGGTGCGGGCCACCGGGCAGCGGCCGCCGTTCCAGCCGACCGCCTGGATGTGGCTGGACCCCGTCGAGACCTCCGTGTAGCCGCCGCCGGCCGGGTTCCACAGCGGCTCGACCTTGTTCCACACGCCCAGAGCCTCCGTGCCGCCGTGGACCGGGACGCGCTTGCCGTTGCGTACCACGAAGTGGTGCGCGCCGAGCGGGGCGTCGAGCGGGATCCCCGCGGCCCGCAGTTCGGCGACGGCGCCCGTCAGCGCCTCTGCGAAGCCGGGTGACGCGGTGTTGAGCGTGTTCGGCGTGTTCACCGGATCGGCCGCGGAGAACGGCACCTTCCACTGCTCGACGAGCGGCAGCCTGGCGAACGCACGCCAGAAGCGGTCGAACAACAGCGCGCCCCGGCTGTCCGTATCCGCCCGGCGGTCCCATGCCGCGAGCGCCGCGCACGCCTCGGTGTCACCGGGCAGTACGGCAGGGCAGGCCCGCGCCGCGTCGGCGGCCGCCAGATCGGCCGCGGGCACCCGGTTGGCGAACTGCTGCCGCTGGAGGTCGGCCACGGTCAGCCCGCGCCGGCCGGCCATCGCCGCCACGTCCTGGATCGCGCCACGGGTGCGCAGCGAGCGCGGTGTGGCGAGGTTCCCGAAGACCCGTTCGTAGCCGGTCAGCGGACGGTCGGCGTTGGCGAGCCAGGCGCTGTCGTTGGAGTTCTCCGCGTACGGAGCGTCCCTGAGCGTCGGCATCTTCGACGGTCCGAAGATCCCGGGCTGCACCGCGTCCTTGTCCGCGCCGAGCGCGCAGTTTGCCCGTGAACCGTCCAGCACGGCGACACCCGAGGCCGGGTAGGTGACCTTGCCCAGCGGGGTGGAGCAGCGCTGTGCGAGGTCGTCCGTGATCCGGGGCAGCACCTGCGACTGGGTGAACAGCGAGTGTCCCTGGGCGTCGGCGGCGATGGTGTTGACCCAGGGCAGCCCCTGCGTGCGCCGCAGGGCACGGACCATGTCGTCGGTCGAGCGGGCCTTGCCGAACGCGAGCGCGGTGTCGGAGCCCCGCAGGTTCGCGGCGTTGGGGTCGTTCAGCGCGTACGCGGTCGTCGCCGACCACGGCAGCGGCAGGGATGGACCGAGCGAGGTGACGACCGGCCCGTACCGGGTCCACCACTGCGTACGGGTCACCGGCGCCCCGCCCTTGACCTGTACGGTCACCGTCCGCTTCCGCATGCGCTCCGGACTGCCGTCCACCAGGTACCTGGTGGGGTCGGCCGGGTCCAGGGTGAGCTGGTGCAGATTGAGCGTGACACCGGTCGCGACGGTGTGGCTCCAGGCCACCTTGTCGTTGAAGCCGATGTTGACGACCGCCGTGCCGAGCAGGGACGCGCCGGAGACGTTCAGTTCGCCCGGGATGGTCTGCTGCGACTGCCAGAAGCGGCGGCCGCCCTGCCAGGGGTAGTGCGGGTTGCCGAGCAGCAGGCCCCGCCCGTTCGCGGTCGTGGCGCCGCTGAAGGCGACGGCGTTGGAGCCCATGGTGGCGTTGTCGGGGGAGAAAAGGTCGCGCGCCGCCTCAGCCGTCGCTGCGGCGTCGGGGGCGGCGACCGGCGCGGCGCCGGGCGGCCGGGCCGCGGTGATGCCCTCGACGCCACGGCCCTGACCGCCGAGCACCGAGACGGCGAAGCCGCGTCTGGCCACGTCCAGCGTGCTGACGGGCCGCACCCAGTCGGCGCCGCGGCAGGCCGGGTCGGTGACGCGATTCTGCTTCAGCCAGGCGTTGTAGCCGGCCGCCCAGCCGCGCATCAGCTCCTTGACCTGGCGGCCGGGGCCGGCGGGTGCCGGGGTGGCGAGCAGCTTCTCCACCGTGCGGGCGTCCCGCACACCGGCGAAGTAGAGGTCGCTGGAGAGGTTCTTCGTCGCGGACGACAGCGAGCCGTCCGGGGCCGCGTCGGGGCCGAAGTGACGGGAGCGCTCACCACGTACCGTCACGAAGCCGTCGGCGAGGACGCAGACCTGGTCGGCGGCCTGCGCCCAGCCGGTGCCGAAGCCGAGATTCGCGTAGTCCTCGGCCACGATGTGCGGAATGCCGTGCTCGGTGTAACGGACGACGGCGGAGAGCCCGCCGCCAAAGGGGTGCCGGTCGTGCCGGTCACCGGAATCGGCGACGGCCGCCGACGGCAGCGCGGCCGCCGCGGTCACGAGCGCGACACCGGCGAGTCCGAGGCGTCTCAGGCGGGTGCGGAAGAGCAACGTGCCTCCCAACAAGGTCGGTTCGAAGCAGGATGGTCCATGCATGCAGTCGCGGCGCACGGTGTCAACATCCCGTTCGGTATCCGAGGACTTGACCGTCCATCGGGCACCGCACAGGATCGCGCCATGACAGCTGTACGCAGCAACACCGTCGACTCCGTCCTGCGGAGCAGCGCCCGGCGCACCCCCGACCGCACGGCCGTGCACTACGCGGACCGGACCTGGAGCTACGCGGAACTGGATGCCGCGGTCACCACGGCGGCGGCCGTCCTGACCGGCCACGGTCTGCGGCCCGGGGACCGGGTCGCCTCCTACGGCCACAACTCCGACGCGTACCTCATCGCCTTCCTGGCCTGCTCGCGGGCGGGTTTCGTGCACGTACCGGTCAATCAGAACCTCACCGGCGACGATCTGGCGTACATCATCGAGCAGTCGGGCAGCGCGCTCGTGCTGGCCGACCCCGACCTGGCGCCCCGTCTCCCGGGCGGACCCATCGTCAGGTTCCTGCGCGACGCCGCTGACTCGCTGCTGGCCGAGCTGTCCACGCCCCGTGACTTCACGCCCCGGCGGGAGCCGGAGACGGAGGACCTGGTGCAGCTGCTGTACACGTCCGGCACCACCGCGCTGCCCAAGGGCGCGATGATGACCCACCGGGCGCTGTCCCACGAGTACGTCAGCGCGATCGCGGCCCTGGACCTCAACGAGAGCGACCGGCCGGTGCACTCGCTGCCCCTGTACCACTCCGCCCAGATGCATGTGTTCCTGCTGCCGTACCTCGCGGTCGGCGCGGAGAACATCATCCTGGACGGACCGGACGCCACCGCGATCTTCGACCTGGTGGAGGCCGGACGCGCGACCAGCCTCTTCGCCCCGCCGACCGTGTGGATCGCGCTGGCGAACCACCCGGACTTCGCCACCCGCGACCTCGGCGGGCTGCGCAAGGCGTTCTACGGCGCCTCGATCATGCCGGTGCCCGTCCTCGAACGGCTCCGGGAACGCCTGCCCGGCCTCGGCTTCTTCAACTGTTTCGGCCAGAGCGAGATCGGCCCGCTCGCCACCGTGCTCGGCCCGGCCGAGCACGAGGGACGGATGGACTCCTGCGGCCGCCCCGTGCTGTTCGTGGACGCGAAAGTGGTCGATGAGGACGGCAAGGACGTGCCCGACGGCACGGCCGGCGAAGTCGTCTACCGCTCGCCGCAGCTGTGCGAGGGCTACTGGGACAAGCCGGAGGAGACGGCCGAGGCCTTCCGCGACGGCTGGTTCCGCTCGGGCGACCTCGCCGTACGCGACACCGATGGCTACTTCACGGTCGTGGACCGGGTGAAGGACGTCATCAACTCCGGGGGAGTGCTGGTGGCTTCACGGCAGGTCGAGGACGCGCTCTACACCCACCCGGCCGTCGCCGAGACGGCGGTCATCGGCCTGCCGGACGACCGCTGGGTCGAGGCGGTCACGGCGGTGGTGGTGACCCGTGAGAAGGTCACGGAGGCCGAACTCATCGACCACGCACGCGAGAAGCTTCCCCATTTCAAGGCCCCGAAGAAGGTCCTGTTCGTGGAGGAACTCCCGCGCAACGCAAGCGGAAAGATCCTCAAGCGGGAGCTGCGGGACCGGTTCGCCGAGTAGGCGGCCCACACGCTTGCGCTGCGGGGGCGCCGGTCACAGCCGCTCCGGTGGGCCGGCCGCACCCACGGCTGCGCACCCGTCACGCCCACGGCGGCGGCCCCTGCGGGATCAGTTCGTGGACGTCCAGCAGCAGCGCCGCCTCCACGCCCAGTGTCGGCCCGGCCGTCCTGGCCGCCCAGGTCAGGAACGGTCGCGGCTCGAAGCCGTTCGTGCCCAGGCCCTTGGTGTACTCCGCGTGGGCGGCGAGTGAGGCGATGCCCCGTTCCAGCGGAGCACCCGTCACATCCACACCGTGCGTGGGCTCGGCGGCTCCCGCGAAGCACACGAGGCGCACCCCGCCCCACGGCTCCAGGCCCTCGTCGGCGAGTTCGGGGAAGATCCAGCGGTTGCCCGCGTCCCTCGCCGCGTCGAGCGCGGCGAGGCCCACCACCCGGTGGTCGGCCTGGTTGGTGAGACCGCCGATCATCCGCACGGTGAACGCGCCCGACACGATGACCTCCGGCCGGTGCCGGCGGATCGCCCGGACGATGTCGCGGCGCAGGGCCGGGCCGTACTCGACGACGCCGTCGCGGTGGTCGAGGAACTCCACGACGTCCACGCCGACGGCGTGGGCGCCCGCGCGCTCCTCCGCCTCGCGCAGAAGGCCCGCCTGATCGGGGTGCATTCCGTCGATGCCGGCCTCCCCGCGCGTGGCCAGGAGGTAGGTGAAGCTCTTGCCCTGCGCGGTCCAGCGTGCGACCGCCGACGCCGTCCCGTACTCGATGTCGTCGGGGTGCGCCGCGACCGCCATGCCCCGCTGCCAGTCCTCGGGCAGCGGAGGCAGGGGCGCGGACGTTCCGCCGGTGACGCCCTCTGTGTCGTCGAAGGAGCTCATACGCTCATGATGGCCGTGCGGGGACCTCGCGGCAGCCGCAGGGACACAACCGGCACCATGTGGTCAGCGGAGGTCGACGATGCGCTTGATCTTGCCGACCGAGCGCTCCAGCGTCTCCGGGTCCACGACGTCGACCGAGACCGACACCCCGATGCCGTCCTTCACGGCCGCGGCGATCACTCGGCCCGCCTCCGCGCGCTGGTCGGGAGTCGCACCGGCGCGGGCCTCCGCCCGTACGGTGAGCGCGTCCAGACGCCCCTCGCGGGTCAGCCGCAGCTGGAAGTGCGGAGCGACATGGGGGGTCCGGAGCACGATCTCCTCGATCTGGGTGGGGAAGAGGTTCACCCCGCGGAGGATCACCATGTCGTCGCTGCGGCCGGTCACCTTCTCCATCCGGCGGAACACCCTGGCCGTTCCCGGCAGGAGCCGGGTCAGGTCCCGCGTCCGGTACCGGATCAGGGGCATGGCCTCCTTGGTGAGCGAGGTGAAGACCAGTTCCCCCGGCTCCCCGTCCGGCAGCACCTCGCCGGTGAACGGGTCGACGACCTCCGGATAGAAGTGGTCCTCCCAGATGTGCAGACCGTCCTTGGTCTCCACGCACTCCTGTGCCACACCCGGCCCCATGACCTCCGAGAGCCCGTATATGTCGACGGCGTCGATGGCGAAGCGTTCCTCGATCTCCCGCCGCATCTCCTCGGTCCACGGCTCGGCGCCGAAGATCCCCACCTTCAGGGAGGTCGACCGCGGATCGACGCCCTGCTTCTCGAACTCGTCGAGCAGGGTGAGCATGTAGGAGGGGGTCACCATGATGATCTCGGGGCGGAAGTCCTGGATCAGCTGCACCTGACGGGCGGTCATGCCGCCGGAGGCCGGGATGACGGTGCAGCCGAGGCGCTCGGCTCCGTAGTGCGCGCCGAGACCGCCGGTGAACAGGCCGTATCCGTACGCCACATGGACCTTGTGACCGGGTCGGCCGCCGGCCGCGCGGATCGAGCGGGCGACCACATCGGCCCAGGTGTCCAGGTCGCGCTCGGTGTAGCCGACGACGGTCGGACGGCCGGTGGTTCCGCTGGAGGCGTGGATGCGCCGAACCTCGGACTGCTCCACCGCGAACATCCCGAACGGGTAGTTGTCCCGCAGATCGGTCTTGGCGGTGAAGGGGAAACGGCCGAGATCGGTGAGGCTGCGGCAGTCCTCTGGGGTCAGACCTGCCTTGTCGAAGGAGCGGCGGTAGAAGTCCACATGCTCGTACGCATGACGCAGGGTCGCACGCAGTCGTTCGAGCTGCAGCGCCTCGAGCTCCTCGCGGCTCAGCCGCTCCGCCGCGTCCAGCAGGTCCGTCATGCCGGATTCTCCCGTCCCAAATCGGACGACCGATCATTCGGTCGTGGTGCACCGGGATCAGTAATTCAGCCCCGCGGCCGGGCGTCAAGGCATGTGGACGGGCTCGTACGGACGGCACCGGCAGGTCCCTCCTGCACTCCGGCGGCTCCTCACCGGGCGAAGAGGAGGGGTGTCTGCGGGGTGATCACCGCCCGAAGGGGGAGGATGCGGGAAGGAAGTTGAATCCCGCATGCATCCTGACGAAGGAGACCGCGATGCCGCAGCCCGAGGGCGCCGAACTGGAAGCCGTGCAGGCACGCCGGGAACTGCTGAAGCAGCGGTATCTGCGCGCGCCGGAAGACCGGCCCCCGACGGCGGTCCGCGGCATCCACCACGTGGCCTTCATCTGCCGCGACGTCGAGGAGACCATCCGCTTCTACCAGGAGTTCCTGGGCTTCCCGCTGGTCGAGATCGTGGAGAACCGCGACTACCGCGGCTCCACCCACTTCTTCTTCGACCTCGGCCACGGAAATCTGCTGGGGTTCTTCGACTTCCCCGGCCACGACCACCCGCCCATCGAGGAGACGATCGGCGGCGTACAGCATCTGGCGCTTTCCGTGGACGCGGAACGGTTCGCCGCGGCGCGCACGCGGCTCGACGACGCGGGCGTCGAGTATCTCGGCCCGGACCGTGGGGTCGAGGACAGTCTCTATCTCCGCGACCCCAACGGCGTTCCCCTGGAGCTCTATCAGGAGCGGCTCGGCGTCTTCAACGGTGAGCGGATCCTGACAGCGGACCCCGCCTAGGTGTTCTGTCCGGGGAGGTTGTGGACGGGTGAGCCAGGTCTCGGCTGAGGGATCTTGAACAGGTGAGGGCCTGCCGGGTTCGGTGTGGATTGCGACATCAACGCCGACCAGAAAGGCCCTCGTGGTCCACCGTAAGGCACCTCTGACCGAGACCGGGCGGCTGCGCATGGCCCGTTGCGTCGTCGAGGACGGGTCCCCGTAGCCCTTCGGGCACGGGAGGTGCCCCCACCCACCGCCCTTCGGGCGCGGGAGGAGCCCCCACCGCGTCGGCTCCTTCCTCCGCCTTGCGATCGCACGCACCAGACCCCTCCCTCTACGGGGGTGCCCCCTCATCGACCCGGCCTGATCCACGACGGACCCCAGGACTGCGAACAGCCCCTTCCTCAAGCCGCTTTCCGTCTCGCGGGAGACGCGCGGCCGGAAGCGGGTAGCCGACTGGCATGGGTGAGATCCTCGTCGGTACGTGTTCGTGGACGGACAGCGCGCTGGTCGCCAGTGGCTGGTACCCGCCGGGCAGGCGGGACGCCGAAGGACGGTTGCGCCACTACGCGGAGCAGTTCCCGGTGGTCGAGGTCGACTCCACCTACTACGCGCTGCCCAGCGTCCGCAACAGCGTGCTGTGGGTGGACCGTACGCCCGAGGGCTTCCGGTTCGACGTGAAGGCCTTCTCCCTCCTCACCGGGCATCCGACGCGTTCGAAGGCGCTGCCGCCCGACATGCGCGATGCCTTCGCCCGGCGGGGGAGGCCGGGGCAGGGCGACGACGACCCGGGTCTGCTCGACGAGGTGTGGCGGCGGTTCAGCGAGGCGGTGCTGCCCCTGCGGAACGCGGACCGTCTCGGGACGCTGCTCTTCCAGTTCCCGCCGTGGTTCGCGCCCGGCGCCCCGGCGGAGGTCGTGCTCGACCGCTGTCGCAAGCGGACCGAGGGGTGGCCGGTCGCGGTGGAGTTCCGGCATCCCGCGTGGTGGCAGGAGGACCGGTGCGCGGCCACCTCCGCGCTGTTGAGGGACCTCGGCCTCGCCTCGGCGAGCGTGGACGTCGCGGCGGATCTGCCGCTGTCGCTGCCTCCCGCCACGGAGGTCACCGCCGCCGGGCCGGCCGTGGTCCGCTTCCACGGACGCAACGCCGCGTGGGGATCGGGCACCAAGGAGGACCGGTTCCGGCACACCTACACGGAGGGCGAGTTGACCGAGTGGCTGCCGCGGCTGACGGACATGTCCCACCGGGCAGACCAGCTCCACGTCCTGTTCAACAACTGCTGCGGCGACGCGGCCGTCCGGGCCGCCGAGTCCATGAAGCGGCTTCTCGCCGGGGCGTCCTGAAGGAAGCGCCCCGGCGAGGCATCCGTGCCCGGGCGCTCACTGCCCGGCGGCCTCCGTCGCCACCGTGCGGGCCCAGCGGTAGTCCGCCTTGCCGCTCGGGGATCGCTGGATCTCCTTCGCGATCACCAGCTGGCGCGGAATCTTGTACCCGGCCAGCCGGGTGCGGCAGTGCGACTGGATCTCCTCCAGACCGGGCTCCACCGCCCCCTCGCGCACCTGCACCACCGCGGCCACATGGCTTCCCCAGGTGGCGTCCGGCACCCCGGCCACCAGCGCGTCGTACACGTCGGGGTGGGACTTCAGCGCCTGCTCGACCTCTTCCGGGTACACCTTCTCGCCACCGGTGTTGATGCACTGCGAGCCGCGGCCGAGGACGGTGACGATGCCCTCCTCGTCGACCGTCGCCATGTCACCGAGCAGCACCCACCGCTCGTCGCCGCGCTGGAAGAAGGTCTCCGCGGTCTTCTTCGGATCGTTGTAGTAGCCGAGGGGTACATGCCCGCGCTGGGCGATCCGTCCCGGCTCGCCCGCCGCGACCGGTTCGTACGTCGCCGGGTCGACCACCTGCGTACGGGAGTTGACCCGGAGCCGGAAACCCTTCTCGGGTCCCGAGTCCTCCGTCGCGGTGCCGTTGAACCCGGATTCGGACGAACCGAAGTTGTTCAGCAGCATCACGTTCGGTGCGAGCGCGGAGAACTGCGCCCTCACCGTCTCCGACATGATCGCGCCGGACGAGGAGACGCTGAACAACGCGGACAGGTCGGTGCCCTTCAGTGGCCCGTTCAGCGCGTCGATCAGCGGACGCAGCATCGCGTCGCCGACCAGGGACACGCTGGTGACCTTCTCCTTCTCGATCGTCCGGAGCACTTCCTCCGGTACGTACTTGCGGTGAATCACGATCCGCTGGCCGAAGTTGAAGCCGATGAACGCGGTGAGGGTGGACGTGCCGTGCATCAGCGGGGGTGTGGGGAAGAAGGTGATCCCCTCACCGCCCGCGGCCACCCGCTCGGCGAGCTCTTGGGGCGAGGAGACCGGCTCGCCGGTCGGCGCACCACCGCCCAGACCGGAGAAGAACAGGTCCTCCTGACGCCACATCACCCCTTTGGGCATGCCGGTGGTGCCGCCGGTGTAGATGATGAACTGGTCGTCGGCGGAACGCTGTCCGAAGCCGCGTCCGGGCGAGGCGCCCGCCGCAGCATCGGTGAAGGGGACGGCGTCCAGGGGCGGTGCGTCCTGCGGGGGCGTGCCCACGCGCACGAGATGCCGCAGCTTCCGCGTCTTCGGCAGCGCGGTCGCGACCCGCCGGGTGAACTCCGCGTCGAAGACCAGGGCCGCGAGGTCGGCGTCGCGGTAGAGGTAGACCAGTTCCTCTTCCACGTAACGGTAGTTGACGTTGACCGGTACGACCCTCGCCTTGAGGCAGCCGAGCACGGTCTGCAGATACTCGACGCCGTTGTAGAGGTGCAGGCCGAGATGCTCGCCGGGTTCGATGCCCGCGTCGATCAGATGGTGGGCGACACGGTTGGCCGCCGCGTCGAGCTCCGCGTAGGTGAGCCTGCGTTCCGCGCCCGTGCCGGGGTGGTCGATGTAGACAAGCGCCTCGCGGTCGGGAACCACGTCGACGACCGACTCGAACAGGTCGGCAAGGTTGTACTCCACCGTTCCTCCTGACCGCGGCGCGTCCCCGGTGAACTCCGGCTCGGCGGTCATTAGAGCGCCGGGGGACACAACTGGGAAGGGGCACCGCAGAAGAAATCTGACTGAGTGTCAGAAAACTATTGAACTGGGCCTCCGCCTGCTGCAACCTGTTCCAGGTCGAGACGGGAGGTCCGCACATGGAACGTCGAGGTGGAACCGAGCACCTCACCGTGCGGCGCGAAGGCGCCACACTCGTGCTCACCCTGAACAGGCCCGAGGCGAAGAACGCTCTCTCGCTGCCGATGCTGGTCGGCCTCCACGACGGCTGGACCGAGGCCGATGCGGACGACTCCGTACGCTCCGTCGTGCTCACCGGCGCCGGGGGAGCCTTCTGCGCCGGAATGGACCTCAAGGCGCTCGCCGGCCGGGGGATGGACGGACAGCAGTACCGCGACCGGATGAAGGCCGACCCGGATCTGCACTGGAAGGCCATGCTCCGCCATCACCGGCCCCGTAAACCCGTGATCGCCGCCGTCGAGGGCGCCTGCGTGGCCGGCGGCACCGAGATCCTTCAGGGCACCGACATCAGGGTCGCGGGCCGCAGCGCCACCTTCGGGCTGTTCGAGGTGAAACGGGGACTGTTCCCCATCGGCGGCTCGACCGTACGGCTCCAGCGCCAGATCCCGCGCACCCACGCCCTGGAGATGCTGCTCACCGGCCGGCCCTACAGCGCCGAGGAGGCACAGGGGATCGGGCTCATCGGCCACGTCGTCCCCGACGGGACGGCGCTCGACAAGGCCCTCGCCGTCGCCGAGCAGATCAACGCCTGCGGGCCGCTCGCCGTCGAGGCCGTGAAGGCATCCGTCTACGAGACCGCCGAGATGACCGAGACCGAAGGGCTCGCCGCGGAACTCAAGCGCGGTTGGCCCATCTTCGACACCGAGGATGCCGAGGAAGGCGCCCGCGCGTTCGCCGAGAAGCGCGACCCCGTCTACCGCCGCGCCTGACCCGAGGGAGAGACCGGATGCCCGAGCTGCTGAGCGCCCCGCTGGTCGTCGAGTTCCCCTTCACCCGCTCACTCGGCCCCGTACAGAGCGCCTTTCTCACCGGACTGCGCGAGCGGACGGTCCTCGGCGTACGGACGCAGGACGGCCGCGTGCTCGTGCCGCCCGTCGAGTACGACCCGGTCACCGCCGAGGAGATCCGCGACCTGGTCGAGGTCGGCTCCTGCGGGACCGTCACCACCTGGGCCTGGAACCCGGCGCCCCGCCGCGGTCAGCCCCTGACGGAGCCGTTCGCCTGGGTGCTGGTGCGGCTCGACGGCGCCAACACCTCCCTCCTGCACGCCCTCGACGCACCCGGGCCCGAGACCGTCCGCACCGGTATGCGGGTGCGTATCCGCTGGGCCGGGGAGCGGACCGGCGCGATCACCGACATCGCCTGCTTCGAGCCGTACGACGGGGAGCCCGAGGCTCACGGCACGGACCACACCGGGCGGTTCGACGACGCCGTCACCGGCATCGTGGCACCCGCAAGGCTCGACTACGTCTACTCGCCCGGCCGCGCCCAGACCGCGCACATCACCGCGCTCGCCGACCACCGGACCGTCGGCGAGCGCTGTCCCTCCTGCCACAAGGTCTATGTGCCGCCCCGCGGCGCCTGCCCCACCTGCGGTGTCGCCACCACGGACCGCGTCGAGGTCGGTCCCCGGGGCACGGTCACCACCTACTGCATCGTCAACATCAAGGCCAAGAACCTCGACATCGAGGTCCCGTACGTCTACGCCCACATCGCCCTCGACGGTGCCGACCTCGCCCTGCACGGACGCATCGCCGGGATGCCCTACGACCAGGTGCGCATGGGGCTGCGGGTGGAGCCCGTGTGGAAACCTGGCGGCCGCCACCCCGATCACTACCGCCCCACCGGCGAACCCGACGCCGACTACGACACCTACAAGGAGCTGCTGTGACGCACGACGTGGCGATCGTCGCCTTCGCGCAGACGGACCACCGGCGCCGCAGCGACGACCTCTCCGAGGTCGAGATGCTGATGCCGGTCCTCCACGAGGTCCTCGCGCGCACCGGCCTGAAGACCGGCGACATCGGCTTCACCTGCTCGGGTTCCTCGGACTATCTCGCCGGGCGTGCCTTCTCCTTCACCATGGCCCTCGACGGCGTCGGCGCCTGGCCGCCGATCTCCGAGTCCCATGTCGAGATGGACGGCGCCTGGGCGCTGTACGAGGCCTGGGTCAAGATCCTCACCGGTGAGGCCGACACCGCACTCGTCTACTCCTACGGGAAGTCGTCCCCCGGCCAGGTGCGGGACGTCCTCACCCGCCAGCTCGACCCCTACTACCTCGCCCCGCTCTGGCCCGACTCGGTGGCGCTCGCCGCACTTCAGGCGCAGGCGCTGATCGACGCCGGGGGTGCGGACGAGCCGGAGCTGGCCGCCGTCGCCGCCCGCAGCCGCGACGACGCCCGGACCAACCCGCACGCCCAGCTCACCGGATCGGTCCCGCAGGGCGAGTACATCGTCCAGCCGTTGCGGGCCGGGGACTGTCCCCCGGTCGGGGACGGCGCCGCCGCCGTGATCCTCGCCGCCGGGGACCGCGCCCGCGAGCTGTGCGAACGGCCCGCCTGGATCCGCGGCATGGACCACCGGATCGAGGCCCACAGTCTCGGTGTACGCGATCTGACCGACTCGCCCTCCACCCGGCTCGCCGCACAGCGCGCCGGAGCCTTCGAGCGGCCTGTCGACACCGCCGAACTCCACGCACCCTTCAGCTCGCAGGAGATCGTCCTGCGGCGAGCCCTCGACCTCGACGACAGCGTGAGGGTCAACCCGTCCGGCGGAGCGCTCGCCGCCAACCCGGTCATGGCCACCGGCCTCGTCCGGATCGGCGAGGCCGCCGCCCGTATCCACCGCGGCGAGTCCGACCGGGCACTCGCCCATGCCACCTCCGGCCCCTGCCTCCAGCAGAACCTGGTCGCCGTCCTGGAAGGGGAGGACCGTGCCTGACACCGCCCGAGGCAAGGAGCCCGTCGCCGTCGTCGGCGTCGGCCAGACCAAACACGTCGCCGCACGCCAGGACGTCTCCATCGCCGGCCTGGTGCGCGAAGCCGCCCGCAGAGCGCTCGACGACGCCGAGCTCACCTGGGCGGACATTGACGCGGTCGTGATCGGCAAGGCCCCCGACTTCTTCGAGGGCGTCATGATGCCGGAGCTCTACCTCGCCGACGCGCTCGGCGCCGTCGGCAAACCGATGCTGCGGGTGCACACCGCGGGCTCCGTCGGCGGCTCCACCGCCCTCGTCGCCTCCAACCTGGTGGCCTCACGGGTGCACGGCACGGTCCTCACTCTCGCCTTCGAGAAGCAGTCCGAGTCGAACGCCATGTGGGGCCTGTCCCTGCCGGTCCCCTTCCAGCAGCCGCTGCTCGCGGGCGCCGGCGGCTTCTTCGCCCCGCATGTACGCGCCTACATGCGGCGCACCGGAGCCCCCGACACGGTCGGCTCCCTGGTCGCCTACAAGGACCGCCGCAACGCGCTGAAGAATCCGTACGCCCATCTCCATGAGCACGACATCACGCTGGAGAAGGTCCAGGCCTCCCCGATGCTGTGGGACCCGATCCGCTACTCCGAGACCTGCCCCTCGTCCGACGGCGCGTGCGCGATGGTCCTCACCGACCGGGTCGGCGCCTCGCGGGCCCCGAACCCGCCTGCCTGGGTGCACGGCGGCGCCATGCGCAGCGAACCGACAATGTTCGCCGGCAAGGACTTCGTCTCCCCGCAGGCCGGCAAGGACTGCGCCGCCGACGTCTACCGGCAGGCCGGCGTCACCGACCCGCGCCGGGAGATCGACGCCGTCGAGATGTACGTCCCCTTCTCCTGGTACGAACCGATGTGGCTGGAGAACCTGGGCTTCGCCGCCGAGGGCGAGGGCTGGAAACTCACCGAGTCCGGCGTCACCGAACTCGACGGCGACCTGCCCGTGAACCCGTCGGGCGGTGTGCTGTCGACCAACCCCATCGGCGCCTCCGGCATGATCCGCTTCGCCGAGGCCGCACTTCAGGTACGCGGCCGGGCGGGCGAGCACCAGGTCGAAGGAGCCCGCAGAGCCCTCGGGCACGCGTATGGCGGAGGGTCGCAGTTCTTCTCGATGTGGCTCGTCGGCGCGGAGCCGCCCCGCACCTGACGGGTACGTCCGCCCCCGGTGGCTCCCGGCCTTCCTCCGCGGCCTGTCGGTGACCGAGGACGATCGCTAGTCTGAGGCCGGAGACAATGCGGGAGGAGCACGGACGTGGCCGAGAGCACGACCACCACGCAGATGTTTTCGGGCTGGGACAAGCCTGAACTCGACCTCACCAACGCCGACTGGCAGTCCGGCAGTCAGGGAACGGGGGATGTCCAGATCGCCTTCGTGGAGGGCTTCATCGCGATGCGCAACGGCGGACGGCCGGAGAGCCCGTCCCTGATCTTCACACCGGCGGAGTGGCGAGCCTTTGTGCTGAACGCCCGCGGCGGGGAGTTCGACCTCACCTGACGGCTCGCGCTGTCCCTTTCCACTCCCGCCCGCCCTCGTTCCCGATCGCTGCAGCCTCGGTGGTCCGACCGCCGCGGCCACCCAAGCGATGCCGCGCCGACCCTCTGGGCGGGCGCGGCGATTCGGGACGGGGCCGGGGGAGGCGCCGGCCCCGTCACCCGCGCGGGTCGTGGAACCCGTCCGCCTGCCTGTCTTCTTCGGGCTGCGGTCCTTGGGTTGCGGTGGGGGCTGACTGATCCTGCCGCCGCGCGCGCCTCGCGTGCCGTACGGCCCGTCCGCACTGTCGGCTGCTCGCTCACACGAGCGGTACCCCGCGGACGGCCCCACCCGTACACGCGCGCGGACCCGCACCCTGAAGTGAACGCTGCGCGGCCTCCCCCCGTATGACTCTGCATGCCCCGCACGCCGGGGTGCGCAGCGTCCCGCGAGGATTCCGTTCCAACAGCGTGAGGATCAGCCATGAACGACGCCGTCAACCCGTCTGTCCAAGCCCTCCCTGACGGGGAGGCCGAACTGCGCCTGGTGGTCCGTCTGCAATGGGAGGACGTCGCCGCGCTGGGTCAGGAAGCGGGTCGGCTGTCGGCCCAGATGCAGCGCCCCGTGAGCCTCGACGAGGCCGTCGGCCACCGTCTCCGGTCGCGGACCACCGCGAGTCATGCCAGGCCCGCGGCAGCCCAGCAGGCCGCGCCCTCGTCCGTCTCCTCGCTCACCGGGCGATCACCCGGCGAACACGCACGGCAGGCGATAGAGAAGATCAACGGAACCGCCGGCCCCGGAATGAGTCCGACCCAGACGTCTGCCTGAGGGCCGTCCCGGCGGCCAACTGCGGCCGCACGCCATCAGGCGGACCCCGGCCCACCGCACGTGATCGCACGCCTGTGCGGCGGGCCGGGCCGCAGAACTCACCACGTCCCGACAACTCCCGCTCCCTGCGCCTGCGTTTTGCAAGGACAGGTCCCTGAGAGCGCGCGCGGGCGTACGCTGAGGTGCCTCAAGGACGTGTGTCCGGCGGCCCCTTCCACGCGCCGGGAGCACGCCCGGCCGTGGGGGTACAGATGACGCGACGTGCCGGCGGGACAAGACGCCGACTCCTCGAGCGCGAGGCCGAACTGGCCGCTGTCGACGAGGCTCTCGACGAACTCACCGGCTTCCGCACGGACGACCTCGACCCGCCCGAGCGGCCGCGCGGCGCGCTGCTCGCCTTCGCCGGCCTCGCCGGTCTCGGCAAGACGACGCTGCTCAACGAGGTACGCCGACGGGCGGCCGCGAAAGGCTGCACCGTTCTCTCCGCGCGCGGCGGCGAGCAGGAGCAGCAGGTCGCCTTCCACGTCGCCCGCCAGCTGATCCAGCCCCAGCTGGCAGGCACCACATCCGAGGCCGCACTGCGCATGCAACTGGGCAGCTGGTACGCCATCGTGGGCCCGGCGCTCGGACTGTGCACCGCGGACGCGGGTGCCCCGCCCGACCCGCAGGGCCTGCGGGACGGGCTCGACTGGGTCCTCACCCATCTCGCCGTGCGGCGTGCCCCGCTCGTCCTCGTCCTCGACGACGCCCACTGGGCCGACCCGGAGTCACTGAGCTGGCTCGCCGCGTACGCACCCCGCGCCGAAGAACTGCCGATGCTGCTCGTCGTCGCCTACCGCCCCGACGAACTCCCGGACCACGCACAGCAATTCCGCGCGATCACCGAGCGGGCCGGACAACGCCCCATCGACCTCGCACCGCTGACCGCCTCCGCCGTGGGCCGGCTCGTACGCGACCGGCTCGGCGCGCACGCCGACGACGCGTTCTGCCGAGAATGCTGGGCCGTCACCGCCGGCAACCCCTTCGAGGCCGTCGAACTCACCGCCAAGGTCGGTGACCGCGGCATCGAACCCGTCGAAGCCGGTGCCCACCTGCTGCGCGACCTCGCCGCCGCGGTCAAGGGAAGCGGCCTCGTCTCGCGGCTGGAACGGCTCGGCACCTCCACCGTCCGCTTCGCCTGGGCCGGGGCCGTCCTCGGCACCGAGATCCAGCCGTCGCTCGCCGCGGCCGTCGCAGGCCTCGGCAGTGAGGCCGCGGCCGACGCCGCGGACCGGCTGCGCGACGCCCGTATCCTCACCGGTTCGGACACCCTCGAATTCGTCCACCCGCTGATCGCCACCGCCGTGTACCGAGCCATTCCCGACGCCGTGCGGGTCGCGCTGCACGGCCTGGCGGCTTGGGCGGTCGTCGACGCCGGACTCGGCTCGACCGCCGCCGCCCGCCACCTGATGGAGGCTCATCCCGACGGCGATCCCTGGGTCGTCCAGCAGCTGCGCCGGGCAGCGGGAGAGACACTGCGCGCCGGAGCCCCGGACGCCGCCCGCCGCTTCCTCGCCCGCGCACTGCGCGAGCCACCCGCCTTCGACGACCGGGCCGCCGTCCTGTACGAACTGGGCTGCGCCTCCCTGCTCACGGAACCCGCCACCACCGTCAACCATCTGCGGGCCGCACTCGAAGAACCCATCACGGACCCCGCCCTGCGCCAGGCCGTCGTCTACCGCCTCTCCCAGGTCCTCGCCCACTCCGACCGCCTCGGTGAAGCCTGCGACACCCTCGCCCGCGAGACCAGGCGCTCGACCGACCCGCGCACCCGGCTGCGGATGCAGTCCGAGAAATTCATGTGGGACGCGTTCCGCGCGGACGAACCCGACTCTCCGGCCCGCTCCCGGCGACTGGCCCGCCTCGCCGACCGCCTCTCCGGCACCGATCTCACCGAGCGGTACATCATCGGGCTGCGCGCCTGGGACGCCACACTGCGCGCCGAACCCGCCTCCGTCGCGCTCCACCACGCCGAACGCGCCCTGAAGGGCGGCCTGAGCTGGGCCGTCGAGGACCGCGGCTTCGAAGTCCCGGTGCTCGTCGCCCTCGCGTTCCTCTACGCCGACCGGCCCGGGCGTGCCGAGGAGCTGTTCGCGGCAGGTACCGCGGAGTTCGAACGCCAGGGCTGGCGCGGCGCCCACCTCTCCTTCGCCTACACCCTGCTGGCGTACATCCGCTACCGGCGCGGGCGGCTCGCGGAGGCGGAGGACGTCGTCCGGGACGGACTGCGTCTCGCCGAGCGCGTCGGCCCCCGCAGCCCGGCCGCGTGGTACGCCGTCGGCACCCTCATCGAGGTACTGCTGGCCCGCGGCCGCACCGACGAAGCGATCACCGTCGCGCAGGACCACGGCTTCGGCGAGCCCTTTCCCGCGGCCGTCACTTTTCCCGACTCGCAGTCCGTGTACGGCGAACTGCTGCTCGCCCGGGGCCGCACCAAGGAGGCGGCGGTCGAGCTCGCCGCCGTGGGTCGCCGGCTCGACCCGCGCGGTATGCGCAACCCCGCGTGGTGCCCCTGGCAGCTCCATCTCGCCCTCGCCGAGGCCCACGACGCACCCGAGAGAGCACGGACCATCGCCCTCGACGCCGTCCAGCGCGCCCGCCGGTACGCCACCGCCTCCGGTATCGGCCAGGCACTGCGCGTCGCCGCCGAGGTGTCCGACGGCAGCGAGCGCACCGCCTTGTTGCGGGAAGCCGTCACCTGCCTCGAACGCTCACCGGCCGCGTACGAACTGGCCCGTGCCCTCGTCGGCCTCGGCGCACATCTGCGTCGCACCGGCCACCCCAAGGAGGCCGCGGAGCATCTCTACCGAGGGCTGGAGGCCGCCGGTCAGTGCGACGCAGACGGGCTCGCCGACACCGCACGCGACGAGCTCTCCGCCGCGGGGCTGCGCCCCCGGCGGCTGCGCGCCCTGGAGACGGACGCCCTCACCACCCGGGAGCGGACCGCGGCCCTGCTGACCGTGAAGGGTGCCGACGCGGCGGCTGTGGCCGCCGCCCTGCACCTCGACGAAACCGCCGTGATCAAGCTGCTCTCGGCCGTCTACCGCAAGGTCGGGACCGACGAGGCGGGACTCGCCGCGGCACTCGGCGAGGACACCGAGGAGGCGACGGTCGGCGGGCGCGGAAGGTGACCGAACAGTAGCCCGAAGGCACCCGGCCCCGGCTCTGGCGCACCCCCGCGGACACGTACCATGGCGGTATGTCCTTCCTCCGCCGCCGCAGCGCCGCCACTCCCGCGGGTCCGGACTTCGATGTCCTGGCCATGGACCCGGGAGACTGGCCCGGCAACCTCGGGGCGGGCCTCCTTCCCGCCCCCGACGGTTCCTGCCAGGGTGTCTTTCTGCGGTACGACCTGTTCGGCGGCCGGGGCCCGGCGATGATCATCGGCAATCTCCCGGAGGGCTCGCCCGCCCGCGAGGTCGACGAGGGACAGATCCCGTTCGAGGTGGCGCAGCTGCTGCTGGCCCTGGAGAACGAGGAGCCCGTCGAGGTCGTCGAGACCGAGGACCTGCCGGTGATGCAGGGGGACAATCTGCTGATCGTGCGCCGGCTCAAGCTCTCCGAGAGCCGTATCTCCTGCGTCCAGTTCGACCGCAGCGACAATGTGCTGGTCACCATCGCCAGCTGGGACCGTCCGATCACGGACGACCTGTACGCGCTGCTCAAGCCGCTGCCGGCGGAACTCTTCCAGCAGGGCTGACCCTCCGGCCCGCACCAGGGCCGACCCACCGGCGCCCCCCGCCGGTGCGGGGCCGCGAAAACCGTCCGGCTTCGCGGCCCGCGTCCGTCGGCCGCCGCTATCGCGCGAGCATCGCGGCCACCCGCATCGCCGAGGTGCCGAGCCCGGTCGGCTCCTTCAGCAGTGTCGTGCCCGCGCCCGTGCGCAGATCCTCCGCCTTGTAGCGGCGCACTCCGCGATGCCAGTTGAGGATGCCCGCCAGCCAGTCCTCCAGCTCGCGCACATAGGTGTCGAGTGCGGCCCTTCCGTCCTCGTCGAGTGCGAAGTCCTCGAACAACAGCGGCAGTTCCCGTTCCTTGATGTGAAGGAACTGGCGGAGCCGGCCGCGCATCAGGTCGTCGACGATGGAGACCGCGGTCGGATAGTCGCAGTCGAAGAACGTCTGCACCACCAGGACCGCGTTGTGCACCTCACCCTCGACCTCGATCTCCTTCTGGTAGGAGAAGAGATCGTTGATCAGGCAGGCGTAGTCCGCAGCGGCGTTCTCCATGCTCCGCACCGTCCCGCTGCGCAGCACCTCCGGTGGCAACTCCCCCTCGTGCCGCAGCCGGCACAGGCTCATCGTCAGGTCCGACCCGAAGGTCAGCCGCCGCATCTCGATGTAGTCGACCGGGTCGGGGACGCGGTGCTGCGCCTGGTTGTGCAGCTCCCACAACCAGCTCTCGATCATCACTTCGATCGACCGGCGCAGCGTCACCCGGGCCCTGGCCTCCATCGGGCCGGCGGTGCGCCCCCACAGATCGGCGAGCGCCCGCTCCATCGGGCTGACGGCAAGGGCCGCTCCCGCGGCCGGTTCGTCGATGGGCATGCAGGTCAACAGCCGCTCGTTGCACAGCTTCGCCCCGACGAGATTGCGCGGGCGGCCGAAGACGACGGGGTAGTAGTCGTCGCCGTAGGTGCCCCAGGTCAGCCATTCGGCGCTGAGCTCCAGTTCCTCGGCCGTGGCGTCCGGGTCCAGGCCCGCCGAGCACAGCGCGAAGTCGAAGCCTCGCAGCATCGGCCCGTCCCAGATGTCCCCGAGCAGACCCATCCGGTCGGCCCAGGCGACCGACTTGTCGAGCGCGTCGTGGTGGTGCGGACTGATCGAGAGCGGAAAGGGCAGGTCGAAGTCGGGCAGCAGCGAGGGTCCGACCCGCTGGTGCGGACGGTGCCCGAGGCCACGCAGCCGCGAGGCCGCGGGACGGCCGAAGAGGGTCGTGATGTCGAGCGCCGAGGTGCCCAGGACCCCGCCGACATGTGAAGGCCCGGGGTCCACGCCCTCGTTCATGTAGCGGCTGGAGCGCATGTGCCATTCGTGGCCACCGGACTGCCAGTCCTGCAGTCCCTTGGTGTACGCGGCGATCGCGGCGCAGTCGACCGGGGTGAGGCCCTTCTCCACACAGAGGCCCGGGACTTCGGTGAGCGCGGTGTTCTCGAACTGCTGGACCCGCGAGGTGAGCAGGTCGTTGACCGCCTCGGCCGCCTCCTGCGTCGTACACCCCAGGAAGGTCTCCAGCACCAGCACGCCGTTGCTGAGCTCACCCTCGTCCTCCACCTCGCGCTGGTAGGAGAACAGGTCGTTGCGCAGATGGACACCGTCGGAGAACGCGTCGCGCAGCACCCGCAGCGGACGGGAGTCCGCGACCGCCTCGGGCACTTCGGCACCCGCCGCGTACTCCACGAGCCCAGCCGACCAGGGTGCGCCGCCGACCTTGCGGCGCATCTCGATGTACTCGACGGGGTTGGAGATCCGCCCCTCGTTGATGTTGGTGAGCTCCCACATCGACTCGTTGAGGAGGTTCGCCGTGGACTCGGCGAACCGGGTCCGCCAGCCGTCGGACATGCTCGGCACGGTCCGTGCCCACAGATCTGCCAGTCCCGCCTCCACCGGGTTCCGCGGCTCCGGGACACCGGCCACGGAGCCCATCGGCATGAAGGCCGGCAGCCGGTCCAGATACGCCTTTCCCCCCTCACGGTCCTGGCTGCGCTTGAAGACTTCGAGGAAGTGGTCGTCGAAGAAGAAGACCCACACATACCAGTCGGTCACCAGGGACAGCGCCTCGGCGTCGCAGTCGGGGTGCGTGTAGGCGCACAGCAGGGCGTAGTCGTGCGCGTCGAGGTCGGCCTCCTCCCAGATGCCGGACCCCTCCAGCATCCCCATGCCGCGGGCCCACTCCCTGGTGTGCCGCCGTGCCTCCTCGACATGGGGGTTGAGCCGTGCCGGATACGGGACGTAGAAGTCCGGCAGTACGAAGGGCTGTGCCATCTGTGCGTGAGCCTTTCGGTGAGCATCCGCGCCAGCGCGGAGCGGGTGGACGGGCGAGGCCTACCCGTCCCTCGGACGGCCCACGCACAACGGCCCATTAGTCACACAAGCCCACAAAGTTGAGGCGGTGCGCCACCGGACCCCTCGACCGGTGGCGCCCGCCGGCTACCTCAGGACGCGCACATCCGCGGCCTTCACGAAGGCCACCCGGTGCCCGAACTGGATCTCGTAGTAGAGCTCCTTGCCCCGCACGACGCGATGTCCCGTCGCATCGAAGGTCGTCGCGTACAGGTACTCGCCCGGGACCCGGTCGCCCACCACGTACTTCTGCCCGGCGAGCAGCTTGTAGGGCAGCGGCGACACCGGCTGCACCGGCACACCCTCAGGATAGGCGGCCGCCTCCGGATAGGCGCGCCCGTACACCGGGATCTCCGCCAGGCCGGACCTCGGCGTCAGCAGGGCCTCCCGCGCGCCCACAGCCGTCGGCTGACTGCGCGGATTGTGGAACCAGGCCTTCTGGCCGATGTACCAGATGGCGGTCCACTCGCCGCGGCGCTCCGCCACGGCGTACTGCTGGCCCGTCGAGGCCCGCGCACCCGTGTCGTTGACGCCGGTGGTGGAGTCCTGCCCGCCGGGACGCAGACCGATGTCCTTGACCAGCGGAGCGTCGTCCGAAGGAGCGGTGTGCAACCGCACCGCACCCGAGCCGTGCGGTGCGCACGCCTCGGCGGGCTTCACACAGCCCGTGTAGAGGGGCTGGTTGCGGACGTAGTCGGGACGGATGGTCACCACGTCGCTGTGGGGACCGGCACTCGGCACGAACGGGGCGCCCAGCAGCGTGAAGTAGTGGGCCCAGTCCCAGTAGGGGCCGGGGTCGGTGTGCATTCCGGCGATCGTCGCCGCGGTGGTGCCCGGCACCGTGTCGTGCCCGAGGATGTGCTGCCGGTCCAGAGGGATGTCGTACCGCTGCGCCAGATACCGCACCAGACGCGCCGAGGTGCGGTACATCGCCTCCGTGTACCAGGCGTCCGGAGAGACCAGGAAGCCCTCGTGCTCCAGGCCCACCGACTTCGCGTTCACGTACCAGTTGCCGGCGTGCCAGGCGACGTCCTTGAGCGGCACGTGCTGGGCGATGTGCCCGTCGGAGGACCGAAGGGTGTACTGCCACGACACATACGTCGGGTCCTGCACCAGCTTCAGGGTGGTGTCCCAGGAACCCTCGGTGTCATGGATGACGATGTACTTCACCGACTGCGACGCGGGCCGGTCCGCCAGGTCGTGATTGCCGTACTCGCCCTCGCCGAACTCCTCGTACGGCGCCGGGATCCACTCGCAGGCCACGGTCCGCGGACACTCCGTCTTCCCCGCGTCCGCCGTGCGCAGCCCCAGCCGGGCCGTCTGCGCGGCGTCGGGGACCGCCGAGGTGTCGGCCGCCAGCGAGACGTGCTCCCCGCTGTCCGTCGTGCGGGACCGGCCGGTGCGGATCACGTCGAAGACGTCGCCCGCATAGACCGTGGCGGTCGCCGTGTCGTCGGCGCCGGAGAAACGGGCGACGGCGCCGAACCAGTCGGACGGCCGGTCGCTCAGTGGTCGGCCCAGCTTCTTCTGCGCGTCGGCGAGGAGGGCCGCGCCGCCGCGCACATTGGCGGCGGCGTTGTCGCGCAGTTGCGCCGCGCTGTAGCCCGACAGCTCGGCCGCTCGGTCCAGCGTCCGGAGCCGGGGCGGGAGTTCGGCGGGGTCCGGCAGCGTGGCCTCCGCCGGCCGCAGGGTCTCACGGGCGTCGTCGCCGCGCGGGTCCTCGCTGCCGTGGGAATGGTGCGGAGCCTCGGCCAGCGCCGTACGGGCGTCCGTGAGATGCATCGGTCCATAGCCGCCGGTGACACTCGCCGCGCCACCGTGGGTGTCCCACCGGGACTGAAGGTAGGACACACCGAGCAGAACGCTCTGCGGTACGCGGTACTGGGCGGCGGCCGCGGCGAACTCCCGCTGGAGCGAACCGGGTCCGCCCTGCTCGGCGGTGGCGGACGGGCCGGCCGAGACCAGAGGCAGCAGCAGGGCTGCGGACGCCACCGCGCCCCCTGCCCTCAGCATGCGGCGGCGGGCGCTGAGCGGGCGCGCGGGGGCGGAACGTTGCAAGGCAGCCTCCAGGGGCGGATGGTGCGTGGCGGGCCTGCGGGGTCGGTCTCGACTACAGGGGTATCGGCTGCCGGACGATCCGTCAATCGCGCCCAGGTGGAGGAAGTTTGCACGTCAGCGCAGGTTCGGGCGAGTTTCGCAGTGAGGGGCCGCGGGCCTGCGACGCGTCAGTGGTCTGGGCCAATTCACGCCCACGGGACGGATGTTGACACCGACAGGCCGCCGCCCGGTTTCGGGGACCGGGGAGCGGTTCAGTTCACCTGAACGGCAAGCAGACAGGCGTCGTCGTCGTGGGCCGAGCGTGTGTAGTCCGCGATGATCCGTTCGAGCGTCTCGGCGGGGGATCGCCCGGCGTTCTCCGCCAGGCTCCGCGCGAGCCGGTCCATGCCCTCGCCGATGTCCTCGCCCCGGCGTTCCACCACGCCGTCGGTGAACAGCAGCAGAAGGTCACCGCTCTGGAGCTGCACCGAAGCGGTCTCGTACGGGAAGCCGGGCATCAGCCCCAGCAGCGGCCCCAGATGGTCCACCGGCAGAGGAGACACCTCGCCCGCCCGGCGCAGCAGCGGAGCCGGATGCCCCGCACACGCCCAGCGCAGCACATGGTTCCGGTCGATCCGGCCGGTGATCATGGTCGCGGTCAGCGCGTCCGGATCGCTGCACACCAGCTCGTTCAACCACGTCGTCACTTCCCCGGGGGAGGCGCTCGTCTGGGCCAGACCCGCGAGCGCATGGCGCTGCTGCGCCATCCGGGCCACCGCGTCCAGTCCATGGCCGACCGCGTCGCCGATCGCGACCAGCACCCGGCCGTCCGGGAGAGGACGGCACTTGTACCAGTCGCCTCCGACCGCCGCGTCGGGTTCGGCCGGCAGATAGGCGGCCGCGACCGTCAGCCCCTGCTCGGCCAGCTCCCGCGAGTGCGTGGGCAGCAGAGCCTCGCGCAGAACCGACGCGATACGCCGCTCCGCCGCGGCCTGCTGCCGCAGTCGCTCCGACTCCCGCTGGGTCTCCACCAGCCGACGGCGGCTGCGCATCTGGGGGGTGAGGTCGCGGGCCACGATATGCACCGCCCAGGGACGCCCGTCGGTGCCCGCGACCGGCCGGCCGAGCAGATCGAGCGTGCGTACTTCGCCGAGGACCTGGAACCGGACCCGCGTCCAGGCGGGCTCCTCGCCCGCCAGCACCGCGGTGATCAGCTCGGCGAGGGCGGGCACCTCCATGGGCAGGACCGCGTCGCACAGCTCCGTCAGTGACCACGGCATGTGCGGATCGGTACGGAAGATCCGGTGCAGTCCCTCCGACCACGAGACCCCGCCGGACAGCAGGTCCCAGTGACCCCACCCCATCGAGGCGATGTGCTGGGCGTCGAGCGTCAGCAGCTCCGTCTGGCTCCGCGCGGGACGCCAGGTGGTCAGCAGCTGGTCGCCGCAGGACGCCGCGTAATAGAGGAGAGGCGCGCGCCGTAGTCGGCCGTGCCGCTCCTCGGTGTAGTCCACGCTGAGCGCGTTGAGGGACTTTCCGGTCGTGAACACCTCGGTGAGCGCGGCCAGCAGCCCGCTCGTGGCAGCGCCGGGACGGGCCTGAAGGAACCGCTGCCCCACCTGGCGCCCGGGTGCCTCGAGCCACTCCGAGGAGCGGACCTGGTTGCCGGCGCTGATGACGAAGTCCTCGATCGCACCGCTGTCGTTCCGTACGGGGGTGAGCAGTGCGGCCGAGACCGGGATCGCCGGGAGACCGGCGGCCAACCGGGCGTCGGGCACATCGTCGCCGGCCGCGAGGGACAGGGAGCCCTCCAGCCGGGGGACGCTGTTTCGCGACGCGATGGCGGTGGCCGTCGCGGTCGGGACGTGCTTCTCCGTCTTGCGCCTGACCTCCGCCCGGAGCGTGGCGATCTCGTCCTCGATCAGCGCCTTCAGGCTCGCCACGTCGTCGGGCAGGTCCGGCAGGGGCGAGCTCACGAGGGCGACCTCCCGCAACCGAGCATCATGATCCGATGCGCCGAGCGTAGGCGGAGCGCCGGATGCCCGCGCGAGCGCGTACCGCCGGTCGGCCCACAGAAGTCCGGACGGGTGGCGTGTCGTCGAGGCGCCGGACATCACCCGCACAGCTCGCTGCGCGCCCCGTGTGTCGGCACGGGGCGCGCAGCGAGCTTCCCCCTCGGTGGGGGCGGTCAGCGAGTGCCGACCGCCGCACGCACGGCCCGCCGGGCCAGTGCGCAGTCGTCGTGCAGCCGCCTCAGCAGCAACCGCTGTTCCTCACCGGCCGACAGACCGCCGGCGGCGGGGGCGGTGGCACCGGTAGCGGGAGCGGCCTCCCGCATCGTGCGCTGCACCGCCGTCTCGTACGTGCGGATCTCCCGGGTCAGCACCAGCATCAGATTCACCAGGAAGGCGTCCCGGGCCGCGGGCCCGTGCTGCTGGGCGAGCTGGCTGATCTGCCGCCTCGCCACCGGCGCGTCGCCGAGCACGGACCACAGGGTGGCCAGGTCGTATCCCGGCAGATACCAGCCGGCGTGCTCCCAGTCGACCAGCACGGGACCCGTCGGCGACAGCAGGATGTTGGACAGTAAGGCGTCACCGTGGCAGAACTGGCCCATGCCCTGCTTGCCGCCGGCGTGCGCCAGACCGTGCAGCAGCTTCTGCAGGTCGCCCAGGTCACGGTCGGTGAACAGACCCAGTTCGTGGTAGCGCGAGATACGGGACGCATAGTCGAGGGGGGCGTCGAACATCCCGGCCGGCGGCCGCCAGGTGTTGAGCCGCGCGATCGCGCCGAGGGCGGCCCGCACATCGGCACGGGGCGGAGCCTCGGCCGGGTGCCGCGCGAGGGCCGCCGCCCGGCCCGGCATCCGCTCGATCACCAGGGTGCAATTGTCGGGATCCGCGGCGACCAGCCGCGGGACCCGCACCGGTGGGCGGTGCCGGACGAAGGCGCGGTAGGCAGCTATTTCGTGCCGGAACCGTTCGGACCAGGCGGGTGAGTGGTCGAGAAGACACTTGGCCACCGCCGTCATCCGCCCCGTCGTACCGACGAGCAGGACCGAACGTCCGCTGCGGCGCAGCACCTGGACCGGATTGAACTCCGGGCAGATGCGGTGCACCGACGCGACAGCCATACGCAGCTGCGCGCCCTGAGTGCCGGACAAGTCGATTCTCCCGCTGAGGGGTTGGCCGACCGCCCCCACCGGCCGTCGAGCCCGGCCGGCGTTGGTGGGGTCGAGATACGGTCCGGAGCCGGCCGGTACGGCGGAGCGCTGCGGTCGGTGTGGGGCGGACACGGAGGACGATGCTGTGTACATGGGGTGACAGATCCCTTCGTGCGCCGACAGTTTGCGTGCGCGGCCCCGCCCCGGCAGCCGGTCAACACCCTGGGGAGTGCGATCGGCTGCCGGGCCGGGGTGGCGCGTTCCTACGTCACACCAGTCCGCGGGTGGCACACCATCTGGCGCACCCTGGCGAACCCTGGCGAATAGTCGCCCCGCATCTGACAGGGGGTTACTGTCAACTCAGCCGAGAACCTGGGGGCTTGACGTGACCGGAGAACCCAACACCCGCCTCTGCGACCTGTTCCGCCTCGCCGGCTGGTCCAAAGGGGAACTCGCAAGACTCGTGAACCGGCAGGCGGCGGCCATGGGCCACCCGCAGCTGGCGACCGACACCTCGCGGGTGCGGCGCTGGATCGACATGGGGGAGACCCCGCGCGATCCCGTGCCACGTGTGCTGGCAGCTCTGTTCACCGAGCGACTCGGTCGTGTCGTGACCATCGAGGACCTCGGGTTCGTACGAAGCGGGCGAGCAGGAAAGCGGAAGGACGTGCAGGGAAGTGACACCAACCCTGACGGCCTCCCGTGGGCGCCCGAACGAACGGCGGCGGTCCTCACCGAATTCACGGGAATGGACCTCATGCTCAACCGACGCGGCTTGGTGGGCGCGGGCGCCGCGCTCGCCGCAGGCTCCGCACTCAGCAGCGCCATGCACGACTGGCTGCACACCGACCCCGCACTCGCCAAGGACGCACCACATTTCGAGAACGCCCTGCACGCCGACTCCGTCGGGTTCGACCGCTATGAGGCGGCGCCCATCGGATCGCAGGAGATCGAAGCTCTGGAACGTTCCGTCGAAGTGTTCCGCGCTTGGGACGCCGCCCGTGGCGGCGGCCTCCAGCGCAAGGCCGTGGTGGGCCAGCTCAACGAGGTGGGCGGCATGCTCGCCTACCGTCACCCGGACCACCTCCAGCGGCGCCTGTGGGGCGTCGCCGCCAACCTCGCCGTACTCGCCGGCTGGATGTCGCACGACGTCGGCCTCGAACCCACCGCGCAGAAGTACTTCGTCATCGCCGCGCACGCGGCACGCGAGGGCGGCGACCGCCCCCGCGCCGGCGAGGCGCTCTCCCGTGCCGCCCGGCAGATGGTCCATCTGGGCCGTCCCGACGACGCACTCGACCTGATGAAGCTCGCCAAGACCGGTTCGGGTGAACAGACCCTGCCGCGCACCCGGGCGATGCTGCACACCATCGAGGCCTGGGCACAGGCTTCCATGGGCCGCGGACAGGCCATGCGCCGCACCCTCGGCGAGGCCGAGGACCTGTTCGTCTCCGACAAGGGGGATGTGCCGGCGCCCAGTTGGATGCAGATGTTCGACGAGGCGGATCTGCACGGCATGGAGGCGCTGGCCTACCGCACGTTGGCCGAGCACGACCCGTCGGCCGCGAACATCGCGCAGAGGCACGCCCGGCAGGCGCTGCAACTGCGCGAGGGCGGACGGCAGCGGTCGAAGATCTTCGACTACATCTCGCTGGCCTCGGCCTGCTTCATCGCGGACGACCCCGAACAGGCCGACCGTTATGCGCGGCTGGCGCTCGTCTCGATGGGGGAGACCTCGTCGCACCGGACCTGGGACCGGCTGCGGGAGATGTACCGGCTCACCGGCCAGTACTCGGGCTACGCCAGGATCGAGGACCTGCGCCAGGAGATCCAGCAGGCCCTGCCCGCCGGCTCGACGAAGAAGGCGAGGAACACCGACATCTAGTGCCGCTCCCGGCACCAGGCGCGGACTGCGCCGAGCGTACCGAGAACCAACCCGCGCCCGGGATCCACGTGCCCACACCCAGGATCCACGTGCCCGCGCACAGGACCCCCGTGCGGTCGGGCCCGGTGGACTGGAGGCATCCTAGGCGCCGATCTTCACCACCATCACGCAGGCGTCGTCCTCACGGTTGCCCTCACCGAACACCTCGAGGACTGCCCGGACGCACTCCTGCGCATCCCGGGCCGCGGCGAAACGTGGCGCCAGCGTGAGCAGTCGGCCGGTGCCGCTGTCCCCTGCGGCGCTGGTGCGCGTCAGTCCGTCCGTGTGCAGCAGCAACAGGTCACCGGGGAGCAGGGGCACTTCGGCCTGCTCGTACGCGGCGCCGGACGTGGCACCGAGCAGCACACCCTCGGGGGGCGTGAGGACCTGCCCCGTCCCGTTGCGGAACAGCAGCGGGGCGGGGTGTCCCGCCTGCGCCCAGGAGAGGGTGCGGTTCGCCGGGTCGAAGCGGCAGCACACCGCGCTGCCCAGCGCCGGCTGGACGGAAGTCTCCAACAGCTGGTTGAGGTGCGCCATCAGCGGTCCCGGCTCGATGCCCGCGACAGCCATACCGCGCAGCGCACCGAGCAGCATCGCCATGGCCGATGTCGCGCTCACACCGTGTCCGGTGAGGTCGCCGACGCTCAACAGCGAGCCGCCATTGGGAAGTTGCAGTGCGTCGTACCAGTCGCCGCCGATCAGGGCGCTGTTGGCGGACGGCAGATAGTGCGCGGCGACGTCGAGCTCGGCGGGACCGTCGAGCGGGAACTGCAGCGAGCCCCGCCACGGCGGAAGCACCGCCTCCTGGAGTTCGACCGCGAGCCGGCGTTCGGTCTGCTCGAAATGCTGCTTGCGCTGCGCGTGATCGCGGCTCTCGCGGAGGGCGCGCTCGCTGCGGCGCAGCTCGCTCACGTCCCTGAGGACCGCCCACATGGAGGCGGTGGACCCGTCGGAGTCGAGGACGGGCTCGCCCATCATGTGCACCGTACGGACGCGGCCGTCGGCGCGGACCATGCGGAACTCGCCGTCGATGGGGCGTCCGTCGACCAGGCAGTCCGTCACCATCGAGGTGAGCAGGGCCTGGTCCTCCGCGAACACGATCGACGGCAGCTCGTCCAGGGTCATGGGTCCGCTCTGCGGGGAGCGTCCGAGGATCTGATAGAGCTCGTCGGACCAGCTCACCTCGTCGGTGAGGAGGTTCCACTCGGCGCTGCCGACCCGAGTGAGAAGCGATCCGGTGCTCTGCGCGCTGTCGGCCTCGTACTCCGCGAGTTCGTCCTCGAAGAGACCGAGGGACTCGGCGGGCAGGCCCTCCTTCAGCTGTCCCAGATGGGCGCCGAGGTCGTCCAGATGATGGACTGCGAGGTCGCACAGCGCCCGCTGCCAGCGGCCCTGGGGGTCGTCATCCTCCAACACGGCGTCGCGGCGCACGGCATCCACGTCACCGCGCAGCCGGCGCGTCCGGGTGATCAGAGCGTCGACGGTGCCACGCTCCGGCGGCTGTGGTGCGGGATGATCCGCGAACACATGGGAGGGCATGACGTACTCCGATACAGGCGTGGCCACGGCCAGTCTGAAACACGGTCTGAACAATGGACCGGTTACGACTGTTGCACAGGGAGCGATGGCCCGTAAGGGATTTGGCAACACTCGATACGGTGGTGCCTCTGTCATATGCCACAGGCCGGGCAATTGGATGGCCCGGCGGGGGTTGAGCGATGACTCAGAGGGGCAGCAGGGGTCATAACCGGTGGAGAGAACACGCGGCAAACCCGCCGCACGCGCCACAAGTTGGAGGTCCACCATGTGTACGCACCGGTCACAGGTGGAATCTTCTCGTCAACGGTCCGACGCGTACGAAGCCGTTGTGGCTTGAGAGGGTGAGTCCGATGGCCAAGGCCGCTCAGATCCGTATCCGAAAGCCCGCTCCGCAGAGGCCCGTCCGAGAGCTGGACCTGCGCACCCCCTCGGGTCGGGTGCTTCCCTACTGACAGCGCGCGTGCCAGGCACGCGCCGATCACGACCGTGGCCGTGACGGAGACGGCGAAGCCCAGCCAGGAAGCGTCGAACCAGAGGCTGTTGAGCCGTCCCAGGCCGGTGAGACAGCCGGCCCACAGCCCCCCTCCCACCACCGACCAGAGCAGGTGGCGACGGCGTGACACCCTCGTGGTGCCCACGGCGACCGCCAGCACGGTACGGCCGCCCGGTACGAAGCGGGCGGCCACCGTCGTACGCCCCAGCCGACCGGCGAGGGCCTCCTCCAGCCTGGCCGCGGCGGATGTCAGGGCCGGGCGTCTGAGGGGGCGGGTGCGGGCCAGCGTCACCACGAGCAGGTCCCCGAGCACGGAAGCGGCCGCCACCGGTACGGCGACGGTCAGCAGGCCGACCTCCTGGGTGGTCGCCCACAGGGAGGCGGCCAGCACCAGCGTGCCGCTCGGCATCACCGGCACCAGCGCGTCGAGGAAGACCGCGAACAGGGCGACGGCGAGTATCAGCGGAGAACCGATGAGCTCGGCGATCAGGTCGGACAGCATGCCGTTCAGCCTGGTGCGACGACCGCTCCACGGCAACTCCTTTTGTCACTCGGCGTGTTGAACCGGTCGCAGCCTTCGTGCAGAAGCGTTGTCAGTGGTGGGCGGCAGGATGGACCCATGACGACGACCTCACCCGCCGCCCCCGCCGCCCCCGCATCGATCGCCGACTCCGTCGCGTACGCCGAGGCGGTCGAAACCGCCTCGCGAGCCGCTGCCGCGTACTACGCGACGGGGGAGAGCACCCTCGACGACGACGCGTACGACCGGCTCGCCCACGGGATAGCCGCCTACGAGGAGGCGCATCCCGACGAGGTGTCGGCGTCCTCGCCGACGGGCAAGGTCGCGGGCGGTGCGGCCGTGGGGGACGTGCCGCACACCGTGCCGATGCTGTCGCTGGACAACGTCTTCTCCGCCGAGCAGCTGGTGTCCTGGACCGCGTCGGTGGAGCGGCGCATCGGCAGACCCGTCGAGCAGTGGAGCGTCGAGCCGAAGCTCGACGGTCTCGCGGTGGCCGCGCGCTACGAGGAGGGCAGGCTCGTCCGGCTGATCACCCGCGGCGACGGCACCGCCGGCGAGGACGTCTCGCACGCGATCGGCACGATCACCGGCCTCCCCGACCGGCTCGCCGAGCCGGTCACCATCGAGGTCCGCGGCGAGGTCCTGATGACGAACGAGCAGTTCGAACAGGCCAACACCGTGCGCACGGCCCATGGCGGCGCCCCCTTCGCCAACCCGCGCAACGGCGCCGCCGGCACCCTGCGCGCCCGGGACCGGGCCTACCGCGTCGAGATGACCTTCTTCGGCTACGGGGCGCTGCCGCTGCCCGGGACCGGCGCCGACCTCGCCGACCGGCTCGGGCAGTGGCCCCACAGCACCCTCATGACCCACGTCGCCGCCCTGGGTGTGCACACCGCGGAAGACACCGCCGTCGCGTCGCGCACCCTGACCACGGCCGACGAGATCATGGCGAGGATCGAGGAGATCGCCGCCCTGCGCGCGGATCTGCCCTTCGGGATCGACGGCATCGTCATCAAGGCCGACCGGGCGGCCGATCAGGCCGCCGCCGGATTCGGCTCGCGCGCGCCGCGCTGGGCCATCGCCTACAAGCTCCCCGCGGTGGAGAAGGTCACCACCCTGCTGGACGTCGAGTGGAACGTGGGCCGGACCGGGACGATCGCGCCCCGCGCCGTCCTGGAGCCGGTGGAGATCGACGGCACGACCGTCACCTACGCCACACTGCACAACCCCGCCGACATCACCCGTCGTGACCTGCGCCTGGGCGACCGCGTGATGGTCTACAAGGCCGGCGACATCATTCCCCGGATCGAGGCACCGGTCGCCCATCTGCGGAGCGGTGCGGAGAAGGCGATCGTCTTTCCCGAGGTGTGCCCGCAGTGCGGTTCCGGCATCGACACCTCCGAGCAGCGCTGGCGCTGTGTGCGCGGACGCGACTGCCGGCTGGTCGCCTCCGTCTCGTACGCCGCGGGGCGCGACCAGCTCGACATCGAGGGACTCGGCGACACCCGGGTCGTCCAGCTGGTCGAGGCGGGCCTGGTGGGCGACATCGCCGACCTGTTCACGCTCACCCGCGAACAGTTGCTCGGCCTGGAACGGATGGGCGGGACCAGCACGGACAACCTCCTCGCGGCCATCGAGACGGCCAGGTCCCGGCCCCTGTCGAGGGTGTTCTGCGCCCTCGGTGTGCGCGGTACCGGGCGCTCGATGTCGCGTCGGATCGCCCGGCACTTCGCGACCATGGAGCACATACGCGCGGCGGGACCCGAGGCGCTCCAGCAGGTCGACGGCATCGGGGTGGAGAAGGCGACGGTCGTCGTCGCGGAGCTCGACGAGCTGGCTCCGCTGATCGACAAACTGATCGCCGCTGGGGTCAACATGACGGAGCCGGGTGCCGTCCCGCCGGCCGTCGGCGGCGACACGGACGGCGAAGAGTCCGCGGACGGCAGCGGGCCGGCCCCGGAAGCCCGACCGCTGGACGGCATGGCCGTCGTAGTGACGGGTGCCATGACGGGCCCGCTGGAGAAGCTGTCCCGCAACGAGATGAACGAGCTCGTCGAGCGGGCCGGCGGCCGGTCCTCGTCCAGCGTCTCCGGGCGGACCTCGCTCCTGGTCGCAGGGGAGGGCGCGGGTTCCAAGCGGGACAAGGCGGAGAAGCTGGGCACGCGGATCGTCTCGCCGGAGGAGTTCGCGGAACTTGTGTCCGGCTTCCTCGGCGACGTGGGCTGAGGGGTCCGGCGGCCGGGCGAACAGGACCGGGAGAGCCGGCCGGGCGGGTCGCCTGATCGGGCTGCACGAGCGGACGGTGACCGGGCGGACCGGCTGACCGCCCGAGCGGGCCCGCCCCTGCCGGTCGGCACTTTCCCGGCGGTCGCCTGGCCGGAGGCAGTGCGCGGCGGCGATAGGGCCGCTGTGCACTTACCCCGTGAGAAGCGGGCGCGTATCCAGGAATCAGAGGCTGCTGATCAGGTGCCTGGAGCAGGGCTGATCCCGAGGAGGGCTCATGGACGCCCCGACCGCCACGACGGCCGACACGGACCTCATGGAAGAACCCCAGGAGGACCCGACCGTACACATTCTCTGGATCAACGCGGGCCTGAGTTGCGACGGGGACTCGGTGGCCTTGACCGCCGCGACCCAGCCGACGATCGAGGAGCTGGCGCTGGGTGCCCTGCCCGGACTGCCCAAAGTGGCGGTCCACTGGCCACTCATCGACTTCGAGTGCGGCCCCGTCCAGGGCGCCGACAACTTCATCGAGTGGTTCTTCAAGGCCGAGCGCGGCGAGCTGGACCCGTTCGTCCTGATCGTCGAGGGCTCGATCCCGAACGAGCGCATCAAGCCCGAGGGCTACTGGTGCGGCTTCGGTGACGACCCCGAGACGGGCCAGCCGATCACCACCAGCGAGTGGCTCGACCGGCTCACTCCCAAGGCTCTGGCCGTCGTCGCCATCGGGACCTGCGCCACTTACGGCGGAATCCACGCCATGGCCGGCAACCCGACCGGCGCCATGGGCGTGCCGGACTATCTCGGCTGGGAGTGGAAGTCCCAGGCGGGCATCCCGATCGTCTGCATCCCCGGCTGCCCCGTCCACCCCGACAACGCCTCCGAGACGCTGCTGTACCTGCTCTACCAGGCGGCGGGCGCTGCCCCCATGATCCCGCTGGACGAGGAGCTGCGGCCGACCTGGCTGTTCGGCGGCACCGTCCACGAGGGCTGCGACCGCGCCGGCTACTACGAACAGGGCCAGTTCGCCGAGGAGTACGGATCCCCCCAGTGCCTGGTCAAGCTCGGCTGCTGGGGCCCGGTGGTCAAGTGCAATGTGCCCAAGCGTGGCTGGATCAACGGAGTGGGCGGCTGCCCCAATGTCGGCGGCATCTGCATCGCCTGCACCATGCCGGGCTTCCCGGACAAGTTCATGCCCTTCATGGACGAGCCACCGGGCGGCCATGTGTCGACGACGGCGAGCGGTATGTACGGCACGGTGATCCGACGGTTGCGGGGCATCACCGCCAAAACCGTCGACAAGGAACCGAAGTGGCGCACCAAGAGCGAGACGCTCAAGACCGGCTATCGGCCGCCGTGGTGACCCGAGTTCCCCGCTGAGCAGGACACTCAACAGGAAGGTGGCGCGCACCATGGCGACGGCGACGAACAAGCCCGCCGGTGACGGCGACGGCCTCATGGAGATGTCGTGGGACCCGATCACCCGCATCGTGGGCAGCCTGGGTATCCACACGAAGATCGACTTCGCCGCGAAACGCGTCGCGGAGTGCTACAGCACCTCGTCCATCTTCCGCGGGTACAGCGTGTTCATGCGCGGCAAGGACCCGAGGGACGCACACTTCATCACCAGCAGGATCTGCGGCATCTGCGGCGACAACCACGCCACGTGCTCGGTGTATGCGCAGAACATGGCCTACGGTGTGGCCCCGCCGCACCTCGGCGAGTGGATCATGAACCTCGGTGAGGCCGCGGAGTACATGTTCGACCACAACATCTTCCAGGAGAACCTGGTCGGTGTGGACTACTGCGAAAAGATGGTCCGCGAGACCAACCCGGGCGTGCTCGAACTCGCCGAGCGCACGGAAGCACCGCACGCCGGCGATCACGGCTATCGCACCATCGCCGACATCATGCGCTCGCTGAACCCGCTGGAGGGCGAGTTCTACCGCGAGGCCCTCCAGGTCAGCCGCTACACGCGCGAGATGTTCTGCCTGATGGAGGGCCGCCATGTGCATCCCTCCACGCTCTACCCCGGAGGAGTCGGCACCGTAGCGACCATCCAGCTCTTCACCGACTATCTGACCCGGCTCACGCGCTATGTGGAGTTCATGAAGCGGGTCGTCCCGCTCCACGACGACCTCTTCGACTTCTTCTACGAGGCGCTGCCCGGGTACGAGGAGGTCGGCAGGCGCCGTGTCCTGCTCGGCTGCTGGGGCGCGCTCAACGACCCGGAGTACTGCGACTTCACCTACGCCAACATGGCCGACTGGGGCCGACGGATGTTCGTCACCCCCGGCATCATCGTCGACGGCGAGCTGATCACCAACGACCTCGTCGACATCAACCTCGGCATCCGGATCCTGCTCGGCAGTTCGTATTACGAGGACTGGGTGGGCATGGAGAAGTTCGTCGAACGCGACCCGCTGGGCAACCCTGTCGACGAGCGGCACCCGTGGAACCAGCACACGATTCCCGCCCCGCAGAAGCGCGACTTCGACGACAAGTACAGCTGGGTCATGTCACCGCGCTGGTTCGACGGCAAGGACCATCTCGCCCTGGACACCGGCGGCGGCCCCATCGCACGGCTGTGGTCCACGGCCCTGTCCGGACTGGTCGACAACGGCTACGTCAAGGCCACCGGACACAGCGTCGAGATCAATCTGCCCCGGACCATGACCAAGCCGGAAATGGCCCTGGAGTGGAAGATCCCGGAGTGGAGCAACGCCATCGAACGCAACCGGGCCCGGACCTACTTCCAGGCCTACGCGGCCGCTTCGGCCCTCCACTTCGCCGAGATGGCGATGGAGGAGGTACGCGCCGGACGCACCCAGACCTGGGAGAAGTTCGACGTGCCGGACGAGTCCATCGGCTGTGGATTCACCGAGGCCGTCCGCGGTGTGCTGTCCCACCACATGGTGATCAGGGACGGCAAGATCGCGAACTACCACCCCTACCCGCCGACCCCGTGGAACGGGAGTGTCCGTGACGTCTACGGCACCCCCGGCCCGTACGAGGACGCGGTGCAGAACACGCCGATCTTCGAGGAGAACCCCCCGGAGAACTTCAAGGGCATCGACATCATGCGGACCGTCCGCAGCTTCGACCCGTGTCTGCCGTGCGGCGTGCACATGTACGTCGGCGGAGGCCGGACGGTCGAGCAGACCCATCTGCCGACGGGACTGAGCGGACTGGCCTTCTGATCCTCAGGAGAGGGGCTTGCCGATGGCCGGACAGGACACGGGTGAGCGCATCGCCGCGCTGCTCGACGAGCTGGGGGAGAAGGCAGGACCCGAGGTACGCGACACGGCCGACGAACTGGTGCGGTGTGTCGTGGAGTTCTACGGCGAAGGCCTCGCCCGGACCGTGCGCCTGCTGCGCGCGGCACCGGGCGGGTCCGACCCGATCGAGGTGCTGACGGCCGACGAGCTCGTCAGCGATCTGCTGATCCTGCACGACCTGCATCCCGAGGACACCATGACGCGGGTGGGCCGGGCGCTCGACAAGGTCCGTCCCTATCTCGGCTCCCACGCGGGTGACGTCGAGGTCGCGGGTCTCGACACGGACCCGGCGGAGGGCCCCACCCTGCGGCTGCGTCTGCGCGGCAGCTGCGACGGCTGTCCCTCCTCCACCCAGACCGTGCGCTGGACCATCGAAGAAGCGGTCTCCCGGCTGGCGCCGGAGATCGCCCTCATCGAGGTCGAGGGCGTGGCCGAGGACACGCCGCAGGAGCAGCCGCTGCTCCAGATCCTGCCCCATCGCCCGGACGGCGCCCCGGACGGGCCACCCGCCGGCGACGACGGGCGCGTGTCCGGCAACGGCGAAGGAGACCTCGCCCACTGGCACACCGTGGCCCGGCAGACACTGCCCGCCCACGACCGCGCCACCGGCGTCACCGATGTCGCGGGGCACGCGCTGCTGCTCGTCCGCCTGCCGGGCAACCTGTACGCCTATCGCGACCACTGCCCCGGCTGCGGCGGCGGGCTCCACGAGGCGCTGCTGGAGGCGGAGTCGCTGCGGTGCGTCCGGTGCGCCGCGACCTTCGACGTACGCCGGGCAGGACGGGGCGAGCGCGGGCATCTCGAACCGGTACCGCTCCTGGAGGAGGACGGATCGGTACGGGTCGCGCTGCCCGGTGAGCTGCTGGGGGCGGGGCCGTGAGCGCGGACGTACTCAAGCAGTTCACCCGGCGGCCCCCACCGCCGGGGGAGCGCTGCGAACTGTGCGGAGAGCCGCTGGCGTCGGAGCACCGGCATCTGGTGGACATCTCACGGCGGTCCCTGAAGTGCGCCTGCATGCCCTGCCACATGCTCTTCACCCGTCCCGGCGCCGGGCAGGGCCGCTTCCGGGCCGTCCCGGACCGGTATCTGACCGACCCCGAGTTCACCCTCGACGACTCCGGCTGGAACCGGCTCCAGATACCCGTCGGGCTCGCGTTCTTCTTCCGCAACTCCTCCCTCGACCGGCTGGCGGCCTTCTACCCCAGCCCGGCGGGCGCCACCGAGAGCGAGCTGGACCCCGAGACCTGGGACGCCGTTCTCGGGCGCACCCGGCTCGCGGAACTCCTCGAACCCGATGTGGAGGCCCTGTTGCTCCACCAGGAGCGCGGCTCCCCGGCCACCTGCACCCTCGTGCCGGTCGACGTCTGCTACGAGCTCGTCGGCCGGATGCGGCTCCACTGGAAGGGCTTCGACGGCGGGGCCGAAGCGCGCGAGGACCTCGCCGAGTTCTTCCGCCGGGTCACGGCGGCGGCCCGCCCGCTGAAGGCCCGCCCCGAGCGCGAACAGGCCGCCACCGAGCAGGAGCCTCAGCCCGCTCCGGAGCCGGGGGGCGCGCCATGACCGACCTCCACTTCGAGTGCACCGGCGCGCGGCCCGAACCCTACGGAGCGAGCCCCACCCTGCTGTTCGGGCTGCGGATCGAGGAATCGGACCATCAGCCGGTCCACGCGATCGCGCTGCGCTGCCAGATCCGCATCGAGCCCGTC
Organism: Streptomyces sp. NPDC096193; assembly: GCF_040302905.1. Lineage (NCBI taxonomy): Bacteria > Bacillati > Actinomycetota > Actinomycetes > Kitasatosporales > Streptomycetaceae > Streptomyces > Streptomyces sp. NPDC096193. The sequence goes on along the minus strand of NZ_JBEOSJ010000001.1, from coordinate 77,380 downwards.
CGCAGGCAGTACGAGCCGGAGGAAGTCGGCATGCTGGGCGACCTGTTCGGCGAACCGAGCCGCTGGAGCAGCACCCTCAAGCCGATGCAGTTCGCGCACTCCTCCATCACCGTGCCCGGCTTCACCGGCACGACGGACATCGACCTTCCCGTGCCCTGCACCTACGACACGGAGGTCGCTTCCGCGTCGTACTTCCGGGCCCTGTCCCGCGGCGAGATACCGCTGCTGTTCCTCTTCTCCGGCACGGTCTTCACCGGCAGGAACGGCTTTCGCGCCGAGCCCATCCCCTGGCACAAGGAGTCGAGCTATCTGATGCCCGTGGACGTGTGGCAGCGGATGATCGAGGAGTACTTCCCCAACACGGGGTGGCTCAGGCTCCGCAAGGACTGCCTCGAATCGCTCCGGCACTACCGCTCGCAGCGTGCCTTCTCCTCGTGGGAGCAGGTCTTCCAGGAACTGCTCGCCACCGCCGGCGCGAAGGGTGGCGACTGAGATGAAGAACCCCGTCGAGGACGCCTTCGCTCAGGCGCGCGCGGTCGCGGACGCCGTCCTGTTCGAGGGCTATGTGCTCTACCCCTACCGTGCCTCCTCGGCCAAGAACCGGATGCGCTGGCAGTTCGGCGTCCTGGTGCCTCCCGCGTGGGCCGTCACCGGCGGCGAACACTCCGTACAGCGCACCGAATGCCTCCTCGAGCCCCGCGACGGCGAGCGGCTGCACGCGGAGTTGCGCTTCCTGCACGTCCGGCGGCGCACCGTCGAACGGCTCGGACCCGACGGCGCCTACACCGAGGTGCCCGAACTGGAGCTCGCGGACCGGGTCGTCGTGCCCTGGGACGAGGGCGCCGAGGAACGCGTGCTCATCCACGCGCCGCTCATCGAGCTGACGGGAGAGCAGGCGCATGCGCGGACCGTGCGGTTCGACCTGCCGTCCGCCACCGCGTACGAACCGGTGCTGGACGAGGACGGCACCACGCTGGGCCGGCTCGTCCGGCGCAGGGAGCGGCTGTCCGGCGAACTGCGCCCGCAGATAGAGGAACTGCCCGGCCCCTACCGGGTCTCGCGGCTCACGGTGACCGTGCACAACACCACCGAGGACGGCGGTCCCGAGAGCGGCGGCCGGGAGGCAGCCCTCGCCCACAGCATGATCGGCACCCATCTGCTGCTCGGAGTGCCCGGCGGACGCTTCCTCTCGATGACGGACCCGCCCGAATGGGCGCGCCCGGCCGTCGCCGACTGCCACAACGACCACACCTGGCCCGTCCTGGCCGGCACGGACGGCCGGGAGGACATCATGCTCTCCTCGCCGATCATCCTGGAGGACCACCCCGTGCTCGCCGACGAGAGCCCGGGACCTCTCTACGACGCCACCGAAATCGACGAGATCCTCTCGCTGCGCACCGCCGCTCTCACCGAGCAGGAGAAGCGCGAGGCACGCGGCACGGACGCCCGCGCCTGCGAGGTCATCGATCTGGTCGACAGCCTGCCGGAAGCGGTGATGGAACGGCTGCACGGGGCGATCCGCGGACTGCACGAGGTGACGGGCGAGGAGCCGGCGGGCCGGACGCCCGCACCAGCGGCCGGGCTGAGCCTGCCCGATGGCGCCGGACACCCTTGGTGGGACCCGGCGCAGGACGCCGAAGCGTTGGACGTGCCTGCCACCGTCACCATCGACGGCGAGGCCGTGGGCGCGGGAAGCAGGGTCCTGCTCACCCCTGGCGCCCGTCGCTCCGACGCCCAGGACGCCTTCTTCTTCGGTCGGCACGCCACCGTCGAGGCGGTGGTCAGCGACCTGGACGGCGAGACCCACCTCGCGGTCGTCGTCGACGACGACCCGGGCACCGATGTGCGCCGGCAGCAGGGCCGCTTCCTCTACTTCAAGCCCGACGAGGTGGCCCCACTGAAGGAGGCGCCATGACCGCAGCGGAGACACCACGCCGTGTCCTCGTCGCCGGAGTGGGCAACGTCTTTCTCCAGGACGACGGATTCGGCGTGGAGACCGTCCGGTGGCTCGGCCGCGACCCGTCCCGACTGCCGCCCGGCGTCGAGCTGATGGACGCCGGTATCCGTGGTGTGCACCTCGCCTACCGGCTGCTGGAGGGCTATCGGACGCTCGTCCTCGTCGACATCGTCGACCGGGGCGGCGCGCCCGGCACGCTCTACACGATCGACGTCGGCCCCGAGCCGCCGCAGGCGCGCGAACCAGGGCCGCTGGACACCCACGCCATGGATCCCGCCACCGTGCTCGGCCTGCTGCACGACCTGCACGCGGGCGCGGGCGGCACCCTTCCCGACGAGGTCTACGTCGTCGGGTGCCAGCCGCAGGACACGGACGAGGGCATGGGCCTGACTCCACCCGTCGCGGACGCCGTGGAGCCGGCAGCGGGGCTCGTGCTCGGCCTCGTGCGCCGCTCAACCTCCGTACCCCAAAGGAGCTGAACATGATGGAGGCACGAATGGAATGGACCTGGGTCGGCCTGGCGGTCGCGGGCCTCGCGATGGTCTACGGCGCCGCCAGAGCCGTACCGGACGTACGGCGTTATCTGCGCATCCGGCGCATGTGATCCGGATGGTGCGGACCGGGGTCCGGGGCTTTCCCGCCCCCGCCCTCACCACTCGCGACGTCCTCGAGCTGCACATACCGCTCGAGGAAGAGGTGGAGGGTGCTGTGCAGCTCACCGAGGCGCACGAACCACAGCGCGAGGTCCATCGCGCCCTGCTGCGTGATGGCGTACACCCGGCGCGCGGGGCCGGTGGCCGAGGCGTGCCAGTGCGAGGTGACCTCGCCGCAGCTCTCCATGCCCCTCAGCAGCCGGTACACGTGCGCCGATTCGGCCTCGGCCCAGCCGAAAGCTCCCAGTCGCTGCACCAGCTCGTAGCCATGACCCCGACGTTCGGCGAGCAGCAGGAGCAGGACCGGGGTGAGCAGAGCCCGTCGCTCGACCTCGTGACCAGCCATCGTTCTTTCAGAGTAGCCAGGCAGGCCGGGTCCGCCCACTGGGGCGGGGCGGACCGCGGGCCGGGCAGGTGAGCGCCGTGCACGAACTGTCCATCGCGATGGCCGTCATCGCCCAGGTCCGGGACGCCGTCCCCGACGACCGGGTCGCATCGCTGACCCTGCGGATCGGCGAGCTCGTCGCGGTGGTCCCCGAGGCCCTGGACTTCTCCTTCGCTCTGGCCGCCGAGGGCACTCTGCTCGCGGGGGCCCGGCTGGTGATCGAGACTGTTGACGGAGAGGCCCACTGCGACGGCTGCGGCCGGGACACACGGACCGGGATGCCACCGGTGCTGTGGTGCGGCGACTGCGAGCGCCCGCTGACACTGCTCGCCGGCCGGGAACTGGAGATCGTCCGGGTGGTCGTGGCCGACGAAGACCCGGACGGGACCGCGGTGGGGGACGCCGCCCGGGACACGACGCGCGACGAGGAGACGAGCCATGTGCCGCACCGTTGACCTCCACCAGGCCGTGCTCGCGAAGAACGACGAGAACGCCCTGGCCTTGAGGCGCTTCCTGGCGTCGCGCGGCACGGTCGCCGTGAACCTGATGTCCAGCCCCGGCAGCGGCAAGACCGCCCTGCTCGAACAACTGCTGACCCGCGCGGTCGCGGCGGGCACACCGGCCGCCGCCGTCACCGCCGACCTGGCCACCGAGAACGACGCGACGCGGCTCGCCCGCTCCGGCGCCCCCGTGCAGCAGATCCTCACCGACGGCCTGTGCCATCTGGAGGCGGGAATGCTCCAGAGCAGGCTGGCGGACTGGTTGCCCGACGGCACCCGGCTGCTGTTCGTCGAGAACGTCGGCAACCTCGTCTGCCCCGCCTCCTACGACCTCGGCGAGACGCTTCGGATCGCGCTCGCCTCGGTGACCGAGGGTGAGGACAAGCCGGTCAAGTACCCGGCGGCCTTCGGTCTTGCCCAGCTGGTGGTCGTCACCAAGACCGATCTCGCGGATGCCGTGGGCTTCGCACGCGAGGCGTTCCTCGGAGGAGTCCAGCAGGTCAATCCCGGTGTTCCGGTCCTGGAGACCTCCGCCCGAACGGGAGAGGGCGTCGACGCGCTCCTCGCCCACATCCTGCGCAGCGCCGAGGGCGAGGAGGCACACACCCCGGTACTGGCGCGGCAGCACGAGAAGCATCTGCACAGTCACGCGAACGGCACGGTGCGGGAGCCGGGGGCGGTGTCATGACCGGGGACCGGAGCCGAGAGCGCAGACAGGTCACCGTCCGCGGTGTCGTGCAGGGCGTCGGCTTCCGGCCCTTCGTCTACACCCTCGCCGAGGAGCTCGGCCTGACGGGATGGGTCACCAACAACGCGGACGGAGTCGTCGCCGAGGTGGAAGGCCCGGGGCAGGCCGTCGCGGACTTCTGCACGCGGATCGCGACCGAGCCCCCGCCGCTCGCCGTCGTCGAGTCCGTCAAGCACCGCGCCGTACCCCCGCAGAGCGGTGACCACGGGTTCACCATCAGGCCCTCCGCCGGTGGACCCGGCCGCACCCTGGTCTCCCCGGACACCGCCACCTGCGAGGACTGCCTGCGCGAACTCGCCGACCCTGCCGACCGGCGCCACCGGCACCCGTTCATCACCTGCACGCACTGCGGTCCGCGCTTCACCGTGGTGACCTCGCTGCCGTACGACCGGGACCGGACCACCATGGCCGCGTTCCCGATGTGCGCCGACTGCCGGCGCGAGTACACCGCGCCTGGCGACCGGCGCTTCCACGCGCAGCCCATCGCCTGCCCGTCCTGCGGCCCCCGGCTCACCCTGCGCCGAGGTGGCGCGGACACCGATCCGCGCCTGGACGCCGCCGCGCTCGCCGAGGCTCGCAGCCTGCTCGCCCAAGGCGCCGTCCTGGCCGTGAAGGGGCTCGGCGGCTACCACCTGGCCTGCGACGCGAGCGACCCCACGGCCGTCAGCACCCTGCGCAAGCGCAAGAACCGCGGTGACAAACCCTTCGCCGTGCTGGCGGACTCGCTGGAAACGGTCGAGCGGCTCGCCCAGGTCGGCGAGGCGGAACGGGAGTTGCTGCTCGGACCGCGCAAGCCCGTCGTCCTGCTGCGGCGCCACCGGTCCGCGCCCGCCGCCGATGTGGCGCCCGGTGTCGCGCCGGGCAGCCCCGACCTCGGCGTGATGCTGCCGTACACCCCCCTGCACCGGCTGCTCCTCGGACTGCCCGGTGATCCGCCCGGTCCCGCCGTCCTGGTGATGACCAGCGGGAACCGCGCAGGCGAGCCCATCGCCACCGACGACACCGAGGCACTCACCCGTCTCGACGGGCTGGCCGACGCCTGGCTGATGCACGATCGACCGATCCATGTGCCCTGCGACGACTCGGTCGTCCGGATCTGCGCCGGGGCCGAACTGCCGGTACGCCGCTCGCGCGGCTACGCCCCCTTCCCGGTCGCCCTGCCGGTGCCCGTCGTTCCCGCGCTCGCCGTGGGCGGCGATCTGAAGAACACCTTCTGCGCGGGCGACGACCGCTACGCCTGGATGTCCGCGCACGTCGGGGACATGGACGATCTGGCCACCCTGACCGCGTTCGAACGCGCCACCGTGCATCTGACGGATCTCACCTCCGTCACCCCGCGGATGCTGATCGCCGACCGGCACCCCGGCTACCGCTCCACCCAGTGGGCGCACCGCGCGGCCGAGACCTCCGGACTGCCCCTGCGCCAGGTCCAGCACCACCACGCCCATGTCGCCTCGGCGATGGCCGAACACGGCCTGGACGGCACGGCACCGATCATCGGGATCGCCTTCGACGGCACGGGGTACGGCGACGACGGCGCGGTCTGGGGCGGTGAGGTGCTCATCGCCGACTACGACGGATACCGCCGGTTCGCGCACCTGGCCTATGTGCCGCTGCCGGGCGGCGACGCGGCCGTCCGCAACCCGTACCGGATGGCCCTGTCCCACGTGCGGGCCGCCGGGCTGCCCTGGTCGGACGACCTGCCGTGCACGGCTGTCGCCACACCGGGGGAGCGCCGACTTCTCGACCGTCAGCTGGAACGCGAGCTCGCCTGTGTGCCCACGTCCAGCATGGGGCGCCTGTTCGACGCGGTGTCCTCGCTGGCGGGGGTCTGCCACCGGGTGGAGTACGAGGCACAGGCCGCGATGGAACTGGAGAACGCCGCACTGGCCGACGTCACCGGCACGGTCGGCGACGACGCGCGGAATGACGCGTACCGGTTCATCCTGAAAGCGGAGACCGAGGACCCCGCGGCACCGCTGATCGCGGATCCGGCGCCGGTCCTCGCAGCCGCCGTCGCGGACATCCGCGCGGGGGCTCCGGCCGGGCCTGTGGCCCGTCGTTTCCACCAGGGCGTGATCGCCCTGGTCCAGGAGGTGTGTGAGGTGGCCCGACACCGTACGGGCATCAAAACGGTGGCTCTGAGCGGCGGGGTGTTCTGCAATGCCCTGCTGACACAAGGCTGCTGCGACGTCCTGGAACGGGACGGCTTCACCGTGCTGCGGCACCGCCGAGTGCCGCCCAATGACGGCGGTCTGGCCCTCGGACAGCTGATCGTCGCCGCCCGAGCCGAGGAGTGAGGGAGGAACGCATCATGTGTCTGGCCGTACCCGGCAGAGTGCTGGAGATCGAGGAACGTGACGCGACGCGGATGGCCAAGGTGGACTTCGGCGGCGTCGTCAAGGACGTGTGTCTGGAATACGTGCCGGACATGCAGGTCGGGGACTACGCGATCGTCCATGTGGGCTTCGCGCTGCAACGCCTGGACGAGGAATCGGCCAAGCAGACCCTCGAACTCTTCGCGAACCTCGGCGTGCTCGAGGAGGAGTTCGGCGACGCGTGGGGCAGGGCCGCCCGGGACGCCGGCGCGGAACGCCCCGCCGGCACCGAACTCCCCGGCGCCGGGGACACCCCCGTGGAACCCCCCGACAAGGAGGCGCGGTCATGAAGTATCTGGACGAGTTCAGCGACCCGGTCCTCGCCAAGCGGCTCTTCGAGGACATCCGGGCCGTCACCACCCAGCCGTGGTCGCTCATGGAGGTCTGCGGCGGACAGACGCACTCGATCATCCGGCACGGGATCGACCAACTGCTCCCCGAGGAGATCCAGCTGATCCACGGGCCGGGCTGCCCCGTCTGCGTCACCCCGCTGGAGATCATCGACAAGGCCCTGGAGATCGCCTCACGTCCGGACGTGATCTTCTGCTCCTTCGGCGACATGCTGCGCGTGCCCGGCAGCGGCCGCGACCTCTTCCAGGTCAAGAGCGAGGGCGCGGACGTACGGGTCGTCTACTCGCCCCTGGACTCGCTGCGGATCGCCCAGGAGAACCCGGACCGTCAGGTCGTCTTCTTCGGTATCGGCTTCGAGACCACGGCACCCCCGAACGCGATGACCGTCTATCAGGCCAAGAAGCTCGGCATCCCGAACTTCAGTCTGCTGGTCTCCCACGTCAAGGTGCCCCCGGCCATCGACGCGATCATGAACTCCCCGGACTGCCGGGTGCAGGCCTTCCTCGCCGCCGGCCATGTGTGCACGGTCATGGGCACCGGCGAATACCCGGGGCTCGCCGAGAAGCACCGCGTGCCGATCGTGGTCACCGGTTTCGAGCCCCTGGACATCCTGGAGGGCATCCGCCGCGCCGTGCGGCAGCTGGAGTCCGGGCAGCACACGCTGGAGAACGCCTACCCCCGCGCCGTCCAGGCCGGCGGCAGTCCGGCCGCCCAGGCCATGCTCGCCGACGTCTTCGAGGTCACCGATCGGTCGTGGCGCGGCATCGGCATGATTCCGCAGAGCGGCTGGCGGCTGTCGCCCAAGTACCGGGAGTACGACGCCGAGTACCGCTTCTCGGTGACCGGCATCAACACCGAGGAGTCCACGGTCTGCCGCAGCGGCGAGGTGCTCCAGGGCCTCATCAAGCCGCACGAGTGCGCCGCCTTCGGCAAGGAGTGCACACCGCGCAACCCGCTCGGCGCCACCATGGTCTCCAGCGAGGGCGCCTGTGCCGCGTACTACCTGTACCGGCGGCTGGAGGCACCGAGCAAGGAGGCGAGTTCCGTTGGCTGACTCCGCTTCGGCACCCGTCGACTTCTCCGGGTGGACCTGCCCGGCGCCCCTGCGCGATCACGAGAGGATCGTTATGGGGCACGGCGGCGGTGGGACGCTCTCCGCCGAGCTGGTGGAGCATCTGTTCGCGCCGGCGTTCGGCAGCGACGTCCTCGCCGAGCTGGGTGACTCCGCCCATCTGACACTCGGCGGCGCCCGTCTCGCGTTCTCGACGGACTCGTTCGTGGTGCGGCCCCTGTTCTTCCCCGGCGGCAGCATCGGCGACCTCGCGGTCAACGGGACGGTCAACGACCTGGCGATGGTGGGAGCCGTGCCCGCCTACCTCTCCTGCGGTTTCATCCTGGAGGAAGGCGTCGAACTCGCGCTCGTCGGGCGGGTGGCACAAGCACTCGGAGAAGCCGCCAGGACGGCCGGGGTGGTCGTCGCCACGGGGGACACGAAGGTCGTCGACGCGGGCCACGGCGACGGCATCTTCATCAACACCGCGGGCATCGGCCTGATCCCGGACGGCATCGACATCCGTCCACAGCGCGCGGCACCCGGCGACGTGGTCCTTGTCAGCGGACCGATCGGCGTCCACGGTGTGGCGATCATGAGCGTGCGCGAAGGGCTGGAGTTCGGCGTCGAGATCCAGAGCGACACCGCGTGCCTGGCCGGGCTGGTGGCGGACATGCTGGCGGTGTGCCCGGACCTCCACGTCCTGCGCGACCCGACCCGCGGTGGTCTGGCCACCTCCCTCAACGAGATCGCGGCGGCCGGGGGCGTGGGCGTCACGCTCGACGAGCGCTCACTGCCCGTGCCCGACACCGTCGCCAACGCCTGTGCCTTCCTGGGCCTCGACCCGCTGTACGTCGCCAACGAGGGCAAGCTTGTGGCCTTCGTCCCGCCGGATCACGCGGACGCCGTTCTCGCGGCCATGCGCGCCCACCCCCTGGGCAAGGAGTCCGTGGCGATCGGCCACTGCGTCGAGGAGCACGCCGGGATGGTGGTCGCGGCCACCGGTCTCGGCGGGACACGGGTGGTGGACATGCCGCTCGGCGAGCAACTGCCGCGCATCTGCTGACGAACTGCCCGACCACCGCCCCTGGTTCAGGCGGCGGTGGCCGGGCATGTCACTGTCCCTGGAGCTCTGAACCGGCGGCAGGGCGGGTCACGGTCCGACAGGTGCCCATCCGTCGAGCGTCTCACGGCTGAGAAAGGCCAACTGCGCCTTCTTCTCCGGCTTGTCGATCTCCGGCCCGAGCACGAAGCCGGACCGCACCAAGCGGGCGACGGCCTTCTCGTTGCGGGCATCGGGCTCGACGACCAGCCGCAGGACCTGCGGGTCCTTCAGGACGAATCCCACCAGCGCGGCCATCAGGGCACCGGTGAAGCCGCGTTGCGATCCGCCCGCGGCCGGGCCTACCAGCAGATGGATACCGAAGTCGCCCGGCTGCACGTCGTAGCAGTCACCGACCGGGTCGGCGGCCGGATCGTACGTCTGGAAGAGCGCGACCGGCTCGTCGTCGCGGTGGACGAGGTACGCGTGGTGGGTGGCGAGCGAGTCCACGAACTCGTAGATCTCCTGGACCTGCTGGCGCGAGTGATCCGCCATGCCCCAGTACCGGGCGCGCTCCTCGGTGACCCAGCTGTGGACGAGAGCCGCATCGGCGGCGGGGTCCAGCGGGACGATGCGGACCGTACCGAACCCGTCGACGGCGGCCTCGTGCACGGCCGTACGGGACCGGGTGGCGTGTTCAGCGGGCATGTCTTCCTCGGTGAGCAGGTTCCAGTCGGTGACGACGGGGACGAATCCGCCGTGCAGCCACAGCGGCAGCTGGTCGCGCCGGTGCGGGTCGCCCTCGGCTCCGGAGGCGCCGAGCGGCACCACCCAGAGGCTGTCGTCGCGGCGGGCCAGGTCCCAGACGTAGCGCGCGGCAGGGCCACGGGCGCTGAGGTCGCTGACGCCCGGGACGCTGGAGGTGGACAGCACACAGTCCTGGTCCCCGGAGAGCCCGGGCCAGTCCTCGGGATCGCCGTCCGGCTCCGCCTGCCAGGGCGCGAGCCGGTGCGTCTCGCCCCAGGTGGCGGCGGCCGGGGCCGTGGCGGCGGTCACCTCCAGGGCGGTCCGGACGACGTCCTGGCGGTCGAGTTCCGGCAGCGCGGAGGTCACCAGCAGCCCTTCCAGCGCGAAGGCGACCTTGGGGACCAACGCCAGCCAGGGCCGCAGGGCCTCGGGGTAGGCGCCGGAGTCGACCCGTTCGGCGAGCTCCTTGAGCGCAGGGTGCTCCGCGACCAACCGCACCACGGCGGAGCGCAGCCGGGCGTACGCCGCCGCGTCCTCGCTGTCGGCGTCCATACGGCGGTTCCAGCCGACCAGCCGGTCCCGCAGGCGGGCCGCCTCGGGGCTCAGCCCGTCGGCGCCGGCGACGAGCCACAACAGTGGCTTCGCCGAGTCCAGTTGGGTGTCCATGTGGACGGCGGCCATGCCCTCGGCGGTCCAGGAGTGCTGCTGGTGCAGCAGCGTGCGGATGCGTTCGGCCCGGTGCGGGGGAGCGAACTCGACCCCGAGCGGGCCGGCGATGCTCCGTTCGTTGGCCATCACGGCGATGCTGTCGACGTGTCGTCGCGGTGACTCGTGCCAGCCGTCCCAGTCGTGACCGGCCTCCCACGCGGGTACGACGCGCAGCATGTTGTCGGGGTGGCGCACCGGGACGCGTCCCGCCACGCGGTGCAGCACCCCACCCTCGGTGTCGGCGGCCTGGACCACATTGACCGGCTCGGCCCATCGGTCGAAGGCCCGGTCCACATCGCCGACCGTGCGGGCCCGCAGCAGTGCGGGCAGTGCGTCGAAGCCGAGCTCGCCGGTGACGCGCGGCGGTATGCGCAGGCTGATCGACTCCGCTTCGCCGGGTCCGCCGATGATGACGGGTCCGCGTTCGGTCTCCACGACCTCCACGGTGACGGGGTCGGAGCCGGCCACGTCGATGGTCTCGCCGTGCACGGAGACGGAGCGCCAGCCGTCGGGGCCGAGTGCTTCCAACGTGCCGTCGCAGTAACGGAATTGCTCGCGGTAGAGGTCCTGATAGTCGGCCATCGCATTGGTGATCGCCCAGGCGACCGAGCCGGTGTGCCCGAAGTGGGCGATGCCGGGGACTCCCGGCACGGCCAGGCCGACGACGTCGAACTCCGGGCAGGCCAGATGGATCTGCTGGTAGATGCCCGGGTCCTCGATGAACCGGTGGGGGTCGCCGGCGATGAGCGGGGCACCGCTCGCCGTGCGGTCCGCATCGACGAGCCAGCCGTTGCTGCCCGTTGTGCCCATGCCGTCGGTGGCGAACAGGTCGATCGCGTCCTCGCCCAGCGCCCGGGCCACCTCCTCGCGCCACAGCTTGGTGGGGAAACCCGCGAAGAGAATGTGCGTGCTCAGCCAGATGCCGAGCGGCACCCACGGTTGCCACGGGGTCGGCGCGAGACCTGTCGACGCGAACTGCGGTGCGCGATCCGCTCCTTCGTCCAGGGCGGCGTTGACCCCGTCGACGTAGCTGGTGATCCATGCCGCCGTCGCAGGCTCCAGACGCTCGAAACAGCGCCGCGCGGTGTCGTCGAGACGCGCCTGCCGGGCGAACCGGTCCCAGCCGACGGCGCCGCTCCCCAGGAAGGACGCGGAGGTGCCCTGCGCCCGGTGTCTCTCCACCTCGATCTGCCACGCCCGGTCGAGGGCGGCATTGCGCCCCTGCGCCCAGGCGAGTTCCGCCGCGCTGCCGGCCCGCAGATGCGGGATCCCCCAGCCGTCGCGGTAATTCCTGATGTCCACTTTCCCCGCCCTGTTGGCTGATTCCCCCGAGTGCTTAGGTTAGGCTGGCCTAAATTAGAGCACGAATGTCCGGGAGACAATCCCGGACCAAGGGGGGAAGGAGCGGGCTGTGGGTCATGGCTGGGAGGGCGTCGTCCTCAAACTGATGCGAGGCAAGGACTTCGCCTTCACCGTGACAGGAGGCGAGGACGTCACCGACCACTTCCGGCGGGTGCACTTCACCGACGGCGGCATGCTGGCCCGGACCGGGGTCCATCCCACCATGTGGGTCCGTGTTTGGTTCGACAACGCCGGAAAACCGCATCAGCGCGCCTACACCCTGGTCGACGCCGACCCCGACGCGGGAACGTTCAGTCTCGAATTCGCCCTGCACGACGGCTGCGCCAGCGAATGGGCGCGCAAGGCGCAGCCCGGCGACACCGTCGAGGCGACTCTCCAGGGAACGGGCTTCACCACGCCCGACCCGCTCCCCGGAAAGCTCCTCGTCGTCGGGGACCCCGCCTCGCTCCCCGCCATCAACTCCCTGCTCGCGGCGCTCCCCGCGGTGCCGGCGGTGATCTGGTTCGAGACGACGCACGACTCCGACAAGGAGCTGCCGCTGCGCCTGGACCCGGCTCTCCACGAACTGCGGCTGATCCCGCGCCGCGACGCCGGCAACCACCTCGTCACGGAGGTGAAGGAGGCCCTCCCCGGCCTGCTGCGCGACAACCCCGGGGCGTACGTCTGGGTCGCCTGCGACACGGCGACGACCCGCTCGCTCAGCGCCTTCGCGCGCAAGGACCTGGCCCTGCCGAAGGAGCAGGTCAACGCCCTCGGCTACTGGCGCGCTGCCTGACGTCGACGGAGCGCCGCCGGGGCCGGCCGTCGCCGCCGCCCCGTCCGGCGCCCGTCACTGCTCCGAAGGCCCGTGGCTGTCGTCACCCCTACGGGCCGTGGGTCCCCCCGCGCCACCCCGACGGGCCGTGGGCGTCACCACCCTCACAGGCCCGTGGGTGTCAGCGCGCCACCGGCAGCGTGATGCTGCTGACGCCGGTGCGCACGGTCATCCGGGTCCCCGCCGGGTATCGCAACGTGTAGTCGTGGTCCGTCGAGATCAGCACCACGCCCAGCCGGTGCCCCTTCTCGAACACATGGTCCTGGGGCTGCATCGCCCAATCCAGCCGGTATTCCCGCCCTTCGACCACCCGGTCCTCACGGGAGAGCGAGTGACGATTGCGGACGTCCAGCCAGCCGCGCGAGACGATCTTGAAGTCGGTCGTCTCGGTGCGGTGCTCCGTGCGGTACGTGCAGCCGGTGTCCCCGGGGATGCCCTCGCCGTAGCAGACGAGCTTCGACGTGTCGGCAACCGTGCCCGCCGTCGCCCGGGTGTCGCGGCCGTAGTCGACGAGCAGCGCCGTGACATACGGCGATGTCCCGTCCAGCGAGGCACGCACCGACACCTCGGGCACACCGTTGACCCGCAGATCGCCCGCCAGCGGGCCGGTGGTGTACGCGAGCCGGTTCGGATCGGCGCTGTCGGGATCGGCTACCAGCGTCTCCGCCGCCAGGGTACGGCCCGCGTCGGTGAGTGACTGCTTCACCGGCACTCCCGGCAACACCCCGAGTCCACGCCCGCCCAGACGCAGCGTCAGGTCGCGCGTGCCGCGGTCCGGCCAGTCGGACTGACGACGCCAGCTGAAGTCCGCCTGCTCGACCTCGACCGGCGGTTCGTCGAGCGCGCCGTTGTCCAGGTCGTACAGCCAGTAGTCGAACCACTGATGCAGCTGACGAAGCCACTCCTCCATCCGCAGGGGCATCGGATTGATGTGCCCGGCCTGGTGCAGCCACATCTTGCGGGGCACGTCGTGCTTCTTCAGCGCCTGCCACAACCGGCCGAAGTGCTGCGTCTTCACATTCCAGTCGTTGCCACCGTGCACCGCGAAGACACCGGCGCGGATCCTGCCGGCATCGCGGAGGTAGTCCCGCTCGGCCCAGAACCTGCTCCAGTCCCCGGTGACACGGTCCTGCTCGGCCGTGAGGCGGTCCAGCACCGGCCGGCAGATCTCGCGGTCGGTGCGGCTGTAGACGCCCTTGGCGAGAATGTCGGTGTCCTCGCCCTGATAGCCGCCCGGAGCCACCACCCCTCCGCCCGCCCGGTAGTAGTCGTACCAGGACGAGATCCCGGAGATCGGCACGATGGCTTTCAGGCCCTTGACACCCGTCCCGGCGACGGCGGTCGGCAGCGTCCCGTTGTACGAGATCCCCATCATGGCGGCGTTGCCCGTCGACCATGCGGCGCCCACCGGCCGCCCGGTCGGATCCCAGCCCCTGGCACGGCCGTTCAGCCAGTCCACGGCCGCCTTGGCGCCGAGCGTCTCATTGCGTCCGCCGGAGGTCGGGCAGCCGGTCGAGCCGCCGGTGCCGAGGCTGTCGACCTGCGCGACCGCGTACCCGCGCGGCAGAAAGTAGTTGTCGGTGTAGCCGGAGAACGGCGCCGAAGGGCCGATGAGCCCCGGCAGCCGGGTCCGGCCGCCGAGCCGCCTGCCGTCGGGCAGACCGTCCTCGTCGAGATCCACCTGGTGGAACGGCACATCGTTGCCGCCGCCCCAATACGGACTCGCCTCGATGATCGTGGCGACCTCGAGCCCGGAGTCCGTCTCCTTCGGGCGCAGGATGCGCATCCGGACCGTGTCCCGTCTGCCGTCATGATCGCTGTCCGCCTCGGTCTCGATGTCGACGAGCTGCGAGACGGCCTCGGCGCGGGAGAAGGCCGGTTCGGTCCGGTTGCCGGCGATCTTCAACGCCGGCTTGTCTTCCGCGTGCGCCACCGGCGCCGGGAGTGCGGTGAGCAGCGAGGCGGCGAGCGCGGTGACGCCGAGCCTGCGTGCCGTATGTAATGCGGTGGGTCTCGCCATCGTGTCTCCAGGGCCCGGAAGGTGACGATCACGCGGGGAGCGCGCGCACATTCCACCGCGTGCACGCGCCCAAGGCCAGACACGCTCCCGCCACTTCCGCCCCATGGCGCAAAGGGGCCGCCGCCCCCGGCCGCCCTGGGCTCCTTTTCCCCACCGCTCACCGGCGAGGAATACTCGTTCCATGCAGTCGGACATGACAGGAGCCGGCCGGGGCGGGCGGCGGCAGGCCGCGCTGATCCGGCGTGCCACCGCCCGGGACGCGAAACGGCTCACCGCCCTGGTACGAAGGTCACGCGCCTACGAGGGCCCCTACGCCCCGATGGTCTCCGGCTACCGGGTCGGCCCCGACTACATCGAGACCCACCGGGTCTTCGTCGCGGCCGACGGGAACGGCGCCGTGCTCGGCTTCTACGCGCTGCTCCTCGACCCGCCCGAGCTGGACCTGATGTTCGTCGCGGACAGCGCGCAGGGCCGGGGCATCGGCCGGCTCCTCGTCGCCCACATGGTCGCCGAGGCGAGGGCCGCCGGGATCGAGGCCGTACGCGTCGTCGCCCATCCGCCCGCCGAGGGCTTCTATCTGAGTGTCGGTGCCCGGCGTACCGGCACCGTCCGCGCCCGTCCGCCCGCGGTGATGTGGGACCGGCCGGAGCTCGTCATCGACACGAACTGACCGCGTACCCCGGGTCGGACGGCACCCCGGTCGTCCGCGATACGGCGCCGGAACCGCCGTCCCCGATCCCCTTTCCGGCCATTCGACCGGCTCGTGCGGCCGGGTCGACGATCACTCAGAGCCGCAGGCCGGACACGGTGTCGGACCGGCCCGAACGCATGGTGGACGGCTCCCTCACCTACCGCCGCCGGTGCCTTACGATCGCGACGGACGGTCTCGTCGTGTCACCGCCCGCCCTGTACCCCATGGAGGTCAACCGTGTTCTGGACGGCCAGAGGACACCGCAGTCACCGCAGCAGCTTCCGCATCCGCGCCGCGGCCGGTGCTGCCGCCGCGGGGATGTTCCTTGCCGTCGGCTGTTCCTCCGGCAGCGACGGTCCCGGAGAGGCCGCGGGCGGAGTGCCCGTCGTGGAGAAGGGCAAGCTGACCACCTGTACGCATCTGCCCTACCCGCCGTTCCAGTTCGAGCGGAACGGCAAGATCGTCGGCTTCGACGTCGCCCTGGTGGACCTGGCGGCGAAGAACCTCAAGGTCGAACAGAAGATTCTCGACACCCCCTTCGAGAACTTCAAGACCGGTGCCTTCCTCAACTCCGGCGAGTGCGACCTCGCGGCCGCCGGCATGACGATCACCGAGGAGCGCAAGAAGAACGTCGACTTCTCCGTTCCCTACTTCGACGCCACCCAGGCCCTCCTCGCCACCAAGAAGAGCGGTGTGACCACGCTCGCCGACGTGAAGGCCGAGAACAAGAAGCTCGGCGCACAGGCGGAAACCACCGGCGAGAGCTACGCCAAGGAGCAGGGCTTCAACCCGGTCGCCTTCGAGAGCTCCGACGCCGTTCTCAACGGTCTGCGCACCGGTCAGGTCGACGCCGTCGTCATCGACTACCCCGTCGTCCAGGGCTGGCTCAAGGACAAGAAGAACGCCGCGGAGTTCGTCCTCGGCCAGAACATCGAGACCGGCGAGCAGTACGGCTTCTCGGTGAAGAAGGGCAACACCAAGCTCCTCGCCGCCCTCAACAAGGCGATCACCGACGCCCGCGCCGACGGCACGTACAAGAAGCTCTACGAGCAGTGGATCGGTCCGCTGCCCAAGGCTTCGTCGTGACCTCTCGGCTGACCAAGCGGCAGCAACGCCGCGTCTCGCAGGGAATCCAGTACGCGGTCTTCGTGGCGGTGCTGGTCCTGATCGGCGTCTTCGCCGACTGGGACCGGCTCCAGAACCAGTTCGCACAGACCGACCTCGCGTCGCGGCTCTTCCCCGACATCATCACCATCGCCCTGCGCAATACGGTGGTGTACACCCTCTCCGGGTTCATCTTCGGGCTGGTGCTCGGGCTGATCATCGCGCTGATGCGGCTGTCGTCGGTGGCCCCCTACCGGTGGGTGGCCGGGGTCTACATCGAGTTCTTCCGCGGTCTGCCCGCCCTGCTGATCTTTATCTTCGTAGGGGTGGCGGTCCCGCTCGCGTTCCCGGGGGTGGAGATCCCCGGGGGTACCTACGGCAAGGTCGCGCTCGGCCTCGGTCTGGTCGCGGCCGCCTACATGGCGGAAACGATTCGGGCGGGTATCCAGGCGGTCCCCAAGGGACAGATGGAGGCCGCCCGGTCGCTGGGCTTCTCGCACGCCCGCGCCATGGTGTCGGTAATCATCCCGCAGGCCTTCCGCATCGTCATCCCGCCGCTCACCAATGAACTCGTCCTGCTGTTCAAGGACTCGTCCCTGGTGCTGTTCCTCGGTGTGACGCTGGAGGAACGGGAACTGACGAAGTTCGGCCGTGACCTCGCGAGCGAGACGGCCAACTCCACCCCCATCCTGGTCGCGGGCCTGTGCTATCTCCTTGTGACCGTGCCGCTGAGCTTCGTGGTGCGCCGCCTCGAAGCGCGTGCCGACAAGGCCAGGTGAGGACGAGATGCCGAAAAAGACGGAGACCGCGGAAACCATGGCCACCGACCGCCCGGAGATCGAGATCCGAGGGCTGCACAAGTCGTTCGGGGACAACCACGTCCTGCGGGGCATCGACCTGGAGATCGGCCGCGGCGAGGTGGTGTGTGTCATCGGGCCGTCCGGCTCGGGCAAATCGACACTGCTGCGCTGTGTGAACCTCTTGGAGGAGCCGAACGAGGGCCAGGTCTTCGTCGGCGGCACCGAGGTCACCGACCTCGATGTGGACATCGACGCCGTGCGCCGGCGTATCGGCATGGTCTTCCAGCAATTCAACCTGTTCCCGCACGTGAACGTCACCGAGAACCTCACCCTGCCCCAGCGCAGAGTGCTCGGCCGGGACAAGGCGCAGGCCGCCGCGGTCGCCCGGGAGAACCTGGCACGCGTCGGCCTCGCCGACAAGGCGGACGCCTACCCGGCGCAGTTGTCCGGCGGACAGCAGCAGCGGGTCGCGATCGCACGGGCCCTGTCGATGGGCCCCGCGGTGATGCTCTTCGACGAGCCGACCTCGGCGCTCGACCCCGAACTGGTCGGCGATGTGCTGTCGGTCATGCGGCTGCTCGCCGCCGAGGGCATGACGATGATGGTCGTCACCCATGAGATGAGCTTCGCCCGCGAGGTCGCCGACCGGGTCGTGTTCATGGACGAGGGAGTGATCGTCGAGCAGGGGCCGGCGGCGCAGGTCGTGGGCGACCCGCAGCACGAGCGGACCAGGAACTTCCTCAACCGCATCCTCGATCCGGCCGCCGCCGCCGCACCCGTGGCCGAATCGCAGGACCGGCTGCGGAAGTCGGTTGACGGACCGTCCGAAGAGTGATGGGATCCCACGTCAGCGTCGCGGTGTACCCGGCAAAGAGACCGCCGTGGACATGGAGGCGCCGCACCATGGGACCCCAATGGACACCCCTGTCGGACCCGACGGCCGCATCACGGCCCTCGGCAATCAACTGACGGCATTCATCTCGCGCTCCGCGAGGAGCTCGAGCAACTCCGCGAGGACGCCGACGCCTGGCTCGACGGCCGGGGCGAACGGCCGCGGGAGCTGCGGGCACACTGTCTGGCCTTCTGCTCGGCACTCATCCGGCACCACACCGGGGAGGACGGCGGAGCCTTCCCGGCACTGGCCCGTCAGCACCCCGAACTCCGGCCCGTCATCGAGGAGTTGGAGCACGACCATCAGGCAGTCACCGAGATCCTGCGTGCCGTGGAGAACCTCGTCGCCGACGAGACGGCACTCGACCCCGCGCGTGTACGGGTCGAGCTGGAGGGCCTCACCGCGCTGCTGGAGTCGCACTTCGTCTACGAGGAGAAGCGGCTCGTGGCGGCGCTGAACGCGCTGCCGGCGGCAGCCGGGGGAGCCGTGAGCCTGCTCGGCAGACCCGCCGTCTGACCGTTCGAGCGCCCGGCCGGCCCGGACGTCCGGACTCCCGGCTCCGAACTCTGAGCCATGGGCTCCGGGCTCCGGCCGTCCCGGCCCGCGTGCGGCCCCTCGGGTCACGCGGGTTCCGGGGCGTCGCACTAGCGTGGACGTATGCGCCCGCACGACACCGCAGATCCGCCGCCCGCACCGGACGACAGCGACTTCCCCACCCGCCGCGCGCCGCACTGCGTCGATGTCGCCGCCCTGGATGCCGTCGTCACCGGGTGCCGCGCGTGCCCACGCCTCGTCGCCTGGCGCGAAGAGATCGCCGTGGTGAAGCGGGCGGCCTTCCGGGACTGGGAGTACTGGGGCCGTCCCGTACCCGGCTTCGGCCCGACGGACGCGGCTCTGGGCGTCGTCGGACTCGCCCCCGCGGCCCATGGCGCCAACCGGACCGGCCGCATGTTCACCGGCGACCCCTCGGGAGATTTCCTCGTCAGGGCGCTGTACCAGGTCGGGCTCGCATCCCGGCCGACGTGCACCCACATCGGTGACGGCCTGGAGCTGTACGGAGTGCGGCTCACGGCGCCCGTCCGCTGCGCGCCGCCCCAGAACAAGCCCACACCGGCCGAGCGGGACACCTGCCGCCCGTGGCTGGCACGGGAGATCGAACTGCTGGCCCCTTCGCTGCGGGTGATCGTCGTACTCGGAGCATTCGGCTGGCAGGCCCTGCTGCCCGTCCTGCGTGAGGCCGGCTATCGACTCCCGCCGCGCCGGCCGTTGTTCGGCCACGGTGCGCACATCGTCCTGCCCGGGGGCGGTGACGCCCGCGATCTGCATCTGCTCGGCTGCTACCACCCGAGCATGCGCAACACGTCCACCGGGCGGCTCACTCAGCCGATGCTCGTGGAGGTCTTCGACCGCGCAGCGCACCTCGCCGGCATGGATCGACGGGACGGGTGAGAGGCCCTTGACCCCTCGTGGCGAAGCGGAACCTCACCGCGACGTCACGTGCGGCAGGATGACATCCGGCGTGAGCGGCAGCTCCCGCAGCCGCACCCCGATGGCGTGGTGGACGGCGTTGCCGATCGCCGCTGCCGTGCCGACGATGCCGATCTCCCCGATGCCCTTGCTGCCCATCGGGTTGAGGTGTTCGTCCTCCTCGTCGATCCAGTGCGCCTCGATCTCCGGGACATCGGCGTTCGTCGGCACGTGGTACGACGCCAGGTCGCTCTCGGTGAAGTCCCCGAACACCGGGTCCGGATGGCTCCCCTCCGTCAGCGCCATGCCGATGCCCATCGTCATCGCGCCGGTGAACTGGGAGCGGGCGGTACGGGCGTTGAGGATCCGGCCGGCCGCGAACATCCCGAGCATCCGGCGTACGCGGACCTCACCCGTCACCGTGTCGACCTGGACCTCAGCGAAGTGCGCGCCGAACGCGTGCCGTGCGTACGGGGATTCCTTCGCCGTCTCCTCTTCCGTGTCGACGGTCACCGTCAGTCCCTGCGCCGGCAGCTCGTTCACCAGCCCGTGCAGGCGCTCGACGAGGGTCCGGCAGGCCTTGTGCACCGACCAGCCCCAGGACGCCGTCCCCGACGAGCCGCCCGCCAGCGGGGCATGGGGCAGGTCGCTGCTGCCGATGTCCACGCGGACGGACTCCAGCGGTACGCCGAGCGCGTCCGCCGCGATCTGCGCGAGCACGGTACGGGCCCCGGTGCCGATGTCCGTGGCGTTGACCCGGATGCGGAACGTGCCGTCGGCGGCGGCATGCGCCGAGGCGCTGGAGGCGCTCACCAGCACCGGGTAGGTGGCGGCCGCGACCCCGGTGCCCAGCAGGAGGGTGCCCTCACGTCGGATGCCCGGCTGCGGGTCCCTGGGCTGCCAGCCGAAGAGCCGGGCTCCTTCGGCGAGGCACTCGGTGAGATGACGGCTGCTGAAGGGGCGGCCGCTGTCGGGCTCCGCGTCCGGCTCGTTGCGCAGCCGCAGCAGCACCGGGTCCACGCCGGCGGCCACGGCGAGTTCGTCCATCGCCGATTCCAGGGCGTACATGCCGGACGCCTCGCCGGGAGCGCGCATCCACGACGGGGTGGGGACGTCCAGCGCGGTGACCCGGTGGCCGGTACGGCTGTTCGGCGAGGTGTACATGATCCGAGCGGGAATGGCCGCTTGTTCGACGAACTCCTTGATCGTGGACGTCTGCGTGACGACCTCGTGGGCGAGGGCACTGATCACGCCGTCGGTGTCGGAGCCGATCCGCACCCGCTGGATCGTCGGAGCGCGATGACCGACGATTGCCGCCATCTGGCGGCGGGGGAACACCACCTTGACGGGCAGGCCGGTGTGACGGGTGGCCATCGTGGCCAGCACCACTTGGGACCGGGGCGTGCCCTTGGAGCCGAAGCCGCCTCCGACGTGTTCGGAGAGCACGGTGATCTTCTCGGGCCGCAGCCCGAACATCGCGGCCAGGGTGTCGCGTACGGTGCTGGCGCCCTGGCTGGAGTCGTACACCGTCAGATGTCCGTCGAGCCACCACGCGGTCGCGGCATGCGGCTCCATGGGGTGGTTGTGCAGCGCGGTCATGCTGTACGTGGCGTCGACCTGCACGGCCGCGGACGCGAAGGCGCCGCCGAAGTCCCCGCGCTCGCGCAGACCGGGTTCGCCACCGTTGGCCTCCTGCGGTGTGTAGAGGCCCGTGTGGTCGGCCGTGAGCGTGACGTCGGGCTTCTCCTCGTCGTACTCCACCCTGAGGGCGCCGGCGGCTGCTTGGGCGTTCTCCGGGCTGTCGGCGACGACGAGAGCCACGTACCAGCCGCGGTGGGGAACGCCGGCGTTCTGGAGCACCGCGAGGTTGGCGTCGTCGGGCGGCTCCAGCCGGGGCGCGTTCTCGTGGGTGAGGACCTCGTGCACGCCCGGCAGAGCGAGCACCTCCTCCCTGTGCACGGCGGTGACCCGCCCCCGGCCGATGGAGGCCGGGACGGGCCAGGCATAGAGACATCCCGGTGCGGTGTGCTCCGCCGCGTAGCGTGCGACGCCCATGACCTTGTCGGCGGCCTCCCGGCGTACGGCCGGTGACCCCAGAATGCCCGGTGTCTGCGTCATGACAGGTCCTCGGTATTCGGGTGCGGGGCCAGGTCGGTCAGCACGCTGACGGCGAGATTGCGGGCCAGCGGCACCTTGAAGCCGTTGTCGCGCAGCGGCGACGCGGCGGCCAGCTCGGCTTCCGCGGCGCGGGCGAAGCTCTCCGGCGTCGCGGACGCACCGCGCAGTGCCTCCTCGGCGACGCGAGCGCGCCAGGGGCGGTGGGCGAGCCCGCCGAACGCGAGGGCCACGTACCGCACGACGCCCTGCTCGAGCTCCAGCACGGCGGCGACGGACACGAGGGCGAAGGCGTAGGACGCCCGGTCGCGGGCCTTGCGGTACCGGGAGCGGACGCCGACGGGGCCGGGCGGCAGTTCCACGGCGGTGATCAGCTCACCCGGCCGGATGACGGTGTCGTGTTCGGGGTCATCGCCCGGCAACCGGTGGAAGTCGGTGACGGGCACGGCGCGCTCGCCCTCCGGGCCGTACAGATGCACGGTGGCGTTCAGAGCGGACAGAGCGACGGCCATGTCCGACGGGTTGGTGGCGACGCAGTGTTCGGAGTGGCCGATGACCGCGAGGTCGCGGTGGGCGCCCTCCCGCGCGGGGCAGCCGCTGCCGGGGAGCCGCTTGTTGCAGGGCTTCGTCGTGTCCTGGAAGTACGGGCACCGCGTGCGCTGGAGCAGATTGCCGCCGGTGGTCGCGGTGTTGCGCAGCTGGCCGGACGCCCCGGCGAGCAGTGCCTGGGAGAGGCAGGGGTAGCGCGACCGGACACCGGGGTGCGCGGCGAGGTCGGTGTTGAGCACGCCCGCGCCGATGCGCAGCCCGCCCTCGGCCGTGTCCGTGATCCGGTCGAACGGCAGCCGGCGGATGTCGATGAGCAGGTCCGGGGCGGCGACGCCGAGTTTCATGAGGTCCACGAGATTGGTGCCGCCGGCGAGGTACTGCGCTCCGGGGTGGGAGGCGAAGGCGTCGATGGCGTGATCGACGGTGGCCGCTCGGAGGTAGGCGAAGGGTTTCACCGTGCCACGTCCTCGATCGCCCGGACGATGGAGGGGTAGGCGCCGCAGCGGCACAGATTGCCGCTCATGCGCTCCCGGATCTCCATGGGGGTCAGCTCCGCCTCACCGCCGCCCGTGTAGTCCGGCGATGTCACATGGGAGGGGTGTCCCTCGGCCGCCTCGCTCAGCATGCCGACGGCGGAGCAGAGCTGGCCCGGTGTGCAGTAGCCGCACTGGAGGGCGTCCCGCGCGATGAACGCCTCCTGCAACGGGTGGAGCGCCGCGCCGTCGGCGAGGCCCTCGACAGTGGTGATGTCCGCCCCGTCGTGAGCGACCGCGAGCATCAGACAGCTGTTGGCGCGCCGGCCGTCGACGAGCACGGTGCAGGCGCCGCACTGGCCGTGGTCGCAGCCCTTCTTCGTACCGGTGAGATCCAGATGCTCCCGCAGCACGTCCAGGACGGTGGTCCTGTTGTCGAGCGTCAAAGGGTGCTGGGTTCCGTTCACCCGGAGGGTGAGGGAGGAGCGGTGGGCGCTCACCGGGCGCTGGGTCACCGTGTTGTCCGGTCGGCTGGTTGGCTCCACGGCGCAGTGCCTTTCGGTCGCTCGTTGGGCGCTTTGCCTCTTTCCTATCAGTACATGGCGTTTTACGCGGCTTGGGAGGCCGGGACGTGCGTCGGGCCGGCGGCCCGCCTCGCGGCGGACCACCGGCCCTCGTCGTGCGTCGATCGGGTGCACCCGATCAGCGCCCCGATCGCCGAGCGGATCGGTGCGTCGAACCGGTGTGTCAGAAGACGCTCACGCCATAGGCGCTGAGCGCCTCGGTGACCGGCTGGAAGAACGTGGTGCCACCGGAGCTGCAGTTGCCGCTGCCTCCGGAGGTGAGACCGAGCGCGGTGGAACCGGCGAACAGGGAGCCGCCGCTGTCGCCGGGCTCGGCACAGACGTTGGTCTGGATCATGCCGTAGACGACGTCGCCGTTGCCGTAGTTGACCGTGGCGTTGAGACCGGTCACCGTGCCGCCGCGCAGGCCGGTGGTGCTGCCGCTGCGCTGCACGGCCTGGCCGACGTAGGCGTTGCCCGCGGACGTGATGTCACGGTACGAGCCGTTGTAGAGGTAGACCCGACCGTCGGCGGCCGACGCGTTCGAGTGCCGGATGATGCCGTAGTCATTGGTCGGGAAGCTGGATCCCGTCCTCGTGCCCAGCAGCGTGGTGTTGGCCGAGTTCGTGTACCAGGTGCTGCCGATGTTGGTGCAGTGGCCCGCGGTGAGCGCGTAATAGGTGCTGCCGCTGCGGACGTTGAAGCCGAGGGAGCATCGTCCGCCGCCGGCGTAGATGGCCTGGCCGCCCGCGATGAGCTTGTTGAAGGTGCCCGGGGTGCGCTTGATCTCGAGGGTGCCGGCCTGCGCCCCGGCGGCCTTCTTGATCTGGGCGATCTCGGCCGCCGAGACGGTCTGGTCGGCCGTGACGACGAGCTTGCCGGTCGCCTTGTCCGTGTACCACGCGGTGCCGGCGACGTCCGCGCCGAGCACGGCGTTGTTCGCTTGGGCGAGCTGGGCCGTCGTGGCTCGTGCGACGGTGCCCGTTTCGGCGACAGCGGTGGGCGCGGCAAGCGCGGAGACGGTCAGCAGGCCGGTGACGACGGCGATCAGCCGTCCACGTCTGCCGACGCCGCCGAGAGGGGAGAAGCGCTTGATGTTCACTACATCCTCCGGTGGGGGTTCCGGGGCCCGTTGGGTGGGCGGGCCCGTGAGCGCCGAACGGCCGGCTCGTCGACCGGGTGAACGGTCATGAGCCTGCCAAGCGGTGCGGTAGGAATCCTGTGCTCCGGATGGGTTGGCGACAAGATCGCCTTTCGGCCGCTCTACGCGCGTCCGCGGACTGTGCGAGGTGAACCACCAGGCAACGGGAGCATGTTGGGCCCCGCGGGCGACAGTGGCACGGGTGCCGTGACGGGCTGCGGCGGAGTGGACGACCGTTTGCTCGCGTAGCGTCAGCTGACCTGCGCGTCAGGTGGGACACAAGGTTTTCGAGTGGTACGCGCGGCGTGAACCGGAACGTCACGCACCGTTTCGGCTGTTCAGTGTCCGATCGACAGCGGCGACTCGCGCTCACGGCCTCTCGGGTGATCTACGCGCATCGAACAGGCCCACCCGTGGCGGGTGCACACGGGTGCGAACCCTTCCGAGGGTGCCGTCGACCGGCAGTGTGCGACCTGGCGCGGGTGTCACACCCCGCCGGCGACGCCGCCGGCGTGTCTGCGCGGGGCGGACAGGTCGTGGGGGCGCCGCCGTTATGGGCCTGATCGCCACCCTTGGGTCGCCCTCCGCGCTGTCCGGAACTGGACGCGTCGATTCGGCAGTTCGTGGGCAGGGGCGCTCGGGACCGGACTACTTCGTCATTCCCGCCGCGTCCATGAGGGCCTGCGCGGTGGTCAGTGTCAGTCCGTCGAGCTGCTCCGCGCCCACGCCGGCCCGTGCGCTCGCCCCGTCGAAGAGAAGCGTCAACTGCCGTGCGAGCAGGGCCGGTTCGTGGGCGCCGCCGTGCTGTGCCTCGCGGCGGAAGTACTCCGTGAGGGTCTGCTTCACCTCGCGGGCGACCTTGCTGGCCGGATGCTCCGGGTCCTTGAGCTCGACCTGCGCGGCAAGGAACGGGCAGCCCCGGAAGTCGTCGGTCAGGGCCTCCGCCTCCAGTCGCTCGAAGACATGGAGGATCCGGGACCGCGGCGGTCGGGTGTCGTCCGCCGCAGGGAAGAGTGCCGCGGCATATGCGGGGGCGCGCCGCTCCAGGCAGGCGGCGAGGACGGCGTCCTTGCTGTCGAACAGCTGGTACATCGAGCGCTTGGAGACGCCGGCGGCCTTGCACAGCGCTTCGACGCCGATGGTGATGCCCTGGAGGTAGAAGAGCTCGGCAGCTGCGTCGAGCAACCGGTCGCGGGTGGACGCCGTCGCTGTCGTGGTCATGCGATCGAGATTACCTCTCGGACTTGCTCAGGGAAAACGATCGGTTTACGGTGGTGGAAACCGATCGGTTTCCACGCCGTGCGACACACCCCTCTCGCGGCCCCACGGAACGAGGAGAGAGCACCATGCAGATCGAGGGCGCAGTAGCTCTGGTCACCGGAGGCAACCGCGGACTGGGGGACCAGTTCGTCAAGGCGCTCCTCGACCGCGGAGCGGCGAAGGTTTACGCCGCGGCCCGCAACCCGGACACCGTGACCGCCCCCGGGGCGGTGCCCCTGGCACTCGACATCACGGATCCCGCATCCGTACGGGCCGCGGCCGAGCAGGCCCAGGACGTGACGCTCCTGATCAACAACGCGGGGATCTCCACCGACACGGGCATCCTCAACGGCAGCACGGACGAGTTCCGGCGCGAGATGGACACCCATGTCTTCGGCACGCTGGACATGAGCAGGGCCTTCGCCCCCGTGCTCGCCCGCAACGGAGGCGGCGCGCTGCTCAACGTGCTGTCGGTGCTGTCCTGGTACGTGTTCCCGGACAACGCCGCGTACAGCGCTGCCAAGGCCGCCGAATGGGCCGTGACGAACGCCCTGCGGGTCCAGCTCGCCGGGCAGGGGACCCTGGTCACCGCACTGCATGTGGGATACATGGACACCGACATGGCCGCGACCGTCGAGGGCCCCAAGGTGGACCCGGCCACGGTCGCCCACGGGGCGCTCGACACCATCGAGGCCCGCCGGTTCGAGTACCTCGCCGACGACATCAGCGCGCAGGTCAAGGCCGGTCTCGCCGCGGACCCCTCCGCGCTCTACCCGCAGGTGGCCGAGGCGCTGGGCTAGATCGTCTCCGCAGACCGGCGTCCGTCCTCCGCCTGGTTTGACGGATTGCGGCCTCGTGCCTCTCCGCAGCGCCGGCAGCACCGAACTCCCGCGGCTCCCGTTCCCGGCGGGGGCCGCGGGTCATTTTCCCGGCCGGACCGCTGGACCAGCAGCGGGACCTCGGTGTATGGCCATCACAGCAGCAGCCGCAGGACGGCGTCCGCGCCCCTCATGACGGCAGCGGCAGTCTGGAGTCCGCGCCGCTCACACCAGCAGCCGCAGGCCGGCGTCCGCGACACCGAGACGTACGCTCTGGCCCCAGGTCAGCTCCAGGGCGTCGCTCTCGATGCCGTCACCGAAAGCCACCAGGCGGTCGGACTCGACCACCAGTCGCAGCTGCTGGGCGCGTTCGAGGACACCCTCGACCAGCGTGGTTCCGGTGGTGGGGGAGGGCCAGGCCTCGCGGACGAACCAGAGGAGCCGGGGATCGGCGGGACCGGGCAGCGCCAGCCGGCTGGCGCGCTCCTGCCACAGGGAGCGCAGCCAGCCGGTCGATCCGGTGCCGGTGCCGACGAGGACCCCCGAAGAGGCCTGCGCCTCCGAAGCGTCGTCGTCGGCACCCGCATGCAGCCGGTAGCGCGCGCTCTGGTGGCCGGGCCGGCCGAGATAGATCTCGTTCAGCGCCCGCAGCCGCTCGGTGTCGTCGGCGACGGCCTCCACCATGGTGAGCTCGTCGAACGAGCCGCCCCTGCCCGCCGCCGCCACGAGCAGCGGGCCCGCGTCCCGCGACCGGTGGCGCACCAGGACCCCCGGGTTGCGGCCCGGGTCCGTGTCGATCCCGATCACCGGCTGACCGCTCAGGTACTTCGCGGTGTTGGCCACCAGGCCGTCCGCGCCCACGACGACCACGACATCCTCGGGACCGAAGAGGAAGCGGTCGAGATCGGCCCGCTCCACGCGCGCCTGCCGCCAGTTCAACGGCACCGAAGCCGTCACCTCGGAGAGGATGCGCCGCGCGCGCCGATGGCGTTCGGCGACATCCTCGATGCCCCGTCCGCGTGAGGAGAGGAAGAAGCCCGCCTGCCCGTGCGTCCCGTGCCGGGCGACCAATTCCTCGTACTCACTGGTGCGGTGCACCAGCACCGCCCGCGGGGCGAGACTCATTCCTGTTCACCCTGCGGGCGGCCGAGCTTGGCGAGCAGACCGGTCAGCACGTCCGGCGACACGGTGAGACTGTCGATGCGCGGCAGATTCTCGGCCAGCCGCGAACCCGTCAGTGCGTGCAGCGTGGCCGCGTCGACCTCGGCGTGCACCCGCAGCCAGGCGGCCTGGGCGTGTGCCCGGGCGTCGCCGACCTCACGGGCGGCCTCGGCCTCTGCCTTGGCGAGCCGGACCGTTCGAGCCGCTTCCGCCGCCGCCCGTACGCCGTCGGCAGCGGCCTTCTCCTCAGCCTCGCGACGGGCGTTCGTGCCACGCTGCTCGACCAAGTGCTCTTCCCTGCGGGCGAGTTCGATCTTGCTGGCGAGCTCGTTCTCCGCGATGGCGCGCTCGCGCTCCACGGCCACGGCCCGCCGCTCGTACGTCGCCCTGTCCGCCTCCTGCTGGATCTGCTCCCGCGCGGGAGTGCGCAGCGCGCGTTCCACCTCGGGCTCGGGTCGCAGGGCGACGACGCGGACGGCCACGACGGCGATGCCCGTGGCCGCCAGCCGGGGCTCCCCGGCCAGCCCGTCGCTCACACGCTCCCGTACGGCAGCGACACCGTCCGTCAGTGCGGCGGCGAGGGGGGTACGGGCCAGCACGTCGAGGGCGTGCTGCTGGGCCGTCTCGGTCAGCAGGGTCGAGATCTGCTCCAGGGGCGCGCCGCGCCAGACGCCGGTGTCGGGGTCGACGGAGAAGTCGAGCCGGGTGGCGGCGGTGGACGGTTCGCCGATCCGGTAGGTCACGGTGGCCTGGACGGTCACGTCCTGGAAGTCCGCGGTGCGGGCGTGGAAGGCCATGGACTCCTCCCGGTCGTCCACCGGAATCTCACACAGTGCGGCGGTGAGTGCGCGGTACCAGAAGCTCAGCCCCGGTCCGTCGTGGACCAGCTTGCCCCGCCGGTGGTGGCGGACGTGAGCGGTGGGTGTGGAACGAAGGTGGCGCCATCCGAAGCGCCTGATGATGTCTGCCATGCTGCCCCCCTTTTCGTCTTATCGACGATATAGGGGGAGCGGGTTATCGTCAATAAGACGAAAGTGGGGCCGGTGTCTGTGACGGCCTCGCCCCGCTCTGCCCGCCGACCGTCAACGCGCCGACAGCGCGGGCCTGTTCGCGGCCCCGGTGGTACTCGCCGCTGAGCACCCACAGCAAAGCGGCCGGCCCTGATGGGCCGGCCGCCGGATTCCGCTGATGTACCGGTCAGGTCACCGGCACCGGGTACGTCGGGTACTCCACCCCGGAGACGTGCTGGACGACGCGGATGACCTGGCACGAGTAGCCGAACTCGTTGTCGTACCACAGGTAGAGGATCGCGTCGTCGCCCTCGACCTTGACGGCGCCGGCGTCGACGATCGAGGCGTGGCGCGAGCCGATGAAGTCGCTCGAGACCGCGTCGGGAGCGCTGATGAAGTCGATCTGGCGCTTGAGCGGCGAGTTCAGCGAGACGTTGCGGAGGTGGTCGAGGACCTCCTCGCGGGTGGTCTCGCGGGCGAGCCGCAGGTTCAGGATCGCGATCGAGACGTTCGGCACCGGGACGCGGATCGAGCTGCCGGTGATCCTCGCCTTGAGGTCGGGCAGCGCCTTGGCGACGGCGGAGGCGGCACCGGTCTCGGTGATGACCATGTTGAGCGGCGCGGAGCGGCCGCGGCGGTCGGCCTTGTGGTAATTGTCCAGCAGGTTCTGGTCGTTGGTGAACGAGTGGACGGTCTCCACGTGACCGCGCAGGACGCCGTACTCGTCGGCCATCGCCTTCAGCGGCGGGACGATCGCGTTGGTGGTGCAGGACGCGCAGGACAGGATCTGCTCGTCCGGCTTGATGGTGTCGTGGTTGACACCGTGCACGATGTTGGGGACGTCACCCTTGCCGGGGGCGGTCAGGACGACCTTGTCGACACCGGGGCGCAGGTGCTTCGACAGACCCTCGCGGTCGCGCCACTTGCCGGTGTTGTCGATGAGGATGGCGTCCTTGATGCCGTACGCCGTGTAGTCGACCTCCGACGGGTCGCCCGCGTAGATGACCTTGATCTCGTTGCCGTTGGCGTTGATCGTGCTGTTCGACTCGTCGACCGTGATCGTGCCCTGGAACTGGCCGTGGATCGAGTCGCGGCGCAGCAGCGAGGCGCGCTTGACGATGTCCTGGTCGCCACCCTGGCGGACGACGATGGCCCGCAGCCGCAGGCCGTTGCCGGAGCCGGCCTTCTCGATGAGGAGGCGCGCGACGAGACGGCCGATGCGGCCGAAGCCGTAGAGGACGACATCGCGCGGCTCGCGGCGCTCGATCTTGTCGGCACCCGTGGCACCGGCGACGGCTTCGGCGGTGAACTCCTCCACCGAGAGGCCGCGGTCGTCGGCCCGGTAGGTCTCGGCGAGCAGGCCCAGGTCGATCTGGGACGGACCGAGATCGAGCGTGGTCAGAGCCTGCAGGAACGGAAGCGTGTCGGTGACCGAGAGTTCCACGCCGGCGATCTGCCGGGCGAAGCGGTGGGTCTTGAGAATGCTGACCACCGACTTGTTCACCAAGGAGCGGCTGTGGAGAAGGACCGTGACGTCCCGCTCCCGGTGCAGCTTCCCGATGACGGGGATCATCGACTCCGCGATCTCCTCGCGGTTCTTCCAGTTGGTGAACGAGTCGTCATTGACAGTCACAGGTTTATCTTTCGAGCTAGGCGGTGCTCATATGCTAACCCGCTCTTGTTTTGATCATGCGGGCGGTGTCGAGGGCGAGGGAGAGGCCCCTGCTTCCCGGGCGGATCCAAGTAGCCGCTGTCCCTGCCCATGTGAACCCCCTCGACCGTGATCTTCGCCGTGATCGCGGGCGGCCTGACATGCGCCGGCCGTACCCACCCCGAGCCGACCGAGGCAGCTGCGAGCCGTGAGCCCGTCAACCTGAGGTGGAGTGGGGGGAGTCAGCGCGTCCGACGGCGGACCAGTACGCGAGTGGTGCTGCCGTCCTCCTCCTCGACGTCCCGGACATGCTCGAATCCGATCCTGGCCGGCAGAGTCAGCGATGCCTTGTTCGCCGCGGCCACGGTGGCGAACACCTCGTTCAGGCCGACCGAGTCGAAGCCGTGGTCGACGAGCGCCTCGGCCGGCTCGGTCCCCAGTCCGGAGCCCCAAACCGTCGGCGCGAGCGCGTAGATGATCTCGTGGCCTCCGACGGCCTCCGTCGGCTTGATCTCGGCATGTCCGACCCGGAACCCGTCGCGGCGAACGGCCCAGACGTCGAACAGGCCCCGGGCGTAGACCTTCGTGAAGAGCCGCCCGAACAGCGCGCGGTCCGCCGCTTCGGAAGCCGGGCCGTCACCCATCCACTGCGACACCCGGGTGTCCTGGAAGAGAGCGACGAAGTCCTCTTCGTCCTCGGGGGTGTACGGCTCCAGGACGAGCCGCTCGGTGCGCAGAGTCGGGTTCACGGGTGGCGACGCTACGCACGGAAAATCGAGTCGGCAAACGCCTTTTGCCCGCCTGGACATGGCCCCTCCCGCACCGGCCCTCGCTCCCGCCCCGCCCGCCCTCGATCCCGCACCGGCTCCGGCTCCCGGGTGCGAGGACGTGCGCCGGGGGGCTTTCCGGCGCGGGCCGGGCAGGGTGCCGTACGCACGTCTGACGGTCACACTCTCCGTCCGAACGCGCTGCGGTGGTGGACGACGTCCTGGTGTGCCACGCCACCGTCCGGCCAGTGGTCTGCCCGAGGAGCCGAGGCTGCTGCGTTTGCCTCACATGCGCGGCGCGGCGAGTGGGACGGACCGGCGGCGGGTATCACGGATCCCATGATCGCTCCGCCGCGTGCGGGTCCGCGGGGCGGCCGCATCGGTGCACGGTGAAGGGTCGGTGACAGGCGATGCGCGTGGTGTTCCTGTTGTCTCTGGGTGTCGTCTTCGGAGGTCTGATCTATTTCCTGGCGGTGGCTCTGCTGTAGCCATGACCGGGCCCGGTTCCGCGACGGCCTGTCACTAGCGCGCTGCCGAGGCCGCCGGCGTCCTCCCCTCCGGGGAAACGCGCGAATGTCGTCCCGCGCGGACGGGCGTAGTGTCCCCTTATGGGTGACGTTCGGTGTGGCTGCCGCGCAGCCGCGCGTGGGACGGCGTCGGTGAGCGCTCGCTCAGCGGTGCGGGGAGAGGGACGCACCAGGCCGAGTGCGGTACGCGTCACCGTCGGCCCGAGCACCCCCGAGGCAGCGACCGGTACGGCCGGCGCTTCCATCGGACGGACACGGTTGTTGCGCCCGGTCACTCCGGGGGAGGCCGGATGAGCCGGAAACCGTCCCGCCCCACGACGACCGTGGACTCCGGCGGTCAGCTGCTGGACACCGCTCTGATCGATGTGGTGCGACAGGCCGGTGCGTCCAGAGGGATGTTCTATGTGCTGTCGCCGACGGGGGAGGCGCTGTGGCTCGTCGTGGTCACCGGTACCCCGCGGGAGATCGCTGCTCCGTGGACACGGGTGGGATTGGCCGACCCGATTCCGGTGGCGGACGCGGTGCGGGAACGGCGTCTGGTCTGGGTCGGGGGCATGGAGGACGCGGCGCGCCGGTACCCGCGGCTGTCCCTGGTGCTGCCGTACGACTTCGCCCTGGCGGCCGCCCCCGTCACGTCGAACGGGACAGTCCGGGGTGCGCTGGTCCTGCTGTGGCCCGGCCTGCACGCGCCGGGGATGAGCCCCGCCGAGCGCGCCGCCATGGAGGAGGGCTGCCTGCGCCTCGGGCGCATCCTTCAGGTGGCCACCGACGAGGGGGCATCGCTGCCGCCGAACCTGCCCCGCATCCTGGCTCCCCTGGCGCTGGGGGAGGCGACGGCGACGGCGGCGTTCATCGACCGGCTGCCGGGCGGGTCGTGCGCCATGGACCTGGGCGGCCGGATCACCTTCATCACCCCGGACGCGGCCGAACTCCTCGGAGCCGACGCGGCCGACCTGCTCGGCGCCCGGCCCTGGGAAGCCCTGCCCTGGATGGACGTGCCCGAAGTCGAGGACCGCTACCGGGCGGCGCTGGTCAGCGAGCAGCCCACGTCGTTCACCGCCGTGCGCCCGCCGGACACCTGGCTGGCGTTCGAGCTGTATCCGGACCCCTCCGGCATCAGTGTCCGCATCATTCCGAGCCGCCCCGCCGAGAGCGACAACATCGCGGCTCAGTCCGCGCGCAGCCCGGGGCCGAGCCGCGCCACGCTGCTCTACCAGCTGATGCACATGGCAGCCACGCTCACCGAGGCCATCGGCGTCCAGGACGTCGTCGACCAGGCCGCCGACCAGCTCCTGCCGGCGCTCGGCGCGCAGGCCATGGCCATGATGACCGCGGAGGAGGGGCGACTGAAGATCGTCGGTCATCGCGGCTACAGCGCCGCGCTCATCGAGCGCTTCGACCTCATACCCCTGATGTCGGACACTCCCGCGGCCCATGTCCTGACCACCGGTGCTCCGAGCTTCTTCGCCTCCTTCGCCGATCTGAAGCGCTCCTACGCCGCGGCGGTCCATCAGGACGACATGGCGTCGTGGGCCTTTCTGCCGCTGATCGCCTCCAACCGCACCATCGGCACGCTCGTTCTCGCCTACGCCCGGCCCCGCACCTTCCCCCCTGCCGAACGCGCGGTCCTCATCTCACTGGCCGGTCTGATCGGCCAAGCCCTGGACCGGGCCCGCCTCTACGACACCAAGCACCGCGTCGCCCGCCGCCTCCAGGAAGCGCTGCTGCCCGCCGCCCTTCCTCGCGTCCCGGGCCTCAGCGTGGTGGCCCGCTATCTGCCCGCCGGACACGGCATGGACGTCGGCGGTGACTTCTACGACCTGATCCGGCTGGACCGCACGACCGCCGCGGCGGCCATCGGCGACGTTCAGGGCCACAACATCGACGCCGCGGCCCTGATGGGGCAGGTCCGCACCGCGGTCCACGCCCATTCCACGGTCGGCGCACCACCCGGCGATGTCCTGAGCCGGACGAATCGTCTGCTCATCGATCTCGATCCCGGCCTGTTCACCAGCTGTCTGTATGTGCACCTGGACCTCGGACGCCAGGCCGCCTGCCTGGCCACAGCCGGCCACCCCAGACCACTGCTGCGTCACGCCGACGGCCGTACGCACGTACTGCACGTCCCGCCCGGGCTTCTGCTCGGCATCGACCCGGAAGCGGAGTACCCGGCTCTCGAAATCCCCCTGCCACCCGGCAGTGTGCTGGTCCTCTACACCGACGGACTCATCGAATCCCCCGGAGTGGACCCCGACGACGCCGTCGCCGCACTCGCCCGGCTCGTCGAAGACGCGGACCCCGACGATCTGGAAACCCTGGCGGACACGCTGATCGAGCACGCCCCCGGACATGGTGACGACATCGCCCTGCTGCTCATCAGCCCGCAGCAGCGCGGCGGATGACCGGGAACCCGGGGGCCGGCGGCCGCACCGATTTCCGTCCCGAAGCAAGCCGGTGGGCCGCCGGTGCCGGTAAGCCGGCGTGCCAACCCGGTTCCCGGCCGGTCCTGTTGAACGGTCCGGCACCTTCGTCCGTACTGACTGGTGCGCGCCGTGCCAGTCGCCGTCCAGTGCTCCCGACACAAGAGCAGTTCGTTCGTCATGCCGAACCGGGAGACACCCATGCCATCGAATCGACGCGCAGCATCGTCCGGCCTGCCCCTGCGCACGCTCGGGATCATCATCGCCGCATGCGCGGTCGTCGCCACCCTGCTGATCGTCACGCGAGGCGGCGACGAGGAGGCGGCCGCCGATCCGGTCTCCGCGGGGGTGCCGCAGCATGCCGGCGTCCATGACGCCGGTGCCGATGCGCCCGTCGAGGGGGCAGCACCGGAGGACCAGGCCCTCACGGAGGTGGACAAGACGTTCCTGGTCAAGGTGCGTCAGGCGGGCCTGTGGGAGATTCCGGCGGGGAAGCTGGCACAGACGCACGCCTCGAGCGAGTCCGTGAAACGTGCCGGACTCCACCTCATCGACGGCCACAGCAAGCTCGATCAGCTCGTCCGGGAGGACGCCCGGATCCTCGGTGTCGCCCTGCCCGATGAGGCCACAGCCGAACAGCAGGGCTTTGTGCGGCAGATGGAGAACGCTCGGGGGGCGGAGTTCGACCGGATCTTCGCCAACCTGCTGCGTGCCTCGCACGGAAAGATCTTCGCCACGATCGCCGAAGTCCGGGCGGGTACGCAGAACGACCTCATCCGCCGCCATGCGCGTCAGGCCAACCAGACCGTCCTGGACCATCTCGAAGTTCTCGAGGACACCGGGTTCGTCGACAGTGCGACGTTCCAGGAGGTCGAAGCGGCTGTGAAGCCGAAGTAGCGCCCGTCGTGCCGCTCGCACACCGTGGTGGCTTCGTCCAGCCCTCTGGACCAATCCATTGCACTGTGCAAAGCTCCCGGGTGACGAGAGACCGGTAACGAGCCGGTCCCTGCCCGGGAGCACGGCACTGGCACGGTGACGCCGCTCGAAAGGTACAGGTCGTCGACGCCGCGTGGTCAGCGACGCGTGCGGCGGCCGGCAGTACCCGCGCGTTCGGGTTCCCCGCGGTGACCGCCGCTCGGTGGGCCGTCCGTAAGCTCCACCTCATGACCGGATCCGCAGCCGAGACGCTCCACGCATGCCGGACGAACCTCGGCCCCGCGCCGCGCACGTTCGACTTCGGCGACAAGCGCCGTTATCTGCGGATCCCTCTTCCCTCATGGATCGCGGCCGCGGAACCCCTGCGGGAGATTCTGTGGCAGCAGAACACCCTGCTCCGGGAAGGGCGGTTGGTCTGGGCTTCCCTGGTGCGGGCGGACGAGCGGCTCTTTCTGCCCGGCGATCAGGACCACGTGTCGACGGTGATCTACAGCCCGGACGCCGCCGCCTTCGACGAGCACCCCGACCGCCTGCGCGCCATGGCCCACGCTCTGTACGCGGTGAGAAGCGACGGCCACGAGGAGCCCGATGAGGGCGCCTTCGCCGCGAGGCCGGCCGGCGAGACGCGGTACCCGCCGAGGATGCGCGTGCCGAAGAGCCTGGCGGGCGACGACGAGGTCTACCGCACCCACATCATCGTCTGCCGCCGCCACCTGCCCGACCACGTTCTTCGTACCGCGCTCTTCCCGTTGCTCATCCACCCGGACCTCACACCGAGGGTCATGATGCTGCCGAGCCGCTACTGGCCCCCGGAACTTGCCCATTGACGCGAAGCCCCTGCTCGTCGGCCGGGGCCAACAGGGTGGGGGCGGCACGCGGTGAAGGCCGGGCTCAGCGCCGAGCCGGGCCCAACTCCCGTTCGGCGACGGCGCGGAAGCTGCTCGGTGGGCGGCCGGTGAGGCGCTCGACCGTGTCCGTGGTGCGGTCCTCGGCGCCTTCGGCGATGGCGAGGTCCATGCCGGCGAGTAGCTCCGCGAACGCTTCCGGCATGTCGGCGCCCAGGCAGTCACGCATCTGCTCGTACGTCAGTCGGCGGTGGCTGACGGCCCGTCCGGTGACCTCGCCGAGCACCGCGGCGATGTCGTCGTGGCTCAGGGCCTGTGGCCCGGTCAGGACGAGGTCGGTGTTCGGAGCCTGCGCCTCGGTCAGCGCGTGGACGGCGACGGCCGCGATGTCATCCGCGTCGACGAATCCGATGAGCCCCTCACCGGCCGCCGTCCGGATGGTCCCCTCCTCGCGGATGGTCCGGGCGTGTGCGTGGTCGCCGGTGAAGTTCTGCATGAACCACGAGGGCCGCAGGACCGCCCACTCGGGGAACAGGCCCGGTAGCGCGCGGTGCACCTGACCCACCGCGGGGCCGCCCTCGGGGATCGCCGACGAACTGAGCAGCACTGCGCGGCGCACCCCTGCGCTGCGTGCCTGGCGGAGGAAGGGCAGCATGACGGCCGCCGGGTCCGGAGCGCCGAGCGGCGGGATGAGATAGAACCGGTCCACGCCTTCGAGGGCGCCGGCGAAGGAGGCCGGTTCGTCCCAGTCGAACCGCACCGGACTGCAGCCCTCCACCGGGGTGGCGCGTCGGCCGGCGGCCTTCACGGGGTGTCCAGCGGCCGCGAGCCGCGCGGCGACACGGCTGCCCGTGGTGCCGGTGGCCCCGATGACCAGGGTGAACTTCCGGGCCGTGGTCATCAGTTGCTCCCGGTGAAGTCGGTGGCGGGGTCCTGGAGGGCGAGCGGGTTCCAGTAGTCGCGGTACCTGGTGATGAGGCCGTTCTGCACGGTGACAACGGCGATGTAGGACATGTCGAAGGGGCTTCCGGTCTCCACCAGGCGGCCCACGCCACGCATCTCGACCACGATGGTCTCCGGGGTGAGGGTCCGGTGGATCTCGACGTACGGGAAGTCATGAAGATCGATGTGGTCCGGGTAGCCGCGCATGTAGTCGGCGACGGCGGCCTTGCCCTCCAGCCGCTTCGGCCGGCCGTCCGGTGCGAAGGGGAATTCGAAAACGCCGGCCTCGTCCCACAGGTCGACCCAGGCGGGGATGTCCTTGTCCAGCAGCAACTTCAGGCCGTGGCGGTACAGGTCCGCCGGCGCGGTGATCGCGGTCATGGTGTGACTCCGTCCCGTACGATACGGACCGTGGGTCCGCTTCGCGTTCGACGATACGGACCCGTGGTCCGCTTTGCAAGGAGGAGCCGCATGCCCGACCGCAAACCCCGCGCGGACGCCACGCGCAACCGCGAGGCCGTGCTCGCGGCCGCCGACACGCTCTTCGCGCGCTGCGCGAGCCCCGAGGCGGTGACCATGGCCGACATCGCGGCAGCGGCCGGCGTCGGCAAGGCGACGCTCTTTCGTGGCTTCGGCGACCGCACCGGCCTGATCCACGCGCTGTACGAGATGCGGCTCGCACCGCTCAGGCACGCCGCCGAACAGGGGGAGTCGCCGTTGGGACCCGCCACTCCGCCCCTCCGGCGCGTGCCCGCCCTCCTCGATGCCCTCCTGTGCTTCAAGATCGACAACCGTCATCTCGCCCTGGCTCTGGAGGGGACGGGCGGCGACAGCCCGTACGCGGCGGAACACTACGAACGCTGGCACGGCACGCTCCGTGCCGCGCTGGAGCACATTCCCGGACTCACGGACAGCGAGTTCACCGCGCACGCACTGCTGGCGGCCACCCGAGCCGACCTCGTCGAACACCTCGTGGGCCGGCAGGGGATGACGCGTCAGCAGATGAGGGACCGCCTCGCGGCTTTCACCACCAGGGTCCTGGAGACACCGGCGGACTGAACTCCCCGCTCACCGCACCTGTGAGGGCCACCGTCCAGGCCGTTTCCACGGTCCGGGACGATGGCAGGCATGACTGGTGGGGGAGACGCATACGCACAGCTGCTCACGAGGGCGGGTCTGGAGATCGTGGGTGACGGTCGCGCCGGCGACGTTCTGCCGACGTGGGTCGGCACCCATCTACTGCGGTACGCGGACGACCCCGAGTCCACGGCCGAGTTGGTGGAGCGGTTCAGCCGTGACCCCGACGAGGAAGTACGGGCGCGGGCCGCGAGCGACCCGCGGCTGTCCGCCGCCTCTGCCGTACGACTGGTCGACGACCCCCGGTGGTCGGTGCGTCATCAGGCGGCCGGGCATCCGCGCCTGCCCGCCCGGACGCTGATCGGACTGTTGCGGGACCGCGAGCGCGCGCGGGTCGCGGCCGGGAACCCGGCCCTGCCCGTGGCGGTGATGCACGGGATGATCGACGCCCGGGAGTCCTCCGTCAGGGGGTGAAGCGGCGGCGCGAGGCCTCGATGTGGCCAAGGTTCTGATGGGTCCAGTCGCACATTCTGTGGACCATCTCCCGCAGTGCCTGACCCGGCTCGGTGAGGGTGTACTCGACCCGTGGCGGCACGGTGGGGTGCACACACCGCTCGACCAGGCCGTTGCGCTCCAGCATGCGCAGGTTCTGCGTGAGCATCTTGTGGCTGATGCCCTCGATCTCGTTCCGTACCTCGCCGAAGCGCAGGGTGCCTTCGCCCAGGGCGTCGATGATCAGGAACGCCCATTTGTTGGCGACGTCCGAGAAGATCTCGCGCGCCAGGGAGTCCGCCCGCGTCAGGTCCGCATCCTCGGGCGAGCCGCTGAACTGCTTGGTCACCATCAGGTACCCCAGTCACCGAAAAGTGCGTTCTTCCACGTCAGCGGTCACTCTCCTACAGTTCCCGAGTAACCACAAGAGACCGGGGAGCGCCCCCGTCCGGTGGCGGACTGGCCCATGGGCCCGTCATGACGAGGAGGCGGGCAGCATGGCCATCACCCTGGTGAACCCCAGCGGATTGCCGGAGATCGACGCCTACCGGCAGGTGTCGATCGCGACCGGATCGAAGCTGGTCTTCATCGCCGGGCAGGTCTCCTGGGACGCCGAGGGGACCACGATCGGCGAGGGCGATCTCGCCGCGCAGGTCGAGCAGTGCTACCTCAACGTCGGCACCGCCCTGGCCGCGGCCGGTGGATCCTTCGACGACGTGGCGAAACTGACCGTATACGTCGTCGACTGGACCCCCGACAAGATGCCGTCGTTCCTGGAGGGGGTCGCCCGGGCGGCCGAGCAGCTCGGGGGCACCCCGGTGCCGCCGGGCACGCTGCTCGGAGTCGCGGCACTGGACGTACCCGAGCATCTCGTCGAGGTCGAGGCCACCGCGGTCATCGACTGAACAGGCCGTCCCTCGAAGAAGGTTGCCTGCGCTGCTCGTGACCGCGAGACCTCGAAACCGAACAGGCCGTCCCTGTACGAAGGTTGCGGGTAGCGCTCGTGACCGCGGGACCTCGAACGCCGACGCGCACCGGCGCGAGCGGTCGCCGGCCAGGGGCTCACCGAGCACCGGGGCCGGACCCGATGTGCGTGACTCGTGCCCACGCGGGAGGCGAGTCCGGCACATGGTCCGGATTGTCCTCGTCCCAGGTCGCGCGCCTCTGCCGAGGGAACAGACCCACCACCGTCCGGCACGGTGGTCGCGTGTCCGGCCAGGGCGTCTGGCCGTCGGTGAGGACCACGACGACATCCGGCCGGGGCTGCGTGCGGAGTGCCTTGGCGAAGCCCGTACGCAGATCCGTGCCGCCACCGCCCATCAGGGGAATTCCCTCGGCCCGGCACAGCGAGTGCGCGAACTCGGCCGCCGCGTCGCACGGCACCACGGTGACCATGTCGCGGCGGCCGCCCACGGCGCGTGAGATCGCTGCGACTTCGAGGAGCGCGCTGCCCAGTTCGGCGTCGCTGACCGATCCGGAGGTGTCGATGATTACGGCGACCCTCGGCGGCCTGCGCCGCAGGCTCGGCAGAACGGCGCCCGGCACCGCGGCCGAACGCCGCGACGGCCGGCCGTAGGTGTAGTCCTCGCCCGCACCGGCGGCGGAGGCCGCCGAGCGGACCGCCGCCCCCAGCAACTCCCGCCACGGCTGCGGCGGGTGGAAGGCTTCCTCCGCCCACCGCTGCCACCCCTTCGGCGCGCTGCCCGGACGTCCGGTGATGCCCTGGGCCACCCGGAACGGACCGCGTCACGTTCCTGGTCGCTGAGGCCGTGCGCGCCGTCCGCTCCCCTTTCCCACTCCCGCGCCAGTCCGTCGGCGCCACTGCCGCAGTCCAGCCAGGTCACGCTCTGCGTACGCGGTCCGAGCTGGAACAGGCGCAGGTAGTCCTCCATCAACTCCCCCTCGGGGAGCCCCAGCAACGCCGGATCGACCACGCCGTCCGGCCGGACCAGTCCGTCACCGAACGCGTCGTCGTTGATCTCGCAGTCCGCGGCAATGTTCATTCGCAGCCGTTCCCCCGGGCCGGTCAGCCCCCGCTCCTTGGCGACCCGGTCACTGCGGCCGTGATGGTCGCGCAGCAGGTGCGACACCTCGTGCACCCACACCCCGGCCAGTTCCTCCACCGGCGTTCGAGCCACGAACGCCGGTGAGACATAGCACCGCCAGTGCCGGTCCACGGCCATCGTGGGTACCAGCCGCGACTCCACGGTGTGCAGGGCGAAGAGCGCGGTCGCCAGGTAGGGCCGTGCCCGGGCGGCCTGAAGCCGGGCGGCGAAGAGCTTGTCGAGGTCCAGTGCCCTCGGTGCGTCCGCCGTCATCGTCCGGCCTGTGTGGCGACGGCGGCACGAGCCGCGGCCTTGTCGGCTCGGCGGGACAGGGACACCACTCCGGCGAGCCCTTCGATCGACGCCGGTACGTCCCAGTCCTCACGGCGCAGCGACGCCAGGGTGGTCGCCGGGACCACCACCAGATCGGGGGCTCCCGTCTCCAACGCCCGTACCAGCAGCGCCCAGGCAGCGTCCCAGCGTGACTTCTCCGGCCGGGCGCGGACCGCCTGCACGACACCGTCCAGCACGGCCTGGCGCAGATCTCCCCGTTCGGGCAGGACCGCGCTCGCCGGATCGGCGAGCAGCACCTCGGGATCGGGGAGGTCCATCCGGTCGAGACCGGCCAGCAACTCCAGTCCGGGACCGTCACCCACGGTGCCCCTGACCAGCAGGGAGAGCACTTCCCGGGACGAGCCGGCCGCGGTCGCGAACGCGATCAGACACAGTGCCATCTCCCAGCTCCGCGGTGACGGCCACGGCCCGCCCCGCCGCGTTTCGTTGCCGGGCAGCCGGTGTACGAGAGTCGGGCGTGCGGCGAGCAGCCCGCACACCGCGCGGCGGGCGAAGTCCACGGCGTCCGGCAACGTCGCCGGGTCGAGCCGGGGCAGTGTGGCTCTCGGCCACGTCCCACCGAGACCGCGTACCACCACCTCGTGGTCGTGCGTCCACTGAAGATGGACGAAACGGTTGGCCAGCGGCGGGCTCAGCTCCCAGCCGTCGGCCGCCGAGGACCGAGGGTTGGCGGCGGCCACGATCCGTACTCCGGGCGGCAGTTGGAGGGAGCCGATCCGCCGCTCCAGGACGAGACGCAGCAGGGCGGCCTGAACGGCCGGTGGCGCGGTGGACAGTTCGTCCAGGAACAGCAGACCCTTGCCGGCCCGTACGAGTCGCACCGCCCAGTCCGGCGGGGCCATCGGGACACCTTGTTCCGCGGGATCGTCCCCGACGACGGGCAGACCCGAGAAGTCGGACGGCTCGTGCACACTGGCGATCACGGTGGTGAGGGGGAGATCCAGGGCCGCGGCGAGTTGTGTCAGGGCCGCGGTCTTGCCGATCCCCGGCTCACCCCACAGGACGACCGGCAGGTCGGCGGCCACGGCCAGCGTGAGCGCCTCCAGTTGTGTGTCGGGACGGGGTTCGGTGGAGGCATCGCGCAGCAGCGTCAGCAACTCACCGGCGACGGCGAGCTGGGAAACGTGGGCGGGGTCGTCGGGAAGGGTGCCGGTGGAGGCAGCGGCGAGCGGGGTGTACGGGGGCATGTCTGATCACCTTTGGGGTTCGTGATGGGGCACGTGGGTGCGGAGGACCGGGTCCTCGGGTCAGCGTGCGGTGGTGTGGCGCGGGTGGGAGCGCAGTTCACGGGGACGGCGGGAGCCCGGATGGAGACGGCTCGGCCTGGGGCCGACCAGGCCTGCCCGGTAGAGCCCGTAGGCGATCCGCCGCCGCGCGGCCGCCTCCAGCGCGTCCCGCAGAGCTCCGTCACGCAGCACGGCCTCGGAGCCGAGCAGGCCCTCGACGACGGCCAGCGCACCGGCGGTGTCACCGTGATCCAGACGTTCGCGGACGCCGACGAGACAGTCCGGCCGACGGTGCGCCTGGTCGATGAACTGCAGGCAGGGAAGGGGGGTACCGGTCAGTGCGACCAGTAGTTCTTCGCGGTCGATCTCGGCGGGGTCGTGGTCCAGGGGCACGAGCACCCCGCCGACGAGGCCGACCCGGTGCCGGTCTCCGCGGCATTCCACGAGGTGTGGTTGTCCCGTCCCGGTGGGGCCTGGGGAAGGGGCGGCCGGCGCGTGGTCGGGTACGAGTGCCGAGGCGACCAGGGGGTGCAGCCGGCCGGCCTCGATCGAGCCGGTGCGGATCAGGTCCAGATCGGGCAGCACCCAGGTCGCCGCGTCGGGCAGGACGGGCAGGGTGGAGATGCTGCCGTCCGTGGGAGCCGGTGTGATCCGCAGGGCGGGCGGCCTGAGACCGTCGCTGTCCGCGGCCGGTTGCAGCAGCAGCCTGCGCCGCCCTCCGAACCGCACGGCGACCGTGCCGTCCCTGCCCTCGGCGCGGAGCAGGATCGCCGCCTCGTCCGCCCACCGGTCAACGGCACAGCGGAGCTGCCGCGGCACCAATCCCCGTGGATCGGAATCAGAGGGGTCCGAGGGACGGGAGTCGGCGGACAGCGGATCTGCGCCGGACCGGACCCGGAGCGCATCGGTCCTGCGCGCGTCCCAGAGATGACGGTGCAGGTCGAGGCGGAACCGCCGGTCCGGACGGGGGTGCGGGTGTCGTCGGGCGGCGGGATCGGCATGGGACCCGTCCCACAACGCCAGGCTGATCCGCTGACCACCATCCGCCCAGGCAGGCGGAGTACGGACCACCAACTGCACCGGCGATCCGTCGTCCCGCCCGGCAGTGTCGTACCGGGCCAGAGCAATGGTCAGACCTGGGCGCAGTAGCCCGTCGGGAGCGACCCTCGGCATGTGCCAGCGCAGCAGGTCCGGGGTTAGGTGGCGGAGATCGGCCCGCATACGGGTCGCGAGGTCGCGGCCGTACGTGCGGGCCACGGAGCGCATATCGAGGTCGATGTCGATGCCTGCGGCGGCGCACGCACCTGCCCAGTCCCCGGCATGCCGGCGAGCGGTCGCAGTCTCGATCATGGACGGCGGCACGGCGTACTCACGCACGCGCAGCCAGAAGGAAAGGCGGGAATCCCCGTTCGCGATCTGAGTGAGCATCAGCACTCACCTTGCGCGGACGGGACCCCCAATCTGTGAACAGAATGAGTGATCATCGCCGGCGAGCATAGCGCGCCGGACCGCGATCTGCCAGGTCCCGCGGACAAGGCCGAGCCTCCGCCGGCCCGAGGCTGCTGTCCGGGGGAAGGGATCGACATGACGCCGGACCGTGACAACTCGAAGCCGGCGGTGCTCAACCGCCTGATCATCCGCACGGTGTGTCTGGCGATCGGCGTGTGGGTGATCACCATTCTCGCCGGGACCGTGCTGTTCATCCGGTGGTGAGTGCCCGGCGCTTGTTGTCCTCGGGCACTGTCGGTCAGACGCGGCGCGCCGCAACCACCGC
Organism: Streptomyces sp. NPDC096193; assembly: GCF_040302905.1. Taxonomy (NCBI): domain Bacteria; kingdom Bacillati; phylum Actinomycetota; class Actinomycetes; order Kitasatosporales; family Streptomycetaceae; genus Streptomyces; species Streptomyces sp. NPDC096193. Next base: position 33,564 of record NZ_JBEOSJ010000001.1, on the reverse strand, counting down.
TGAGCTGGCCGGTGTTGTCAGTACTTCCGTCGCGTCCAGTGATGGGTGCGTGAGGTAGAACAGGCGGAGCTCATCCACTTCACCCTCGAAACGAGGCGGCCAATGGGGCGACGGGGTGAAGTCGTCCAGGACGAGAATGCCACCGGGTGCGAGCATCTCGACGACCCGCCGTGGGTCGTCACGCTTGCCGCCGCCGTCGCAGAAGAAGACGTCGAAGGGGGCGTGCTGCGCCAGCAACCGCCAGTCTCCGGTGAGCACGTTGACGCGCGCGTCGTCCGCGAAGACACCGGCCGCTCGACGGGCCAGCTCCTCGTCACGCTCCACGGTGACCAGGCCCGCGTCTGCGCCCAGCCCACTGTGCAGCCAGGCGGTGCCCACTCCCGAGCCGGTGCCGCTCTCCGCGATGACCCCGCCGGGTTTCGCGGCAGCGGTCAGCCTGAGCAGTCTGCCGACTTCAGGAAGGCAACTCTTCTTGAATCCCGTCTCGGAGGCGACGCGCTCTGCGGCCACCACGCGAGACGGAATCGCACGTTCTGTCACGGTCACGCCCCTCTCATCGTGAACGGGACGCTATCCGTCACCGGGGGCGTCCGTACGGACTTTCAGCCGTCAGGCCCCGTCGAACCCTTCCCGGTCGAAGCACTAGGGTCGCTCGGATGACCGAGGCGATGGGTGATCCACTGCAAGGATGCGGGTATGAGCGCGTGAGGCGGCCCGCCCGTACGCGGCTGCCCGCGCCGCAGGCGCGCGGCGCGGGGGTGGCGAGTGGCAGAGGGGAGACGACGCATGGCCGAGCAGCCGGGCCGCGACTGGACGGCCATGACGCGCGCGGACTTCGACCCTGACGTTCCTCTGCAGCTGGCAGTGCCCACGGGTCCGGCGGCCATTCCGGCCGAGCCCGACGAGTGCGGTACGGCTCCGCTGTTCGGCGAAGAGTCGCCCGTCCGCCGTGCGCCGCGTACGGCCCGGCGCCGGGCCGTACGCATCGATCAGGACGGCCTCTTCTGAGTGCATGCCGATGATCTCGGTGTTGACGTTTTCCGGTTGGCTTCGACGGCAACTGCCGGGAGAGACGCCGCAGTTGGTCGAGACAGTGAACGCGCCGCCGGTTGCGCACACCTCGGTACGGGTAGCGGCGCGACCGTTCGCCAAACCCCGTTGCCCGTCGTCGGTTGGCCGCGTACCTTCGACCGTATGGGAACTCTGTGATCACCCCGCGCACGACCGCGTCGAGCTCTGCTCCGCGGTCGCGGCGTTGATTCGTCCTCGAATCCGTTCTATCGGCATCGGCCGAGAACTGGGGCTTTCACATGCGTGCCCGACGTACCTCATCCCTCTCACAGCTTTCCCTGTGCGGTGTCTCCAAGTGCTACGACGACCGCACGGTGCTCGACCAGGTTTCCTTCAGCCTCGCCCCCGGTGAGAAGGCCGGCGTCGTCGGTGACAACGGGGCCGGGAAGTCCACCCTGCTGAACCTTCTCGCCGGCAGGGAGCAACCCGACGCGGGCGAGGTGACCGTGACCGCGCCCGGCGGAAGCGGGTATCTCGCCCAGAGCCTCGGCCTGCCTGCGGAGGCCACCGTCCAGGACGCCGTCGACCTGGCGCTCGCTGAGCTGCGTGCACTCGAAGCGGCTCTGCGCCAGGCCGGACGCGCTCTCGCGGACGCCCCCGTGGACGCGGATCCGGCCGATCGCCTCGCTGAGTACGCGCGGCTGACCGAGCGGTTCGAGGCCCGTGACGGCTACGGCGCCGACACCCGCGTGGATGCCGCACTGCACGGGCTCGGTCTGCCCGGCCTCGCCCGGGATCGGCAGCTCGGCACCCTGTCCGGCGGTGAGCGGTCGCGGCTGGCGCTGGCAGCGACCCTGGCGTCCCGGCCCGAGCTGCTGCTGCTCGACGAGCCGACCAACGACCTGGACGACCGGGCCGTCGGGTGGCTGGAGGACCATCTGCGGGCCCACCGCGGAACCGTCGTCGCGGTCACGCACGACCGCGTGTTCCTGGAGCGGCTCACCACTACGGTTCTGGAGGTCGACGGCGGTCGCGTTTCCCGCCACGGCAACGGGTACGGCGGTTACCTCGCAGCCAAGGCCGCCGAACGCCGCCGCCGGCAGCAGCAGTACGACCGGTGGCGTGCCGAGCTCGACCGGAGCCGCAAGCTTGCCGAGTCCCACGTCGCGCGCCTGGGCAGCATCCCGCGCAAGACACCGAAGGCCATTTTCGGCTCCTCAGCGTTCCGCGCGCGGGGGCGTGCGCACGGCGCGATGAGCCGTATCCGCAATGCCAAGGAAAGGGTCGAGCGGCTCACCGCGCGGCCAGTGGCACCGCCGCCGGACCCGTTGTCGTTCACGGCCCGCATCGTCACCGACCGCGGACCGGGCGAGGCGCCCGCCGCGACACTCGACGGTGTCGTCGTCGACGACCGGCTGTGTGTGCCCGAGCTGCGCCTGGGCCCGGCGGAGCGGCTGTTGGTCACCGGCCCCAACGGCGCGGGCAAGAGCACGCTCTTGCGAGTCCTAGCCGGGGAACTGAGGCCGGACGTCGGCACGGTGGCCGTTCCGGGGCGAGTGGGACACCTGCGGCAGGAGGAAGCGCCGTGGCCGCCGGCACTGACCGTCCTGGATGCGTTCGCACACGGCCGCGCCGGTGACCGGGACGAACACGCGGACCGGCTGCTGTCGCTCGGTCTGTTCGCACCGGAGGCGCTGCGACTGCGCGTGGGGGAACTGTCGTACGGCCAGCGGCGCCGCATCGAGCTGGCGCGGCTGGTCAGTGAGCCGGTGGACCTGGTTCTGCTGGACGAGCCCACCAACCATCTCTCACCGGTGCTCGTGGAGGAACTGGAGTCGGCGCTGACCGGTTTCGGGGGCGCGCTGGTGCTGGTCACGCACGATCGCCGGATGCGGTCGCGCTTCATGGGGTCGCGGTTGGAATTGCGCGAGGGGGCGGTGACCGGCGGACGGTGACGTGGGTGTGGGGGAGTGAGAGGGGGACGTACGGTGATCGCGTGATCTCGCGTGCGTGGGCGATCGACGTGGTGGAACGGCACCTGCTCGTCGAAGCGGCCGAGCAGGCGTCGCCGCCGATGGTGGTCATCGATGTGGAGCGACATGCGCTGGGATGGCTGATCATTTGTCAGTCGCCGCGATACGCACGAACGCGGGACCCGGCCGATGCCCTCGTCGGTCACGGCCCGTTCCTCGTGGACGCTGGAGGGCAGCCTGCACATGGTGCACCAGCAGTTCTGCAGCGACGGTCAGGAATGGGAGGACCAGTACCGGGAGAAGGTCCGTGGCGAGCTCCCGCCCCGGGAGCTCGATGAGGAGGTGCGGCGGCTGACACGCGCCGGGCGCCGGCTCGACGCGTGCGGGGCGGTGCGCCGCGCCGGGGGAGGGCTGAGTCCTGCCGACGCCCTCCGCTATGTGGACACTGTCGCGGCGGGAGGCGACCCGCCCGCCGGCCTGACGGCCCGACTTCCGCAACCCGACACCCGGTACCTCGCCATCACCACGTACGGCGGCCCCCCGCCCCGAACCGCCGCACTGGTCGAGCGCCCGAAGCGCTCCTCGTTGACCTTCGGACCGCAGGGAGCCCCGGGGTGGAAAGGCCTGGTCAAGCACTCGTCTGCCGGTGCTCCGCTTGACACGGGGTGTCACGGTGGCAGGCTTGAGCCAGCGCCTGCTGCTGCAGATCCGGCGTATTGTGCGGCCGGCGCCGATGAGTCATGCCGGTCAGTGCCCGGTATGCACGTCGCCCGCGGGTGGTCCAAGGAGATCTGCCGAGAAGGTGCCACGATGACTGACGTGTTCCGTGTCTGCAGTCACCTCGACCAGGTCCGGCCCGTGGTCACACCCGACAGCCCGGATTCCTGTACGGAATGCGTCGCCGAAGGCGGTACCTGGGTGCACCTGCGGGAGTGCCAGATGTGCGGGCACGTGGCCTGCTGCGACTCCTCACCCGCGCGCCACGCCACCGCGCACAACGCCGCCACCGGCCACCCGTTGATCCGCTCGTACGAACCGGGCGAGACCTGGTGGTGGTGCTATGAGGACCAGGTGGTCTTCGACGTCGAGGGTGAGGGCCCGGCCCGCGCGGCCTAGCCCGGCCTGCCCCCAGTCCACGCGAGACCGCGCGAGGGGTGACCGGCGACGGCGACGCGATCGTCGGTGACACACCTCTGAAGCTCAAGGAGCCGTCATATGCAGGAAGACAAGCACCCGGCCTACCGTCCTGTGGTGTTCCGAGACCGTGCGGCGGGGTACGCCTTCCTCACGCGTTCCACGGCTACGAGCGATCAAGAGATCACCTGGGACGACGGCGAGACGTACCCGGTCGTGGACGTCGAGATCTCCTCGGAGAGCCACCCCTTCTACACCGGCAAGGCGCGGACAGTCGACTCCGAGGGACGCATCGCCCAGTTCGAGCGTCGTTTCGGGAGCACCCCGCAGTCCGGCGGTGAGGGCGGCGAGGGCCGCGCCTGAGGCGACCGCATGCGCACGGCGCCGGGCCGTGTGTCACATGTGATCTTGTGGGGCAAGCGGGCGCAGCCGAAGGGGCCTGATCCCCGACTGGCTTCCCTTCCGGGTCGACCGGCCACGTACTGGCCGCCCTCGCCGGCCGGCCGACACCCGACACGGTCCACCACGACTTGATAGGCAAGTGCTTAGTTGCCTATCATCTGGTCGTGGCCGACGACCTCTTCAAAGCCCTGGCCGATCCCACCCGACGCACCATCCTCGACGAGCTCACGGAGAAGTCCGGACAGACCCTGTTCGAGATCTGCTCGCGGCTGAGCATGAAGCATCAGCTCGCGATCTCCCGCCAGGGGGTGTCCCAGCACCTGGCTGTGCTGGAGGCCGCCGGGCTCGTCGAGACCAGGCGGGAAGGCCGCTACAAGTTCCACGACCTGAACACAGCCCCCCTTCGGCAGATCGCCGAGCGCTGGCTCGTGCCCGACACCTCCGGACCGGAAGAGAGCACCCCATGAAGATCCGTCTGACCAGCGTCTTCGTCGACGACCAGGCCAAAGCCCTGCGCTTCTACACCGAGATCCTCGGCTTTGTGAAGAAGCACGACGTCCCGGTGGGGGAGAAGGACCGGTGGCTGACCGTCGTCTCGGCCGACGAGCCGGGGGGCACCGAACTCCTGCTGGAGCCCGCCGGTCACCCGATCGTCAAGACCTACCGCGACACGCTCGTCGGAGACGGCATCCCGCTCGCACAGTTCGCCGTCGAGGACGTGACGGCGGAGTACGAGCGCCTGCGCGGCCTCGGAGTCCGCTTCACCCAGGAGCCCCTGGAGATGGGACCCGTCACCACCGCCGTCTTCGACGACACCTGCGGCAACCTCATCCAGATCGCGACCCTGCCGCAGTAGGCAGCCGGCCGTGCGAGGGCCCGCCCCCGGCGACGGGAGGAGGGCCGGCCCCAAATGCGCCGACGGCGGGGACGCGACTCCGGACTCCGGCGGCCTGCTCAGTCGGTGAAGAGCGCCGCGACCCGGGGCAGTCGGGCGGCGATCCGACCGTGGTCTTCGAAGTCGAAACCCCAAGCGGGGTCGAGCTGGGGGTAGTTGATGCTGAAGGAGCCGCCGGGCAGCTGTGATCCGGTAGCTGCCTCGTAGGCGTCCCAGGCGATGCTCAGAGTCTGTTCCCCTTCCAGATCCAAGCCCACGCTCGCTGCCGCGTGGACGGCGGGCAGGTCGGCGAGGCGGTCGGCATCGTCGACGACCTGCTCGAAGGTGGTGCGGCCCTGGGTGATCAGCCAGCCGCGGAAGTACTCGAAACCGTCGTCCGAACAACCGCCGTTGATGACATGGGCGGCAGCCCAGAGCGGGGCTTTGTACGACGCGGCCATCAGGTCCCACAGGATCCGCTGGGCATCGAGGATCTGCTGGGGTTCGCGGGCCGTCAGCAGTGCCGAGGCCCGACGGGCGATGTCCTCCGCATCGGTCGTATCCGCGGCGCGGCCACGAGCTTGTTCCATGAGGTGCCAGAACTCTTCGGTGTCCATGGCGGCACAGCCTGGCACCCGGGTCTGACAACCGATGGACGTACACCGCCGCTCCACCCCGGAATACAGGGCCGCCGGACGTGTTTGAGAAGCTACAACTACCTTGCAGCACAGGGCTGTACGGCGAAAAGGAGGACGCGTGGCGGAGCGCAAACCGGGGTCGCGTACCCGGCTGGACCGAATATTCTTCCTCGGCACCTTGCCCGTCGCGGCCACCGCGCTGACCGGCACCGTCGCGGTGTACATGGCTCTGGTGGCCTTCGGGAACATCACCGACTTCGACACCAATCGGCAGTTCGTCCAGCATGTGCTGGCCATGGACACCACGTTCAAGGACGAGGACGTCATGTGGCGGGCGATCGAGTCCCGCACGCTGAGCGACATCGCATACGTCGGGATCATCGCCTGGGAAACGGTCGCCGCCGTCATCCTCGTGGCAGCGACCTGGTGGTGGGTGAAGGGCCTGGCGCGAGGGGAGTTCATCCGGGCGCGCCGGGCGTCCACTTTGGGGCTGACCATGATGCTGCTGCTCTTCGGTCTCGGATTCATCGGCATCGGCGGTGAGTGGTTCCAGATGTGGCAGTCGTCCGACTGGAACGGGCTGGACGCCGCGGGACGCAATGTGATGGTGGCGGCCTTCGTGCTCGTCGTCATCCATCTGCCCGCAGTGCGCGACCGGGATGACGTGGCGGAGGCCGCGGGCCCGGCACGGTGAGTACGGCTCGGTGAGCCCGCGGGCCCGGCACCGTGAGTACGGCTCGGTGAGCTTGCCGGCGTCGGGCGGGCGCCGCTGGGGTGCAGGACCGCACCGCTGAAGCGTTGTCGAAAGCCGGAGGTGTGACGCAGACCCGTCACACCTCCGAGTCCGCTCCGGCGCTGTCCACATCTCCGCCCGAACCCACGCACCAGGCCTCGCCCGGTGCCCAATTCGTCATGATCGACTGACCCCAGCTGTGTCAGGTTCATTGACAGAGGATGAACACGGCCGGATTCTGAGAGCGCTCTCACCCTTCAGGCACCGTCCATTCCCCCCGTCCGGTGACCCACAGGCCGCGTGGGCGCCGCACTTCCCGTCCATCGGGATCACCCCCACAAGCCCCCACAAGGAGGCAAGAGCGTGTTCCGCTTACCGAAAGTCCTCGCGTCCGTGGTGTCCGCGCTGGTCGTCGCCACGGGCCTGACGGTCCTCGGCCCGTCGGCATCCGCGGAAGCCGTGCCGGCGACCATTCCGCTCACGATCAAGAACAGCTCGGGGCGCAGCGAACCTGTCTACATCTACAACCTGGGCACCGAGCTCTCGTCGGGCCGTCAGGGCTGGGCCGACGCCAACGGCACCTTCCACCCCTGGCCGGCGGGAGGCAATCCGCCGACGCCCGCCCCCGACGCCTCGATCGCGGGACCGGCCAACGGGCAGACCAAGACGATCCGGATGCCCAAGTTCTCGGGTCGCGTCTACTTCTCCATCGGCCAGAAGATCGTCTTCAAGCTCACCACGGGCGGTCTGGTACAGCCCGCCGTGCAGAACCCGTCCGACCCCAACCGCAACATCCTGTTCAACTGGTCCGAGTACACGCTGAACGACGCCGGTCTGTGGATGAACAGCACTCAGGTCGACATGTTCTCGGCTCCGTACGCGGTGGGCGTCAAGCTCGCCAACGGCACGGTCAAGAACACCGGCAAGCTCAAGCCGGGCGGGTACAACGCCGTCTTCAACCAGCTGCGGTCGGCGGGCTGGGGCGGACTGATCCAGAACCGTCCCGACGGCACTCCGCTGCGCGCACTCTCACCCGGTCACGGCATCGCGGCGGGCGGCATCTCCGCCGGCGTCATGAACGACTACATCAACCGGGTCTGGAGCAGGTACAGCTCCTCCACACTCACCGTGACGCCGTTCGCGAACCAGCCCAACACCAAGTACTACGGCAGGGTCTCGGGCAACGTCATGAACTTCACCAACGGCTCGGGGGCTGTGGTCACGAGCTTCCAGAAGCCCGACTCCGACAGCGTCTTCGGCTGTTACAAGCTCCTCGACGCGCCCAACGACCTGGTCCGCGGCCCGATCTCCCGCACCCTGTGCGCCGGCTACAACCGCTCGACGCTGCTGACCAACCCCAACCAGCCCGACCCCAACAACGCCAACTTCTACCGGGACGCGGTCACCAACCACTACTCGCGCATCATCCACGGGCAGATGGTCGACGGTAAGGCGTACGGCTTCGCCTTCGACGACGTGGGTGCCCATGAGTCCCTGGTGCACGACGGCAACCCGCAAGAGGCCTTCATGACACTGGAGCCGTTCAACTAGGCCCGTCCGGGCCCCTCGGCCCCCCAAGCCCTGTCCGGGGAACAGCCGGACAGGGCGCGCGGGCCCGTCCGACGAGCTGTACCTCAGCCGGGTGCGGTACGAGGACGGGCGCGACCCCGTGACCGGCGCCTGACCCTCGCTGTCCGCCGCCCCCGGTACGACGCGATCCGCCCGCCGGATTTCTGCCGGCCCCCGTCAGGGGCAGCTGTACGCGAACCGGACGTCCGCCGTGCGCGGGGACGGTGAGACGATCCGCAGTTCCGCCCTGGCGCGGTACTCCCCGGACCCGTGGAACGTCCACAGCAGATGCAGACGTGCCCGCTCCTGGCCGCGCGTCAGCTTCTCGGTCAGCAGCCCCGATGTGGTGCCGTCGCTCCGCACCCAGCGGTATCTGAGTGTGCCCGGCCGGCCATTCGTGTCCACCACACCCACCACATCGGCCGTGCCGTCACAGCCGGGACCCTCGGTGACCGTACGGACGGACACGTCCCGCACGGCGAGACCGGGCCCGTAGCGCTGCCAGGCGAGGAAGACGAGGACGGTCAGCAGCACCACTCCCGCCAGGGTGTAGGGGCGGAGGCCGCCGCGGCGGGGTTTCCCGGGAGGCCGGCTGTCCTCGGGCCGTCCCGCCAGGGTGCCGCCGTGCCAGACGGCGGCGGTGGAGTCGCGGGGTACGCGGCTGCGGGCGAGCGCCGTCACGCCCGGCCCGAAGCGCAGGACCTCTCCCTCCACCCGGTCCGGCTCCGCGTCCGGCCGCACGCGCTGGATGAGGGTCGCCCTCTCGGTGGCGGGCTCGGGGCCCGGTTCGGGCTCGGGTTCGGGTTCGGGTTCGGGACGCTCGAACCACTGGCTGCCGAGCGCGGTCGCGCTGTACTCGTCACCGCCGCCGTCGCGGCCTCGTGCGACCTCGGAGTGGTCACGGCTGCCCTCCGGGCCGGGTCTGCCGTCGTGGTCCCGGGGACCGCGGATCCGGTCGTCTCTCATGAGATCGTGCACCGCCGGACGAAGACCTGCTGGGAGGAACTGCCGGAGGCCGCCCCGGGGTTGGTCGACGCCCGCACTCCCCAGTAGCAGCCCTTCCCCTGGAAGGTGTGGTCCAGTGCCAGCGTGTACTGCGTCGCACCGCTGCGCTCGAAGGTCTGCGACCCGTCCGGAACGCCGAGTTGCCCCTGTGCGTCTCCGGTGAACCAGGTGATGACAACGGTGACGGGCCCCGTCCCGTCGGTGGCGACGTCCACCGACGCGACGCCGCCGGTGGTCGACACCTGACGCAGGCCGGTGACGGACACGGACGTGACCCTCAGCGGAACCGTGGTCGGCTCCGACGGTGTGGGTACGGCCGTCGTCGGGTCCGTGGTCGGGGGAGGCGGGGGAGTGATGGGCGGGTCCACCACGGGTGTGGGTGCGACGGTTCCGCCGCTCGCGGTGTCGGTCGGCGAAGGGGACGGGGAGTGCGAGCCGGACGGCGAGGCGGATGCGGACAGCGAGGGGCTCGCCGACGGAGACGGGTCCTGACTCGGCCAGACGGTCGAGCCGGGCCGGGCACTGGTGGTGGCGAGAGTCTGAGCCGTCACCTGCGGGACGCCGCCTCCCGTTGCATCCGCGGCCACACCGACCAGTATCGCGATGACGACGGCGGCGACACCGGTCAGGATGCCCCGGAGGCCGGGCTTCCAGCTGTCGCCCCGGCCTTCGCCGAGCGCCGTGGTGGCCACCGCCGTCGTTCCCGCCGACTGCCCGCCGGCGGACGGGAACAGCAGGGGCAGGAGGCCGGCCAGCGCGGCGAGCCGGCGCTGGCCCCGCTCCTCCCAGTCCGCGCCGTACGCGGCCCGCGCGACGTCTTCCAGCTCGTTCACGAAAGCCGCCGCGTTCTCCGGGCGCTCCTCCGGGGTCTTCGCCAGCCCGCGCCGGATCAGCGGCCGTACCGGCTCGGGGGCGCCGTCGTCGGGGACCGGCGCTCCGATGTGCTGGAGGGCCAGTTCGGCGAAGTTCTCGCCGGTGAACGGCTTGTGTCCGGTCAGGCACTCGTAGAAGGTCGCGGTCGCCGCGTAGACGTCGGCGGCCGGTGACGCGGGTTCCCCGTTCCACTGTTCCGGCGCCATGTAGGCGGGGGTGCCGGCCACACCGGGCGTGGTGCCACGGCCCACCGCGATCCCGAAGTCGACCAGCTTCGACGCCCCGTCCGCCGCGACCAGGACGTTCTCCGGCTTGTAGTCACGGTGGACGACACCCGCCCGGTGCGCCGCGGCCAGCCCCAGCAGGGAGCCCTTGAGGACCACCAGCGCGGCCTCGGGGCCCGTGGCGCCCTCGCGGAGCAGCAGCGTACGCAGGGCGACACCGTCGACGAGCTCCATCACGATGGCGGCTCCGTGCGGGGCTTCGACGTACTCGTACAGGCCGACGACGTACGGCGAGTCGAGACCGCCGAGCAACCGGGCCTCGGACCGGAAGTCCTGGACGAAGGCCGTGTCCGTCCGCAGCCTCTCGCTGAGGTGTTTGACGGCCACCGGAACGCCGCTCTCGTCATGGACGGCCAGGACGACGCGCCCGCCGGCGCCGGAACCGAGCTCACGTATCTCCGTGTACCCGGGCACTGTCCACGCGTTCATCCGTCCCCCTTGCCGCAAGTGCTCCCGCCGGACGTCCGGGGCGTGTTCGCACGGAACGCGACCGCCGCACGGTAGCCCACTTGCTCTCCCCAAGGCAGACACAATTCCGTCACGACCGGTTCCCGCGGCCCCCGGCCGAGGGACAGCTCCCGGCCGACGAACCCCGCCCTCGCCGTCGCGGACGGCGCCCGACCCCAGGTGGTGCGGTAACGCGGCAGCAGCACACAGGAGTTGAACGGCCGGGTCTCCAACAGGCGCAGTCGCGGCACCTTGTCGGCGTTTCTCGAAGAGATGCTGCCCGTGGTGACGATGTCCTGCCCGGTGCGAACTCTGCGCCCGCGCCTCCTGCGTGACGCCGCCGCGCAGGATGGTGATGTTGTCCCACTCGGGATCGTCCAGGGTGCGGACACCACGTACGTGGACACCGAGTTGAGGTGGTCCGACACGGCTGTCGTGCCGTCGGCCTGCCGGGCCGGAAGCCGCGCATCTCCTCGAAGGTCACCCTCCCGAGGGGCGCGTCGGCGGCCGCCCTCTGGTCCCGAGTGCTGCCTCGATGTCGGACCGGTCCGACTCGGCGTCGACCCCGGCGGGGCCGAACCAGCCCTCTGCCGCGTCGATGACTCGTCGAGCGTGATGTTCCCGGTGATGATCAGGTCGCGCGTCCGGGCTCCGGACGTCTGTCCGTTCGGTCTCCGTCACAGGACTGTCGTGTGCGCCGGCCTCATCGGGTTGCCGGATTCATCGGGTTGTGGCGTCCGGGATGCATTCGTGCTCCGTGCGAGGCACGGTGGAGGCATGCCTCCTCACCCACCGGTCATCGTTCACCCACCGTCGCCCAGCGGCGGCCGAAGAGTGACCATCCACGGACAGATCGCCGGTCTCGCGCACGGCCGCGGCGACCTCGCGGAACTGCTGCGCAAGGAACTCGGTAGGCAGGACGAGGTCATCGATCTGTCCGACTCGGATCTGATCGAGTGGCGTGGCGGCGGAGTCGACGACTGGCCGCACCCCTGAGGAGCGGGCCGCGTCGGGACATGAGGAAGCCCCGGCTGGAGGGGGGAGTCCAGCCGGGGCGGTATGAGGTGGAAACGGAGGGCGGTCGCCTCGCGGCGAAAGGCTCCATGGGGCTTCAGCCGAACGATCTTCCCCATGGGCTATGGGTAGGGCCCGGGGACACTGTCCCCTCCGCAGCCACATACCGCTCAACGGGCGACCGGCCCCCGTTGTTCCGGTATTCACCGTTCCGGCATGTGATGTGCCTCATGCCGCCGCGGTCGGCGTCGGTGTGACCCGGCCCTGGGGCCCCACCACGTCGATCATCTCGGCCGGCTCCGGGGCGTTTCCCCGGAATCCGAGGCCGTGACGGCCCTCGCGGCCTCAGTGGACGGCGCCCGCTCCGGTACTCGCGGCGTGGGCCCGCGCGTCGTCGTGGACGGCGAGGTGATAGACGGCGAACGCCCGGCCGATCACCGGCTGGGCGACATTGCGCACCCGTACACCGCCGCTGGTCATCCCGTGCTCGGCCCCGTGATGTGCGTGCCCGTGCACGGCGAGATCGGCGCCCGCCGCGTCCATCGCCTCCGCCAGCAGATAGCTGCCGAGGAAGGGGAAGATCTCCAGTGGTTCGCCCGCCAGTGTGTCCGCCACCGGCGCGTAGTGCGTCAGCGCGATACGGACGGTGCAGCCGCGTTCCGTCAGGTCCTCCAGGGAGCGCCGCAGTTCCTCCGAGCACCGTTTGGTCACGCGGATGAAGTTCTTCATTTCGGGCTCGCCGAAATCGCCGCCCTCGCGTCCCGCGAAGCCCCCGCCGAAGCCCTTGGTCCCGGCGATCCCGACCCGTACGCCGCCGATGTCGAGCACCGTGCCGTCGCCTTCCAGCACGGTGACGCCGGCCTCGCCGAGCAGTTGCGCGATCTCGGTCTGGAGATCGCTGTGGTAGTCGTGGTTGCCCAGCACGGCCACTACCGGCACGTCCAGGCCGGTCACCTCCCGGGCCACGACCGCGGCCTCGTCGAGCGTCCCGTGCCGTGTCAGGTCCCCGGCGAGGAGCAGCAGATCCGCGCACTCGCTCAGGGTCTCGAAGGCGGGGCGCAGTACGCCGGCGCTGTCCGGGGCCATATGGATGTCGCCGACTGCTGCTACGCGGATCACGCCAGCTCCTCGGGGTGGTCGGGGGCGGTGGCACACACCACCACCAGGTCCTCGCGGACGGGCAGTCCCAAGAGCTCGTCCTCGGCGATACGCAGGATCTCGTCGCGGCAGGCGGCGCTCGGCACGCTGCCGGACAGCAGGACGCTGTCGCCGCGCATCTCGATCCGCACGCCCATCTCCGCGGCGGATCCCTCCGCCAGGCGCTCGCGGAGATGGGCGATGCGGTACTCGGCGGTTTCGGTGTGGCTCATGAGTCCTCGTCCCCCTTCTCGGTGTCCCTGTCCCGCTCGTCGATGATCTCCAGGCGTTCCAGCAGGTAGAGGAAGGCGTCGGGCATCGGGACGTCCTCGTAGTCCCGGCGCAGCCGGTCCCAGTCGATCTTCTCCCGCAGGGTCCGGGCGATCGGCAGGACGGCGCCGAAGTCGCAGTGGTGCTCCGAGAACGCGGCCATCAGGCTGCTCACCAGGTCGGTCGGGGAGAGCACCGGCATGCGGACCGAGTCCACCGGCAGGATCTCCGCCCGGTCCAGCAGTTCGTGCGTCACGGGCCGCTGGGCGAGCTCGAAGATCAGGTCGATCTCCTCGCCGTGGCTGCGGGCCTTGATCAGCCAGTCCTCGGGAGGCGTACGGACCTCGACGCCTGCCGCCTCCAGCTCCTGCGTCACCGCCTCGGCGTCCTCGCGCAGGATGCAGAAGTCCACGTCGTGCTGGAAGCTCGCGGGCACCCCGTGTGCGTAGGCGGCGACGCTGCCCACGAGGGCGAAGGGGTGTCCGCCGCTCTTGAGCCGTGCGGCGACGTGCTTGGTGGCTTCCAGGATGGCCTGCGTACGGTCCGGCGGCAGGGGCCATGGGCTGCTCCGCCGGCCGGCCACCTGGGCGGCTTCCGCGGGGAGACCCGTCGCCGGGCTGCCGACGGCCAGGTGCAGGCCGGTCGGCTCCGCGCGGTCGCCGAGCTGCGTGGCGTCCTGAGAGTGCTTGCTCACGAGTGCACCGTCCTCCTCGTCGGCCGGCCGGGCACTGTCGGCCCCCCGGCCTGTGGCGTGGTCCCTCTTCACTCCGTGCCCATTTCCCTGCGCTCCTCATCGCTCCAGGCCCGGGTGTCACGGGGCTGGACGTACGGTTCCTCGTCCGCGGGGTGCCCTCCGACGATGGCCCGCTCCCGCGCCATCTCGGCGTCGAACTCCAGGCCCAGGAGGATCGCCAGATTGGTGATCCACAGCCACACCAGGAAGATGATCACGCCGGCGAGAGTGCCGTAGGTCTTGTTGTACGAACCGAAGTTCGCCACGTAGATGGCGAAGCCGGCGGATGCCGCGATCCAGATCAACAGGGCCAGGAAGCTGCCGGGGGTGACCCACTTGAAACCGCGCCCCTTCGCGTTCGGGGAGGCCCAGTACAGGATGGCGATCATGATGGTGACCAGCAGGACCAGGACGGGCCATTTCGCGATGGACCACACCGTCAGCGCGGTGTCCCCGATGCCGAGGGCGCTGCCCACCTGGCGGGCGATCCCGCCCGTGAACACGACGATCAGCGCACTGACGCAGGCCAGCACCATCAACACCACCGTGACGACGAGGCGCAGGGGAGTGACCTTCCAGACCGGGCGGCCCTCGGGGATGTCGTAGACGGCGTTGGAGCTGCGGATGAACGCCGCCACATAGCCCGAGGCCGACCACAGCGCCGCCAGCAGGCCGACGATCGCCAGGACGGATCCCGTGCCGCTGCCGGCCTGGAGCTGCTCGACGGCGTCGGAGATGATCTGGCGCGCCGACCCGGGGGTGAGCTTCTCGAGATTGTCGAGAATCGACTGCGTCGTGGACTTCCCCGCGACGCCGAGCAGTGACACGAGAACCAGCAGCGCCGGGAACAGCGCGAGCACTCCGTAGTACGTGAGCGCGGCGGCCCGGTCCGCGAGTTCGTCGTCCTTGAACTCCGTGACCGTCCGGCGCAGCACCGCCCACCACGACTTCTTGGGCAGTTCCGCGGGAGTGTCCGGGGCCTCATCGGACTCACCCGGAGGGGGGTTCCCGGTCTGCGCCGAGGTGTCCTCGGCGTGTTCCGGAGGCTGTTCCTTGGTGTGCCAGATACGTGCCATGCCGTTACGGGTAACCGCAAAACCGCTGAAGTCACCTGCCCGGCAGAAGTCCCGCCCTGAGGTGGTCCTGAGGTTGCCCGGCGGGCCCGCAGCGGCTACGGGGCGCCGTCCTCCTCGTCGGGAATCGTGTGCATCGCGGCTTCCTCCGCGGACGCCGCGCCTCCGTCGATGCCGACGTCACGGGCGGTCACGTCGTTGTACTGACGGGACGCGTAGCCGTCCTGGGTGAGCCGGCCGGAGCGGTCGTCTCCCGCCTCGTCGTCGAGGGGCTCGCCCTCGCCGCGGGGCAGATCGCCGATCCCGTCGCCCGGCTCCGGCTCGATGTCCGGGGTCTCCTGGGCGAGCCGCTGATCGAGGGACTCGCCCTCCCGCTGTTCCTCGCCGGTGGTGCCGTGCTTCCCCACACCCAACGGGCGCTCGGGCGGTGAGTAGCCTTCCTCGACGATGTCGTCCAGATCCCGCTCGTCGATCGCGTTCTCCAGGTCGAGGTCGTCGGTCGGACGGTTCTGGGTCTCCGTCGCGTCGGGCTGGTACACGTCGTCGCCACGTGCATCGTCGGACATGTCAGGCTCCTCGTCTCCCGTGAGTTCGGTCCCGTGATGGGCGGGCACGACTCGGTGCGCGTGCCGCACCGACGTGCGTACGCGCAAAGTCGCACATTCCGGGTGCCCGAAGAGAAGCGGGTAAACCACTGGGACTGCTGGGATGTCCGGGTGCCATGTGGGCGGCGTCCACAGCCGCAGGGGGGACCTGTTCAGGCCGTGCGCGCGGGGGCGGCGCACCGCTCAGGACGACGGGATCCTGGTGAAGCGTCCGGCGATGCGCAGATCGGCCTCGATCCGGGCGGCCGCCGCCCGCAGCGTGGGCAGTACCTCCGCCAGGCACTGGTCCACGGTGCGGCGGCTGCTGTGCATGGCGACGTTCACGGCCCCGACCGCTCGTCCGCCGTGATCTCGTACCGGCACGGCCAGGGAGCGCAGGCCCTCTTCGAGCTCCTCGTCGACCAGCGCGTAGCCGTCCCGCACCACCTGGGCGAGAACGGCGTCGAGCCGTTCCCGGTCGGTGACGGTCCGGGAGGTCAGCGCGCGCAGTTCCGTACGCGTCAGCAGGGCCGCCCGCTCCCGTGCCGGCAGGTCGGCCAGCAGGACGCGCCCCATGGAAGCCGCGTACGCCGGAAATCTCGTGCCGATCCCGATGTTGACGCTCATGATGCGACCGGTCGCGACCCGGGCCGTGTACTGGATGGCATCGCCGTCCAGCACCGCCAGGGACGCCGAGTCGTGCACCTTGCGCACAAGGGTCGCCAGATGCGGTGAGGCGATGTCCGGGAGCGTGATGCGCGACAGCGGCGGATACCCGAGCGTCAGCACCTTCGGGGTGAGGCGGAAAGCCCGCTCGCCTGCCTCCACGTGTCCGAGGTGCTCCAGGGTGATCAGCGCACGGCGGGCGGTGGCGCGCGCGAGTCCGGTGGCCTGGGCGACCGCGGCGAGCGTGAGTTCCGCGCGGCCCTCCCCGAAGGCGGTGAGCACGGTCAGCCCACGCGCCAGCGACTCGACGAACTCGGCGCCGAGTTCCTTTTTGGAGGCGCCTGTCCAGGCGGCGAGCCCGCTGGACCGGACCTCGGTCTCGACCCGGCTCGTTCTCAGTCGCTCCTCCATCGCGGCCACGGTGTTCCGCGCCCGCGGCAGCAGCGACTCGCGCATCGAGGCCGAGGTGTGACGGCTGGTGTGGCTGACCACGCCCACGGCGCAGACCACCCGGCCGTCGGGGGAGCGGACCGGAAGGGCGAGTGTGATCAGGCCCGGTTCCACGAGCTGGTCGTCCAGGGCCCATCCCTGCGTACGGGCCTGCAGGGCACGCTCCTCGAAGCCGAGACCCCCTTCGGCGCGGTCCGCAGCCGGCGGGAAGGCGAGATTGTGCGGGGTGGCGCCGCGCCGTGCGCGCCATTGGGACCACTCCTCCTCGCTCCAGGATGCGGCGAACACCGCTCCCTGCGCGGTACGTTCGGCCAGCAGCAGGTCCCCGATGCGGAAGGTGAGCGACATCGCCCGCCGCCGCCTCGTCCGGTGGACGAAGCGGATGCCGTCGCCGTCGGGCACGGCCAGCGAGACGGACTCGTCGAGAGCGTCGGCGAGCTCTTCCGCGAGCGGGCCGAGCGGGCCGGGCACCCGGATCGCGGCGAGGTAGGCGTTCCCCAGTTCCATCAGCCGGGGCGCCAGGACGGCGGTGTGCTCGGCGAGCCGGAGGTAGCCCATGCGCGCCAGGGTCGCGGTGATCCGGTCGACGGTGGAGCGGGCGAGTCCGGTGGAGCGTACGAGCTCGCTGACGGTGGCTCGTCCGCCCGCCTCGCTGATGTCCTCGAGGACGGCGACACCGCGCATCAGCGGACCCACGGCCTCCCGGGGCGCCGCGTCGGGGATCGGGGTCGTCACGGTCATCGGCCCTCCGTGCGGTCGTCGTGCGTCGATGTCCTGGAGCCCGGGTTCGGCCAGCAGCAGGCCCGTGGGGCCGTTGACATCGCGTGGCCGATGAACGCACACTCGTCCGAGTGAAAAATGAACTGTAGTTCATCTGGCGAACCACTGCATCCCTGCCAGTGCTTCCGCCCCTGACGAGGAACCTCCGCGATGGACAAGGTCAAGCAGAGCGCCGCCGACGCGGTCGGCGACATCAGGGACCACGCCTCCCTGGCGGTCGGCGGCTTCGGCCTGAGCGGAGTGCCGAACACCCTGATCGCGGCCGTCCTCGCCGGTGGGAGCCGCGGACTGCAGGTGGTCTCCAACAACTGCGGGGTCGACGGCGGGGGTCTCGGCACCCTGCTCGCCGCCGGCCGTATCGCCCGTGTCACCGGCTCCTACATCGGGGACAACAAGGAGTTCGCCCGGCAGTACCTCGGGGGCGAGCTGGAGGTCGAGCTCGTACCGCAGGGCACACTCGCCGAACGGCTGCGCGCCGGCGGCTGCGGCATCCCCGCCTTGTACACCCGCGCCGGTGTCGGCACCCAGGTCGCGGACGGCGGGCTGCCCCTCCGCTACGCCCCCTCCGGGCCGGACGCGGATGCAGGCGCGGCGGCCGTGACGAGCCCCGCCAAGGAAGTCCGCGTGTTCGGCGGGCAGGAACACGTCCTCGAGTACGGCATCACCACCGACTTCGCGCTCGTCCGGGCCGCGAAGGGGGACCGTTACGGCAACCTCGTCTTCAACAAGGCCGCACGCAACTTCAACCCGCTCGCCGCGATGGCCGGGCGGGTGACCGTCGCCGAGGTCGAAGAGCTCGTGGAACCCGGTGAGTTGGACCCCGACGCCGTCCACCTCCCCGGAGTGTTCGTGCAGCGCGTGATCGTGCTCGACGCCGAGCAGGCCGCCGACAAGCAGATCGAGAAGAGGACGGTACGAGCCTGATGGCGTGGACGCGGAACGAGATGGCCGCCCGCGCGCCCGCCGAGCTGACCGACGGTACGTACGTCAACCTCGGCATCGGCCTGCCCACGCTCGTCCCCGGCTTCCTGCCCGAGGGCGTCGATGTGGTCCTCCACTCCGAGAACGGCATCCTCGGCGTCGGGCCCTGTCCGACCGAAGATGAGATCGATGCCGACCTCATCAACGCGGGCAAGGAAACCGTCACCGTCCGGCCCGGGGACGCCTTCTTCGACTCCGCCCTCTCCTTCGGCATGATCCGCGGCGGTCACATCGACACCGCCGTCCTCGGTGCCATGCAGGTCTCCGCCACCGGGGACCTCGCCAACTGGTCCGTCCCCGGCAGAATGATCAAGGGGATGGGCGGCGCCATGGACCTGGTCCACGGAGCCCGCCGGGTCATCGTGCTCACCGAGCACACCGCCCGGGACGGGTCCCCGAAGATCGTCCGGGAGTGCACGCTTCCGCTCACCGGCAAGGAGTGCCTGCACCGCGTCATCACCGACGGACCTCGCCGTCCTCGACGTCACCGAGGAAGGGCTGCTGCTCGTCGAGACCGCGCCGGGTGTCACCCCCGACGAGGTCCGGCGAGGACCGGGGCGCCCGTCCGTCACCACCCCCTGACACCCCCTCACGCCCGCACCCAGGAGCTGACATGACCGACCGCCTCCGTGATGTCTATGTGGTGGACGCCGTCCGCACGCCCTTCGGCAAGTACGGCGGCGCCCTGTCCGGTGTCCGGCCGGACGACCTCGCGGCTGGCGTCCTCGGCGCCCTCGCCTCCCGTACGCCCGACCTCGACCCGGCGCGTATCGACGACGTCGTCTTCGGGAACGCCAACGGGGCCGGGGAGGACAACAGAGACGTCGCGCGCATGGCCGTGCTGCTGGCCGGGCTGCCCGTCACCGTGCCGGGCGCCACGGTCAACCGGCTCTGCGGCTCAGGGATGGAAGCCGTCATCCAGGCGGCCCGTGCCATCGCCGTCGGGGACGCGTCCATCGCCGTCGCGGGCGGTGTCGAGTCCATGAGCCGCGCGCCCTGGGTCGTGCCCAAGCCCGAACGCGCCTTCCCCGCGGGCCACCAGGAGATGTTCTCGACCACCCTCGGCTGGCGGATGGTCAACCCGCGGATGCCCAAGGAGTGGACGGTCGCCCTGGGCGAAGGCGCCGAACTGGTCGCCGACCGCTACGGCATCGACCGCGAGGCACAGGACGCCTTCGCGCTCGCCAGCCACCAGAAGGCCGCCCGTGCCTGGGACGCGGGGCTGTACGACTCCGAGGTCGTGCCCGTCGACGGCGCCGACCTGGCCCGTGACGAGTGCATCCGCGACAACACCTCCACCGAGGCACTGGCCAAGCTGAAGCCCGTCTTCCGACAGGGCGGCACGGTCACGGCGGGCAACTCCTCACCCCTCAACGACGGCGCCGCGGCTCTGCTGCTCACCGACGAGGACGGTCTGCGCGCCACCGGCCGGGAACCGCTGGCCCGAATCGGAGCCACGGCCGTGACCGGCATCGAGCCGCAGTACTTCGGCGCCGGGCCCATCGAAGCCGTCCAGCGCGCACTCAAGAAGGCGGGCCGCGGGGTCGGCGACCTCAGCACCCTTGAACTCAACGAGGCGTTCGCGGCCCAGGCGCTCGCGTGTGTCGGGCAGTGGCCCGGACTCGACCCGGCCGTGGTCAACCCGCGCGGCGGCGCCATCTCCATCGGCCACCCGCTGGGTGCGTCAGGCGCCCGGATCACCGGCGCAGTGGCCCACCAGCTCGCCGCGGCGGGCTCCGGCACAGGCATCGCGGCCCTGTGCATCGGCGTGGGCCAGGGGCTGGCGCTCGTCCTGGAGAGGTGACAGTGACGGGAGCGGCGAGTCCCGGCAGGGCACCGCAGTTCTTCCGCGCGGCGGAACTCGCGGACAACGGCACCGGACTGCCCACCGGATGAGGCCGCAGAAGCACGGACAGGGTGGTGGCCCCCGGGATCCGGGGGTCACCACCCTGTCCGCGTCCGCGGGTCTCCGAGCGGCGGTCCGCAGCACTCACACCGGTCAGGACGCGGTGGGACGACGGTGCGTCAGCCGGACCGTCAGCGCCGGGATGATCACGGCCGCGGCGACCACATGAGACAGGGCCAGGACGATCTGGGTCGAGAGCGCTGTGTGGGGAGCCATGAACGGCGGTGCGAGGGAGAGCACGGTCATCGCGACGGTCGTGACGGCGAAGGTGCGGGCGGGACGCTTCGCGAAGCGGGCCAGCAGCACCGCGAGGACGATGCCGACGACGGTCCAGAACAGCACACCGAAGGCGAAACCGAGAGGCGGGATCGCGGCCGCCGCATCCGCACCGGGACTCGCCGCCTTCAATGGCACGCCCGCGCCGCGGGCGACGGTGGCGAAGACTTCGGTCGTGATCGCCCCCGCGACGGCCGCGACGACACCGGCCCGCCACACGGGCTGGGCGATCACAGTGGCACGGAACACGCGGGCCGAACGGGAGGTAGGGGGCTCGGTGGTGAGGGTCGTGGTGGTCACGATGCTGCCTCCTGGCGCATGGCGGGTTGCATTTGTCATCGAGGCAGACGGGACCGTGGCCGTGAACTCATCGGTTACGGCAGAGTTTTCTCCGAGGTGTCGGGATCGCCGGAGCCGGCACTGTCGGACACCGGTGACAGACTCGTGCGCACCACACAACGGAGCACAGAACGGAACTGAGAACGCAAGCCACTACGGCCGCCGCGGTCCGATGAGTTCTCGTTGCCGGCCCGGTCGTATCCGGTGACACGAACAAGACGTACGGCGCGCAAGATCCTTGAAGAGAGACCCGGACCTCGACACGAGACCGGCCGCGATGAGAGACAGCCCGGAGACTCAGGAATCGGAGACATGAGATGTGCACACACCGGCCCACCTGCCCGACCGCCGCCCACACCGACCGTGACGCCGCACGTATCGTCGCCGCCCACCCCGAACAGGGCTGGAGTCTCCTGTGCAACGGCACGGTCGTCTTCGACGACACCGGGGAGCTGCTGCCGGACGGCGAGATCATCCCGCCGCACCGACCTCTCGGCACCACCCCGCCGTCGCGTGGGCAGTTGACCGTCGCCGCCTGACCTGACCACGACGCCTGAACAGGTCCACGCCGCCAGACCTGCGCACGCCGCCAGACCTGGCCCTCAGGAGCCCCGCCACCGGTCACCTGGTGTGATCCGGTGCCCTCGCGCACCACCAGCTGACCCGGCAAACCGCCGGCACCACAGTCGACCGGTTCCGCCCCTCGTGTCCTCGCTCGTCCGGCCCGTCCGACGGTGTTTCCGTCCGTCGTGCGCAAGGGGCGCCCCGCACCGCCGGTTTGGCCGCTGCAATCCGGGCAACCCGGCGTTCGAACGGCGTCCAGCAAGCGAATTCACCGAGTTGGGCACATGACACGTGAACCGGGAAGGCAGCCATGTCCACAGTCCTGACCATCGTCGCACTGGTCGCGGTACTTGCGATCGTCGTCGCCGCGGTGTTCTACCTCGGCCCGGGCAAGGGAGGCGGACGGGGGCTCAAGCGCCGGTTCGGTCCCGAGTACGACCGCGTTCTCGCCCGCCACGACGGGGACACCAAGGCCACGGAACACGAACTGAACGAACGCGTCAAGCGGCACGGCGACCTGAGGCCGAAGCCCCTCGCCAACGAGGCGCGTGAACAGTACGTCGCCCAGTGGGCCGGTCTCCAGGAGCAGTTCGTCGACTCCCCGGCCCAGGCAGTGGCCGACGCGGACAAGCTCGTCGCCCGCCTCGCGCGGGACCGGGGCTTCCCCGAGGCCTCGCAGCACGACGAGCACCTGGACGCTCTCTCCGTGCACCACGCCGAACACGTGGGAGGCTACCGCCGTATGCACCTGGCCGCCCGCGCCGAGTCGAGTACGGAGGAGCTGCGCGAGGCGATGGTCGAGGCACGCGGGCTCTTCGAGGCCCTGGTCAAGGCCGGGCCCGAGGACACCCGCACCACCCGTGAGCGTCCTGCCGAGAGCGGTCGCCGCGGCCACCTGCTGAAGCCGAAGGGGAGTGGCGTGTGATGGCGTACGAAAGGGAGCAGGTCCCGGCACCGAAGCGCGTCGGTACCCCCGACCCGGTGGAGACGGCGAAGCCGGTCGCGTCCCGCGAACGGTCCGAGTCCGGCGAACCGGTGGAGACGGCAAGGCCTCTCGGCTCCGGGCGACCGGTCGAGCCCCGCGAGCCCGCCGGACCGGCGACGTTCGTCGAGCCCACCGCCACGACCGGCACCCGTGGCCAGGGCGGTTCGGTGGCGGCGGGCGACACCGCCCGGCGGACCGAGGCCACGGAGGCGCCCAGGACTCCGGAGGCCCACGAGACTCCGGTGCCGCACGGGACTGCGGCCGGCCACACGCACGCCGAGCCGCAGGAGCACAAGACCGCCGGTCATCTGATCGCGCAGGACGAGCGAGAGAAGCTGGCCCGGCGGCTGCACGACTCCCTCAGCGGATTCGTCGACGCCCCGCGGCACGCCGTCGAGGACGCGGCAGCGGTCATGGACGATGCCGCCCAGAAGATCACGGCCGCGCTCACCGAGCAGCGCCGCGCCCTGCGCGCCGACTGGCACGGCGAGGGGAAGGGCGGCCCGAGGGAGACGGACACCGAGGATCTGCGCCTCGCGCTGCGCTCCTACCGCGAGATGACGGAACGCCTGCTCCGTCTGTAGCGCGTGCCCGACGGATGTCGGCGGACATCGACCGGCATCGAGGGATGAGGCCCGGCCACCGGCCGGGCCTCATCCGTGCGCGTGATCCGTGCGCGTGGTCCGTGCGCGTGCGCCGTGCGCGTGCGGATTCGCCGCTCGACGTCCGGTACGCGCAGGCCCTACGCGGATGCGGGCGGGCCCGCCGTCCGGCGCCCGAGCGTGTCGACCGCCGCGATCACCCGGTCCCAGAACAACTCGGTCTCCAGGTGCACGGCGACCCGGGCGTTCACCGGCCGGTCCAGATACTGATGGAGATCGACCACCGTCGCCCCGCGCGTGTACCGGCCATGCAGTTCGACCGCCACATGCGCGTCGACGCACTGCACGATCGCCGGGTCGATGACCCGTGCCACCGCGACGGGATCGTGCACCGGCGGCGAGGTGAAGCCCCACAGCCGCTGATACGTGGAGGCGAAGTACGTCATCAACTCCACGCACACACGGCCCAGTTCCGTGTCCAGGCCGTCGAGCCGCGCCAGTACGTCGGGGGTTGCCGGCGCCTGGTGTGTGACGTTGAGGCCGCACATCGTGACCGGCACACCGCTACGGAACACGATGTCCGCGGCCTCGGGATCGACATGGATGTTGAACTCGGCGGCCGGGGTCCGGTTGCCGCGCTCCGTGGAGCCGCCCATGAGCACGATCTCGCGGATACGAGCGGCCGCGTCGGGATACCGGGTGAGCAGGAGGGCGATGTTCGTCAACGGCGCCGTCGGCACCAGGGTCACCGGCTCCGGACGCTCGTTGAGGATCCGGTACATCAGCTCCACGGCATGCTCGGGAACCGTGTCCACCGTCGGCTCCCCGAACCGCGGGCCGTCCATGCCCGAGTCGCCGTGCACGTCCTCGGCCACGAGAAGGGGCTGTACGAGCGGCTGTGCGCACCCCGCCGCGATGGGCACGTCGGTGATGCCGGCGACCGTACAGACGCGGCGCGCGTTGAGCGTGGTCTTCTCCAGCGTCTGATTGCCGGCCACGGTCGTGATGGCGAGCAGATCGATCGCCGGGTCGCCCGCGGCGAGCATGAGGGCGATCGCGTCGTCGTGTCCGGGATCGCAGTCGATGATGATCGGAACGGGCGGCACAATGCTCCTCGTCGTCGGTCGGCAGCGTGTTCAGTGTGCCCCTCGTCCCGTCCCGCGGGGCGGACATCAGTCCCGACGCCGGACGGCCGGGCTCCGGAAGAACGCCCGTACGTCGCCGACCAGCAGTTCCGGCACCTCCATCGCCGGAAAATGCCCTCCGCGGTCGAACTCCGTCCAGCGCACGATGTTGTTCGTCCGCTCCCCGATGTGGCGCAGCGGAATGAAGTTGTCCATCGGGAAGACGGCGAGTGCGGTCGGCGTGTCCGACGGCTCCGGCGGCGCGCCCCAGTAGGCCGCGTGCGCGCGCTCGTAGTAGATGCGGGCGGACGATCCGGCCGTACGCGTCAGCCAGTACAGCATCACGTTGGTGAGCAGGTGGTCGCGGTCGACAGCGCCCTCGGGGCGCTCTCGCCTGTCCGTCCACTCGTGGAACTTCTCCGCGATCCAGGCCAGCTGGCCTACGGGGGAGTCCGTCAGTCCGTAGGCCAGGGTCTGCGGCCGGGTCGCCTGGATGTCGGCATAGCCCTGGCGCTCGCGGATCCACACCTTGTTGCGCTCCCAGGAGGCGCGGGTGCGCTCGCGCTCCGCCGGGCTCAGCGCGGCCGTCTCCTCGGCACCCGGCTCCTCCGACGCGGCCGCACCCGGCAGGAGGTTGAGGTGGACGCCGATGACCCGGTCGCGGTGGATCCGGCCGAGCTCACGGGCGACGGCCGCACCCCAGTCGCCGCCCTGCGTGCCGTACCGCTTGTAGCCCAGTCGCGCCATCAGCTCGCCGAAGGCGGCGGCCACCCGCTGGAACTCCCAGCCGCGCTCCTTCGTCGGGCCGGACAGTCCGAAGCCGGGGATGCTGGGCATCACCAGGTGGAAGGCGTCGGCCGGATCGCCGCCGTGCGCACGCGGATCGGTCAGCGGGCCGGCGATGGCGGCGAACTCCACGACGGATCCCGGCCAGCCGTGCGTGACGATCAGGGGTGTCGCGTCCGGCTCCGGCGACCGGAGGTGGGCGAAGTGGACACTCGCTCCGTCGACGGTCGTGGTGAACTGCGGCCACGCGTTGAGTGCGGCCTCCTCCGCCCGCCAGTCGTACTCGTGCCGCCAGTACCGGACGAGCTCCCGCACGTGGCCGAGCGGGGCCCCGTAGTCCCAGCCCGCCCCGGGCAGTTCGTCCGGCCAGCGGGTGCGGTCCAGGCGTTCGTGCAGGTCGTCGAGCTCACTCTGCGGGATATCGATGCGGAAGGGGCGGATGCGGTCGTCGTTCGAGGTCGTCACGGCGACGGATGCTATCCCTCTGCCGCGGCGGTCTGTCGACGCGTTTTCAGCACGCTCCCCACGATCGGCACCCCAGGCCGGTCGGCATTCCAGGCCGGTCGGGTGTCCAGGCCGGTCGGCACCCCGGGCCGGGCGGCTGTCAGGGCCTCCCGGTTCCCGGGGGGAGGCCGGAGCCGGGTGCGGTGCGGAGATCCGGGTCGTCGGCCCGGTGCGTGGCGGACCTCGGGGTGTGGCCGGGAGGGCCACCGGCGGCCGCACCGGGGCTCATTCGGGGGTCTGCGCCGCCAGCCGTTCGGCCTTCTTGCTCGCCGCCGATGCCTGCCGGCGCGCCGACTTCGCGGCCTGTTCGGCCGCCTTCGCGGCGTCACGTGCGGTCCGTGCCTCCGCGCGGGCTTCCTTCTGTTGCTGCTGGGCGGCCTTGAGCTCCCGGGCCAGCTCCGACACCCGCTCCTCGGCCTCGATCCGCGCGGTGTCCGTCCGGTCCCTCTCCGACTCGGCCTCCCGCTGCTCCGCCTCCAGGGCACTCGCCTTCTCCTCGGCGGCTTCGGCGGTCTCGGCCGCCCTCCGGGCCCGGTCGAGCTGCTTGGCCAGTTCCCGCTCCTCGGCCCGCGACCGCGTCTGCGTACCGGGCTGCGTCCGCTTCTCGGGCTTCGCCGAACCGCCCGACGGCGTGGCAGGTGTCTCCCGGGGAGGCACCGTGGTCTGCACCGCGCCGTCGAAACCCACGGGCGCGCTGAGCGGCCTGGCCAGACGTCCCGCTGCCCATTCCTCGGCCGCCCGAGGATCGGCGAGCACGGCATGCAGCGTGTCCTCGATCTCGTGCTGTGCTGTCTCGCCGACCGACTGGCCGGCCGCCTCCGCCAGCTTCCGGGCTTCCCGGGCCAGGGCGCCGACGAGCGCGTGCTGCTGTCGGCCGAGCTCCCTCAGCTGCCCGCCGTCGAGCTGCTGATGGGCCTGGCGCAGCCCTTCACCCAGGCTGATCAGCGGCTGCACCTTCTCCGGCTGCTGCCGTACGAGGAGGTTGCTGGCCCAGGCGGACAGTGTCGGACGCCGCAGCTCCTTGATCCGTGCCGCCAGTTCGCGGTCTCCCGCTGTGCGGGCCCGGGCCGCGCGTTCATTGCGCGCGGCCGTGAAGTCCTGGGGCAGGAGCTGGTACAGCTCGTCGGTCACGCTTTCCAGATCCACGGTCCTCCAGCGGGCGCTGCCCCCGTGATCGATTCTCCCACCGCCGGACCGGCGTCGCTTCTGGAGCCCGGCCGGAGCGGGAGCGCGTGTGAGGGGCGACGACCGCGACCGACGCGGCTCCGGGGAGCGAACCACATCTCCCAGGAGCCCCCGAGCCCCGAGCCCGGGAGCCCCGAGCCCGGGAGAGGCTCACCGCCGGACGGTTCAGCCGACCTTCGTGGTCTCCTGCTCAGGCGCGGTGGCCGCTGCATCCTCCGCCGCGGCCTTGCGCCGCCTGCGGCCCGGCAGGACGAACAGCACCAGCAGCGTGCCCGCGCCCATCGTGATGCCGCCGACCAGGCTGGTGCTCGACACGGCTTGGGCGAACGCCTGGTGGACGGCGCCCACGAGCGCCTGTGCCTGCTGGGGGCCGACGGCCGGGTCCTGGGCGAGGCGCTCGGCGACGGCGAGTCCTCCGCCGACGGAGTCCTTCGCGGTGTCGAGGGCCGCGGCGGGCAGCCGGTTGCCGACCAGGTCGGTCAGCTCGTTGCGGTAGGTCGTGCCGAGCAGCGAGCCGAGGACGGCGATTCCCAGTGATCCGCCGAGTTCGAGTGCGGTGTCGTTGGCGCCGCCGCCGACGCCCAGTTCGTTCTCCGGGAACGTCGACATGATGGTGTCGGTCGCGGGGGACACGCTCAGCCCGATCGCCACGCCCAGCAGCACCAGGGGCCCGACGAAGTCCGTGTAGGTGGAGTTCGTGTCGATCAGCGTCAGCATAAGGACGCCGACGGTGCCAATCACCATGCCGGCCACCACGGTTGTCTTCATGCCCACCTTGGGCGTGAGGCGCCCGGTGAGCGCGGCACCCACGAACACCGCGCCGGCGAGGGGCAGTAGACGTACGCCGGTGTCCAGCGCGCCGTAGCCGAGCACGAACTGCAGGTGCTGCGTGGCGTAGTAGATCGAGCCGAAAGTGCCGAAGAAGAAGAACAGCACGGCGAGCATGGAGCCGCTGAAGGAGCGGATCTTGAACTTGCGTACGTCCAGCATGGGCTGCGGGTGACGCAGCTCCCACAGGACGAAAACCAGCAGGCCCGCGGCGGCCACCACCGCGGCCGTCACGGGACCGGTGCCCCAGCCGAAGTGGGGCCCTTCGATGATCGCGTAGACGAGTGCGGCGATCGAGACGATGGACAGCAGTCCGCCGCCGAAGTCGAGCCTGCCCATGCCCTCCGCCTTCGACGGCGGGATCAGCGTCAGGGTCCCGATGAGGGTGAGCACCACGACGGGCACGTTGATCAGGAAGGTGGAGCCCCAGGCGTGGTTCTCCAGCAGCAAGCCGGCGACCAGCGGGCCGACAGCGATCGCCAGGCCGGATGTCGCGGTCCAGGCGGTGATGGCACGGCCGCGTTCCGTGCGGGGGAACGTCGCCACGAGCAGGGACAGGGTGGCCGGCATGATCACGGCGGCGCCCACGCCCATGATCCCGCGGGCGGCGATGACCAGCCCGGTCTCGTCGACGAGGCTTCCCATGACCGATCCCGCACCGAAGATCAGCAGACCGACGACGAGGGCGCCCCGGCGGCTGTACTTGTCGCCTATCGCGCCGAGCACCAGCATCAGGGCGGCGTACGGCACGGTGTAGCCGTCGATCACCCATTGCAGGTCACTGCTGCTCAGGCCCAGGTCTCGGGTCATGTCGGGGGCCGCGACGATCAGTGACGTGTTGGCCATCACGATGATCAGCAGGCTGAGACACAGCACCAGCAGCGCCCACCAGCGCCGCGCGTAGGGCGTGTCCATCCTGTCGACCGGCGTCTTCGCGAGGAGAGGCATTGTCTGGACTTTCGAGGGAGGGGATGGGGGAGCACCACTATTTGCACGCTCATGTGCAGACTAGTTACTTGCACAGGCGTGTGCAAATGGGCTCCCCGTCGAGGCTGCGAGCCCGTGCGGGAGCGGGTGTGCGGACGTCGCAACCCACGCCGAAGCGCGGCTGGTCGCAGCCGTACGGCGTGGGTGAGAAGCCCCCGAGAGGGGTGGTGGACAGAGAGTGAGGGGCGGTGGATCAGAGAGTGTCGTCGGGCTCGATGACGACGTCGATCGACTCCGCGAGCTCGCGCACCACAGTCTCGGCCCGCTCCGCGGGCACGCCGGCGGCGATCAGCGTGGTGACCGCCGTGGCTTCCCCGTTGTCCTTCCATGCCTGCCTGTTGACGCTCTCCAGCAGGGAGAGCGTCAGGGCTTCCAGTGCGGCGCTGAGCACGGCCGGCGGCACATGGGCGTGGAAGGTGCCCGCGGCCCGGCCCCGGTCGAGGATGCCGGTCACTTCCCGGCGTGCGGGCGCCAGTACGCCGGTGACGCGCTCCATGCCGAGATCGCGGCGTGCGAGCGCGAGCAGCATCCGGTAGCGGTCGCCGATGGGCCACATGGTCAGGACGAAACGCGCGAATGCCCGCTCGGGGTCCTCGTGCGGTGCGGTCGCGACGTCGACCGCCGTCCGCAGTACGCCCGCCGCCTCGTCGGCGAGAGCGTCGAGCAAGGCGGTCCGGCCGGCGAAGTGACCGTAGACGGTACGACGAACGACGCCTGCGGCCCGCGCGATCTCCTCGAGGGTGGTCTCCGGGTTGACGGCCAGCTCGCGGCGCGCCACGGCCAGGATCCGCGCCCGGTTCGAGCGGGAATTGCTGCGTTGCGGCTCGCGAGCGGCAGGCTTGGTCACGGCGGTACCCCGGGGGACGGGCCTCCTCGGATCCGGAGGACGCGGTCGGTGTCCCCATGCTTGCACAGGCCCGGGCAAACACCCTCGCACCCGTTGGTGCCGCGGTCGTCGGCGGAGCACGGCGAGCGCCCGCACCCGGCGGCCCGGCCCCCCGGCCGGGCTCGCCTTCGTCCATGGGCGGCGCCCTTACTGTACTGCGGCACAGTAGGAACGGGACGGGTCGTGCGGGGTTTCCGGCGGTAAGCGCCGCACGTCGGCCGTCGCTTGCGAAGCCGTACGCCGTCGTGGTCGACCTCACCTCACCGATCGCGTCATAGCGAACGCGATCAGGACGTACGGCACGGCGAACAGGGCGAACAACGTGCCGTGGCCGGTGTATTGGGACGCCGTGCCGTAAGCCGCGTACATCAGCAGCGTCGACACACTTGTGCCCAGGCCCGCCAGTGAGGTCACGGTCGCCCTGCTCGGCCCGGGGATGGCCGCCTGCAACCGGGCGTCGGCGACCACGTCGGCCATCTGGAATACCAGAAAGGCGGACGCGAGGAGCAGGAAGCCGTACGGGCTGCCGGACAGCGCGCCCACCGCCATGAGCAGTCCCGCCACCGCGACGGCCGCACCCGTCGTGCACGCCGCCATACGCTCGGCGCGCGCGGCGAGCAGGCTGCCGAGGGTGACACCGACCCAGACGGCCAGGACGAGAAAGGGCACGTCCCGCGTCGACGCTCCGATCTCCATGGCCAGTAGCGGCACATACTCGTCCAGCGCACCCCACACCGTGGTCAGAAGAACGGCCATCAGCAGGGCGTGGCGTACCGCCCTGCTCCTGCGGACCTCGGACAGAGCTGTCTTGAGCGTCGCGGCGTAACCCGCTGCCGGGGCCTCGTCGTCCTGTCCTGCCGAGTTGTCCGGCCGGTGCTCGGGCAGAAAGGCCGCCGCGGCCGCGCACAGCACACACGCCACGACACTGGCCGTGCCCAGCGCCGCGTAGCCGCCGAGTGCGAACAGTGGGCCCGCCGCCGCGGTGGCCACCGCCGTCGCGGCCATGCTCACCGCCCCGGCGCGGCCCATCAGCCCGGCGTAGCGCGACGCGGCACCGAGCCGGTCGAGCTCCTCGTAGACAAGGGCCTCCTGCGCGCCGGAACGCAGCGCACCGCCGGTGCCCC
This sequence comes from Streptomyces sp. NPDC096193, assembly GCF_040302905.1. NCBI lineage: Bacteria > Bacillati > Actinomycetota > Actinomycetes > Kitasatosporales > Streptomycetaceae > Streptomyces > Streptomyces sp. NPDC096193. The sequence continues at coordinate 2,837 of NZ_JBEOSJ010000001.1, read as the reverse complement.
AGAGGACGAAGCCGACGGCAAAGGCCCCGTACGACGGGGCCACGACCCACAGGGCGAATCCGGCGGCCGACAGCAGCGGCCCGATGATCAGAAGCAGCCGGCGGGAGACCACATCGGCCCACACACCCGAAGGCACTTCGAGCAGCAGTCCGGTCACCGACCAGATGGCGAAGAGGGAGGAGACCTCCGCGGTGCTCAGGCCGTGTTCGGCGAAGAGCAGTGCGTAGACCGGATAGAGCAGGATCAGATCCTCGAAGCCGGCGGACACGAGGAGCGTCCGCTCCAGCCGCCGGATCTGCGGGCCGGGCACGCAGTTGCGAGCGGGCACGCCTGAGGTGGGAAAGAGCATCGAAGGTCCTTCTGCGAACGGAACGGATGGCGGCGTCGGCGCTCGTCCCGTGGGCGGCGCTCGACAGCCCGTTCCGTGCGGACCTTCAGTGGTGGATCAATGTCGTCGTCGGTTCATGCCCTCAGTGTACGAAGGCGGCCGACGCGCGGCGCGGGATTTCTCTCCCGCGTGAGAGGGGTGCGACCGGGCGCGACGGGGACACGGACACAGGCCCCCGGACCCGGGCTGCCCGGGTGCCCGACTGCTTCACGCAGTGCGCCCCGGGCACCCGGACAGCATCCTCAGCCGGGCCAGGTGCCCGTCAGCCGATAGGTGGCGGTCGCTCCGCTGCGGTCCACCGCGGCCTTCACCACGGCGAAAATCGCGCCCTGCAGAGCGGCGGCGATCAGTATCTCACGCCAAGACCGGTCCTGGTCCGTGGCGTCGGGAGCGTCGTCCTGATGCCCGATGACCTTCCACGCCTGCTTGAACGCGGCGCCCGCGATCATGCCGCTCACGGTACCGAGGACCATGCCGACCGGCTTGTACGCGATCTTCGACGCCTTCATCAGCGGTTCCTGCCACGGCGCTTGACGGCAACCAGCACCAGTACACCCGCGGCGGCGGTGAGTAGCAGCGGGCCCTTACGGCGGCGCGCTACCTCACCGGCCTGGCTCGCCCTGTCGGTCAGCGCGTCCGGCGCCTTCTCCTGGAAGGTGTGCGCCACGGTGGCCACCGTCTCCGCGATCTGCGCCTTGGCCTGAGCGGCCTTCTCGCGCACCTGCTCGGGCGTCTTGTCCTGAGCGATGTGCGCCACGCGGGCCGCGGTCTCCTGCACCTGGGCCTTGCCCTGTGCGGCCGCGTCCTGGACCTGCGTCTTGGCCTTGGCGGCCTTCTCCTGCGCCTGGGCCTTGCCCTGTGCGGCCGCGTCCTGGACCTGCGTCTTGGCCTTGGCCGCCTTCTCCTGCGCCTGGGCCTTGCCCTGTGCGGCCGCGTCCTG